>CAWJTU010000001.1:0-86750 GCA_963845885.1 Candidatus Bathyarchaeota archaeon
AAACAGGCATTTGAAATCTTCAAAGGGAATGTAACCGTCTGCTCTTGACCATTTAATCTTCTGCCCGAAAGCTATAACTGGCTTATCCTATAAAATGGGAAGTGCAGTGAAGACATGAGGCTTCATCCTCTGATTCAAGCAGTGGTTCTCGGCGTGACCGCTCTTTCGTTAGTATTCTTTGTTGCTGGTCTCTTCATCCTGCTTATGTGGTCACACTCCAATCTGGTTCCACCCTCCTTTGAGGGCTTCGTCGTCTTCTTGGGCGTGCTCGTAGCGGCGGGGACAACTGTTCTCTACTTATCATGGAATGATGACGCGGGTCACGTGAGACCTTCAGGTGAATCGTTTGACACTGCAATACTCGAAGGCTCACCTGTGATCAGGCTGTACGTCAAAAGCGTCAGGACTATCACTGGAGAAACCCAAGTAGATTCGTTCAATTCCCCAGTGGACAAATACGACATACCTTTAGAAGCAACGTACGACCATGTCTTACCAGAGAACCAGCAGAACGTTCTCGACATCGCGAAAAATTGGCTATGAAATACAGTTTTGGCATCCGTCTTATCGATGTTGGGAAAGAAAACGTACTTGAGAGGGAAATTCAGAAGGAACTTGAAAGGATCAAAGTGTTTCCAACTTTTATTGCAGATTCTGGAGAAAAAATAGAAGGCAATCTGACCGAGGGACAAATTGAAGTCTTCCTTTTGGGCGTTCGACACAAAGGACAGCAAAGCAAACGAAGACCATTACGATAAGCCTGAGCAACGGCGTGTCGGTTCGCCTAGCGCGCTCCACTGAGCCGTGCTATGTGGATTGAACAATATGGTAGTTTTCTTCTCCATGTTGATTGGTTCTAGGTATAGTTATTGCAAATAGGGCTCCTTTGCCAGTTTCACCTTTTTCTTGTATAGTCCAACCGTAAACTTCCATCATCTTCTTTATCAGGTACAATCCATAGCCCGTGCTCCCGCCTGTGCTGTAACCTTCTTTGAAGAGCTTAGCCTTATCAGTCTCAGGTATGCCGACACCGTCATCTTCATAGAACAGTCTCAGCTCGTCACAGCCTGCTTCCTCGTAATGAACTTGTATCCTGGTGGTTTTCTGGCCATACTTCAATGAGTTGTCAATCAAATTGTAGAACATCTGCTGCAGCAGCGAGTCCGCCAACAACGTCAGTCCACAACATTTGTTTGTTATCTTTATGCCTTTCAAGTTTGGAAACAAAGCGACAGCTTCATCAATCGCTTTCTCAACATCCATGTACACTAACTCTTCAACGCCCAGCGACTCATAGACTCTTGCAAATTCAAGAATCCTCACTGTTTGTTGGACTATTAGTTTCCACGTCCTTGAGTTCTTCTTGAACCTTACTGTCACCAGTCAATTGCTTTCTGAGAAGGTAGACATTTCCTGCTATCGCCGAGAGCTTGTTCCGAATATCATGCCTGGTCAATCCGCCAACAACTTGAAGCTTTTCATTCATTGTTTCAAGCCTCTTCTCAGCATTCTTCAGATCTGAAATGTCTTTGTACATCGCAACAATTCCTGTGGGCTTGCCTTCAACCGAGATTGGAGCTGCAGAAACGGCCACAGGAACCAATAATCCATCCTTTCTTCGCCTTTTTGTATTGTGGTAAACATATCCGTCGAATGCTTTCCTATCCAAAGCCTCCGCTTCACCCATCGCGCTTTTCTGCACTATTACATCGTTGATGTTTTTTCCTCTGATTTCCTCAAGAGAATATCCAAAGAGCTCTTCAAAGCGAGGGTTTATTTCCAAAACGCAATAGTCTGGCCCAAGATACGCGGCGGCTTCAGGATTGCCCATAAACAAGCCCCTGAATCTCTGTTGGCTCTCCTTAACCGTTTTTTCAAATTGCTTTCGCTCATCCAATCCCCTGACAATCACCTGCACTCCAGCGACATTTCCTTCTTTCATCAAGACACTGGCACAATATTCTGACATAAGAGTTCCATTCGGAGTTTCCATCTCGATTTCATTCTTGACGGGTTTTCCCTGAATTGCTTGAGAAAAGTCCTTCATGAGGACAGGGTGATATTTTCTGGGAACAAGATCAAGGATGCTTTTTCCGACGACATCTTCCTTTCTGTAACCGTACCGCAGAACAGCGTTGTTTACGTCAGTCAATCTTCCATTCAGATCGAGTACAAGTATGACATCATATGCATTCTCAAAGAGCTCCCTATACTTTCGTTCAGATTGTCGGAGGGCTTCTTCTGCCTTCTTTTGCTCAGTGATGTCCTGGATTGCAGTTACTCTGGCCATATTTCCTTTGTAACGAATGGCTTTGGCCCGTATCTCAACTGGGAAAACAGAACCATCTTTCCTAATTGCCAAATGCTCGTACGGACCCTCGAATCCCGCTCGCATATTTGCCATAACAAGGTCGCGTGATTCAGGAGCCACAAAATCGAACGCAGACTTGCCTATCAGTTCGCCCGGTTCATATCCCAACAGCTTACTCAATTGATCGTTAGCGTCAATGATTTTCGTTTGCTCACTGATTCCGATTCCTTCAAACGCCGCGGCAGATATCGTGGAAAAACGCTCCTCACTCTCCCGCAGCGTCTCCTCTGCCTTCTTACGCTCAGAGACATCTCTTGTTACCACGACTGCGCAAATAGGTCTGCCAATGGTATCCTTAACGACACTTGAGTACAATTCTGCAGGGAATTCGCGACCATCAACGGTCAAGAGCGAGAATTCAGCTTTTTTTACAGACTTTTTCAGCGCGTTTCCAAACATTTCCATTGCTCTAGAATGATCTTTGGGAGCCACAAAGTCAAAACAGCTCTTGCCCAAAATTTCCTCTTTTCCAGCGAAACCGTGCAATCTCATTGCAGCTTCGTTGAGTTCGACCACGTTTCCCTTCAGATCAAAAACTGTAATGGGATCAGGAGACGAAGCGAATATTGCCTCCAGCTTCTTCTCTCTTTCTAACAAGGCCGCTTCCGATTCATTTAGCTTTTCTTCAGATCTTTCAATCTTGGCCAGTTCGGTTATGCTGTGAGCCAGCTCCACGTAAACAGTTTCAGTTTCTCCCACTTTGTTGAGGTATTGGTTGGCTCCAAGGTTGAGCGCTTTTATTGCAACTTCTTCTCTGCCCTTTCCAGTAAACATGATAAAAGGAATAGCATTCCCTGTAGTTCTCAGCGCCTTCAGAAGATCTAGACCGTCTTTTCCAGGCATCTGGTAGTCCGAAACCACGACGTCATACTTATCCTTCTCTAGTTTCATCAATGCTTCTTCAACAGAAATGGCCGAGTCAACTTCAAGCGGTCCTTCCATCTCCAAACATTGCTTAGCAACCTTCAGAAGACTAGAGTCATCATCCACATGCAGAACACGTATCTTACCGTTCAAATCTAACACTATTTTTCCAGAAGATTCAACCACATGCTCTTCCATTTGAATGCCTTCTATGCTTTGCGCTGTTCAGTGAAGCCGAATAGTTACAACACGGATTACACGTGATAAAGCCATTATGAAGCCACAATTAATACTCAGAATCGAACCAGAACCCAACTGCTGTACATTATTCCTTCGCGCACACTAGAAAACAAGTGCCGGGTACGAGCATGGATAAGCCATATTAGCTGTTGCAGTCTATTCGTTGATCAAATTCTAAAGGGCGGTTGAAATGTCAGACTCTCGAGTTGGTAAACTGGCGAAACTATGTGTCCACTACAGTGTAAACGTAAAACCCAAGGAGCAAGTGCTTATACGGGGAAACACGTCGGCCTTACCGTTGATTGGCGAGTTATACAAAGAATGCTTGCTCAACGGCGCCCATCCCTTATTCGTACCGATCTCTGAATTCGACTACACCTTCTACAAGTATGCAAAGGACCAGCAGCTGGAATTCGTCCCTCCCTTCGCGAAGTTCCTTTTTGAAAACATCGACGTGTCAATCGGAGTCTTATGCGACACCAACCCCAAGAAACTGACAAGCATAGACCCTGCGAAAATAAGGAAGCACAGGGCATCACAAAGAGAGATCAATGAGATATTCATGAAACGTTACGCTGAAGGAAAACTTAGATGGACAATCCTGCCGTACCCAGTCAACGCCCAAGCTCAGGAAGCCGCGATGTCGCTTGAAGAATACGAAGACTTCGTCTACAACAGTTGTCTGCTCAATAGAAAGGACCCTGTCAAAGAATGGAAAAAAATAGAAAAACAACAGGAAAAAACCTGTGCATCTATGAACAAGACCAGTCGAATTCGAATCGTCGGCGAGGACACAGACCTGACTTTCAGCGTCAAAGACAGAAAATGGCTGAACTGCTGCGGAAAAATCAACATGCCAGACGGCGAAGTCTACACGGGACCAGTGGAAAACTCGATAAACGGCAGAATAAGATTCACCTATCCTGGAATATACTCAGGCAAAGAAGTTGAAGACATAAGCCTCACATTCAAAAACGGCAAAGTGGTGAAAGCCGAAGCCGCCAAAGGATATGAACTGTTGAAAGAGATCCTGAAGATAGACGGAGCTGACCACATAGGCGAATTCGCTATTGGAACAAACTATGGAATAACGAAATTCACCAAAGAAATGCTTTTTGACGAGAAGATGGGCGGAACCATCCACATGGCTCTCGGAAACTCTTACGCCGAGACGGGAGGGTTAAACAAGTCGACGATCCACTGGGACATCCTGAAAGACATGAAAAAAGGCGGCGAAATCTACGCGGATAATGAACTAGTTTACAAGAACGGAAAATTCTTGGTCGCCTGAAAAACCGAATGCGCGTGCTTCCAGAAGCTCAAGAACGTAGCCACCCACGGAATCAAAGTTGACGTCTAGTGCGCGATACTGATAAATCTGGCATATTAGAGACTGTACGAACGTAATGAACGGTTACGTCGTGTTCATCGGCGGTGCAATTGCTCTCATCGGAGTGATGAGCTTGGTGCTGACGCTAGGCAAGGATCCTGACGAAACTGTGTGGTTTAGGGTTGCCATACCAGTTGAAGCGCAGGATCTCAGAAGATTTGGAAAAATCGTTTTGCTGATAGGCGCCTTGATACTACTGCTCTCTTTGATACTTCCATGAAAGTCCAGCGTGCGCTATAGTCTTACGAGCCCCAAGCAAGTACAACTTATTAGGTTATTCCACCAACTAACTAGACTGGGGCATAAAAAGTGATAATGGTTCAGATTACCTTGTTTCCTTTACTAATACTCTCGATCTTGGCATTTCTGATAGCCACTGTGTTACTGTGGCGAAGAGGAAAAACCATAGAAGCTCTCTTAGTCTGGAACTCTATGTTTCTGTATTTCATTGCACTGATACTGCTTTTCAGATAAACAATCTCTTTTGGCGCGCGCGTAACCCTGCATACTTGCACAATATTTGATCGTAGCTTTATATTCAATCGTGAAGAACAGCTTCATCAAGAGTTGAGCCTTCACGTACAAAACCCTGGAAGTCCTGGGTCCAGAACACGAGTTTTCAATTGTGAATGACGAGCTTGAGGCATTACCCATCGCAGACAAAATTATAAAGGATTTCCATGGTCGAATTGTCAACTTCGTAAGACAGCCAAGCTATACCTTTGGCAAAGAGCTTCAACTACACGTCATGGAATTCAAGCCCAACGCTCCCTTCAAGACACCGGTGGAATTTGAGGAAACAATGCAAAAAGCCATCTTGACGATTCAGGATTTCCTGCAACGTAAATTTCACGCACATCTTCTTGGAACCGGCATGCACCCACTACTAGAACTCGACGAAACGGGAATTTGGCCCCACCGCCACAGACAAATCTACGAGGCCTATAGCAAGATCTTCAACCTCAAACGGCACGGATGGCTCAACATTCAGAGCTTCCACCTCAACCTCCCATACTCAAACGAAGAAAGCGCAATCCTCCTTAACAACACGCTTGCAAACATATGCCCATACTTGTCCGCAATCAGCGCTTCTTCACCAATCTACGAAGGCAGGCTCGGAGACCGAGTCGACAACAGACTGTACTTCTACACGCAAAACCAAAAAGAAATCCCGTCAGTAACAGGTGACGTGATCCCAGAATACACGGCCTCATTCAGCCAATACAAAACGAACATCATAGGCAAGTACTCAGACGATCTATCCAAGGCAGGCTCAGACAAGCTTATCCTGAACAAGGAATGGGTGAACAGCCGAGGAGTGATATTCAGGTTCGACAGAAAAGCCATCGAAATTCGAATAATGGACGAACAAGAATGCATCAAATCAGACGTCGCATTGAGCTGTTTCATCAGAGCCGCATTGAGGGGACTAATGAATCAAGACCCAGAGTTTCTTCCTCACACATTCCTAGTACAGGATCTCAACGCAATCATGATGAACGGACTCAACGCCAGCGTTCATCACCCACACGGAGAGACTGCACGACGAGTCTGCGAATATTATTACAACATCGCTCTAACGAATGCCACAGCAGACGAAAAAAAATATCTCCCCATAATCCAGAGAAGAATAGAACGCGGAAATCTCTCTGAAATCCTGCGGGAAAGAGTGACGAAAAAAAGCCTGGGGACGGATTTAAGAGAAGCCATCATCGACACCTACTCGGAACTTGCAGAGAGCCTTACGAAAAACCAGCCCTACTTCTAGCGCTGAATAATGCATAGAAAAAGTCTCAGTTTCCTTGAAAAATTCAAACGTTTCAGACCTAATACAGCCTAAATCTGCGCGCGCTGAATCTGCGCATAGAACTCGTGCATGCGGCATGTTACGCGAGACGAAGGTCATTTTTAATACTTAAAAGTACACTAGTAATTGTGGGCTGAGTGTGTCCGAACGCAGAGCTGGACGGAATAACGGTATCGCAATTGGACTTGCAATAGGGTTTATTATTTCCGGATTATTCGGGTGGTTCAATGCTACCTATATGTACGGCACGTTGAGCTCCATATTTGAAGGATTTGGGGTGAACCCCAGCAGCCACTACGTGTTTAGGGATCTGAACTATGCAATCTCAACTTACCAGACAATCGCTGTGGCCGGAGTAGTAGTCTTGCTCATTGGCGTGCTGCTTGAGAGAAAACCTGGGTTTTCCGGGAGCTCCGGCAACCGATTGGCAGGCGCAATGTGGGGAGGTGGAGGAGCCCTAGCCCTTCTGTCTCTTCAAAACTTATTCCTTTATATGCGGATTTCAGAGTTTCTTTATCTAGAATCCTTCGTTACTATCGGGTCGATCGGAGTTCTTCTATTAATTCTGGGAACGATAGCCTATTTCCGCAAGAAGCCACCATGATGTAAAGATGGACCTCAATTATACGTCACGGGCGCGAAATAAGGAAATTTGCGGAAAACATCTCCACGTCGCAATCGTGCACAACCAAACGCCACTCCTTAAGCTTTTTCATGGGTTTCTTCTCGTTACCGAAAGAGTTAACAGCTTCATGAAAACTCAACGTGCCTGTGAGTGTCAACATGCGAGAAGGCTCTCGGTCAATCGTATGCGATCGTTTGACAAAGATTTACGGAGACAGCGAAACTAAGGCTTTGGACTCCGTTAGCTTTTCTATTCCTTCCCGCGGCGTGTTCGTGCTGATAGGCCGGAATGGTTCTGGAAAGACAACGCTCGTGAGAGTGCTTGCGACTGAACTTGAACCAACTTCTGGAACAGCCACCATAAACGGCGCAGACGTCATGAAGGATGCACGCAGACTCAGAGAAAAAATCGCCATAGTGCCTCAAGAAGCGAGACCGATACCTTGGATGACTCCGATGCAAACCGTCTTGTCGTACCTTCTCTGGAGAGGATTCGATTACGCTGAGGCAAAGAAGAGAGCTCAAGAGTCGCTTGATAGGGTGGGGCTCACTGGATACTCTAAGACTCTGAATCGCAAGCTTTCAGGAGGAATGAAGAGGAAGGTTCTGGTAGCCACGGTTCTGTCGTCAGAGGCTGAAATCATTTTTCTCGACGAGCCTACGACCGGGTTGGATCCCATATCTAGAAGGGAATTTTGGGAAATCCTCAAGGACATCGGGAATGAGCGTTTCACGTTTCTCACTACGCATTATCTCGAGGAGGCGGAGGAGCTGGCAGATGAAATCGGGATCCTAGATCAGGGTAAAATGATTCGGATGGGAAGCCTTGACGACCTGAGAAGAAGCATGAAGTACAACTACAGCGTGAAACTGCTTTCAAAGCCTCCGTCTGAGCTGCTCAAGGTTTCAGATGGCGAGACATTGACTGGGAAAGACGATTTTGTTCGGATATTCACGACGGAGGAGGAAGCTTTCAGAATTTCAAGGGAATTATCAAAGGGCGGGTTCAAGTTCACCATTAATCCTGTGTCGCTTGACGACATTTTCGTTTATTATGTGATTCGACAAGGAGGCAAAGAAGCTGCAGAGCAAGGAGAGCTTGTCGCAGAAGAGGAGTAGAAGCAGCCAGATTCTAGCCGCGATACTTGTAAACGCCTTGTACGAGATGAGGAACTATCCTATCGTGCTCATTAACACCGTTCTTTCTCCACTGTCATTTCTGGCTTTGATAGTGTTCGTGAGCCGTGGCAGTCTCATTGGACAAGCAATTGAAGGCGGGTTCATCATGAGCATGTTCTCGAGTGGCATGTCACTGCAAGCTGACATGTCGCACTTGAAGAATGATTTCAAATTACAGGACATGGTTGTGAGCTCTCCGACTACATGGCTAACCTACATGACGGGAATAGCTTTGTCAGAAATCGTTTACTCAATTCCCGCGTTGGTCGTGCTCACCGTACTCGCAAACTATTATCTGGTGTTTAATGCTTTTGGAATTTTGGAGTTCGTTGGTGTTCTAGTTTTGATGTTTTTTGCATCCATGGCTGTTGGCTACACGCTTTCCACTTTTTCCAGCGACATAGTTCAAAGCTTTGCATTCATGAGACTTCTTTCGATGCTCTTCTCAACGATACCGCCCGTGTATTACCCCATTACATACATACCGCTTCCTTTCAGGTACCTAGCATACCTGTCACCCACCACATACGCGGCGGAAATAGCTCAGAACGCATCCGGATTTCAACCGACGACAATAGAAACGCTCGCTCTGGATTGGAGCATTCTGATAGCCATAACCGTCGTCTTATTCTTCATAGCAGCACGCAAAGCACGATGGAGAGAAATCTAGTAAATACACCAGCATTCCTTATTCTTTGATGGGAATCAGTTTTCCTTCCTCAATTTTGAAGGCACGTTTGCACTTGAGACATTTCATGGTCATGGAGCCACAGGAATCACACTTTAGGACCACGAGTTCCTTATTTTCTTCACAGTTAGGGCAGCTAATTTTAGTCATGGACTACCTGCCTTCGCATTCTTGTTAGCATACTGGAACTTAGACATTTCAGGGCACAATAATAGCATAGTGCCGGAACTTGAGGAAAAACGCGCAAACTACGCTGCAAATACGCGATGAAACTAGGCATAAACGCAGGTTATGAATTTCCTGCTATTTCCCCACTTTGTCCTCGTGCTTCTTTTTCTTTTGCTTATTCTTCTTTTCCAATGAAGGCATACAATAATCCTCACAGACCAATACTCACACTAAATGGCATTACCCTACGTAGGTCTTAAGACTTTCTACCGTTAAGCTAAGTGGTTAGAAAAGGGAAGCGATGCACGCCACGGGATCTCCGCAAAACCGGTTTTGCCGTCATCTTTCTCCTTTGAGCCAGTCCTTTATCCCGAGTTCTATTTCAAGAACCTAGGGGGGAGGGGGGTAGGGTGTTTTTGACCAAAAAACAACGAAAAACCGAACTATGAAAGTTACTTGCTCGTTCTTAACCGCTTCAGATAACTTGGTAGTTATCTTTTCCGTTCGAGTTTGTTCTGGGTATCGTTATGATAAACCGTGCTCCTTGACCAGGCTCACCTGCTTCTTGAACTGACCAACCGTATACTTCCATCATTTTCTTTATGAGGAACAGCCCATAACCCGTGCTCCCTCCGGTGCTGTAACCTTCTTTGAACAGCTTCGGTTTGTCAGAGTCTGCTATGCCTATTCCGTCATCCTCGTAAATCAGCTTCAGCTCCTGCTGATTCATTTTCTCGTAGAGAACTCTGATTCTTGTAACTTTCTGGCCGTGCTTCAACGAGTTGTCGATCAAATTGTAGAATAGCTGTCGCAATAGTGAGTCTGCAAGAACAGTCAGGCCCCTGCAATCGTTGTCTATGTTCACACGTCTCAAATCCGAGAAGAGAGCAGTCGCTTCGTCGACTATTTTCTCAACGTCAAGATGCGCCAATTCTTCAGCACCCAGCATTTCGTAAGCTCTGGCGAAATCAAAAATCCTTGCTGATTGCTGAATTGCAGTTTCTATCTCTTCGAGGTATCCTAAGACTTTGGCTATTGCCCTCTGACTCCTTTTTTGCCAAATACGCGTATCCACCGATTGACGCCATCTTATTCCGAACATCATGTCTGGACAAACCGCCAACCACCCGAAGCTTCTCATTCATGATCTCCAGCCTTTTCAGAGCTGTCTGCAAGTCTTTTTCCGCCTTTTTCCTCTGGGAAATATCTTTGTAAATGGCAATATACCCTGCCAGACGGTTTTGAATAGAAATCGGTGCGGCGGAGACTGAAACTGGAATAAGGGACCCGTCCTTTCTCATTCTGAAAGTGTCATGATAGACGTATCCCTTTGCGGTTTTCTCATCCAACATCCTTGCTTCTTCCATCAAGTTCCGAGGTACCACAACGTCATTGAGGCTATGGCCCTTCACATCACCTATTGAATATCCAAACAATGTTGTGAAACGAGGATTAATGTCCAGAATGCGCATTTCAGGATCTGTATATACCGTAGCTTCGGGATTGCCATTGAAGAGAGCTGAGAACTTTTGCTGACTCTCAAAGAAACCTTCCTGAGCTCTAGTGCGATCAGTGATGTCCCTAGCAATAACAAGCAACCCAGTCACTTATCATTGCTCTCGATGAGCGATTGTGAGCACTCTAACCACACTTGCTCACCCTTCTTGTTCCTGACGCACACTTCAACTACTGCGCCTTTTTCCATTTCTCCCGTTAGGATTTTTGGAAACGTCTCCCAGAACGTGTTCATATTCGAAGGAAAAATGTCTAGGTCCATTAATCTCTTGCCAATAAGCTCCTCTTTCGATCCTGCAAAAACTTTCAGAGTATTTTCATTGATATCGAGAATCTTTCCCGAAGTGTCCAAGTAAATCAAGTAATCGTTGGCGCTATCGAAGATCTTCCTAAACTTTTCTTCAGAATCTCTCAGTTTCGTTTCCGCTTCCTTGATTTGCACAGCCTCTCTTATACAGTGTGCGAGTTCGCCGTACACCGTCTCGGGATCGCCCGCTTTTTTCAGGTATTGACTGGCGCCTAGATTCAACGCTTCTATGACAACCTCTTCTTTGCCTCTGCCTGAGAACATAATGAATGGAATCCTGCTACCGCTCTTTCGAAGTTCTCTCAGAAATTTCGAACTGTCCTTCCGTGACATCTGATAATCTGAAACAATCACGTCATACTTCGTTTTCTGTAATCTTTCTAAAGCTTCTTCTGCGGATTGCGCACTGTCGACTATGAAATTGGCCCTGCATTTTCAGATATTGCTCAGTTGTCTTCAATGGGCCAGGTTCATCATCGACATGAAGAACCCGGATTTGCTTTCTTTTCTCTAAGTCTACTGCTACTCCAATAGAAGACTCGACAGGGTACTCAGTCATCAGATCCACTTCTTTGCGTATGTAACTTGCAACGACGAATAGTAGAAACTGCGAATCCATTATGATAAAACGATTATGAACATTCAATCTATAGTGAAGAGTCACTGGAAACCATAGCCAGAAAATCGGTTATGATTAAGGGAACGAAACAGAAATGCGTTCAATGTGTAACTGTGATTCGTGTTGTCAATTCATAAGTGCTATTAGATCTGAGATGGAGAAGCCACTGAGGGTTCAATCTTGACTGAAACAAGATATGATGAAAAGGTAGTAGTATCAGCTGAGAATCAACCTTCCACAGAAAAAATAGTGGAAAGAAAAACGATAGTCTACGAAACTCGAATCGACCCGACTGTCATAAAACTGGCTGGGGAGAAAATCAAAGATCAGTTGTATACCAGACTGGGATTTCTTAAGCCCAAACCAGAAGAGGTCGAATTCGTCTCAATCGATAAATATTATGAACCGTACATAATGGTAAGTGGAACATATTGTCTCGACTTTTATCGCAGATGTCTCTATTCAGTCAACATCGACAAACAAGTGTTAGAGGTCATTCTTCTCAACCACGAACTCAAACCTGAACAGACAATGCAATCATCTGCCAAGGATCATAATGTGATTAGACTGGAGGGAGAAGAACGAATCGTGAACAATGCCAAAGATACTCTCCTTCTGGACAGATTTGGCCAAGACGTCAGTCTTGAAAGACTCCCATCTGCTCCTTCAGAGAAAAACCCTAAGAAAATACTCGCGGAGTGTAATGCAGAAGAAATTCCTGAAAACGCGGACGTTGACATGATCCGATCCAAAATACTCAAGCGCCCGAAGGAAATAAGCAGAGTTGTCAACGAACTTTTTGAAGTAAGTGAACGAGCAGTGATTTACGCGCCAAGATACAGAGTGACTTACAGAAACGTGAAGACGAATGAGACAAAAACAACGGAATTCGACGGAGTCACTAGTGAAAGACTCCAACGGAAGAATCGTCCAACCTCACGGGGAAACAACTCTATTTCTCCTCCTCCGCCACCGCCTGAAACCAAGCAAATCGCAGACTACTGACAGACTCGTTAAGACGCAAATCCACTCACATCGCGAAAACGTTTTTACTGTGTTCCTTCATGAACCAATAGGCAATGCAGAAGAAAGAGAACGATTTCAATTATCCAAAGAATGTCCGTTTTCGATGCGCAAGATGCACTTTGTGCTGTGGAGACACCAGAACCAGAACCAGGCACATCGTCATGACGCAAGCTGAAGCTAGAAGAATCTCTGAGACGAAAAACCTAACTATCACAGACTTTGCATGCAAGATCGATGGACAAGCACCTTACGTTCATGAGATGCGAAAAAACAGAAATGGCAAATGCGTTTTTCTCAACAAAGATTCTTGTACAATATATTCTCTCAGACCTCTCGTCTGTCGATTTTACCCCTTCGAACTGAAATCTGAAGCAAGAGACGCGTATATCTTTTCGTACACTGATGAGTGTCTAGGAATAGGCCAAGGAAAAATTCTCAAACGGAAAAAGTTCATGGATCTTATGAAAGAAGCCCAGGACCGATTTCGGCAAAGCCCAGATAACCATTAGGCGGAGTCAGCTTGAACCTAATCGGACTTCAATGCGCTAGTTTCCATGTTCTCAAGAGGAGCGCCGAGAACTCCGAGTCGTGTTGAATGTCGTTGCCATGGACACGGACGCTGCAGGAGAGCCGGCGACTATTGGGCGTCTCTGCATGTGTCTGTGACCGCAGCCACACTCAAAACCAACCGTCCGACCACGGACTCTGATCTGTCTCCATTTCTTGCTGCCGCACTTTACGCTCTGTCGGTGAATGGCCCACAACTGTTTTGCTTCTGTTATTGTCAATGGAGCGAACCTCTTTGCTCTTGTCGAAAACCATACAGCATAAGTGATGAAGCATGCCCACACGGCGGGCGCGATTATCCACAGGTTGGACATGAGTATTTCAATCATGTGTTTCACCTTGTGTATTTTTGTTGTGCACCTATACAATATGTCCTCGAGCGGACATATCCAAATATAGAATATGCTATCTTACGATATAAACGTTTTGGAGCACGGAACATTCAACGGAAGCACTAAAACTGCTGCAGAACATCCTTCTTTTCAACGATATAGCCACAATAATGACATTTCAGCAGCAAAGGCTCTTCAGAATCAACGTAGAACTTGGCCTTAACTGGTTCGTTACTGTTGCTAATGCAGGCGGGGTTAGCACACTTGATTATGTTGTCGATGATGCTCGGCAGCTTCACCTCGTCTTTCTTTATGACCTTGTAGTCACGAATGATGTTGATGCTGGCGTGGGGCGCGATCAATGCTATCTTGTGCACTTCTTGAGGTTTCAGTTCTCGTCCTTCAATCTTAACGATGTCCTTTCTTTTCAAACGCTTGCTAGGTACATTGATGGCTATCGTGATAGGCGTCTCTTCCTTGCCTGTGATCCCCAAGATTCTAACGACATCCAAAGCGTGTCCGCTGGTAATGTGATCAATCACGGTACCATCCTTAATTTTGGAAACCCGCAGCTCAGTTTCGGTCATTTGAAACTCCCTCTTAAGAAAAACCTTATGCAGCAAACGCAGATAAAAGACTTGACCCGCAAGAAATTTCCCCTGCATGTTCCACCGCAGATAATATTGTTAACGCTTATTAGAACAGGCTGACGATTTCTCTGAAGGTGACAAAATGTCACGGAAGAAGAGTTGGACCGAGAAACTCGAAGATAGCAAAGATTTGCCAAGAGTCGAAAAAATCACGGCTAAAATGAGCAAGCGCTGGGGTACAGGCACAATTGTCATTCCAGCTCCAATAGAGGTTGACGGAATAATGAGAAGAGTCCCACTAGGAAAAGTCACAACAATAAATGAGATTCGCGCGGTTCTTGCTAAGAAACATAAAGCAACGATTTGCTGTCCCATCACGACCGGTATATTTGCGCGAATCGCCGCAGGCGCAGCTGAGGAGCAAAAAGAAAAAAGAACGGACATCACGCCCTACTGGAGAACCCTAAAGGCTGAAGGAGAGATAAACGAAAAGTATCCAGGCGGAGTCGAAGGCCAGAGAAAACTCTTGGAAAAAGAGGGACACAAGATCGTTCAGAAAGGAAAGAAATACGTTGTCGCGGATTATCATAAGTCGTTGGTTATTACCTAACGAGAAAAGCAAAATCTATCCGAATAATATTCGATTATTTTCTTTTGGATTTGCGAATCAATTCCGAAATAGCTTGTTTAGCTCAATTCTTATCTAGTAGTTGGTTAGATGTGTGTTGGGTGTGAATTTGGGGTTTGAAGGCAGAGACGTAATCTCTATCAAAGATTTTTCGAAGGACGAAATCAATCACGTCTTCAAAACTGCTAGGACGATGGAACTTTTGGTTGGGAAGGGTTCCCAAATGTTGAGGGGAAAGATACTCGCGACGTTGTTCTTCGAACCAAGCACTCGTACACGTTTGAGCTTTGAATCAGCGATGCAACGGCTCGGTGGGTCAACGTTGGGTTTCGCAGAAGCCGAAATATCTTCTGCTAAGAAAGGCGAAAACTTGGCTGACACGATACGTACAGTTGAGAATTACGCAGATGTGATCGCGATGCGTCATCCCTTGGAAGGCGCGGCTCGGCTTGCCGCAGAGTTTTCAAGAGTTCCGATTCTGAACGGAGGCAGTGGCGCAGAAGAACATCCCACTCAGGCTCTTCTCGACATGTACACGATGATCAAGGAAAAGGGGAAGATTGATGGGCTCAAGATTGCGCTTGTTGGAGATTTGCGCTATGGACGAACTGTTCATTCTTTAGCATATGCCCTTTCACTCTACAACATCGAGTTGTACTTGGTTTCTCCTGAGACTCTGAGAATGCGGCGTGAAGTTCTTCAGACGATAAAGGAACGTATTTCGGTTACTGAAAAAACTAATGTTGAGAGGATAATTCCGATCGTCGATGTCCTTTATGTAACTCGGATACAGAAAGAGCGTTTTCCAGATCCGGCAGAATACGCTAAGGTCAAAGGTGCATACAGAATAGATCTTCAAGCGCTTGGCGACGCTAAAAAAAGTTTGACGATTCTTCATCCGCTTCCAAGAGTTGATGAGATAGCACCCGAAGTGGATAATACACCGTATGCACGTTACTTCCAACAAGTACGAAACGGAATAGTCGTCCGTATGGCTTTGCTAGCGTTAATACTGGGCGCTGTGAAGTGACATCGCGGCAAAAGCGTCAAGCGCCTGCGAAACGATCAAAAACCGTAAGAGTTCCTATCGCTCCGCAAGCAGGACACTTGCGTAGCAAACCGAACCAACTTTTCTTGCAATTCGCACAATACGTGAGTTTACGCTCGTAGGCAAAAAACGCCACAGCGTGATTCTCGAGGAGTTGGATTGAAATTGCCATCAGGTCGCTTGGTTCATAGTTGACTTCACCGAGTCCTATTATGGCAAGGCTTCCACCTTCCTGCAATTCTGTTGTTTTACTCTCAAAAGTCAGAGTGTCGGTTGAAAGCTTTCCTGCACCGAGTGTCAACCTATTGGCTGTAGAATAGAACGGTCTGTCTCGCGTACCAGAAAACTTCACTTTGGCGATTCCATACTTTTCTATGTCTGCCTGTGCCAATCTTTCAGCTGCGTCATCAGCGAGGAGTAGCCCTAGGGCGACGCGTTTCCCTCGCCTTTTTCCCATCTTGCGTATAAAAGCAGACACGTTTTGTTCAACTTCCGAAACGAAAGTTGCGGTTTTCTCTTCATCTATGTTCCCTTCAGAGAATGTGACTGCGGCTTCTCTAAGTCCTGCGATGTTTATTATTCTTGAACATTTTTCGAGCCTGAAATATTGATCGCCGTTCCCGCCTTGCATTATGAACGGTAGCAAAGCCTGTCCTCGACTTCTCAGTGCTGCATACTTGATGTCCAATGCTCGACTCGCCATCTCGATTTTCTCTCTCAGAGCCTCGAAGAACTTTGCTTTATCCTTCCCAGTTTCATAGACTATACGTGGCATGTTCAAAGTTACTGTGCCCAACAATCCAGTACGCAGGGTATCAGTCTCCCAATCACCATCTACCTCTTGGCTCAATCGAACCCCCGATGACGAAAAAACATCGTGTTTTCTTTCTTTCTTCAAAACATTGACGAACGACACGATGCCAGCATTCGTTGCCAACTTGTGTGCTTTCAGAAGCAACGCTCTTGCCCTCTCAAGTGTCAGGGTCTCTGGACGTATCTTCACGGCTAGGCTTGGAGCCAGAATTGGTTTACGCGTTCCTTCTTCATCAATGACTTCGATGATTAGACTCGCCAGAAGCTGAGCTTGGTCCTCGAAGTCTTTGTAAGTTCCCACGCGCTTTCCATTTGGACCCAGCGCTGGTTTTCCTTTAAGAAAATCCGGCACGGAAAGCTCTAGACCCAGCGAGATGTTCAGATGTCGGTTAAGGTTCGAAATGAACATTTGCAACAGATCTTTCATTCTGCCAGGTTGGACGCCTTCCACAAACGGTGCAAGGAAAACATTGAAGTAATCCACCATTTGCGAGTTATCAATCTCGCTCGCACTGTAAAGCAAAGCGTTAAAGGTGATGTCAAGTGCATTTTCGAGATCTCGTGGCGGTTGGTAGGCTCCTAAAGCAGGGTTGATTCTTTCTAGGTTCAAACCGTTCTCTATGAAAAACCTGAGGTCATGCATTATTTCGCTTGGTCGCAGGATCCACGAGTCAAGATTGTCAACGTGCAACGCTCCAGACAAGTGCGCGTCTGATATGTCTCTTGGGAAAATATTTAATAGTACGTATTCTTTGAAAACGGTGTCTCCGGCTAGCTCAGTAACTGAAGTTGAGCTGCGAAGGCTTCTTCTTCCAGATTCGAGGAAACTGTTTATGTCATAAACAGGCATTCCTAACCGTGTGAGCTTGTTTCGATAGTCCTCAAAACCGTTTTCTATCAGCATTCCGTTTACGACTTCCCGGACGAGCGGAGCTGTCAAGTACCTTGTTTTTGACCTAATGAGCTTTTTCTCTGCCTCTTTAGCAACTTTCTGGGCGAGTTCTGCGGGCATCTTCGCCTCTCTAATGAGTGAATTGGCAATTTTGTTAGCGTCAAATTCTTCCATCCCGAGACGACTAGTACGAACCAAGGTACTCTTAGGCTTGAGAGCCCTTTTGTCGATTCTGTCCGCGACGTCGATTACCATCTTGCCCAGATCTGTCAGAAAGTACTTTCTTGTTTCAACGTCAGCCTCAACTAAGTCTGCCTTCAGCAGAAACTTCAGATGATATGCAAACCTTCCGGCGTCTCTTCCCGGGTTCATTTTCAAAGAACTCATGAGTTCTGTGTAGGAGAGCTGGCTCTTGTCAAAAAGTAGGTTCAGAATCTGCAATCTCAGAGGTGATGAGACAGCTTTCAAGACCCTCACTCCTCTGACCCGATGCGGAGCAGACACCCTTCCTGCCAACCCCCAAAGTGGTAACCCTAGTATTAGTGACAAGGGTTTAAAGGTGTTGGGGAACACTTATTTTCTGGTTCGAAAATCACACTGTAACCTAAAGGGGCTGTCGGCTAGTTTGGTCTAGGCTATGAGCCTCGGGCGCTCGTGACCCCGGTTCAAATCCGGGCAGCCCCACCAACGTGCTACAGGTTTCTCTTTTTGTGTCAAGGGTATTTGTGGGCGTCCACTGTTACCGATGTCGGAAGCTTCTTTATTCTTACTTCAATAGTCGTCGGCTCTTCATCCCCAACTTCCTTGAGAGTCTTCAGAAAACCAACCATCATGTTAGCAAGGGTTTCCTGAACGAAATGGTTCAAAGGCAAATTGATCTTGTCAACTCGAATCTCGGTCTCAAAATTCTTCTTCAGTACTCTATGTTTTGAACTCAAGTTACTCACCAGCTAACAATCTTTGGTTCTTTCTCATAACAATTATGGCGCATCTTTGAAAGAGAAGATGTCCAGATAGGTTTGTTGAGCGAATCTCAGTCTTCGTTCATAACGGTCTAGGCTGTTCCAAAACCGGAATGCGGGATATTTCTGACTGCAGCTTCAAAAGCTTTCAGGGGCATTGCCATAATGAACTCATTTTGAGACCACCTCCCTCCTCGTCTTTCGAAGAATGAGATGAGGTTAATCTCAGGCTTTCCACTTGCCAAGCACATTCGTTATTGTGGAGCAAATGCTGCTCGCGGGATAGTACGTCAAAGGTTCAGCACCTTTGAAGGAAATTAATCCCAGAAGTCTGTCGGCTTGAGCAGCGTTAGTGAAAAAGAAAACTATGTCAGGATTAGATTCAAATTTAGCCAGAGGACCCAAAATGAAAAAGTCTCCTCTGTTGACTGGTTGAGGCTGGTTATTTACTCGAAGCTACGGCAGTGTTCATTGAATCATAAACTTTGTGTCCTTGTTTCGTCAAGACAGAGGCGATAGATTCTGAAGGAAGAAACTCTAGACCTGTGAAGTGCCTGCCGCCGGCACATGTGCAGTTCACTTTGGAAATGTTTAGGACAATGTTCTTTCGTCTTACTAAATCAAAAGCCTCGCATATACTCAGTTTTTTCGAGGAATCTCCACTTTCATCTGCATTATTAGTGAATTCACCTGCAATGGGTGTCCAATTGAGGTCCAATAGATCCATGATTTTCTTGACTTTCAAATCAAACTTGGGCATGCCTACGCCTCACGAAACTGCGTTTCATCGTATGTCTTTGTGGTCGTCTGGTTCTTAGTCCTTCTCTGTTTTGCTGTGGTACCAGAATTATCTGACCCAAAAGGAGATTTGGATAACGCAGAATTGGTGCAAACGGCGACATAGCACTTCAAATCCTCTGTCTTCGAACGCCGACGATCTTGAGCTGAGACTTAGTTAACAGTCTTTCGAAGATGGACTTGCTGAAAATGCTCTTTAGACCTGTGACTACGAAAGTCGCTTCAGTCATTCCAGTTCGTTTGATCTCAGCCAGTGTCTCTAGCATATTCTGGACTATTTTGAAGCACTGTTAGAGAAAACACTTTGCTGAAGACACCGTCACCAAAGGGCAAGTTGTCCATGTCTGCTTGAACCAAATGTACGTTTGACAGACTCTTGCGTTGAACATGCCGAATCGCTTGCACAAGCGTTTTTCTTGAAATGTCTACTCCGACAATCAGTTTCGCCTTGTCAGCTATGTAATCGAAGAGAACCCCAGTTCCGCAGCCAGAATCTAAAACTCGGTCATGGCTTTCGATTGCCACGCGTTTCAAGGCAGCTTCGATCTTGGCAGCCTGTTCTTCAGCATAACGCGTGTCATACATTTCAGCCGTGATGTCGTAGCGTCGCATCATCCTACGTTTCTTTTGCCAACTGCTCATTCAGACTCAGAAATCTTATGAGCATACATGTCTTCTAAACCTATTGGAGAATATGAAGTGTCAGCCTCTAAATCTCTGACTGTTCTGATCAGCCCTGGCGTCGATGAAGTTGAGAATCTCGCAAACGAAGCGATCTCTCGCAACAAGGTCCTACTAATCATCGGCAGATGCATCGTGAACTATCAGGGAAGAGCAAAGTCGAAGCTTGAACCCGGTGAACGTATACTGTTGATCAAAGAGGACGGTTCGTTATTGGTCCACCGTTCAGTTGGCTATGAACCTGTGAATTGGATGCCGGGAGGCAATGTCGTTTTTAATGTCCATTCGAGAGAGGGCAAACTTGAGATTCGTGCTGTGAGACATAAACCGCTTGAATCGGTAACACTCGTTTTTGACATAGTTCAAACTGGCTCTTCATTCACGTTGAGTGATTTGGGGGAGTTCTCGCTTTTCGCAAGTGAAGAGGATATGCAGAAAGCTATTCTCGTGAAACCAGACCTCTTAGAAGAAGGTTTCAAGCCTATAGCTTTTGAAAAGAAGGTTGAGCCTGGTTTTGTGGATGTTTATGGGGAAGACAGGAATGGCAAGTTTGTCGTGGTTGAAATCAAACGTAAAACAGCCGCTAAGGAGGCCGCCTTTCAGCTGGCGAAATACATGGATGCAATACGGGTCAGAACTAGTCGTGAAGTTCGAGGAATACTTGTGGCTCCCAGAATGGCAAAAGGTGTTCAGCGAACTCTTGTCGCACTCAATCTGGAGTACAAGCACTTGGATCCGAAGAAATGCGCAGAAATATTGACTAGATCGGCATCAAGGAAGTTGGCAGAATACTTCGCCTAACAGATTCTTCATTTTCCGTTGCTCACTCAGACTTTTTGTGCCAAAACTAACCGTCGTATGTATCAGATAGAACTTTCTTCTAGAACTTTGTTAGGAAAATTTGAAATATACCTACTTGTCAACTAGCTTGTGAAGGGAAAGGAGAGAATACTATTGAACAGAAGACTATTTAATGCAATCTTGGCAGTGCTCTTGCTGGCATTTGTCACGAGGAATAATTGCAACAGGTCGTATGACCTTCACGGTCAAAGCTTCCGGGAACAATGACGATCGTCGAAGTTGTTCCTTGCGATGGATCTGGAAGTCCAAAGAATGTTTTCGAACCTGGGAACATGTCGTACTTCAAGATTTCACTAGACTATTCAGGTTCAGATGTTGAAAGTGCATTGCTGTCAGCTAACATTTACGATTCGAGCGGTACAGCACAGGGAATCGCGTGGTCCAACGTTTCAGTTTCTTCCGGCACTTCTGCTTTCATTCTGAGCCTGACAATTCCCAAGTCGGCCCAGGGTGGAAACGCCGTCGTCTACGCCGACGCGTATACTGATTGGCCAAAAAACATGGGACTACCTTTGTGCCCGGAAGTGTCTGCAGGTTTTCAGATTGATCCCAAAGTGCTCCTCGGAGACGTTACTGGACCAATTCCAAATGTCCCAGATGGTAGAGTCAACGTGATGGACCTCGCTGCAATACTCGCCAAGTTTGGAACGACACCTGCAAGTCCTAACTGGAATCCGAACATGGATCTGAACAAGGACGGTGCGGTCAATATGCGAGACATAGCAATCCTCCTCCGCAACATGACTTAATGACCTTCTAAAGCTAGAACCTGCTCCTGGGCTTGCTCACTCTCTGTTGGAGATTTTCAGCCGTAAGGAGTGCATGTACCTTGCGGATGAACCTCCAGAAGCTGTTTTGTCGGTGGTTTGAAGGTTGATTAAGATTGATCTGATCATATCCCTTTCGTGAGAAAGCTCGTTTTGAAGATTCAGTCTGTCACTTTTTCACATGTCCAAGGCGGGGCGCAAACTTTAACTCTGAAATGATCGAGTAGTATTCTTGAGCGAAAATGGTAGAGCTTGCGGAAAAAGTAACCATCAGACATCCATTGGACGCTAGCCATGTTGATATTCAGAAAGACCCGTTTCATCCGGCAGCCTACATCATAACTCTTCCACTGGACTCTGATCCATCCTACGTTTGGCACACTCTCTTTACCCAAGAACTGTGGTCCAGCCTCGATTTCTGGGACAGAAAGGTCGTTCTGACTGGAAAAACGCTGAGACTCGTCACAACTACGGATCATGTTGAGGAGAAGTTGCACTGGCTTGAAGCTGTGGTCACAGCTACCAACAAGCGAGTCGACGATTACAACGAAGGGCGAAAGCAGAAGAAAACGCCAGAAAAGCGAAAGTGCTCGATGAAGAAGCGATCAGAAAAAACCTTTCCAAATGGGAAGTCAACCGCGTCAGAGCCTAAGCCTTACCTACATAGGCTTCCATTGTTTGGTCAAATCGGTCGGGTTAGTCTGCGGTGAGGTCTGATAGGAAATCAGTGATACGCTTCTGGAATAGGGCATTACGTATGAGGTAGCTTTCCAGTATCCAACTGGGCAAAGGAATCCTGAATTGCGCTGATATTCTCTCCAATGCTTCCTTTAGCGTGTTGAATTTCAAAGGCTTCTGCCGCATGGCGTTTTTCACGTTTTCTCGCACTTGCCAGACACCGACGGGCATTATGTAGCCTGGACGAGCCTCGCGTAGCACAACGACGCTTGCTTGCCGTTTCTCCTTCAAGAGTTGTTCACAAACAGCCAGCCTAGCTGCATAGTAGCACCCTCCGATAGCAGCGTAGGTAGTTCTTCCTTCATGGTTCTCCCAGTCGGAGAACATGACCGTTTCTTTTCCGTCTGGGTTCCAGACTGTGCCAGGGTACCATGCTTCTATAGCCTCGTAGCTCCATTCTCGAGGCATCATAAGGACTTCGAAAACGTTATCAAGATAGATTGATTCATAGATTCGGTACTCGTTCATCTCTGGCAACTCTTTGACTTGAGACATCAGTTTCTTCGATATGATGTCGTCGACGGCGGTGATGCTCCAGCGTGTGGGTACAAATTTGCGGTTTTCCTCGATTCCGAAAGCTCCGACGCTGAAGGCTCTCTGGATTTTCGTTTCAAGCACGCCTTTCTCGTAAAGCTCAAGCACGGCTGGGACAGCTTTCAGATCGGTGTCTCCATACGCTTTTTCGATCTGTTGATCCCATCTGGTGTTGCCGATCTTCAGGTCTCGAATAGGCGCTGAGGGACCGAAGGGTTGGATTTCGTCGCTCATGAATATTGACCCATGAGGCTTCTTCGTGAGGATGAGTTCGACATCGACAGGTTTGATTGCAAGAGCCAGTTCGCGAGTTCCTTGAATGATTTTGCCTGCTTCCGCAAACTTTTGAACGTGTACACGTTGCTTTCCTCGAATTAGCATCGATCGAAAAGCAACGATCTCGTCTATCGATTTGCCAAACCAGAGTTCAGGCAGGTCAAACATGCTCGTGTCTGCTTCCACTGGCGGGACTAACGGACCAGCATAAACGTTAGGATATCCAATTCTTCCTATGAAAACGCTTGGAGGAGACGCTCCGGCGATGTCTTCACTGGTCATCAGTGGAACGCTTTTCAGATAGCAGTTGACTTTGACGATTATGGGACATCTGGTTTTGCCACACAGATTCCTTGAACCTTTGCACACGACGCATAATCCGCTCTTTGAGCTTCGCGCCGTTATGGTTGGAACTTCATCTTGAGGAAGTCCACTGTTTTTCAAGGCATCATGTAACCAAGTGTTTGAGAACGCTTTGTTACCGCGTTGTTGAGAAAACGCCAATCTTTGATCATCCAGAATGACGGTTTGAGGGCGTTATTATGTTTTCCGAGCAGCTTCATGTCAATAGACTAAGCGTTCGTTTTATATTAGAGTGAAGTGCAACAGGCTTTTTGGTGAAGGTCCCATGAGTGAGCAGGTTCGGTATTACAAAGGAAAATACAAGGTCGTGGTGCTGTCTGAGAGCCAAGGCGAATGGCTGGTGAAGGCATTGGAACCTTTCGAAGACGATCTATATGGAAAAAATGTGAAAGTCAAAGTTGGAGAGACAAGAATAGTGCCGCCTAGCCAACTTTTCAAAATAAAAGGGACTTATCCGCACGTTCAAGAGCACGCTTACGAACTCAAAATGGAAAAGAAGCTCAAGAAATTGGTCGAAGAAGAAGAGAAGAAAGAGACAGAAGAGCCTAGCTAGTCATCTTCCAGGTTTCGAGGGCTCCTTCAAGTTCTTTGTGTGTTTTGGCGTACTCTTCCAGAGTCAAACCCTTAAGCGTAGCTTCAACCGCTTGTCGCATTGCCTTTGCTCCTGCAACTGTGCCGTCCCTGTGACCATGAATGCCTCCTCCCGCCTGTATGACGAAGTCTTTACCAAAGAATTTCATAAGGGCTGGCACCAGTGCAGGGTATAACCCGCCTGAAGCCACGGGGAGAACAGGCTTCAAACCAATTTCCTTGGTTTTCAAGGCTTCACAGTTTTGTGCAACTTCTTCTTTCGTTTCGAACATCTTTCCAACCACTGTTCCGACGTGAAGCTGGTCAACGCCTATTATTCTTGCAACTTTGGATATTACTTTCATCGAGATTCCATGCTTTGGGGTTCTTAGTGAACGCTGCATGCCCAGCTCGGTGAGCATGCATCACGAGGTTTAATTCTTGCTGTCGGAGCGTCTGCAAACCGGCAAACCCGCAGGTCAAGATGTCTATCATTGCATATTCTCCTCCGTGCTTTACAACCAGTTCTGCTCTTTTCATCATTTCTTCTGTTTCAGCGGTAATATTGACCATGTAGACCTTTTTTTCGCCAGTCTCTTCTTCTGCTCGATTTCTTGCGTCCAACGTTCCGATAAGTCGTCGTTCAAAAGGGTTGAATTTCTGGCTGCTCAGGTTTTCGTCATCTTTGACTATGTCACATCCACCGATCCATGCGTCGTAAGCCACTTTAGCGTGATCTGCCGTTTTTAGACCCAATTTCGGCTTGATTATCGTGCCGACTAAAGGACGGTCGAAAACTCTGAGCAGTTTACGAATGCCTTGGATTCCAAACTTCGGTCCTTTGAAACTTCTGACAAGAGCTGATGGAAAGTCAATGTCGTCGAGTCTCAGATTCTCGAGTGTCTTCAGACCGAAAACGTTCCCTGCGACACTGCTCAAGACGTTGGGCATGTTTCCAAACTCAAAGAGCTCGATGGGGTACGCGATTTTCGCTTCATTGTTCTTCATGCTGAAGACGTGGGCTGCCAATTTTTCGACATAGGGCTTGGTTGTTGTGAGTTCTGTCCACGTTCCAATGGAACTCTCCGCCGCAACTGCTCCTGCAGCCTCTTCCATGCTGACTCCTGATGGTTCCACCAAGAAGGTGCAGATCAAATCAGTTTCTTTCGGCTTGTATTTCAAATCTACAAAGTCTACGTACCGCAAATTGAATCAGACCTCGAGCTAAAATGGTTATTCAGTTCTCTTAAAGTTTTAAGCCCGACGATATGTTTTTTGCAGGCTTTTCGTTAAAAAGAGAGCAGAGTATATGGATAGAGGTTTTTTCGCGTGTTTTCAACCAAAAACACCCTCCCCCCTCCCCCTAGGCTTTCAACGTACCAAACAGTTTGATTTCTCGTAGTTGCACTGGTCGATACCGTTGACTAGGAACCCACTCGAGGCGGCGACACTTGCAATGTATGTGTCAAAGGATATGAAATGTTTGATGGTGCTTGAGATGGTGTCATGGCAGCTGCTTTTCACAAGACCGTTGAAGGGTGTTTTAGGGTTCAGAAAGGATCCGAAACCGCGCATTAACTTGACAATTGCTTTGCTAGTTCCTGAAAGAATATGTTCATTCGCCGTCTTGTCTGTCCAAAGTTAGCAACCGACGTAATCGTGGTGACGGTAGTCTCTGCATGGACTGACATTTTCGTCTTGTTCTCGCCCACACTAGTCATTTCGACAAATAAAAGTGAACTGTAAGACATGAAACCTGCCTGAGTCTTTGCCTTGATTCGATGCGCAGTTTCGTCAATCTGTTCTACATTCCACTGCAGGGTTGCAAGCGCTTTCTGAGCAGCTGGCCAGACTTTCTCCAGAGGATGGTCTATCTCAACCTTTTCATCTTCTTTTCGTAGATAGGCCATCTTTCAACACCACTTATTGCAAGACAGCGTTCGTTCATGAATTTCATCCTTGCGGTCAAGAAATTGAATGAACACATGGCATCAAGAACAACATTACATGTTATGCTTTGAACAACGTGGTTCAAACATACTTGGATGCCCTTCAAATATCGGTCAAAAAACATGGTGAAGATTCTTAGGATCATTTTTTGTTGGCGCCCTGGCCGGGATTCGGACCCGGGTCCTGCGGGCGACAGCCGCATATACTAGACCGGACTATACTACCAGGGCATAAACGCCGTAGTCAGTAAAGAAATGTCTTCACTAATTAAGCTTTTTTGACGAGCTTGCGACCCGTTGGTTCGTTAGGTTTATTCGGTGCGAAAAGACTACTCTGTGTCATGATAACGATAATTGGGGCAGGAAAGGTCGGTAGTTCTGCAGCTTTCAGCATTTTGGGGCGTAGAATTGGTGATGTCGTTCTCATAGATGTGGCGGAAAATGTTGCGAGGGGCGAAGCGTTGGACATGATGCAGGCTGCTCCGGCTATCGAGTTTGATGGAAAAATTGAGGGCACAAGTGACTATCGGGAGATGCGAGGCTCAGAGCTTGTCATAGTGACCGCAGGTTCTCCTAGGCAGCCTGGGATGAGTCGCATCGATTTGATGAACAATAACGCGAAGATCATAAGACCAATCGTGAAGGAAATCGCAAAATATGCACCCGAATGCAGGCTGATGGTCGTTACCAATCCGGTGGATGTGATGACGTACGTTGCCTTCAAGGAGTCGGGGTTTGAAAGGAGTCGAGTTTTCGGTATGGGAAACATTCTTGACACTCTGAGGTTCAGATCCTACATCGCGTTAGAGTTAGGTGTTTCTAGAGAGGACATTCGTGGGCTCGTGATTGGGGAACACGGAGATTCAATGGTTCCTCTGGTGAATTTTGCTTCGGTTTCGGGCATACCCATAACAACCTTACTTAGTGAGGAACAGATTGCAAAGATAACTGGTTTGACCAAGACTTCAGGGGCAGATGTCATCAAACTAAAAGGTTCCACGGTTTACGCACCAGCTGCTATAATATCGATTATGGCTGACGCCGTCATCAGAGGCAGAAATCGAGTTATGAGCGTCTCAACGTACTTGAAAGGTGAATACGGTTTCTCAGACCTTTCGCTCGGCGTTCCATGTGTTCTTGGAAAAAATGGTGTTGAGAAGAATTCTGGAACTCGTATTGGATGCGGGTGCAAAGAGCGAATTCGAAAAATCCGCTGCTTTCATTAGAGATGCAGTTTCGAAGTTGAGTTAGTGGATCTGGGAAAAAACCGTGCTCTGTGGCGCTGGGAGAGGGATTTGAACCCTCGCGGCCCCGAGAGGCCACAAGCTGTTAAGCGACTTTAAGTCGTCTCCAGGCTTGCTCCATACCTGGCTAGGAGACCCCAGCCCAAATTGGTAAATCATATTCAAGCTTAGTAGTTTATTATATGTTTTCTAGAAATACAACGTGGGTCAGTTTTTTTGAGAGATGAGCACTCTATAGCCGCTCTCCCGTGCCAATACGTCGACGTTGCCGAAGGCTTCTTCGAAGAAATCTAGAAACCGTTTTCCAGCCACTTTAGATCTAACAACCATTTGGAGAATACCTTTGTCTGCTATGTGTTTCGGCGCCTCGCAGATTATAGCTTTAACAGTGCTCATTCCTGCACTCACAGGCGGATTGGAAAGGATACAATTAAAAACCAAGTCCTCAACGGGTTTGTACAGGTTGCCAACTCTGACTTCAGTGTTGCTGAGACATTTCCTCTCAGTGTTCTGTTTTGCGAACCACGCTGCCCGATGGTTGACATCCGCCATGATAACTTGCGCCTCAGGTCTGAAGGTTGCTGCTGCAATGCCGACAGGTCCATAGCCGCAACCAATGTCAAGTATGCAGCCTCTTTCTGGGAGAGTCATACACTCGACAAGTAGCCTCGTCCCTAAGTCTATGCGGTTTTTTGAAAACATGCCTGAGGAAGTGAGAAACTCGAAGGGGCGTCCTCTGAAATATGTCTGAATCAGGCCGAGTCTGGACTTTGATTTAGGATTTTCTGAAAAGTAATGCTCTGCGTTTCTAACCTTCTTGTTCATTCTCTCTGCCGCCGCCCTTCCAGCGTCTCGGATACGTGCCTCTCGGCATTAACACTCTTTCGGTTTTGGCGACAACTCCGTGCTCCATTTCCATTATCTGTTGAGCGTTGAACAGAGCTTTTCCTAACGCGATAGCTTCCTTCTTCAAAGTCAAAACAGCCACAATCAGACCTGTTTTGACGTTGTCATCAAGTGAGATAATTCCAGGTGCAGTCAGACTCGCTCCATGACACAGCGCGTCAACAGCTGTATCTCGAATGTATATTTTCGGGACAAGATCCAAAGCGCGCTCCATTGGCTGGACAAATTTCTCAAGAATCTTCTTGTCTTTTTTCTGTTCCCATTCCATTTGCCAATATGCAACATCGTGCAGTGTGATGCTTTGGTCCTCAGTGAAAGGACCTGCCCTTGTTCTCCTCAGTTCCTGCATGTGTGCCCCGCAGCCGAGGACTTCACCGATGTCGAAGCATAGCTTGCGAATGTAAGTTCCTGCTTCGCATCCAACTCGAAACAGCACTTTTCGTTCCTCCGCTTCAAGAAAATTGATGAAGTAAATGCGCCTAGTCCGAATTTGCCTTTTGACAGAGGCTCGCAATGGAGGGCGCTGATAGATTTCGTCTTCAAACTGAACTAGAACATTTTTGAGTTGTTCTATTCCCACGTCTCCATGAAGTTTCATCACACACACGTACTCTTTGCCGCTGTGCAGAAGTGCTTGAACCACTCTTGTACCGTCACCTAAGGTAATGGGCAGAACGCCTGTCACTTTGGGATTTCTCTGGCCTAGAAAGCTGCCTCTAGAGTCCCGCCGTGACCGACCTGTCCTAGCTTCAGGACACGTTTGACCCATGCTGCGACTTCATGACTGCTCGGACCGGCCTGCTTGTCTAGGTTTATGACACCGAGGTTCAAGAGCTCCTCAGCCGATCTTTCTTCAGGTCTGCGTCCGAAGCTAGGGTCAGTTTGTCCTACGGCTTTCACTAGCAGTTCGTGTTTTACTTCCCAAGGCGCAACAGTTCTGGGCATCGCTGTCATATCACTCCGTTGCAGTGTAAAAAGTGTTAGGAGTATATGAGTTTAAATGTGCTCGGTCGATTTTCGATTTTCTATATCTAAGGAAAAATGTCGCGCGCTCTTTGAAAAAATGATATCAATATAGAAAACTCGAGACTCAAGTCACAGTAACGGATTTCTGCATTTTCATTTAGAGCTTGGGTAACGAAGGTTTCATTTCTTCTTTCATCGTCTCGAGCTTTCCAGCAGCTTTGAGTGCCACCGTGACTTCCTCATCGGATGCTCCACGCTTGAGGTCCAACTTGTCTTGCAAAGGTTCAATGTGATTTGCGTTCGCTCTTCGTCTCTTGACACCTGTAAGTTTCTTGGGTCCAGTTATCAGCACGAAACTCTTGTCTGTCAAGTCAACTATGACGCATTTTTTTCCAGCTTCACGGCCAGAAACCTTCACACATATTCTGCCTACTTCGATTGCCGGCATTGTGACTTACCTTCTGAAACGGTATAGAGAAAAGCCTACCGTCCTTATAAGCTCATTCTAAGTCAAGAATTTCTCCACGACGTTGTAGAGGACGCTTGTTCCGAATACGAGGTTGTTTATGGAGATTTTTTCGTCAATTCCATGGATAGTCTTTCTGATCTCGCTGTAGGGTTCATCTGCTTGCATTGGTTGAAAGCCATAACAAACTACTCCTTTCTTTCGGAAAAATCGTGAGTCGGTTCCGCCGGTTAACATGTCGGGAGCGACGTAACAGTCCGGATCGAAATCTTTCAAGGTGTCTACGATTTGTTCGTATAGTATGGTGTGCAAAGGGGATTCAGAAGGTTGATTTGCCTCGATTATTTCGAATTCCAGTTTCTTGAGGTCAAGGTCTGTCAGCAGTTTCTTGATTGTGTCCAGAGCCATCTCTGGAGTTTGTCCGGGTAGGACTCTGCAGTCAAACACTGCTTCGCATTCCGACGGCACTATGTTTTCTTTTACTCCTCCATGAATGATCGTTGGAGTGATGGTCATTCTGAGTTTTGCACGTATCTCTTCTGCTAGGAACTTGTCTTCTTTGGCCAGTTCGTCCAGCATTTTGTCAGCAGAAGCAGGTTTCTTCAAGAGATTGGTCAACACTTTCTGTTTGGCTTTGTCTCCCTTTGCAACTGATGCCAGATATTCTTTGACTGTAGGTATCAAAGTAATCTTCGAGTTGTAGCTAGCAAGTTTGTTGATTACCATATTCATCCGAAGGATGGCATTGTCCGCAGCTCCAGGAATCGATCCGTGTCCAGGAGTGCCTCTTGCTTTGATCTTGAACCACAGAATCCCTTTTTCCGCAGTCTGAATCGTGTACATCGATCTACCTCCCATAGGCATCGCCAATCCTCCGCCTTCGTTTATCACATAGTCCGCATGGACTTTTTCAGGATGGTGTCGGACCAGCCAACCGGCCCCTTCTTCCCCTCCCTTTTCTTCGTCCGCTGTAGCGGCCAATATTACGTCGCCTTTGAGTTTGACTTTTCGCCTCTTGAGAAGTTTCATAACCATGACTTCAATGGCTGTCATAGATTTCATGTCCAAAGCACCTCGTCCCCAAACAAACCCGTCTTTGATCAGACCACTAAAAGGGTCTACGCTCCATTCCTTCGGATTCGCTGCCACCACGTCCAAATGGGAAAGTAACAATAGGCATGGTTTTTCTCCTGTTCCCTTCAGGCGTGTTATTATGTTTCCTCTTCCAGGTCTGGATTCGGATATCTCGCAAGTGAAGCCCTCTTTCTCTAAATATGATGCCAAGAACTCGGCTGCTCCTGTTTCGTTTCCTGGCGGGTTGGTTGTGTCTATTTGTATGAGTTCGCTAAGAAGATCTGCAACTTCTTCCTTTGTTTCTTTCAGCAGTTTGAATGGAGACATGTTTGTTTTCGTCCTTTTCAAGCGATTCTGGTTAACTGACTTAACAGCTTAATAGAGACTCAAATGTTAAGCTTAAGCTTTAATATCTAATTCCTATGTTTATTCAGAAACGAGACTCGTTTCGAAAGCGTCGGAGGACAGGGGAAGTCAATCTGAATGGTTAGTCAGCAGGACCAGATATTGCCGCGGTTGCAAGAGAGTTCCGGCAAGGTTGTCGGGTTGATTTCTGATACCCATGTGCCTGTGCGTGCAAAGAAGATACCGCTGGAGGTTTTCAAGGTCTTTGAAAATGTCGACTATATCGTGCACGCAGGAGATCTGGTTTCGTTGTCTGTTTTGGACGAACTGGAACAACTTGCGCCTGTTCTTGTAGTGTATGGAAACATGGATGGCCCTGAGGTGCGTGGAAAACTTCCGAAAATGAGCTCTTTCAAAATCTTTGATTGGAAAATCGGGGTTACACATTATCCTGGAGCCCGTTTCGGCGGTGGAAGACTTCGTGAAATGGCAAGAACCAACGACTTTGACGTTCTCGTCTACGGGCACACTCATAGCTCTAACATAAGATGGGAAGGAGACATTCTTCTCATAAATCCTGGAAGTCCCACGAATCCAAATCCACCATTCATCGTCAAACCTAGTGTGGGTTTACTCAGGATAACTAAAGAGAAGATTGTGCCTGAAATAGTTCAGATTTGAAGCTTGGATCTCACGAAATTCTTGTTTGGAGTTTCTTTGATTTCAGGTCTTTCATTTTAACTTACCTCTCCCTTTTCAATCGATGTTGTTTCTCCGTGGGTCTTAAAAGCAATTATTGCAGAGTGAAGTGATTGCGGTGTTCAAAATGGAAGTTCAGAGTGATGAACGTTGCAAGAACCCTTGGAACGGTGAATGTAAGAATAACGATATTGAACTTTACATTTATTTCAAAGGGGAAAGAATTCCGATCTGCAGACAATGTTGGACCAAGATGGCTGATTGCGACGTGGAGTGGTAAGAAATGGACGGTTTCGGTCTTAACACAGCAAAGTCATTTCTCAAGCGGAACGTCAATCTTCATCTCAAAGACGGTTCGGTCATAATAAATGTGCGGGTTTCTCAGATATTGAAAGATGAGCTCAAGAGAGAGCAATTTCTCAGTTGCGTTGCCTATGGGAATAGAACCACGTTGAGAGTGCCGCTTAAGAGCGTCGCATGGGCTGAGCTTCTAAATCTGAGATTCATAATGACCAGCGGCTAATACGGCAGCGAACGAGCCGCAAAATACGATGGGTCAACGATCGATCGGTTCGAAGAATTATTCCTGACTGCACTATTTCTGCAGAAAAGACAGCGTCCTATTTTTTATATTCGAGCTGTAGATCTTGGGCATTTTACACGGAAAAGAAAAATTATGCGTGCGCTGGGAAACAGGCTTCGAGAAAAGGTCGAACGTCTCTTAGACACAAATTGTGCAAAAGACCTTATATGACGAGTGAGAAATTATCTGTTTGGTGAAAAAATGCCTTGCACAGTAATAGTTGGAGGCTTCTGGGGCGATGAAGGCAAGGGCAAAATAATTTCTTACCTGTCGATTAATGACAAAGTTGATTTTTGCGTCAGGACGGGCTCTGTCAACGCTGCGCACACCATCTGGTATAAAGGAAAGCGCTATGCATTGCACATGGTTCCAGGCGGCTTTGTTAACGAGAAATGCCGATTGCTGATTGCATCAGGAGCAAACGTCCATGTCGGTCAGTTTCTTAAAGAGGTTGAAGAGACTAACGTGAAAGATCGCATTGGAGTTGACAACCAAGCCTCGATAATTGAAGAGAAGCACTCAGCGCAAGATAGAACAAGCGCTCATCTCAAGGGACTCGGCACAACAGGTTGGGGAGTGGGACCCGCGATTGAGGAGAGAGTGCGCCGTACGGCCAAACTTGCGAAAGATGTTCCTGAATTGAAGCACTACCTTGCAGATGTTCCAGCAGAGATTAACGAGGCGCTTGGAAGGAAGAAAAAAGTGTTGCTCGAAGGGACACAAGGAATTTTCCTGTCGCTCTTTCATGGAACATACCCGTATGTAACTGGCAGAGATACGAGCGCTTCTGCAATCTGTTCAGAGGCGGGAGTCGGTCCTACAAGAGTCGACAACGTTCTTGTGGTTCTGAAATCGTTTGTAACGCGGGTAGGAGCTGGTCCACTGCCTGATGAAATATCAAAGGAAGAGGCGATAAAGAGAGGATGGTTCGAAACAGCTTCTGGAACAGGCCGCGATAGGCGTGCAGCTCCCTTCAATTTCGAACTTGCGAAAAGAGCGATCATGATCAACGGAGCAACTCAAATAGCGTTGACTAAGCTGGATGCAGTTTTTCCGGAGGTCAAAAGTGCGAGAACTTTCAATGAAATTCCAAAAGAGGCTAAGCTGTTCGTAACGAGAATAGAAAAGGAAACAGGTGTTGAGGTGGCATTCGTTGGAACTGGACCTGATGCGTTAGACTTGATCGATAGGAGAGAGTAACTGCTTCAGAAGAGAAACGTTTTTCATTTTTGTTTCGGTACGAAACTTTTAAGAAGCCTCGTTCAGCTTTGTTCTTGAAAGGTGTTTGTGATGGTTGAACATCATTCAGGAACTTCGACTGCGCTCATTGCCTTGGTACTTGTAGCCGGACTGCTGATCGGCGGACTTGCTGCTTCCTATGTTTTGATGCGAAAAATAAACGATTTGCAGACTGAAATCGGTAATCTTTCCACTCAATTATCAAATGTCTCAGGAAATCAAACTATCTACAATCAGAGCATAACAGTTTATCAAAACACGACTTCATTGTCTGAGATGTATCAGAAAGTGAAAAACTCGGTCGTTCTCATCCAAGGAGACACGGCTGACGGCAGCGTTCAAGGTTCGGGTTTTGTTTATAACATGAGCGGATCGATGGTTGTGGTGACAAACAATCACGTCGTCTCTGGGACATCGGGTCTAAGCGTGACCTTTGCCGACGGTAACGGATTCTCAGCAGTAGTCAATGGGACAGATCCTTACTCTGACTTGGCAGTTCTCACCGTTGTGGGAGCAGCTGAAACTGAGTTATCTCCTCTGATCGTCGTTAACTCTTCCACTTTGAAGGTTGGAGACCCAGTCATTGCAATCGGTGCACCTTACGGTCTCGTTGGCTCAATGACAACAGGCGTCGTAAGCGCATTGGGCAGAACCATAAGCGAAGACCAATATACGGGAGGCTTCGCAATAGCCAACATAATTCAAACCAGCACTCCAATAAACCCTGGCAACTCAGGTGGTCCATTGCTGAACTTTGACGGCAAAGTGGTTGGCATAACTGCAGCAATAATCGAGAACTCCCAAGGGCTGGGATTTGCCGTTCCTTCAAATACTATTTTGAGGGAGGCTGAAGCTTTAGTTGCCACCCATTCTTACAACGGTCATTCCTACCTTGGAGTCAGAGGAGTGGATATGAACTATACTACCGCTCGGGATATGGGCGTGAATGTCACGTACGGATGGTTGATTTCTGAGGTAGTAGCTGGAGGACCTGCTGACAATGCTAGTGTAAAGGTGAATGACATACTTGTCGGAATAAACGGTTTTCAAATACATAATGCAGACGAGATGTCGAGCTATCTTGAAGAAAAAACACTTCCTGGGCAGAGCGTGATTCTAAGTATTATTCGAAACAATAATCCACTGAATCTGACGCTTGTTTTGGGAACGAGGCCTCCTCCGCCCTAGTTACCTTCCACTTTTTCTCCAGTTTTAGGTTTTTCGACATGTTTAGGATTGAGTAATGCCCAGAGTTCGATTAGGATTGAACCTGCAAAAATTAGCGCGTAGAATACGTGGGGAGGAATCATCAGGACAGGCACTTGAGCGGGTAATTCAAGAATGTTGGAAGCAAAACCGTGAAAGTCGGTATGGCCAAGATCAGGTTCGATTTGTTAGGTCGAAACAGGTTGTATAGATCCTTCGTCGCGACCAAGAGGACTAGCGAGACTGCGAACAGGGAGAGTTCTAAGCTCACGTTTTGTACGCTTTGGATGCTTGTTGGAAAACCAAACTTCTGCTGTGTTATCGGCCAGAAAAGTTCCAATTGCCCTCCTGCCAAAAAGTCGCCTATCAGTGCGTGTTGGATCAGTGCTACGAAATAGGGCGCGGCGGTCTTGCGGTAAAAGGCGAATATTGGTATGAACACGATAAATGCCAGAACGACCGAGTGTAGGGGTCCTCTGTGCGGAATCAGTGAAGACAAGCCATTGATATGTTGTAAGAGTATGTCAACGTCAGGAATGATGGAAAGCATGAGCACGAGTGGGACGTTCAGTTTGGTCTTGACGAGTTTCGCTGAACCTTTGCCAAGGATGTATCCAAGTGCCATGTGGCCGACTGCGAAACGAAATCTTGTCCTCCTTTGCAGCAAAGGATTATTTTCAAGTTATTAAGCCTACGGAAGTTTGCATTACACAACCGGCATGGTCACGAATGGTTGGGTTCCTATTTGCCGTGTCTTTGTCTCAACTCTTCGGAACATATTTTGAGCAAGACTTGCTGATTTAGAACTTCGCGTTGGCAATTGCTTTATGAGATGTAGTCCTGATGGATGGATTATTGAAAAAGAGATAGTCTAAGAAGGAGGTTGTGTAATGACGAGAAAGATCGTAAAAGTCTATTTGCCGCCACAACAGAAAAAAGTTCTTCAACACGTCTGCATAAGTTTGGGCATGGCTGAAAGTGAAGCATTGCGAACCGCATTTCTGGAATACGCGAAGAGTCTGGGTTTCGTGACTGGAAAAATACGCAGAATCACGCCTGATTAGGCATGTGTCTGATAATTCTCGTGCAGGCGGCATGTCGAAGGGTTTAGTTGCGATATAGAGTCCAACTTCACATACGTTAAATGGGTAATCATGGCTAGATTTCTGACCAAAGACAAGATAGATGAAACCACAATGCCATCTATTGAACGCGCCCGAATCCTTGTTGTTGACGACGATGAAGGAATAAGAAAAACTTTGACCGCAATATTGGAGGATGAAGGCTACACCGTGGACACCGCGGAAAGCGGAAAAGAAGCGATCTTGAAGTCGAACGCGGGATTCTATAACGTTGCTCTGATCGACGTTCGACTGCTTGACATGCAGGGCACTGAACTTTTGACGAGAATCAAAGATACTGTTCCGAGGATGCGGAAGATCATAATAACTGGTTACCCGACAATTCACAATGCCATAGATGCCGTCAATAGAAATGCAGACGCTTACATGTTGAAACCTTTCGACATTGGCAAACTTCTGTTCGTCATCAAAGATCAATTGAGAAAGCAAAAGGAAGAAATGGATTTCAGCCAGGACAGAATCACCGATTTTATCGAGGCCAGGGTCAAAGAACTTGATGCGGAAAGGGTTAGCAGCAAGGCAGAATAGTCATTTTCTCATTCTTTTCTTCTTCGTGTGTTCGGTTTTTTCCATTCTTCGTACTTTTCGACGACTTCCTTAGCCTGCGTATTCATAAAGTCTTCTACGGTTCGAAAAGGCGTGTCCATTTCTTTGAGGGCGTCTTCCAGTGTTTCATATAGTTCCTTCGGCATTTCGATGTATTCCCATTCTTGCTTGAACCACGATAGCCGGAATCTTATTGCGTCCCGGATGAACTCTTCTTTTGTCGTAAAGCCTAAGGTGTTTGTTTTCTTCAACGAAGGCTTGTGTTTGAGTAAGTAGTTCTTGGGGAAGGATGACTGATTCGTTGATCAGTGCGCTTATGGCGTCCTGATATGTTTGCATTTTGCTCGTCTGTGTTACGAGTTCGCCAAGTAATGCTGTGAGTTTTTGGTGTACATCATCAGAGATCTTCAGTGTTTTCATGTTTCCACTCATTCGTAATTGGGGTTACGCGGTATATTTCTTTTTGGTGTCATGAGTAGAGAGAAGTTTATTAGGTATACTTAGTATACTAAACCCATTGGAAGAACTCGTCCGAACAATCAAGATTAGCGGGTGCCTACGATGACCTTCGCATTTTACTGTCACAATTGTGGTTCATTGTTGTACGAAGATCCTAAGCCTGTCTTGTACGATGGGACCTACAGGAAAGAGACGTACCTTCAGAGCGTCATTTCAAAGATCGGTGGAAAATGTCCACGCTGCAAACGTAGACTCTGCCCTATTCCTTTGGAAATCAAAGTTGTTGCGTGCCGAATCGTCAACTGTTCGAGGAAGAAGAAAGAGGATGCAGTCTCTGCTCTTATTGTGGAGCTGGTGGAGGCGGGGAAGTTGCAGGTAATGGCGCAATCTGTGGCGCCGTTGGAGACGGTTTGAGAAAGTAGGCTATTGCCATTATGACTGCGCCAGCGATTCCGAGGTAGACTCCGAGTCCAGTGTAGGACAAGAAATCGAACTGGGCCAAATATGCTAGTGTTCCAATCCAGCATACAAGTCCAAGTATTCCAGCGAGTATGGCGATTTTTCTTTTGATTAGGGAAACAAGTCCTAAGACAAGCGCAATCGGGTAAATTACCATTGTCAAAAGAATTCCAATGGTTGCCGTGTATAATGTTATAGAACCAACGATGTTCCATCCTTGTCCGAGTGCGGAGTAGAGGTTGAAAAGACTCAATGAGATTGTAGGATTGAATAGATTGTCTGAAACCATTGGCACAACACCTGATAGCAGGAAGATAATGGTGCCGACCAGAACTACAATTCTCCAGTATTGCAATGCTTTCGCCTGAATGTTAGCCTGCTTTCAATCTTGTTGTTCTTATAGTTTATCATGAAAAGGAGAATAGATCAAGTGCCATCCAAAGAATCGGCAGGTTTGAAATTCTGGCAAGCTAGGTCTGGGGAAAGTTTAATTCTCTCTGTTCGCGTAGGCGTATTTCGTGGCGTAGGAAAAGAAATGTCAAAAACTATGCGCGGTCAAATCCTTGTCGTTGTGGTGATCATCTTAGTCATAGTTGTTGCCCTGATCATTTTTCTTCCCATGCTTCTGGCTCCACACGGATCTACTCCAATAGTGCAAGACGTTTTTTGGAGAATTGACGATCGAAATGTCAGCTCATGTTTCGTTGGGGATGGTGTTGCAGCTCACATTGTCATCGAAGCCACTGATCAATATGTCGGGTCGGTTGAGATAAAAATCAGGAAGGATGTGACTTTCTGGTTTGACAGTGATTACACGACCGAGACTTTTCCGGTGAATTTGTCAGGAAGTCATACGACTGAACTTGTCGTCACTTTTGCTCCAGACGCGGCGAGTGGAGGTTCGCTTCGTGGATATTTTGTGGAGGTTGATTTTTTGGCAACTGGTTCTAACTGGATAATGCAAAGTTCTTATCCTCCTAGGTTAACCGTCTCAACGATTGCGCAAGGCGATCACACGCCTGTTTGAGGGTTTATTTCTTTTCACTTTTCGCTCAACGGATGTGTCCGGAATTTTCTGTCTGAAAGTTGAAGAAAGCTACGGCGCGCGAGAAAGTCCTGTTGACACTGAAAGTTTTCAACTTGGATAAATATTTTCTTTTATCATTTTGGCAAGGCGTTTTATTCCTTCGTCGATCTGCGCGTCTGACGCGTATGAGAAGTTGAGTCTCATCGTATTTTGTCCTTTGCCGTTGCAGTGAAATGCTGATCCGATTACGTAGGCGACTTTGTTGTCTATTGCTTTTAGGAAAAGGTCGTTTGCGCTCATTTTCTTGGGCAGTCGAACCCAAAGGAACAGTCCTCCTTCAGGTTTAGTCCACGTTACTCCTTTCGGCATGTACTTTTGCAATGCATCTAACATCAGTTGGCGTTTCTTCTTGTATAATTGACAGATGCCTTTAATTTGCTCCTTAAGTAGTCCTCGTTTAATGTATTCAGCGGCTATTAGTTGAGTGAATGATGGAGAATTCAGGTCCATTGCTTGTTTGGCTACAACCATCCTATCCATCCACTCTGTCGGGGCCATCAGCCAGCCAAGTCTTAGTCCTGGGCAAAGCAGTTTTGAGAATGTTCCTAACATCATAACTTGGTTTTCTTTGTCCAGAGCGTATATTGGAGGAACGCTTTGCCCTGTGAATCTGAGATCTCGGTAGGGACTGTCTTCAACCACAGGGATCTCGTGTTTGTAAGCTAATTGCAAAAGTTTTCTGCGCCTACCAAGGGACATCGTTACGCCAGAAGGATTTTGGAAATCGGGTACGACGTAAATGAATTTCGGCTTTTTCTTTTTTCCTGCAAACTTGTCCAGCGCTTTCTCAAGGAGATCAATTCTCATTCCCTCGTCGTCTTGTGGGATTCCTACAAGCTTGGCCCTGTATGCTGTGAATGCTTGTAAAGCTCCTATATACGAGGGAATTTCGACGATTGCGATGTCGCTTGGATCAAGAAAGACTCTGCCGAGGATGTCTAGACCTTGTTGGGAGCCAGAAGTGACGAGGATGTTTTCGGGTTTTATTGTTGGTTTTTCTCGTGCCATCCAGTTGGCGATCTGTTGGCGGAAGACGTATTCTCCTTCGGTCGGTCCATATTGAAGGGCCAAGGCACCTTTCTCATGGAGGACTTGTATGCATATGTTCTCAATGTCCTTCAACGGGAAGGTTTCTGGCGCCGGCAGACCTCCAGCGAAAGAGATCAAGTCTGGTTGTCTGGTGAATTTGAGAAGGTCCCTGATTTCTGACCGTCTCATGCTCTTAGCGTTCTTCGAGTAGAAGGTTGATATGTCTTTAATCATTCTGCAGCCACCGCACATAATTTTGAAAGCTATGCGCTGTTTCCCAAAACAGTTGAGGTCGGCATATAAGGTTGTTGCAACTTCTCCAAAAGTCTCAATGATTCTCTTAGGACCACTATGGTTTTGAGATAAAAAACAAATCGAGGGTCAAGATGGAAAGAATCTGCTTAGGATTATGCCGCAGTTGGCAAGTCTCCGGTTTTTGGTTGAAAAATCGCCAAAAACACCCTACCCCCCTAGGCTCTCTTGGCGTTCAAGGGTGATCAGGTTTCGTCGCTGAGTCTTTTTGTGTATTCACCTTTCAGTTTTATCAGGTTATCGATGACGTTTTCTTTTTTTACTTGTTTGGGCATCGTTTGAATGGCTATGAGGAGCAGACCTCCCCTTTTCCATTGGTCGTAGCGTTTCATGTATGAGCTCTTGAACATTCCGAGGACTTCTTGATCCAGTCCTCTCGCTCTTTCTTCCATCATTTCTTCTGTCGCCTTCTCCTTTCAGGCTTACCTACGGCTTTGACATAAAAAGAGGTTCTTCCCAAATCCGCAATATCGCAGGTTCGAAATACTTTTGGAGTGTCTGCTAGAATCTGTTGTTTCAGGCGAGTTTCAAAAGGTAAATATCGGTTTCGAACAATAGTTAGCAGTTGTTATTAGAGCATGTGAATGATTGATGAAAGTGTTGCATGTATGTTTGTTTCTTTTTCTCGCTGCAGTACTGGTTCTGTGTTTGGCTCCGCCCCTGTCTTTAGCATCGGAGCCGACTTTTTCTTTGGTTTGGATTACTGATACGCAGTACCTTTCACAGACCTATCCACAATATTTTGACAGTGCATGCCAGTGGATAATCAGCAACAAAGATGTCTATGACATCAAACTGGTCATTCATACAGGCGATATAGTAAACACAGGCACGGATTTGAGTCAGTGGGAAAATGCGAACCACTCGATGAGCATTTTGTTGGACAATGACGTGCCATATTGCTGGGACGCAGGAAATCACGACATCATGTCAGGCTACTGGAATGGGAAATCCTTCTTAGCCTTCAACGTTACTTTTTTGAGATCCAAGAGCTATTGGACAGCAGACTGTCTTGACGGCAGAAACACAGCCGCCTCCTTCAATGTTTCGGAATACAACTTTTTGGTTGTCAACATCGAGTACCATGCCAACTCAACCGTGCTTCAATGGCTAAACACAATTCTGGACACTCATGCCCAATCGCACGTGATTGTCGCTACTCATGCTTATCTCAACGAAACGTGTGGCTATGGCAATGATGGCTGGGCATTGAGGTTAAGGGATGGTATTTTGGCGAATCACACTAACGTTTTCATGACTCTGAATGGGCATTACCACTCATCCTCAACGACGAACAGAACAATAGTTGGCAACAGGCTTGAACTTTTCTTCGATCGTCAGGATCTTGAGGGCCAGAAAGGAGGCGCCGCTGCAAGATTATTGACTTTCGACTTGGTCCAGGGGAAAATAGGTGTCAAAACCCATGACACTTACACTGGAAAATTCTTGACAGATTCTGACAACGATTTCACCGTGGATCTTCCTTTTCAAACAGTCCCAGAGCTTCCTTACAGCCTCTTCTTCTCGGCACTTGTGATTGCTGCACTCTCAATTAGTATTGTTAGGAGACTGCGAAAAAACAAGACCATGCACGCCTGAATGCCTTGTTGCTACAAGTTATTCCTGAAGAGCGCTATTCGTTTTCAATTTCTTGCAGTTCAAACTTGACGAGGTTTGGGTAGGCACATGTAGCATTGAGGAACGATTCTGCGGGTTGATCGACATCGAGAACTTCGAATAGTTCAACGAATTTTCTATCTACGTTTTCTGTTGACTTTGCGGTGTAGATCTTCAAAGCCATTGTATATTCTTTGTCCACCTTTATTGTTTGGAATAGAACGTTATCTGAAACTTCGATGATCAGGGGCAGTTTGGTTCGAATGTCTTCAGCGAGGATTTTATGGTTTTTCTGGTTTTTGCTTTTGGCAAGAACGGTTCTAGTGTCGGTTATTCGATAGTTCCAATCCTCTGCGTTCCAGATTGCCAATTTATCACGAAAATGTTAGGAGCAGTTCCCCCTATTTTGCCTATCGCCGTTCATCTCTGCGTTATGGCGCATGCTATTTGGATTGTAAGGTGAAGAAGACTATGCCTCCGAACTGTGTGATTCGTTTGCCTGCTGGTGTTTCTGATTTTATTATTCTTGTTGTGACTTTCTTGTTCGCTGATATCTGTAATAGTCTGTGGACTCTGTTCTTCTGTTGGCTTTCGGCAAGGTATTTGTCCGTGAGTATCATGTACGTTGCGTTGAAATGTTCTTTCCTATCTCCGCAGTAGATTTTGTCTTCGATTTCTTTGAGGGAGAAGAGGACATGCTGGTTTGCGTTGAGGCTTTTCTCGAGGGCAGCGACGATTTGATCTGCCTCTCCTGAAGTTGTCGTAACGAGCAGGTTTTGGAATTCTTTTGTTCTTACGAGTTCAGCTACGTTGTGAGGTTCATTCGCGGATCCGATTAACTGAGCGAAAGCTGCTTTTGTCGTGCCTTTTGTCTGAAGAAGGTAGCTGTGGTGTTTCTGCACGTGTTTTAGGAAGTCATTGCTATAGGTGGTTTTCATGGGGGCTGTTATCACGATACTTCGAACTCCTTCCTTGATCGTTGGTCTCAACGCGTCTACTACAGATTCGTGAAATTCGTATAACCCGCGTTCGTCAGTCCTGTTTCCGGTAAGCTTCAAGGTGAGTAGTGGTTTGACGACCTGGCTGAACACTTGCCAAAGAACTGCTTCGTCTTCCTCGAATCCGACGAGAAGTGCCACTGGATATCCGCGTTTGTAGCCTCTTTTCGGTTTCACCACTTCGCTTCTCCTTTGTCAATCTAATTGAAGAGTCACCTTTTATGATGATAGGTGACTTAATAGCATGTCTGGCGGCTGCGATTTGGTTTGCCTGTCTTCTTCAAGTATGACAGGCTGGTCGGCAAATTCTTTAATTGCACCGTTGTTCCTCCTATACTTAGATACAAATGCAGGAGCAGACAACCTACCCCTTCTCCGCGATCGTCTCTTTGGAAGATTTGAAGCTGGCTTTGATTCTGAACGCTGTTAATCCAAAGATAGGCGGGTTACTGATTCGTGGTCCGAAGGGGTCAGGAAAAACGACAGCCGTTAGAGCTCTGATTCCTGTGTTGCCAAATATCAGAGTCGCTGAGAATTGTCCCTTCAACTGCAGCCCTGATGATCCTTCAAACATGTGTGAGAAATGCGCAGGGCTCTATGCAAAAAATGGGAGTCTCAAGTTTGAAGAGAGGAAGATGAGGGTTGTTGAGCTTCCTCTGGGTGCGACTGAAGATCGTGTTGTCGGCAGTCTTGATGTGGAAAAGGTTTTGAAGATGGGTGTTGAAGCTCTCGAGCCTGGCATCTTGGCTGAGGCAAATCAGAATATTCTCTACGTGGATGAGATCAATCTTCTTCCAGATCATATTGCCGATGATTTGTTGGATGCTGCTGCAACGGGTTGGAATGTTGTTGAGCGTGAGGGAATCTCGGTGAGGCATCCTTCACGTTTTATTTTTATAGGAACAATGAACCCGGAAGAGGGGCAACTGAGACCACAACTTCTTGATCGGTTGCCGCTTTCTGTTGACGTTCAAAGGATTTCTTATACAAACGACAGGATTGAGGTTGTCAAGAGAAACATCGAGTTCGAGTCTGATCCCAAGAGCTTTATCGAGAAGTTTCGTTCTCAAGAAGAAGAACTTAAGAGCAGGATATTTCAGGCCAGGCAATTGCTGGAAAAGGTTCACATCGATGATGAATTGATTCAAGCCATCTGCGAAGCATGCTTGGAACTCAAAGTTGATGGAATGCGTCCTGACATTGTAATAACGAAAACAGCAAAAACGATTGCCGCTTTCCAAAACAAAACTGAGGTAAGCCCTGACTACATTCTTGCTGCGGCTGCACTCGCGCTGAACCATCGGACGAGAGAAAACGGGTTCTTGGAGCCTGCGACGCCGGAGGAGATTAGAGAATCTTTCGAGAAGAAGTTGCAGGAGGCCAAACGCTCTGAGAGTGAGAGCAAACGAAAAACTGAACATGCTCAGGGCAAGAGGAATGAGAAAGAACCTGAAGCGAAAGAGGAGAAAAGGAATCTTTTTCCTCCTTTTGGGCTGAGAAGGGTTACCAAGCTTGAGAAAGAGGTGGGCAAAGCAAAAGTAGAAGAGTCTGATTCTGGCAGCTTCTTGATGCGAAGTAGTGATCTCAGGAAGGGACATTTTTTACTCGATATGGAACCTGAAAAGGGTGGTTCCAGCGCCCCCATGCCTCCTGAAGTTAAGTGGTCTGATCCGATAGTGACAAGAGGTGTGAAATTTCTCGATAGGTTTCGGGAAAGCAAGTTGCCACATGTGAAATTTCTGTTCAAAACAAAGAAATTCGTCAAGAAACCTGCCCAGAACGTTGGCAAAAGAGCTGAGACTATAACTGCAACCAGTCGTGGTAGGGCTCGTGGATGGAAGATGCCTTCTGGTGCTTCTTCTGATATTCATTTTCCAGCGACGATTCGGGCTGCTGCTAGGATGCAAAGGTTCAGGGACAACACAAAGGACATGGCTCTTACGGTGCATTCCACGGACGTGCGAGAGAACCTCAGGATTCATCCTGCACCCATGACCATGACTTTCGTTTTGGACCTGAGTGAATCCATGCTCTGCAACCTTGACGAGATCAAAGAGGTCATGTTGAAATTGCACGCTGACGCTTATCGGTGTCGTGACAAGGTTGGTATTGTGGCTTTTAAGGAGATGGGAGCCGTTGTGGTTCAACATCCGACAACGAATCTGAAGCTCGTATCTAACAAGCTTATGAGACTTCGAATGAGTGGTTACACTCCTTTGGCCGCGGGGATGCAGAAGGCTTTGACGGTTCTGCGAGAATGCAAGCGGCGGGATCCTTCAACAATACCGGTAATGGTGATCGTTACAGATGGAGAGGCCAATGTTCCCTTGAAACGTGACTTGCACACGGGGGACATACGAGAGATCGATCATCTTCCTGCAGCTTTTTTCAAGTTTGAAGATGAAGCGATCAAAGATGTGCTTTCGGTTTCTGAATTGATGAGGAAAGACGGCATTTTCACAGTTGTTGTTAACACTCTGCAAGCATCGCCTAATCGAGGACCGAATCTCAATGCGATTACGACGCAGATGATAGCTTCGATTACTGGTGGATTATACTATGAGGCTTCGGGCGGAGTTATGAGGGAGGAGGCGGCGTCGTTGGGTTCGGTGTCCGAAGCGGTTCTAAAAGCTCAGAAGAGTATCCATAATCTGCATTACTTGAGTGCCCGGGCTTACCTTGCGTATGGATCAAGGTTGAAGAGCGGGTAACATGATTAGGAAAGCCAAACCTTGCCAAGTGTGTGGAGAGTTGACTCCGAAGCTTCTGTTTGACGACAAGAGATTGGGTGTTTCAATCTGTTCGGGAAAATGTGAGCATCAGTACGTTCAAACTTGTAACTTACCGGAAGAAACTAACATGCTTCGTTGCCTCGACCAGAAGATCCAGAAGGCTCGAAGGGACGAAATGGTGGGCTGGGCCACAGCAGGCGCAGGAGTGATTCTCGTTGCAGTGGGCTTTTTTGCAACAAACGCATTAGTTTTCCTGATAGGAGTTGTGCCGATGGCAGTCGGAGCTTCATCCACAAGGATTTTTGAAGAAAAAAGGGAGAAGCTCATTATGAAGAGAAAACGCATTCTGATCTAACCGTTGAGGTTTTGACCTGACGCCTCGGTGTCTTTTCGCCAGAGTTTTCGAAGCTCCTCTTCCTGTTCCGATGTCAACTTGAATCCCAACTTCTCCTCAAGAAAAATACCTACTAGACGAACTGCAAAATAGGCTTCTGCAGAAGTCTTCGTGCGTTTCTGTAACAAGTCTAAGACTTTCTTTGCAGTTCTCAGGCTTTTCTCCATGTTAACCTGTACCTTGGCAGGAGTTTCCGTTTTCCTCGTTGGCATATCGTTTCCTCACAATAGCATAGTTCGTTAGGTCAATAATGCTTCTAAGGTTTTTCTAGTGTCTTATCCAAATGCTTTTTCTAACTAATTGATATTGCGACAAGATGGTTAGAGGGAAAAAATACTGAAGATGTGCTTCAAAACATTTTTGACCAATCAGGCAGCGTTCATTTTCAGGATTGAATTTTATGTTTTTTCACTTTGAAGAACCATGAACCTCCGAGCAGTTTCAAGTGACTTCTGTTCCCACACAAATCTGAGATTCGGTCACCCGCCCAGCAGACGATTTTTGCCAAGGTTTTCCTGCACCAGACTATCTTCCTTCCGCTGAAAGTAACAACGGTTTCCACGACAGGCAGCAGCAGTGAGCCTACAAATCTTGCAGTGCTAAATGATTCAAGCTCAAATCCAGATTCTCTGATAATTCTATTCATTCTGTCAGTTGTGTACTCTCTATGAAAAGGAAAAACGCCTTGGCTTCTGATGAAAAGGTCAGATAACTTGTTTTGCAGATGGAAGGCTCCTGGTACGTCGATGATCAATATTCCATCGTTTTTTAGAGTTTTCGAGATTTCACGCATAACTTTTTGCTCATCAGAAACATGCTCTAGAACAGCAGTGCACACTATTCCTTCGAATGCTCCATCTTTGAATGGTAGGTGAGCTGCATCGCCCAAAACGAGTTCGCAATCCCCTCCCGTAGTATTGTGGCTTCTCGCCTTTTTCAAATCTGCAAGATTGACGTCAACGCCGACGGATCTTGTACCCTGACCGGACTCAGATATTAGTTTCAACAGAAATCCCTGTCCACAGCCAACGTCTAGAACCGTTTCATTCCCAGCAAGATCAAGTTCCTTCACAGCTTTGATTTTCGTCTCAAAGTAAGTGTGCGCCCAAACGTAATTGTCTTGGAAGGCTTTTTCCAGATCCTCGCTTTCAACGCTGAGATAATGAGCTTCTGTCGAGTGATTCCTCATGAAGTGGCTTTTCGCCTCAGATTGCTTCGTTGATATGATGCGATGGAGATTAAAGTTTTTTGAGAATCTCATCGAGAAGTCTGCTGCGGAGAAAGTAAGATGCAGGGCGCGTGTCCAATTAGAAGCGCGCGTCGGGGTTTGCCTGATTTGGTTGTTTGGTTTTGCTATTGTTGTTCGTTTCGGTTTTTTGCATACGTGTCGTTTTCGCGTCGTTGTTTGCTCGGCTTTTCGTACCGATTAGGTGTCGTCTGGGTTTTCTCGGAACATCATGATCGTTTCTTTTATTGGGTATCAAGTTTTGCGATAGTGGAGGTTACAGTCTATCTCAAACTCAAACCTTGAAGAATTAGCGGAGAGTTGAAGGTTTTTATAAGTTGACGAACTGTTGTCTTTTGGTGGAGGCATTGAACATACCCACAGTTAGACTCTATGTTAAAAGCCTCGAAAAGCCTGTTGGAACGGAGAATATCGTCATAGACAAACCATACAGAAATTGAGATGATAGGAAGATCTGGATCTGTAATTTGGACTTTTCCAACTCATGACGTTCAGACTGTAACAAAGTATGAATATGAACTTCCAGAGGAACAGGAACATCTAATCGAAATCGTCAAAGAAGTTGCTTTCAAAGTTTGGTCTGAAGTTGGAGATTATCGATGTCGGGACAGATGGACTTTTTTGATGAACCTCTTCCGAAAGAAGTAAAGAAACTTGAAGAATTTTCCAGTTCTGGCGACTGAATCGGAGACGCGTGCTTGCGAAAGATTTTTCCAGAGAAGATGTCGAACGATTTCTATCCCAAACGCGTGCACGGCGAGCGAGTCAAAGTGAATAGTTGAGAAAGGTTTTGGGGTTTTGGGATAGTTTATCTAGTTGTTGTGTTGTTGTTTCGGATTGTTGGGGTCGTCGTATAGCTTGAAGCGGGATTTCAGTCATTTTGTTGGTGATCATGGTTTCCCGTTTCCTAGAATGGTTTAGTATACCAGCCTGGGGCGTTGGCGATCCTGGGTTCAAATCCCAGCGACCCCACCAAACCCAATTCTGTTCCCGTGAGTTTTGAACTGTGTGACCAGGAGGTCAATCGTCAAATTGCTTTTTTCTGACATAGAACATTTCTCCTCAAACTTAATAAAGCATCAATGTGCAGTTATATTCGCGTAGAGTCTGAGAGGGAAAGGAAGAGTATGCAAAGAAAACTAGTAGTTAGTTTATTGTTGGCTATGCTTTTTGTCGGAATTTTGATGATCGGCTTGAAAGTTTCACCTGTGTCTGCTACGCCGTTTGTAGATGGAGTCATAAGTCCTGGAGAATATGATGGTGGCATGGCTGTTCAGCTTATTGGACGATGGGATTCAAGCTGGAATGAAGACGCATACATGGTTTGGGATACTCAGTACCTTTACGTGGCTGTCAACGAGTCTGTCCCAGCGACGACTGGTCATAACTCTTGGATCGAGTTTGCCATTGATCCTGGTTCATCAAGCTCCTATCTCTACGCCTTCACCATGTTTGACGACCATGTTTTGTCACAGGTGCGGTGTCCGAAACCACCAGGCTCATGGGGTGGAACGTCAGTCAATTTCATTGCTGCTTCCAACACGGCTACAGAGTTTAGAATCAAATATACCGATTATGGCATAGCGTTCGGTGACACGATCAAGCTGGCTATTGACCGGAACAAGGGTCCTCCTCCGCCTGCGCCTTACGGACAGGCGGCGTTCTGGCCTCAGAACGCGAATGTCTATTCTCCGCCGGGTGTTCAACCGAGCACATGGGGCGACGTGCATCTGGGTCCATCAGGACCAACCACTTATCAATTGACCGTAAATTCTTCCCCAGTTTCTGGCATATCCTATACGGTTGACTCACAGCCAGCTGCGACGGGGACGCCAATAACTTTGGCCAGTGGGTCACACACGATCACGATGCCCTCCTCAACTACAGTAGGAGCAGACACCATTAGATTCGCACATTGGGAAAGCATCTCTTCAACGAACCCCGTTAGAACCATAGACTTGGAGTCAGACACTGTGCTTACAACAACGTATTCAAACCATACAATTGACGGTGTGATAAGCCCAAGTGAGTATAATGATGGTATTGCAGTTCAACTTGTCGGACCATATCCGCCGGAAGCACCGTTCTCAACGTGGACAACAAATGCCTACATATCGTGGGACACACAGTACCTTTACGTAGGTATCAACGAGTCCGTTCCTGTTCCAGCTCCAGGAAAATCAGGGAAGAGCTGTTGGATTGAATTTCAGTTCAATACGAGCGTGGCGCTTCACTCCTACGTCCTGTTTGGCGATGGGACTCCACAGCATGTGCTGTATCCGTTGCCATCAGGCCCATGGGGATGGGATGTTCCTGCTGGATTCAATAATCCTTATCCTTGGTATGCTGCCACGAATACGGCTACAGAATTTCAAGTAAAATACACTGATTTCGGCATAGCATATGGCGACTTGCTGAAAATGTCTATCGACAGAGGAAAAGACGATTTCACTTATCCTCCACTTGGAGAGTGTTCAGTCTGGCCGTACCCATGCACATTCTATCCTACGGCAAACGCTTTAACATGGGGTGACGTACATCTCGCTCCATCAGGACCTGTGACTCAATATGCCTTGACAGTTAACTCGGTTCCGATTTCTGGCATATCCTACACTGTTGATTCTCAGGCAGCTTTGACTGGAACGCCGACAACCTTGAACAATGGTTCTCACACAATCTTTATGCCCTCAATAATCACGTCAGGATCAGACTCCTACCAATTCGCACAATGGGAAGACAGTTCAACAAACCGAGTCAGAACGATAAACCTGCAATCGAACACTGTGCTCACCGCAACATACACGAAAACAGGGCCACATCTAGTAGACGGAGTGATTGGTCTTGGTGAATATGATAGCGGAATAGCTGTTCAGCTCATTGGGCGAACTGATCCAGGTTGGAAGGTGAACGCTTACATTGACTGGGATTCAGAATACCTTTACGTTGCTGTCAACGAATCCGTTCCTGCGACGAGCGGGCACATTTCTTGGATTGAATTTGCTATAGACCCTGGTCCAGCGAGTTCATATCTGTATGACTTCGTACTATTTGGTGATCACAGTCAGGCATATGACACGTACGCCAAACCGTCGGGGACATGGGGTGGTCATGGTTCTGGCAATTTCTCTGCTATATCAAGTGTTGCAACCGAATTCAAGGTTAAATATGCTGATTATGGCATAGCGCTTGGTGACACGATCAAGATGGCAATTGACAGAGACCAAGGTCCATCACCGCCTCCGCCGTATGGTTTTGCTGCTTTCTGGCCTCAAGCCGCAGTGGTTTATGATGGTACGCCATATCAGGCTGACTCGACCACTTGGGGTAACGTGACGCTGAAGTTGCCAGGTCTCGAATTTGCTCTAGTCGACCCTAACCTAACTAAACCTTTCGAGTACGGCAAAACATTCGAGATTGAAGTGTACGCTTCTAACATTTCGGGATACCTCACAGCTTATGATTTCACCATCGCCTACGATTCTACACTGATGAAGTTTATGGATGTGGACTATTGGGGTGTCCTCGGAACAGGTCATTTTGACAATGCAACGCTTGGCATTATTCATATCTGGAGTGATGTAGGCGGTCAATCCTATACTGGATCCCGAGGTCTTTTGTTTGCACTCACTTTCCGCATCGAATTCAATGATGACATAGGGCACGTATGGAGAGCAAATTCGCCACATGGTCTAACTGCGCAAATTTCATTCACTGGAGCCGAACTCAACTATAACGGAGGTACCGTGTCAATGAGTGGAATAGTTATGCCTTTGCCTGAGGACGTAGTCATACATTTGATTCAAGGTGACGTGAACTGTGACGGAAAAGTGGACGTCTCGGACCTTCGTTGTGTGGCAGCCTACTATGACCAAAACGCTCCAACAGGTTCTCTTCAAGAAAAATATGACTTGACGGCCGACGGCAAGATCGATCTGTTCGACCTGGTAATTGTAGCCACTATGTTTGGCTACAACATCTAGTGCTGCAAGTAAAACAACCTCTTTTTTCCTTGTAGAACATTGTTCCTTAAACTTTAATAAAGTGCGACTGGCTAGTTATGTTCGCGTAAACTTTGAGAGGGAAAGGAAGAATATGCAAAAAAAACTACTGGTTAGTTTATTGTTGACAATGCTTTGCATGAATATTCTAATGATTGGATTAAGGGCTTCTGTTGTATCTGCAACTCCCGTTGTGGACGGCGTCATAAGCCCGGGAGAGTACTATGGGGGCATGAGTGTCCAACTCGTTGGACGAACAGATCCAAACTGGACAGTAAGTGCGTACATAGCTTGGGACACAGAATACCTTTACGTTGCCGTCAACGAATCTGTTCCAGCTACAACTGGACACATTTCTTGGATTGAGTTCGCTATTGATGCGGGTCCTGCACGCTCTTATCTTGACGCGTTTGTCTTGTTTGACGATCATGTTCAAGCACACGATCAATACGTGAAGCCAGCAGGTCACTGGTCTGGTCAGGGCACTGCCAATTTCACTGCCGTTTCGAATGTTGCGACCGAATTCATGTTGAAATACACCGATTACGGCATAGCGATTGGCGACACAATAAAAATGTCAATAGACAGAAACCTTGGTCCTCCACCGTCTCCGCCGGGACCACCGTACGGGTTCTCTGCTTTCTGGCCTGAGAACGCAACGGTTTATGATGGCACACCAATTCAAGCTGACCCAACTACGTGGGGCGACGTTTACCTGTCACTGCCACCTATCGGGCACGTTGTGGACGGGATTATAACTCAGGGCGAGTACAACACTGGCATGGCTCTTCAGCTCGTCGGAAGGACTGATCCAAACTTTACCGTAGCTGCATATGTAGACTGGGACACAGAATTCCTTTATGTTGCTGTTAACGAGCCTGTTCCTGCGACGACTGATCATAAATCTTGGATTGAGTTCGCTATTGATGCGGGTCCTGCACGCTCTTATCTTGACGCGTTTGTCTTGTTTGACGACAACAATCAATCACACGTGATATTCAATAAACCTTCAGGGCCATGGTACAGTCAAGGTCCAAGTAACTTCTCAGCTGTCTCGCACGCTGCAACCGAGTTCAAATTGAAATATGCCGACTATGGGATTGCGCTTGGTGACACGATCAAAATGTCCATTGACAGAAACCAGGGTCCTCCACCGCCTGCACCGTATGGTTTTGCTGCTTTCTGGCCTCAGAACGCAACTGTTTATGATGGCATACCTATTCAGGCTGACACGTCCACGTGGGGTGACGTTTACTTGGCTCCGCGCGATGTGGCGGTGACAAACGTGATGCCTGCAAAAACTATTGTGGGCAGAGGATACACAACCAACATAACCGTGGCAACAGCAAATCTGGGTGGCGTCACTGAAACATTCAATACGCTCGCATTTGCAAACCTGAACCCAATAGCTCTGTTAGCGAACACAACGTTAGCGGGTGGAGACTCAAAGATGTGGACGTTCAATTGGAACACCACGGGTCTTGCTTACGGAAACTCGACTATGAGCGCCGCTGCAGACACAATTCCAGGGGAGACTGACATTACGAACAACAATTACACGGCTGTCGCAGCTGTTCACATCGGTGTTCCAGGAGACATTTCCGGTTCCACGCTCGGCGTTTATGACGGAATGGTGAACATGAGGGACATAGCCTACCTTGTATCGCTGTTCAATACTAAGCCAGCGTCACTGAACTGGAACCCGAACGCAGACATCAACGACGACGGCACCGTCAACATGAAAGACATAGCAATAGGTATCCTCAACTTCAACCAACACGAATAATTCCTCTTTTTTCTTTTTTGTCTAACATTTGTAGTTGACCACATTTATTTTGCACGAAGCCATGTGATTTCGAGGATAATTCTACGAAAATCAGAGGGCTTCACAGAGAATTCGTCAAACACGTTGTTTTTATATAGTTAGCCCGATTTTCTAGAGACAAGGGCTCTCATGAGACTTCTATGGTCTGGTTCGAGGCTCAAATCGATTAGGGAGATTCTTTTTCCATTTATTTCTTCGCGAATTTTGATTCTTCTGGTAGGCTGGCTTTCAAACCTCATTATTCTGAAGTCGAGTTGGTACGGTAATCCTCAGTCCGTCTTGGACCTTTTTTTCAGATGGGACTCAGGATGGTATCTCGCAATCGTTCAGAATGGCTACTTTTATATTCCTGGCGCACAGTCAAGCGTCGCTTTCTTTCCCCTATACCCCTTGCTCGTTAAGATGTTTTCCTTCTCTATTGCCGACCCAAGAATAACGGGCATCGTGATTTCAAATGTGGCCCTGTTCCTCGCGATGATCTGCCTGTTTAAGTTAATCAGGCTTGATTACGAAGACGAAAACATAGCTTCAAATTCTGTCCTCTTCGCCATGATCTTCCCGACTTCTTTCTTTCTTTCGATATTTTACTCCGAAAGCCTGTTTCTTTTCTTGAGTCTAGCCTGTTTCTACTACGCCAGAAAACACCGGTGGTTTCTGTCATCAACAGCCGGGTATTTCGCTGCTTTGACACGAAGTCTCGGCGTTTTCCTTTTCATACCTATCTTGGTTGAGTATTTGACTCCAACCTCACCGAGCAACACTAAACTTGCGAGGATAAGGAAGGATTTTCTCTGGCTTCTGCTGATTCCCGTAGGTCTGCTCACTTACATGTTTTACCTGTACATCCAATTCAAAGAACCCCTCGCGTTTTTGAAAGCGGAATCTGCGTGGAGCAGAGGATTTTCGTTGAGCCTGTCTACGCTTATGAGCATCTTCAATTACGATCCCTTCTACGCCGCCATCTTCGGCGGTTTCACGGTTGCATCCATTTCATTAGTGATTTACCTAGTTTATCGAAGGGTGAGGTTAAGCTACATCATATATGTGGCTGTTCAATTGTTCTTCGTATTCACTTCAGGCATAATTGAGAGCTTGCCTAGATATCTCTGCGTCTTGTTTCCATTGTTCTTGGGACTTGCGTTGATAGCAAAAAACAGACTCTGGGGCGACACTCTCAAGCTTTTCTCGATAAGTCTCTTGACACTATTCGTGATTCTTTTCACGAACGGCTACTGGTTCGTCTAATGCGGGAGCGGCATGCCTTGTCGCAGCATTTCAAGTCTGTGTTTGAGCCTCTCAGAGGAATCATGTCGCCTTAAGAACGTTCATCTCAGGCTACCAGCCCAGGTTCTTTTCAGTTCCTTTCCGTGGCAAGTTTCAAGAAGCCACTGCCATGAATATAGATGTCTTTGATCAATCTTTTCAACGGAGTTTTATTTCCTCGCTTTTCTTCCCACTCAACAGGAAACTCGAGACAACTGTAACCCTGACGAACGCTACGAACGATAACTTCAGTATCCCAGAACCAGTCTCCACTTTGACAGCGATCCATGAGGTCTCTCACGACTCTGCCTGAAAATGCTTTGAAACCCAATTGATGATCTTGCACGTGCGTTCTGAAGGACGCCCTTACTAACAAATTGTACACTCGTGACGCCGCGTGACGAAGTGCAGGCCGATGAACCTTCGCACCTCTGATGTATCTCGAGCCTGTGGCTAGGTCATAACCGTGGTTTATCGCCTCTACAAGCTGGGGATAACTTTTCATGTTTGTGGCCAAATCGCAGTCTATGAACAAGTAAATGTCGCCGTTAACTTGCTTCCACGCGTTTTTGAGTGCTAGCCCTCTGCCCAATTTTTCATCTGCATGGACGTGAATAATGCGTGAATTGTTCTTTGCGAGGCGTCTGGCAATCTCGTCCGATCCATCAGTGCTTCCGTCCTCAGCGATGACGACACAATAGTCGCGATCGAGAACGGCAGTCTCTCGCAACAATGTCTCAACGGCTTTCTCCAAGAATTCCTTCTCATTACAGGCAGGAATCGTCGCTACGATCAATTCAACCGACCTTTCAAACAGTAAGAACCGATAATCTCAGAGAACAAAGTCGCGGGGTAAATATGAGGAACAGGAACATTTTCTTTGAGATTCAGCGGTGACATTTGACTCGATTGCTCTTGAAGTACATTCAGCTTTCTTTGCCTAAAAGACTTAGGTTCTTTCGAGTGTTCGTAATAAAAGAACTGAATGATGTTTCCTCAAGTCCTAACTTTCGTTTTCTGAAAGGGCTTGTTGGGTTCATAGGATCGAGTTGTCCTATTCTTCCACTTTTTTTACCTTGTCATCATTCTTCTGAACACGGGCACGGCTATTGCTGTCATGATCGCTCCGAACACTATCATTACTGTAAGCTCTGTGGTTATGTCCGGAATTCCTGCGCCTAGAACCATGACTTTCCTGAGAGCTTGCGATGCGTAGGTGAGAGGAAGCACTTTTGAGATGTCTTGCATGTACCACGGCATCTGCTGTATCGGGAAGAATACTCCGCTGAGAAACATCATTGGGAACATAAGCGTCATCATCATCATCTGCGCTGTCTCTTGGTCTTTGGCAAAGGACGTTATTACGATGCCCAAGCCGACGAAACTAAACACGCCCAAGAGCAGCAACGCGAAGACGAGCAGTATGCTTCCTTGAATTGCAACGTGGAACAAGAAGACTGCCAGCACTAGTATGACGACTCCTTGCAGCAAGCCTCTCGCAGTCTGACCCAGAGTTTTCCCAAGTATTATCGAAAGCCTGTTGATCGGCGCAACCATCATTCCGTCCAAAGTGCCAACTTCTTTCTCTTGAGAGATAGCGACAGGAAGCCCCGTCATGACACTCATCATAACGGTCATGGCCATTATCCCTGGAGCGATGAAATCAAAGTAACTCGGAGTCCCGGATACTACTCCCATCGTCTGAACATTGAAAGGCTTCACGACCGCTAGGCTTGTTTGATTTAGCTGCTGAAGAGCGAAAGCTGTTCCCAGTTGATCAAATACGACTGACAAAGCTGCCTGAATGGTTGCCGATACTTGCGGGTTAGACTGGTCAGTTACGATGATTAGAGTACCTTGTTGACCCTCTACGATATTTGTAGTGAAATTCTTAGGGATGATTATGCCGCCTTCAATATCGCCTTTCTGAACCAGGCTCTTGATGTCGTCAGCACCCGTTGCATTGGAAATAACGAACGTGCTCGTCATGTTGTTGATATGTTGAAGTGCCATCGTGAAATTCTGTCCTAAGAAAATAGAGCCATAACCAGTATCTTCGTTTGCGAGTGCAACAGGCAAGTTCGTCGGTAAGCTGTTGCTGGATGGATAAATGAAGCCAACCATGACCATCATGAACAAAGGCATCAGAACAAGCAGGACTAACCCGAGCCGATTCCGATACAGCTCCGTCAAATCTTTCCAAGCAATCCTGAAAGTGTGCGAAATTAGAGTCTTTGCACCCATAATGGATCACCTTCCCCTCCCTTGCTGAGGCGTTCCAAAGCGTCGACGACCCATCGCCATCGGTATCTTTTGGGCTGCACTATCTCTTACCTCGTGACCGGTGATGTGCAAGAACACATCCTCAAGGGTAGGCTGAGGATTTTCCATAGAATTTATTTTTCCGCCTTTCTCCCTCACGGCGTCAATCACTGAGTCGAACGCCTCTTCCCCGTGGGAAATGATTCTCAAATGGGTAGAATTCTCTTGAGAAACGGAATCCGTACACTTGCACGCCCGGATTGCCTCAACAATATCGGGCGATAAGTTTCCAATCTCTAGGTTCAGTATTGTCGTGTCCTTTCCAGAAATGAGTCTCTTCAAATTCGTAGACGTGTCAAGCGCAACAATCTTGGCATGATCCATAATGCCTATGCGATCACACAACAAATCGGCATCGACCATCATATGCGTCGTTATAAGAATTGTAGTCTTATTCTCTCTATTGAGTTTCTTTATGAACTCTCTAATCTCAACAGACGATTGAGGATCCAAACCCAGAGTAGGCTCATCCAAGAATAGCACCTGGGGCATGTTGAGCAGAGCCCGTATCACGTTCATCCTCTGGCGCATACCAGTGGAAAACGTTCCCACCTGAGCATTCTTCCATTTGGTAAGCTGAACCAGCTCAAGCAGGTCCTCAATCCTCTTCATTAAAACGTTTTTAGGAATGTTGAAGAGATTTCCAAAAAAGATCAGGTTCTCTTTGGCCGTCAATCGGTTGTACATTATCATCTTTTCGGAAACGATTCCAATCAGTTTTCTCACTTCATTATCGTTCTTCACAATGTCGTAACCGCCAATCGTGGCAGTTCCCTTTGTTGGCCTGGCTAATGTGGAGAGCACTCTTAAGGTTGTACTCTTACCAGCTCCATTGGGGCCGAGCAGACCGAATATCTCGCCTTTCTTCACGTCAAAAGAGATGCTGTCGACCGCCACGAAATTGCCGAAAGCCTTTGTCAAGTTTTTAATTTGAATTATTGGACCATTTTCCAAGAGACCATCACCGAGCGATATTGTTCGGTCCAATATATCGGAGTAAAATATAAATATTCCGATTATATTCAAATGCGAAAGATGAACCCCAAACGCAGTAAAGACGAAATAACTGCTGGGCACTGGCTCAAGGAAACCCAGAAGGGCTACATACGTATTGCGGCGCTGATTCTCCTCAGCAAGAAGCCGTATCATGGATATGAAATAATGAGAGAGATCAAGGAAAGAACCATGGGTTTTTGGAGACCCACCGCCGGCGGCATCTATCCCATACTTCGAAACCTAGAAGATTCGAGATACATCGAGGGAAAATGGGAGGTTCAGAAAAAAAGAAAAAGAAAGATCTTTCGAATCACCGAGGCGGGCAAACAGGTTTTACAGCGGTCTCTGACCAAAGAGAATCAAATTGCCACTAGCATGACCGGCTTGTTCACAGAATTCATGAAAAGCGTGTTGGACGTAGAGAAGACCGTTTCAATCCCAAGAATACCGAACCTCTTCTCAGTCTTCCTTGAAGAAAGAAAAGAAAAACCAGAAGATACGAAGAACGTCTTAGAAAGCAAGCGCAAACAGATTGAGAAAATGATAAAAGAGTTACAGAAAGAACTTGCGGCAATCAACAGGAGAGTAGCCCAAATAGAACGGTTTGAGCAAAAGGGCACCAAAGCAGATCAAAAAAATGGAAGGACGTAGCGCAGAGTACCTGCGGCAAGCACCTGCTATTAGCAATTGAATAACGATTGAAGGTGGAAAACTGACTTTTGTGAAAGTTGCGGAAACGTCTGAGATTCCTGTGGGACAAATGAAGGTCGTAAAGCTTGATGAAACAGAAGTTTTGATAGCCAACGTAAACGGCGTCTGTTACGCCATCGAAAACATTTGCACACACATGCGCGGCGACCTTTCAAAAGGAATGTTAGAGGGAAACACGGTGACCTGTCCCAAGCATAGGGCAAAATTTGAAGTCACAACCGGCAAAGTTGTTTCTGGTCCAAAGATTCTTTTCATGCATCCAAAAATCAAAGATGAACTTGCATATATAGTGAAAGTTGAAGGGAAAGATATCTTACTGGAGCGCGACTAGTTGTCTTGTCTTGGTAAAGCGAACGGAACTGTGCGCGCGTTGGAAGAATGGCAAAGTGTAACAACCTACTTTGTGCGCTCGAAGTTCACAGCATCAGTCAGCGAGTTTATAAGTTTGTTCTTGGACTATTCTCAGAAAAAATGGGAGCAGTTGAGTTGACAAATCCTTCTGTTGAAGCCGTAAATCTTTCCAAACTCTACGGCTCGTTCACTGCGCTTTCAAATCTAAATCTGAAACTCGAAGGCGCAAAATGCGTCGGATTTTTGGGTCCGAACGGCGCGGGAAAGACAACCACACTCAAATTATTCACTGACCTGATCAGACCAAACTCTGGTGAGGCGCTCATAAACGGCGTTAACGTGCATACGCAGAAGAAGAAAGCCTTGGAATCGGTTGGCTCTCTAATTGAGACGCCAGAGATCTATTCTGCCCTCACACCGAGGGAAGGGCTGAGCATGATAGCGGAAATTCGGGGGGTCTCTCGAACTGAACGGAACGAGAGGATAGAAGAAGCCATGCGGGAAGTTCACATGGAAGAGTGGATCGACAAAAGAGTGGGCAAATTCAGCAAGGGAATGAAACAGCGAGTGTGCGTTGCCTCAGCGCTTCTGAGCGATCCAACAGTGGTATTATTGGATGAGCCTACTAACGGCCTTGATCCAAGGGGCATGAGCGAGGTCAGAGGTATCATAAAATCCCTCAAAGGCAAGAGCAGACTCATCTTTATGAGTAGTCACCTTCTCAGCGAGGTTTCTGAGGTGTGCGATGAAGTGGCTATGATAGATCATGGCAAATTAGTCGTCTACGACACGATTGCTAACGTGACATCTAAGTTTTCAGGAGGAGAAAACATCGTTGAAGTGGGTTTTAACCAGCCGGTTGACGCCGCTCTGATAAGCCGGGTCAACAAGATTCAGGGTGTGACAGCCGCTGACAGAGGTGACGACACAAACCTTCGAATAAGGTTCACAGGTGGCTTAAGCGCTCAAGAAAGTATTCTCGCCAATTTGGTGAGAATGAACGTCGGCGTGATTAGCTATAAGCCTGCGGCGTCGGCACTCGAAGACGTCTATCTAAGTCTGATTAAGGATACGGTGTGACAAGCCATGAACCAAGCTGAAATCAAAAGTGCGAACAAGGTTCCAAGCAGCCTAACCCAAATTGGCATTACAATGAAATATACCTTCTTGGACTACTTCAGATCGCGAAGATTCTTCATACTTTTGGCTCTTACGCTCATTATAAGTGCCATTCTCACCGTTCTTGTGGGATACTACCGACCATTAAGCTTCCTCAACGATAGTCTAACCTTCTATTCAAGTTGGTGGGGTAACAGTGCAACGTTCGTGATTATACTCAGTGGAATATTCTTCGGCGGAGACGCGATCAGCGGCGAATTCCAAAACAAAACCGGCTACTTCGGAATCCCAAATCCTATACGGAGATCGAGCATCTACATCGGCAAGTGGCTATCCGCATTCATAGCGGCTACTGTAATGTTCGCTATCTTTGCAGCCATCACTGTTGGCAATGGGCTTTACTACTTCGGTTTCAATATCCCCATCGAGTTCGGGCAATCTTTACTCCTTGCATGGTTCTACCTTGCAGCAGTGATGGGTTTCACTTTCTTCTTCAGTTCATTGTTTAAGAGCAGCAGCATGTCTATCCTTGTTACAGCCATACTTTTCCTCTTCGTGTTCACACTCATCACGACACTGATTGAAACCCTGGTCAAAATTGAACCTTGGTTCATGTTGACCTACGGCGCCGGTATAATAGGTAACATATTGACCGTTCCTTACCCAGATCACGTTCACACAGAAGCTTTTGCTGGGGGAAGAATAATTGTGACAACCTACAACGCCTTCATCCCCGAAGGCTTAGCCATAATAGGCTTATACTTTATTATAACAGCCGCGCTTGGACTCTTGTTGTTCGAAAGAAAAGAATTCACTTGACCAACACGGCAATCGAAAAATCAGATACCAAACAGGAATCCACTTTCCTTTTTCAAAAGTTGCTCGAACCACAAATAGATAGGATTTGCGCCCCGAAAGTGTAACTTGAATTCAAGATCAGCAATCATATGAGGGTCGCAAAAGGACTCGGAATTCATTGTGCGACACGCACTTCTTCAATAAAGGCTGAGCTTTGATGAGAATGATTCATGCTAAACCTTATTACGAAGCATTGCACTTCCTAGTAATTCAACGGGCCACTTGATGAAAATGAAAGACACAGAATTGAAACTTGTCTCAGAACTCATGAAGAATAGTCGAAGAAGCGACCGAGAACTAGCCAAGGTAATGGGGATATCGCAGCCAACGATAACCAGGGCTAGGACAAAACTTGAGAAAGAAGGCTACATAAAGGAGTATACTTTGATTCCTGACTTCAAGAAGCTAGGGTATCAGATAATGGCAATCATCTTTTTGAAACTAAGCCACCCTCTTTCTCAGAAGGAACGTGAGGACATGTTCAGAGAATCGTTGCATTTGCGAGAGAGCGACTTGCACAGTTCATTCCTGGTCATGGACGGAATTGGAATGAATGAAGACATAGTGATTCTTTCGTTCTTCAGAAACTTTTCAGATTATGCCAGCTACATTCAATCGACCAGAACCGAAATGACTGGCAAGCTAAAGCCGTTCCTTCATCCTGAGGGCATCACAAGTTTCTTGGTAAACTTGGATGGAGACGTGCATTATCAGCCCATGACTTTTTCAAGAATGGCCACGCACCTGCAGAAAGCGATGGTACAAAATCAGTCTTCCCCCACTCGATGACGCAAGAAGTGGTGGCTGTTAGAATAATCTTCGAAAGAGAGAACACATCGTACTCTTCAAGTCGTGTCCACTAATATAGCGAGGTTGAACAACTTGTCATCGTCTCAGAAAAAGTCGAGAATCGATTGTGGCGAAATGGGCGACGAAAGAGAATTGTTATCCACTTTTCTCAATAAGACGTTGAGCGCCGAAGTGACTTCTGAAGGTCACAACTTATGGGTAAATTCCGAGTTGATAGGAAAAGATTTGGAGAGAATTGTGAATAAATTCTTTTACCATCAACACTTGAACAACGAATATTGGGTTGCGCTTGAATCTGGAACTATAAAAGTTCATAGGTTTAAAGAAAAGAAGAGTGAAAAAAAGAAGAAGCATATCACTCAACCGTCAACGATCAAACACGGCTGGTGACTTCGCGCGCAAGTGCTGGAATGAGCCCGAATTTTCAGCTGCGTGCATTCGCACACGTTTTTTCCGATGATTTCTTTTTTTCAGCAAAAGCGCACGTCAGTCTTGTTGCAAGTGAGGACAAGATTTTGTGTTCAGTTCTAACATAATGGAATCTGGTCCAGTGAATCGGCGTTTCGCTTCAGGATGGGCACTCTTTCTCTCTGTGCTTTCAGTACGTCAAAATACTTCATCGCGCTGCCTGTGAGGTAGAGCAAAATCGTTTCTTGGGGATCCAATTGCCTCTGGTTCTCCAGCTTTCCTAATGCGGCAAGAGAGGCGGCAGCTTCGGGACAGGCATAGATCCCTTTCATCATCAACGCTTTCATAGAAGACAGTATTTCTTCGTCTTCCACCATCGTAGCCTTTCCTTCTGTTTCTTTCAGGGCACGGAATATTAGATAACTTGCGAAGGGGTTCGGGACTCTGAGACCTGCAGCGATTGTTTCTGCTTTTTCCCAGGGTTCTTTTACTTCAGGCTCGTTACTGTTAAACGCTTTGACGAGTGGTGCGCATCCTGCAGCCTGAACAATTATCAGGCGTGGCATTTTCTCTACCCAACCCAGTTGGATTAGTTCTTCGAAGCCTTTCCACAATCCTATGACTCCTTCTCCTCCGCCGGTCGGAAAAATAATGGTGTCGGGGGGTTTCCAATTGAATTGCTCGGCGATCTCAAACGCGATGACTTTGTACCCTTCAACCCTGTAGGGTTGCTTGTTTGTGGAAATGTTGAACCATCCATACTTCGATTCAAGCTTCTTGACGATGTCGCCAGCGTCATTGATGAGTCCATCGACAAAGTAGGTTTTGGCTCCAAGATACAGGCACTCCTTGAGAATGAGCTCGGGCACGTCTTTGGGCATGAAAGCGAACACCTCGATCTCGGCTGCAGCACCGTAAGCAGCTAAAGCCGACGCTGCGTTTCCAGCAGACGGAACGGCAATTCTTTTTACGTGTAGCTCTTTGAGCTTTGAGACCGCCACTGCCATTCCTCTGGCCTTGAATGTTCCAGTCGGAAGTCGCCCGTCATCCTTGACGTAGACGTCTCTGAAAGCGCTGCCAATGCTCTGTGGAAGGCGAAGTATGGGCGTGTAGGGTTCACCGAGAGAAATGATGCTTTCCGATGAGGATAGCGGTAGGAGTTCAATGAATTTCCAGAAGGTGTCATCTCGCGCTTCTAAGCTACTTTTGGATATGCTGTTTGCCACGCGATCTAAATCATAACGGAATAGCAGTGCACCGCCGCATTTGGTGCAGACTGTTAGAATCTTGTCGGCTGGGAACTCTTCTCCACATCTGCTGCATTCCGCTTTTTGGGTAGACAGCATCTCACCCACACATTGCATAGCGGGGAAAGCTGTTATTACCGTTTTTGCAAAGCTCACTTAAGCAGGGAATTTAGTCAAGTTTAGCTTTGCCGTATGTGGTTTTTTTCAGCGGTCTTTCTGTATGGTTGTGGTGCTGTATTGGCTGATTGTTCTTGTTAGATCTTGTCCAAGGCTCTTTTCAAGTCAGCAATTATGTCTTCGGAATCTTCTATTCCCAACGCGAGACGCACAAGCTGATCCGTTATTCCTGCTTCCTTGCGATCTTCTGCACTGACAAAATGATGGGAGGACGTGACGGGCTGAGTCACTAAGGTTTCAACTCCGCCTAAGCTTGGGGCTAAAGAACACAATCTGAGGCTTTCCACAAGATGCATTGTCTTTTCGATATCACCCTTGATTTCAAAGCTTACTACTCCGCCGAAGCCTTTCATCTGCTTCTTGGCAATCGAGTGTTGAGGATGGCAGCTCAGGCCAGGATAATGAACACGCTTGACTTTGGGGTGTTTCCAGAGAAACTTGGCCACTTCCATGCCGTTGAAGTTGTGTCTCTCCATTCGCAGGCTGAGCGTTTTAAGACCTCGTAACAACAGCCATGCAGCAAACGGGTCAAGCGTTCCACCCAGAATTTTGCGAGTGTCCTTTATTTTTCTGATTAATTCATCACTACCGCACACGACTCCTGCAGTAACGTCGTTGTGTCCTCCCAGGTATTTGGTGGCGCTGTGCACTACAAGGTTGATTCCAAACTGGACTGGTCTTAGGTTGAAGGGAGAGGCAAGAGTGCTGTCAATCACTGTGGTAAGAGTAGAGTTTCTTCCATTCTTGGCCAGTTGGACGATCTTGGGCATATCCGCAATTTTCAAGGTCGGGTTAGTCGGGGTCTCGGCATAGATAACCTTCGTATTCTTCTTTAAACTCGATTTCATTTTATTAACGTTAGTAACGTCCACCAAAGACACTTCTACATCAAATTTTGGCAAAATGTCCTTGAAGAACTGCAGAGTTCCACCATACAAATCTCTAGTAGAAACAACATGATCCCCCGAATTCACCAGAGTGAAAAGCGTAGTTGTTACTGCGGACATTCCCGATGAGAAAACCGCTGCATCCTCCGTGCCTTCTAGCGCGGCTATTTTTCTTTCAACCATTCTGACAGTAGGATTGTCCCATCTAGTGTAAATGTAACCCTCTTTTTTGTGGTTAATTATTTCAAGAAGGTCTTGAGTCTTGGAGAAAGCAAAAACTGACGTTTCATATATAGGCGTGACAACAGCGCCGGCTCGGTCAGTTTTCTCTCCGGCGTGAACGGATTTTGTGGAAAACCCTTTTTCTTCTCTTTCTCGTGGAGGCATTTCCTATCAACCTGTTTTGATATTGTGAATGAATGAACTTAAATTCTTGCCAACATGATTTCATTAGTAGATGGCTATGGACAAATAGATCAGAATTCCCATGGCAAGAGAAAGCATCCATAACAACCACAGGGGTCGCATTAGTTTTACTCTCTTGTAGCAGGTGTCTTGAGGAGGTTTGAATCTCCATTCTAAAACCAAGTATGCCCCGAGAATCAGCACCAGCAATCCTACGGGCGCATGGATCCATGTTAGGATTATGGCGGGGCTCAAGAAATCAGTGAATAGAATGTCAGTGGATCTTGCAAACGAAGGAATCATGATCGACGATACTGAAATCGCGTGCAATACAATCGCAATCGTAAGTGTGTAGCCGTGTGAAGTGATTTTGCCTTTTCGTGCAAAGATGAAGCGGCCGACTAACAAAGTGGCGATGACTCCGATTTCAAGTAAGAGACCGATATCCGAAGTCACTGGCGCTTTGCCAAATAGTCCTGACATGTTTCTTTTTATATGTTGGTGAGTCCATTAATAATTTTGGTCAGGCTGTCCGTGCGTCGTTCCTCGTCCACCATTAGAAAGGTTGCTTAACACGAGAGGTGGACTTTGAATTGATTGAGAAATGAATGGACATACACGATTATTGGATTGCCGAACAAGTGAGTGATTCTATACGTAGATTATGGAGAGATATTTTGCGTTCGATACATAAGCACATTTGCAATTTAGCATGTGCGTGAGAAATAGAACAATATTCCCAAACATATATAAGTCATGTCTCGAAATAGTTTTGATCAGCGCGCGCAATGTGAACCCAGGGGAGAAAGGGGTCTGAGAGAGACTGGTGAGGTTAGATGATTCATTCTAGCATTCTTGCAGGCATATCTCTAAAGAAGGTTTGTTTCTGCGTTTTACTTGTTTTCATGTTGATGATTCAGGCATTTCCTCTCATAGTCAAGGCACAAACCACTTCAATAGCAGTCGACCCGACAAATTATTCCGTTTCGCTATATCAGACTTTTCAAGTTAATATAACTGTCAACAACGTGGTGAATTGTACAACTTGGCAGTTTGGACTATTTTACCGTAACGATGTCTTGAAATGCATAGGAGTTACTGAAGGGTCGTTTCTCAGTTCTGGCGGAACTACATTTTTCTATGTATCGTTATTGAACAATGCGTACAATTCTACTACAGGTGAGGTTGTTGCTGATAGCGTCCTTACTCCACGCGCGCCACCACAGATAGATGGAAGTGGTCTCCTAGCGCAGGTGACGTTTCAGGCCATTGGTGCCAGTAGCACTATCCTTCATTTCACTCAAACAATATTGGGCGACAATGAAGTCCCAATGGCAGGCCAAATTCCCCACACAGACTTCGACGGAACTGTTCAGGTAACAGGTCCTCAACCAGACTTGCATGTTTCGCCTAGCAATCTAACGGGACCGCCAGAATGGATCGCTATTGACGCGACATTCACAATCAACATAACCATTGCTTGTGCCCCCGCTTTTGACCTTAATCTGAATTATTGGCAAGTAGGTATGTCATTCAATCCGACAGTTCTTGAATGCGTCAACTTCACTGAAGGACCATTTTTGAAAAGTGCAGGAACCACCGTCTATCAGCCTGGAACTATAGACAACAACGCGGGGTTGATAACTCCGTTCGCCGCACATCTGGGCAATGGCGTGGGTGCAAACGGGAATGGTACTCTTGCTTATGTTAGCTTCAGGGTCAAAGACACTGGTTCTTCCACTCTGGTTCTTCAAAACGTCTTCTTCCTAGACATAAACAACGCCACGGTTGCGATGACATTTCACTCTGGCCTATTTGAATTGCCTCCTACGATTCCTAAACCACCGACGGCGTTCTTTACGTACTCACCAATTTCGCCGTATGTGAATGATACGGTCACTTTTGACGCCACTGGTTCAACTGCAAACAACGTTAACGGCACGATAGTGAAGTATGCATGGGACTTCGGAGACAGTTCACAAGGACAAGGAATAATTCTTAACCATGTTTATTCAAATGCTGGTGTATATAACGCGACCCTCATAGTTATGGATGATAGAAACTTGACTGGTTCATTCTTCGAGTTTGTTACAGTTATTGCAATACCCGTCGGCGCATCTATTGATGTTTACACTGGGAGAGGTGGAAAGGGATTGAACACTCCTAGCGACACTTTTGGGCCAGAAGAGGAGATTATCATTTACGCGTATGTGACCTACGATCTTGTTCCCGTGGCTGGCAAAGTGATCACTTTCAACGTTAACTTTCCAAATGGAAGCTTAATGCAGAGCAGACAGATCCAATCAGATAGTTACGGAATTGCGTTTATTTACTTCCTTGTATTGGCTGAGCCTATTTTTGGAAAGTACAACGTCAACGCAACCGTAACCGTCGGGACTAAGTCAGTCTCAGATGTATGCGAGTTCACGATAAATTGGCTTGTTCAAGTGGCGTCATCGGTACCGTGTGACATGCACGGTGTGCCACAGTCCACCTTCGATATAGGCGAACCATTCTATCTAAAGGTGACCATTCAGAACAATCGTCTAAGTCCAACCTACGTTTTTGTGAGTGCGACTGTCCAAGATTATCTTACACAGATTTTGCTCTTCGGATATCGACTATATTTTGTTCAGCCCAATCAGACAGTGGTTTTAGTCAGCCTGGGTCAGCTACCCCGTTCTTACCCTCATCCTGATGCGGTGGCTCACACGAGTGCGCGGGACATGGGCGGTGGGCAAGCTTCTCCAGAAATTGATTCTTTATTTGACATAGACGTTCCTATCCCAAATGTTGCTGTTGTCGGTGTAGCAGCGTCTACGTCCGACACTTACGTGGGGCACTCCGTTAAGATAACGATCACTATGCTTGACAGGTATTTTGCGTCTCAGGATTGCAACGTCAAAGTATGTCTCAACGGCAGTCAGATTGCAATGCTCAACATAGTTGCTCTTCCTCCATGGCAAGAAACGAGCTACGTGTTCGTGTGGTTCACCGACACCTTTAGTCAAGGGTACTACACTCTATCGGCCGTGGCGTCTCCTGTCCCAGGCGAGATGGATACGTCTGACAACACGTACACAGATGGCACAATACATCTTGGACCGCCTATTGGAATGCGCGCTGACATCAGCGTCCCGGTTATCAGTAGCGAGAAAAACATTGTGGGAAAAGGTTACTCAACACTGGTAAACGTGACTCTACACAATGAAGGTGATTACGCTGAGATTTCCAACTTGACTGTTTATGCCAATCAAGTGCCAATTCCTAATGCTTCATTTCAAATGATTGCGCTCTTGAGCGGGCAACAGACTTTTGTGACCTTCATTTGGAATACTACTGGGTTTAATTATGGTAACTACACGCTCACAGCAGTCCTGGTCGCTGTACCAAACGAAACAGACTTGGACGACAACACTGGATATAGTCAAAACATCAGGATCGGTGTGCCTGGAGACGTGTCTGGCATTACTGCCGGTGTTCCGGACGGCGTTACGAACATGAGGGATGTCGCCTACCTCGTATCGCTGTTCAGCACTAGACCGAGTTCACAGAATTGGAATTGCAATGCAGATATTAACAATGATGGCGTCTGCAACATGAAGGACATTGCGACAGCCATATACTATTTCAACCAACACACATGAACTGTCTCAGACGCATTGTTTCAACAAGATTAGATGCGCTCGTTCTGATTTGGCACGCTATTACTGTGCTTCCCAAAAAGTGCTGCGAGCATCAACGTTACACGTGAACCGTGCGCTCGCCTGTCCTTCCCTCTCTCCCTGTATGAAGTGTTGTCTGCGTGAAATATAAGGGTTATTGCAGAAATGTCCATCAAATACAAGGTTGTTACGCTGTTGTTCATAATGATCGTTTCAGACACACTTTATGTTGATTTTGAAACAGTTGTGTGTCATAGAGATCATCTTTTCGTAATGAAACATGATGAAACCCCCAAGCACTCCTTCCGCTGTTGAGTCGATTGAAACTTTTCTTTCCGCAAAAATGTTTATATTTGCCCTCGGCTTCGTTACAAATACGAGATGGACTGTGCGTTCGTTGTTCCTTTCCCTTTTAATTTGCGCGGAATGATTTTGCGCACGGTTCATCTCAACCTTTGCTTCTGAACTCGATTAATATCTCAATCTCTTATCTTTCGCATGAACGTGTGTTGCGGACTAAATCAATATGTCCAAAGAATGGAGTACTCACGGTACCCTCAGTACTCATCCACCGGACAAAAGGAGAGTCTTGGATAGAAGTTTGTTCCTGAACTCTTAAATACTTTCTTCGGTTGATGAATATACTGCAAATTGAGAGGGGAGAGAGAGGGAAATGTTATTGCTGAAAGTTAATTCTAGGAGAATCTACAGTTCGGTCGTAATCGTATTCCTCTTGCTAAGTGTTTTCGCCTGGTTGCGTGTTCCAAGAGTTGCAATAGCTCCCTCAGCTGACGGACCGCTTCTCAGGAACATTGGCCCTATTGATGGAACATCTGTAATTGAGGGAGAAAACCTCACCCTATATGCTCAAGGTTACAGCGATAATGGTTTGGATTGGGCGTGGCTGTCAACAAATGAAACTGGAACCTGGCAGAACTATACTCAGCAATGGTCTAACTGGCAAGCAAGTGGAAGCAACCCCGTTGTCGATGGCGACAACGTGTTCGGTTCAGGGTATCAAACGGAGGATAGCAAAGTCTTGAAAGTGGAAGGGACGTATTACATGGCTATTTCAAGTGGTCCTGGTGTGCCTGGTAATAGTGCGCCTAGCAGCATGCAAATCTATCTGTTGGAGTCATCCTCTCCTGCAGGTCCTTGGAGCGTAACAAATAATAATCAGCCGATAATTCTTCACAGCACGTCTGGCTGGGACCAAGGCCAACTTAGAGTAGCGGGACCTATGGTCCATTATAACGGAATCTTCTACCTTTATTACATGGGGACAGACGCAAGTGGTGTGCAGAGCATCGGGGTGGCGACCACTTCAGATGGACAGTTTCCAAGTGGATGGAGCAAGTACGCTGGCAATCCGATTTTGACGCCGACCGGCTCTGGCTGGGAATCAGGCGGCATATATTCCTTTTCTATTGCGCCGATAGGGTCTCCAGGGAACGAATGGTACGCACATTACACGGGTAGAACCAGTTCTTATACTTGGGCGATCGGCGTCTGTTATGGTAATAGCCCTTTCGGGCCTTTCACACATTACGCGAACAATCCAATAGTTCAAGGTGGAGGAAGCGGGGCATGGGACTCTCTCGGTCCAGCACGTTGTGACTTTATCGTTATTGGGAATATGATTTACGGTTCTTATGAATCTGCCACGAGTGGTGGTCCGCCAAACTGGGATTTTCAGGTTGGTGGATACTCAGGACAAATTACGAGTAATATTTTGGATGTTTCATTCTCAAAGGATCCTAACAATCCGATTATACCTGGCAACGCAGGGTCTGCTGCCCAAACTGCGAACCCTCATTGGTACTATGAAAACGGGACACGATACTTGTTTGTAGGAGCATGTGGCCAAGGGAACGAACCAACATGGCGGTACATTGACCTATTTTCATCATCCAGCATAAAAACAGGACCTATAAACGAGTATGACGTAGCTGAAAGTTGGGCCTGGTCAAATTTCACATGGTCCAATTCTAGCATAGCACCTGGAACCACGATTCAATGGAGAATCTATTACAACGACACCGTTGGGAACGTGAACGAAACTGGAATACACAGTTTTACGGTAACGGCACCGGAATATGATTATGTAGATTCAAACACATCTGACGCAGATGGCAATGGAAACAAGGGAACGCAAAGCAACTTCGACAACGAGAAAGCATGTGACTCCAGTTATGATACACTGTCTGAAGAAAACACTGGAGGATTTGACATTATGTCCTATCGGAAGAACGTCACAATAAACCATAATTATGTAAGTGGAGACTTGAACAATTTTCCTGTCCTTATCGATATCTACGACACGGATTTGCATAATTATGCACAAAGCAGTGGAAATGACATAGCTTTTACAGATAGTATTGGGAGAAGACTTAACCATCAAATAGAGTACTTCAACAGGAACTTCAACATCACCCATGCACACCTCGTAGCATGGGTTGAAGCGAACCTAACTAGCGCATCGGATACTACAATCAGTATGATTTATGGGAATCCTGCATGTGGAAGCCAAGCGAACCCGACTGGCGTTTGGGATTCTAACTTCATAGGCGTTTGGCACATGAATGAAACAAATGCCCTTGACTCAACATCCAAGGGCAACAACGGTACTTCAAGTGGTGGAGTAGTCTACACCGCTTCTGGAAAAATAGGCGGTGCCCTCGGTTTCGACGGTTCCACTGGTTATGTACAGGTTCCCGATACATCAAGTTTGGACGCAACCAAAATCACGGTTGAAGCCTGGGTCTACTTGAACACGGCCCCAACGGATTTAGCCACAATTGCAACCAGGTACTACACCCACTACGTCACCATAGACAATTCAATGCACATAGAGAATATCATGTACACGCCAGGAGAATCAGGATGGAAAACCTCAGCTTCTCAGGTACCGCTAAACACTTGGACATACGTAGCGTATACGTATAACGGTTCCATGCTAAGCCAGTTCATAAATGCAGCCGACGATAAAGACTTTTCAATCAGCGGAGACCTGCAACCAGGAGGAAGCACTTCTGGGAACTGGAAACTTTATTTTGGTGCGCAAAATCAAGCTGGAACAGTGATTAGGAAACTGAACGGAATGCTGGATGAGATACGGATCTCAAATGTTGGACGAAGTACAGCATGGATAAACACGACCTACAACTGCATGAACTATCAAGCAGGCTTCCGCCAGGTTGGCAATCAAGAAACACGAGCACCTAACTACAGGCTGGATCTGGAACTTCAATGGACAAACGTAAACTACACAAGTGCACACAAGGAATTGTGCATCAAGACTGGCGCTTTCAGCAACTCAGAAGATCTTGAAGTGAGGATCTGGAACTCCAATGATAACTCATGGGATTGGATTATGAATCTCACTGCAAACCAGTGGAACAACGTTTCTCTGTCTTCCTACTTGACGATGTCCACTTTCACAGTTCAACTCCTAGATGGTATACAAAGCGGAGACTCTGTCCAAGATTCCTGGAACATTGACTGTTCTATTTTACATACGTGGGAACAAGCCGCGCTTTACGTTGCCCCATTTCTGGTGCAGAAGGCTTCAAGTGACATAGGGACAACTTTCAATGTAAACGTAACAATAACAGAAATCCTAGACCTCCGCGGTTTCGACTTCAACGTAACATGGGATCCCACCCTGCTAAGGCTCGTAAGCGTCGACTTCAACATCACGCTGGAAAAAGTTTGGGGCAACGGTAACTGGGTCTCGGTCGTGAACCAAAGTGGCGCTGGCTACTACAAGCTTGTGGCCGTTTCCACAGCGAACGGCTTCAACAGCACCAGTCCCACATCTCTGGCAAGGCTTGAATTTCTCGTTCAGGACCCTCAGAGCAACCAATTGAGGCAAAGTTCCATCCACTTCGACACCCAGAAGCTCAGCGACTCGCAGAGCAACGCTATCGCACACACATTCACGGATGGAACCTACCAGATCACAGGCATGGAACCTACACTTCAACTGAGTCCGACAAGCAAGACATGCCGCAAATACGGTGAAGCCTTCACTGTGAGGGTTGACATGTCTAATGCTTACAACGTGACTGACTTCGAGTTTGAAATAAACTTCAACACTACGCTGTTAGACTATTCAAGTATGACTTGGAACGTATGGAGCACTGGAACCGTTGTAATCGACGAATTAAACGGGAAGATAACAGGTTACACATCAGGCGGTGCAATCAACGGGGCTCAAACCTTGGTCACTATAGGATTTACAGCAGCTTTCCATCGAATATGGAAGAACCTTCCAGATTGGACCAATGACCAGAGCGGCAAGATACTAATTCAAGCAGCCAACCTGAGCTATTCTAGCAGCTCGGACCTCTGCTACGAAAGAGGCGGCACAAACCAAATAGACGTAGGACCAGACTCTGCTTACACGTTCTCTCCGATTCAAGGCGACATCAACAACAACGGGGTCGTCGACATCACTGACTTGAGAACAGTGGCCGCATACTTCGATGTTAAACAAGGTGATCCACTGTGGTCTGCAGCTTCGGCATATGATTTAAATGGCAACGGCGTAATCGACATCTACGACCTCGTACTGATAGGCGCAAACTTTGGCTGAAGTCACCCATAACCAACTCATTTTTCCTTTTTTTCGTGTGAACGTAGGAACTCAACTTGAATTGCGTTGCCTAGAAGACTGTTCCTGAAGTCTTAAATGCAGCGTTTATGCATTAACATGGTGCAAATAGAAAGAGGGAAAGGAGAAAAATGAAAACAAAATACATAGCAAGTATACTGACTATATTGCTTATCGCAAGCATCTTCACATTCGGTCTCACCATAAACAAAGCATCTGCAGTTGATGTTACTCTTTCCATTCCAGACGTGTCAAAATCTCCAGCTGACCTAGGCAATACTTTCACAGTACCTGTGCAGATTAGCAACGTAAGCGATCTGTTCGGATTCGACATCAAAATAACATGGAACAACGCGCTGATAACGTTCTTGAGCCTCGACGATAGTCCTCTCAACACAGTATTTGCCAGTTACTTTGAACCTTTGAATAATGACACACCTCACTATCAAACTGGTGATGGCTATGTCAGGTTCGCAGCAGTTAAAACGGGTATTCCAGGCTTCTCGAACCCAGACAGCACGACAACGCTCTACACTATCACTTTTACCATATCGAAGGCTGGCAACTTCCCATATTCAACGTTGATGCATTTCGACACAGTCAAACTCAGCAATTCAGCTGCGGACCCCATAACAGCAACACTGACTGACGGGAATTACAGCATGAGTGCGACAAAACCAGAAATCTACTTCACTCCGGTCAATCCAAACCTTGCAAAACCCTATGAATACGGAAAGTACTTCGAAGTTGAAGTATACGCAACCCAGATCACTTCAACCCTTACAGGCTATGATCTCAAAGTGGACTACACGTCAGATCTGCTAATGTTTGTGAAAGTGCAGACGTGGGGTGTTCTCGGAATGGGCACTGCTGCAGACAACAGTACAACTGGCGTTGTTGACGTCTGGATTTCGGGCGGCACACCATCTACAGGCAACAACATGCTATTGTTCACATTGACTTTCAAAGTAGCATTTAACGACAGCATCGGTCACATATGGAGAACAGGATCGGCCCATACGATCGACGCAACAGTTTCGATTGACACAACCGCTGGCGGCCTAACCTTCAGTGAAGGTCCAATAGCAATCAGCGGAATAACGACACCTTCAACCATTACGCTGCACATCAACTTGATCCAAGGCGACGTGACATGCAACGGAATGGTGGACATCTTCGACCTCGCCACTGTGGCGCGTTTCTATGACCAAAGCGTTCCACCAGCACCAGAAAAATACAACGTTAAAACTGACGGCACGATGGATATCTTCGACTTAGTTGTAGTCGCTACCAACTTCAACTATTATACGCCAGATAGTCCTCCATAAACTGGAGCCATACATCAAACGACCTCAACACCTCTTTTTTCTCATGTTCCACAAGCGCAAATACTTGTTGGTCAAGATTTCATATGGTCCGCTCATAAGAACTGACAGAGCGGTTCTATATAGGGCGTGAGAGCGGGTAGTGAATCTAGTAGATACATTAAAGTGTACAACCGCGTGTTTCAAGAAATACTTCAATGTAACGTTGGGTCTACGTTTACTTCGTAACAGACAATCTCCAACATTTCAAACCTCCTAAAAACTCCAAAATATACACGCTGAATCAAGAGAAAACATCGGGCTCAACAAAAGTTGGATAGAACTTGACTCCTGAAGTCTTAAATACATTCGCACAAGAGTATTTAATGCAAATTAGAAGGGGAAAGGAGTCAAGATTAGCATTGTCTCCTAAAACTAGTAGAAGATTTTATAGAACAAGCATGATCATACTATTGCTCACAATCTTCATCCCATACGCAATTACTTTTAGACAATCGTGGTCTCAGACAGATCAAACCTACAAAACAGGATTCGCGACAGATCAAACGTCCTATGCCCAATTCCTATTTATCACACCATCACTGATCGAAAGAACTCATGCCGATACAGGCACCAGTTTCGAGGTTAGCATGACAATCAAGAATGTGAGCGACCTTTTCGGCTTTGATCTCAACATCACTTGGGACAACACTCTAATAACACTAAGTAGCGTCGCCTTTGAACCCTATTTGGATCAGCTATGGGGTCAAGGCCAATGGTTTGTTGCAGTTAACCAGACAAGCCTTGGCTGGTACAAACTGGCTGCCGTATCAACATCCCAAAGTTTCACTGGAACTAACTTTGCAATTCTTTTCACGCTTGACTTTCGCGTGGAAGACGTTCTTGCCGGAGAGACTCCAGTTCATTTCGCCTCAGTCAAGCTGAGCGATTCTCAGTATACACCGATCATTCCGACCGAGATATTGGATGCAACTTACCGAATGCTATCAACTCCACTTGAAGCAGGTCTTCTCGTATCTCCGAATCTGATTGAAAAGACACAACCAGATATAGGGTCGAACTTCAACGTGAGCATAAGGATAAACTACATCACAGATCTGTTCGGCTTTGACATAAACATCACTTGGGACAATTCACTGCTCACCTTCAATCACTCGTATGACGATTCGCTCAACACTCTGTGGGGCACAGGCAACTGGTACACTGCAAAAGATGAATCTGGCGCAGGATGGTACAAACTCGTAGCCGTCTCAACAGCAAACAGCTTCAACACAACAGGCACACAAACCATGTTTACCCTCGAATTTCGAGTCGAAGATCCACATAGCAACACGACGAGAATAACACCGATCCACTTCGACATCCACAAACTGAGTGATTCACAGTACAACGCAATCGTTCACACGACACAAGACGGAACATTCAAAATTACGGGAGAAACACCAGTAATCTACTTCAATCCTAACGGCAAAACGTGTCGCATGTACGGAGAAACCTTCGCCATCGAAGTAAACGTTTCCGAAGCTTTTGACGTAACAGGTTTCAAATGGGAAATCGACTACAACACCACACTGCTTGACTACGTGAACATAACATGGAACCAATGGAGATCAGGAACGATAAACGTGGATGAGATCGGAGGCAACATCACAGGCTCTACTTCAGGAAACCCAACCAACGGAACCCAGATTCTAATAACAATCAATTTCAAAGCCGCATACTATCACGTCTGGAAGAGCGCTCCAGGTTGGATGAACGATCTCACCGACGTAATCTTCATTCAACAAGCCAACCTAAGCTACGCCAGCAGCCCAGATTTGCAGTATATAAGAGGAGGAATCAATCAGATTATCGTAGGCCTTGATTTCGCTTACACCTTCTCTCCAATTCTCGGTGACGTGGACAACAATGGAGTCGTTGACGTTTTTGACCTGCGCACTGTCGCCGGATACTACATGGTGAAGCAAGGAGATCCAAACTGGCCGCAAGCGTCAACATATGATCTGAACGGCGATGGAATAGTCGACATTCTCGACGTTAGAACAGCTGCTTCAAACTTCGGACATACGTATGTTCCATGAATGAATATTCAAAGATGATATGGGCTCAAGTTGATATTTCCGCACTGAAAGAGACCTTGCTCAGCTTTCATTTGATTTATGCAATCTGCTCAAAAACTGAAAAAGTAACTATAGAAGTTAATTCCTGAATTCTTAAATAGAGCGCTCAACTGTTATTCAACTGCAAATTCAAAGGGAGAAAGGAAATTGATATCGAAGAAATTCATACTAGTACCTATCACGCTTCTTCTTCTCATGCTGATCATACCCGTATTCAAGATATCAGCAAATTCCACAAACATCTCAATCAACCCCATAAATTCCTATGTAACAGTAAACAAAACGTTAAGCGTGGACGTAGACGTCAGTGACGTTACGAATCTCACTGCTTGGCAATTCACAGTCCACTTCAACACCACACTTTTGAGCTGCACAGATGTCGTTGAAGGGCCATTCCTAAAGACTGCTGGATCAACATTTTATGGTAAGACAATAGACAACAGCCTCGGCACGGTGCTAGCATACAGCACTCTCTTGGGGAGCACCTATGTAAGCGGCAGTGGCGTGCTGGCCACGATTACCTTCACAGCTTTAGCAGTAGGCGATTCATCCCTGCATTTAAGCGACACAAAACTCGGCGACCAAAACATCCCGCCTCAACCAATCACTCACACAACAAATGACGGCACAGCACACGTCCAAGCCTTCATACTGACAGTTTCGACAGTGGGCAACGGTTCAGTTACCCTGAACAATACAGGACCCTACTATCACACCGGAGAAGTCGTAAATCTAACAGCTATTCCTATCACCGGTTGGAGTTTCGGAGGCTGGAGTGGAGACCTGACTGGGTCGACAAACCCAGGCACTCTGACAATCACGGGAAACATGGCCGTCACAGCAACATTCACACAAGACCAGTACACGTTGACAATCACGATCAACCCCAGCAGCGGCGGCTCGGTCAGCAAGAACCCCAACCAAGCCACATACACTTATGGCACCAATGTCACTCTGACCGCTAATGCCAACATTGGCTGGACATTTGCGAGCTGGAGTGGCGACGCCGCAGGCAATGTGAGTCCTGTCACGATCAATATGACTAGCAACAAATCGGTTACTGCCACTTTCACCCAAAACGTGTATACATTGACAACAAACATCGTTGGTAGCGGTTCTGTGAACAGGAACAGCACGGGTCCATATCATTATGGTGACGTCGTCCAGTTATACGCTAATGCCACAATCGGGTGGACCTTCGATCACTGGAGCGACAACCTAACTGGCACCACTAACCCAGCTCCGCTGACTATTAGCGGCAACATGGTCGTAATTGCAACGTTTACTCAGAACACATACACACTGACCACATCAGTGGAGGGGAGCGGCTCCATAATCGTCAACAACACCGGTCCTCTTCATTATGGTGACATTGTTCAATTGACCGCTAATCCAACTGCTGGGTGGACCTTCGACCATTGGAAAGGCGACCTAACGGGTTCTGCTAGCCCAACTACGTTAACTATTACAGGTAACATGGCAGTTACAGCTAACTTTACTCAGAACGTTTACGCCCTAACCGTCAACGTCGTCGGCACTGGTTGTAACGTTACACGAGATAACAATGGGCCTTATCACTACAACGATGTCGTTCATTTAACTGCCAATGCAGCTGTCGGTTGGACTTTTGATCATTGGAGCGACAACCTGACTGGTTCCACTAACCCAGCTACACTGACTATCACTGGTAACACAGTCGTCACTGCTACATTCACTCAAGACCAATACACTCTGACCATCACAATCACGGGCACAGGCACGGTTGACAAGAACCCCCTCCAAGCTACTTACACTTACGGCGCAATCGTAACTCTGACTGCAAATCCTGCTGCGGGTTGGAGTTTCGCTAATTGGAGCGGCGCTATTTCAGGCACAACTAGTCCGACCACAGTTACCATGACTGGCAACAAGTCAGTAAACGCTACCTTCATTCGGAACGTGTACACATTAACAGTCAACTACGATGGAAGCGGTTCCGTAACCTTGAACGTTACAGGACCTTACAATTATGATGACGCGGTTTTGTTGACTGCTTCTGCAAACCCGAACTGGATCTTCCACTACTGGAGCGGCAGCCTGACCGGCTCAGTCAACCCCGCTGCGCTGATGATGACTGGTAACTTCACCGTTACAGCTCACTTCACGCAAAAGCCTTTGATTCAAATGAACCCGACCAGCAGGACCTGTCGCATGTATAACGAAAACTTCAGTATGACAATAGGCGTTTCAAACGCTCTCAACGTCGAGGATTTCGCTTTTGAAATCCACTTCAATGCTACACTGCTTACCTATGTCAGCGTAACCTGGAACGCATGGGGCACAGGAACAATTAGCGTCGTAGGGGGAGCAATCACAGGATATACATCTGGCTCGCCGATAAACGGAACACTAACCCCAGTGACCATCCAATTCAAAGCAACCTACCTCCATGTCTGGAAACTCGGAGCGGTGAATGACTTAATCGACACGATCTTCATACAAGGAGCCAACGTGAGCTACCCGACCGGCCCAGACTTGCGCTACTTGAGACCTAGTATAAACCAAATAGACATCGGACCAGACTTCGTCTACACATTCTCGCCAATAATCGGCGACGTGGACAACAACGGCAGCGTCAATGCCCTTGACCTAACCCCACTTGCATTCTACTTCGGCGCTAAGATTGGAGATCCAAACTGGTCAATAGCCTCAATATATGACCTAGACAATAGCGGAGCAATCGACGTATTCGATCTGAGGACAGTTGCAGCCATCATACCCTACACGTACGTACCTCCACCATAGGCATCAAATAGACCCATTAACAATCCTCCCACTTTTTTAGATTCAAAAACTGCACAGAAGATTGGATTTCAGGAATAGAAGTTTATTCCTGAACTCTTAAATACGATATTTCCTATCATAATATCTGCAAATTAGAGGGAGAAAGGGAAATTTGAAGAAAATCCACATTCTAATCTATATCTTCTTGTGTTTATCCATGCTTGCATTGTCAGCCCATAGAATATGCGCCGCAACAACGACAGTGGCGGTCGCTCCCACAACGATTACTGTGAATGGCGGAGACGTATTCAACATAAACATCACGGTCAATAATATCGTCAACTTCACTTCGTGGCAGCTGAATCTCTACTACCTCAGAGCCATCGTGAACTGCTCAAACGCCGTCGAGGGTCCATTTCTAAAAACTGGCGGCGGCACATTCTTCAACGCAAACATAACCAACAATTACAACAGCACTCATGGTCGCGTCCTGGCGTATTCCACTCTTCTAGGCATGACGGTGGTCAATGGCGGAGGAACGATACTAATACTTGCATTCAAAGGCATGAGCGGAGGAACCACTAGCCTAACATTATCTGACACGAAACTCGGAGACGAAAAAATCCCTCCACAGCCAATTCCCCATACAGACATCAACGGATCCGTGACAGTGCAAGGAGGATCTCATGACGTTGCAGTTACCGGGCTAACTTCTTTGAAGACCATCATCGGTCAAGGATACTCAGGCAACATCACTGTGACCGTAGAGGATCACGGCGGCTTCGCAGAAACCTTCAACGTCACAACTTACGCCAACACCACAGTCGTCGGCATCACAACCCTGAATTTGGCACCAGGTGATTCAACATTAACAACAATTGTCTGGAATGCCACAGGATTTGCTTACGGCAACTACACGCTCACAGTTGCTGCAGATATCGTTCCAGGCGAAGTAAACCCAGGAGACAACAATTATACATCAACTGTTCCCGTCCACGTTGGCGCTCCAGGAGACGTGTCAAGCTCAACACTGTCGGTCTACGACAAGGTTGTGAACATGAAAGACATAGCTTACATGGTCGCACTTTTCAACACTAAACCAAGCTCGCCCAACTGGAACCCGAACGCTGACATCAATAACGATGGCGTCGTCAACATGAAAGACATCGCAATAGGTATTCTTAACTTCAACAAGAAAGAATAAACCGTTTCCCACTGCACTTGATCCTAAGTTGTTTTTCAAAATAGACTACTTCACTCAGGATTATTGCTCATCAGAATACGATTTTGAAGTCTCATTCTCGGGCATAATCGTTCTCATATGATTAGCTCTCAGTAGAAGTTGAGAGATAAAACGAGATATCGGCTTACAACTTGACTTACGTGTTTATTTGTGCCTTTCGATTCTTTCGTGCTTCTGAGTCTTTCTGCGCCAATCTCGCTTCTTCTGAGTCTTGATAAAAGCCCTGCCGTAGCTTCGCAGGTTAGGATCATCGCCCCTGAATCGCCCAATTTTCTCGTAGAAAGTCTGATAGTCTATCTGATTCTGTTGAAGTTCCGTGATGTTCTGGTTCAACTGTTTTTTAGCTTCAGGGTCAGCGACTCTATCAAAAACGTCCGAATAAGCAAGATAAGCAGCGTGAAACTGAAAGTTTGATGAATTATCTATCAACAGTTTTTCAAGCGAAATTGATTCTTTGTTTTCGGGTTCGTCAGCCATGCTCTTCCAAGCTTTACAGTTAATATGGAATAAATGACTCGCCTTTTATAGATAGCGTCTCCCAACAACCAGATATTCATACGACAAGACCTCCTCGAAATAACATTTTTGTGGCATTCAACTTTATAAGGCATGCCGAGAACTTTCACTTCAGGAAAGGCGTGCCGTCAGGTTCTAGCGCTTCGGTCTCTAAAAGAACTGGCTTGCTTTTACCTTGGAAGCAAAACATCATGAATGAAACAATAACGCTCACTGAGAGAAACTGGATCAAAGAGAATCTTTCCGACAGAATTGAGATTACAGCCCGAACTGAAAGACTTCGCAAATCTTCAGTAGAGCACGTCGAATTCTACCAAAAGTATGCAGCCTTCGTACTGAGAACATTAAAGAAACCTCTGTTTCAAAAGTTTCTCTATTGGATGATGAAAAAAGAAAACATAGAAGCCGAAGCGATTAGAAAAGTGGAAGTTCGAATTCTTCCCTTCAAGAAAAAGAATGGAAACGGACTTGCAGGAAACTGTAACACATACGTAGGCAGAATCCAAATCTATCCGAAAACTAGAAAGTTTTGTCAAAAGTTGATGCGAGAATTAGGCAAAGGCAGTTTTGTTGCATACGTCAGAATTCGGGCGAGGGCCGCACTCATCCACGAATTATTGCATCTCAAGTACGAAAAAAACGAGACAAGAGTGAGAGAATTAACCAAAGAATACTCTTTGATTTTCACGAGAAATCGATTCAAAAAGGATGCGAACATAGGGAGCATCAATAGGATTCTGTTCGAATCAGAGAATAGAGTCACTTCCCGCACGAACAACCAACATGTTGTTCCCACAGCATTTGGAATACAGTAAATGGAAAAAAGAGAGTCTTGGTGTTTCCAAGCTCTTTTCAAGGTTTCAGCATTTCGGGCTTGATTGAACTTTGGTCACATTTTGAGGAATTTTCCGTTCTTGTAAAAGAGAGTTTTGTCTGCATAGATTTCTCCGTCCTTCTTCATGTCTTTCAGAATGTCCCAATGCAAAGCCGATTTGTTCAGTCCGCCTGTCTCAGGAATGGGGTTAAACCCAAGTGCCATGTGAATTGTTCCACCCATTTTCTCGTCAAAAAGCATGTTTTTCGTAAACCTTGTAATGTTGTAGTTCGTGCCGATCGCAGTTTCTCCGAGACGATCTGCACCTTCGATCTTCAGAAGTTGCTTAAGAAGTTCTTCACCCTTTGCGGCAGACGCTTTCACGACTCTGCCCGCCTTGAAGGTTAGCTTTATGTCTTCAACCTCTCTGCCTTGGAAAATGCCAGGGAAAGTGAACCTGACCGTTCCGTTAACCGAATTTTCAATCGGCGCAGTGAACACTTCTCCGTCAGGCATGTTCTTCTGTCCGCTGCAGTTTATCCATTTCCTCCCCTTAACTTTGAAGGTCAGGTCTGTGTCTTCACCTAACATGTGGATTTCTTCTACTTCATTTAGGAATTTGCAAAGCTTGTCCTGTTCTTTCTTGATCTTGGTCCATTCTGCAATCGGGTCTTTCTTGTCGACCAGACAGCTGCCATACACAAAATCTTCATACTCTTCAAGCGCCATAGACGCCTCTTGAGCCGTAGCCGTAATCGGGTATGGGAAACCTGTCCACCTGAACTTGCCTTCCGCTTCCCTTTTGAAAAGAATATCCGCGATTTCCCGCCGCGAAGCTTGTCGAAGCCTTATTTTTGCAGGGTCAATATTCGTGAGTTTTTTCGGGTTCGGTTCGCAGAAAAAGCCTATGCTCACATCCATGTTTTCAGCCAGAAACTTTGCGAGAGGCGATACAAACTTTAACTGATGTTCCTTGGCATATCTGAAGAACGTATACTGCGCATCAGGAGTCGGCATCAGCTCCGCGTAAGCACCACTGAGCAGACATTCCTTGTAAATCTCATGCATGATCGGAAGGGCCATGTCGCTGCCTTGAATAACGACGAATTCTTTCGGTTTCACATCAACACTGTAGTGAACGCAAAGTTTCGCAAGTTTCTCTATCCTTTTGTCAAGCAATTCATTTTCACCAATTGAAATCGTAAGCTTAGTATTCTTTAAAAGCCTGCCGCCAAATATGTTACTGTTGACTAATAGTCACATAGGCTTTCTTCTAATGCCAGATGTGGCGTCATAGTCCAGTCAAACAGACGGCTCGAACCCAAGTGATATAAATGGCCAATGAACAGCCTGTTCAAAGCAAGGTAAGAGTTGGAGATGTTGCTCCAGACTTCACTTTGCCAGATCAATCAGGCAAAATGGTCAGCTTGACCGAATTCGCTGACAAAATAGTTGTTCATATATTTCTATCCAAAAGACTTCTCATCAGGATGCACCGCTGAAGCGTGCTCTTTCAGAGATAGCTATACAGTTTTCAAAGAAGCAGGGGCAGAAGTAATAGGAATCAGCTCACAATCAGTCGATTCTCACAAAAGATTCGCTCAAGCCAACAATCTTCCATTCACTCTTCTAAGCGACGAAGATGGGAGAATCAGAAAGCTATATGGAGTAACTTCAACTCTTGGCATCATCCCCGGCAGAGTCACATACATCATTGACAGAAATAAGAATCGTCAGACATATTTTCTCTTCCCAAACCAACCCAACAAAACACGTTGAAGAAGCCCTCAAAATTATTAAAGACATCAGCCAAACATAGCTTCGCAATCGTTAGCTGAGACTCGAGTTTAGAAACACGCCAAAGAGCAAAGTCCATTGACATGAACTCAAGAGAAAAGTTCGAAACCACTGAAATCAAATGCCAGCGAAGCCGTAGGTGGGAAAGTCCGAGACAATCCATTTGGTAAGAGTTAATAACTTGCCAAGGAAGCACTGTTTACCATGTCATTTCATGTCAGACGAACAGACAAAGAAATTCAAGACGCGGCAATTTTGAAGAAGATATTGAAGTCCTGCGCTTACGTTACAATCGCTTTTTCCAAAGACAATCAACCATACCTCGTGTCACTGAGCTATGGTTACGATGAAAGTCCGCAACTGCCTATTCTTCCATTGTGCAGGAGAAGGCAAGAAACTGCAATACTTGCGATCAAACAATGCAGTTTGGGGACAAGCGCTAATCGACCACGGCTATGCCCAAGGAAAATGCACCCACCTGTACGCTTCAGTGCACTTCTCAGGAAAAGCAAGCCTCATCGAGAGTCTTGAAGAGAAATCTGAAGCAATGAAATGCATGATAAACCAGCTCGACAAAAACCCTGAACGATTAGTCGCTGATCTGAAGCCAGAAAGACTGAAGAACACCATGATGGGCAGAATCGACATAGAGTATATGACTGGCAAAAAATCAAAAGAAGTAACCGTGTAGTGGATGCAACATTTTATTCTTCTCTAAGCGAACACACTTATTTTGATGAATTTGGTCTTTAGACAAAGGGTTGAACCTAATGACTTCTGACTCAAAACCCAAACCTAATCATCTTGATAGATGAAAAGAGTCCATATCTCTTGCAACACGCCTTCAATCCCGTGAACTGGTTTCCATGGGGCGAAAACGCATTCGAGAAGGCAAAAGAAGAGGACAAACCGGTTTTTCTATCAATAGGCTACTCGACCTGCCACTGGTGCCATGTTATGGCAAAAGAATCTTTCGAGGATCCGGAGGTGGCCCAGCTGCTTAATGACACATTCATTTGCGTGAAGGTAGATCGTGAAGAACGACCAGACCTAGACGCAACATACATGCAGGTTTGTCAGACACTGACGGGCACTGGAGGTTGGCCGCTTCACATAATCATGACGGCTGACAAGAAACCTTTCTTCGCCGCGACCTATATCCCAAAAGAAGAAAGATACGGTCGCGCAGGAATAAAAGAACTGACAAGACAAATACGCCAACTTTGGATTTCCAAAAGAGGAGAGTTGCTCGACTCCGCTAACAAGATCACTGATCTTTTTGTCAAGAGGGAAAATGGCGCTCAAAGCGCGGAGCCGGATGAAAGGCTCGGAGAGCATTTATTGCATGAAACTTATCTTCAGCTCGCAGACAATTACGATGAACAAAACGGCGGGTTTGGACACGCACCGAAGTTTCCTTCACCTCAAAACTTGACTTTTCTACTCCGATATTGGAAGAGAACAGGCTATGCCAAAGCGCTTGAAATGGTTGAGAAGACTCTGAAATCAATGAGGATAGGAGGCATCTATGATCATTTAGGCTTCGGATTCCACCGATATTCTACAGACTCAAACTGGTTGGTGCCGCATTTCGAAAAAATGTTATACGACCAAGCAATGCTGTTGATGGCTTACACCGAGGCTTTTCAAGCAACAAGAAAAGACGAGTTCAAACAAGTCGCTCGCGAAATAGCTGCTTATGTGTTGCGGGAATTAGTTGACTTATATGGCGGATTTTATTCAGCCGAAGATGCTGACAGCGAAAGCGAGGAAGGGAAATACTACCTCTGGACAGAAGAACAGATCAGTCAAGCTCTTCCTGAAACTGAAGTGGAACTCGTCAAAAAAGTGTTCAGCATTGAACGGAACGGCAACTACGAAGAGATCACGACCGGCGAAAAGAACGGAAAGAACATACTTTTTCTCAAGAAACCGCTTCCAGAAATTGCCGAAGAACTGAAAACTCCACTGCCAAAACTGCAAGAACTCATAGAAAAGTCTCGCAAAGATCTCTTCAGCGCAAGGTCAAAACGTATACGTCCCAACAAGGATGACAAGATTCTCACCGACTGGAATGGACTGATGATCGCAGCTCTTGCGGAATCCGCTCGTGTCCTAAATGAACCTGAATATGCCGTTGCCGCAAAGAAAGCTGCAGATTTCATTATCACAAACATGATTAACGACAAGAGCGAACTGTACCATCGTTATCGAGATGGAAACTCTGCGATACGAGGCTTCTTGGATGATTACGCCTTCTTTGCGTGGGGGTTGATTGAACTATATGAAACCATCTTCGATACAAAATACTTGAAGTTAGCGATTGAACTCCACGAGAAAATGTTTCAACAGTTCTGGGACAAAGAAAGAGGAGGCTTCTATCAAACCGCTAAAACTTCAGAAACAACCTTGGGAAGAAACATGGAATCTCACGACGGTCCATATCCGTCTGGCAACTCTGTCGCAGCTTTCAATCTGATTCGTCTTGCACGCATGACAGGTGAAATGCACTTCGAGGAAACAGCCAATCAATTGATGCAAGCGTTCTCTTTTAACTTGACAGCAGCGCCGTCATCTTATACCCAAATGATGATCGCTTTAGACTTTGCCTTGGGTCCTTCAACCGAAATAGTGATTGCTGGCAATCCCAAAGACGAAGACGCAATGAACATGTTGAGAACTCTTGAAAGCAAGTTTCTTCCAAGAAAAGTGATCTTGCTACGCGATCAAAACAAAACGTCTGATGAAATTAGCAGCGTAGCCAAATTCACCGAGTACATGGTCTCTGTTGATGGCAAGGCAACAGCCTATGTTTGCCGAAACAACATCTGTAATATGCCAACAACCGAAAATGAAACGATGCTTCAGCAAATAGACGATGAACAACCATGAAGAGGAAAAAGAGATGGAACGATCGCCTAGGACACTTTGAAAAACTTTGATTTAGGCGACCCGCAGATTGGGCATCTCTCAGGCGGTTCGTTTTCAACTGTGTTTCCGCAAACACTGCAAACGTAGTATTCAGCTTTCGGAGGCTCTGTGCCGGTCTTCAGGGCGTTAGTCGCTTTCGTGAACAAGTTCGCATGAATCTGCTCAACTTGGTTGGCAACGTTGAAACTCCATGCAGCTTGGGTATTCTTCTCCTCTTTGGCAGTTTTCACGTATTCAGGATACATCTGCTTGAATTCGAATGTCTCCCCTGCAACAGCAGCGTTCAAGTTTTCGTTGGTAGTCTTGACTTCGCCCATCGTTCTCACATGATTCAATGCATGGACGGTCTCTGCTTCAGCCGCCGCTCTAAAGAGTTTGGCTACTTGAGGGTGCCCTTCCTCTTCCGCTTTCTGTGCGAAAGCCAAGTAGCGTCGGTTAGCTTGCGATTCACCGGCAAACGCGTTTTTCAAATTCCCTGATGTTTTATCCATTTTTAGCTTACACCTATCAAAGATTGCTCTTTTGAATTGATATATTTTCTGTTTCTTCATGAAGAACGAGCATGATCTTGAACTGCAGGTAGTGTTCAGGAAACTCTATTCTATGCATGACAAGCAAAGTTGAAGCGCGCGCCAAAAAAATTTTATATCCAAGTAATTGTTTCTTTC
>CAWJTU010000002.1:0-14484 GCA_963845885.1 Candidatus Bathyarchaeota archaeon
GTTTCTGTATTATGTTAACCCTACCCCTTCAACTTCCGTTACGTATTGCTATTCGTTTGTGAAAAGATTCATTGATGTCGATATCCGCTCCAGGCTTGCAACTGAAGGGGTGCTTGGCGCCTTGACGCTTGCTTTGCTTAATTACCGGTTTTTGGGTGCTGTGCTAACTTAGGCCTATCCAAGTCTTGGTAATAATTTTGCAGGTTATTCCATTCATCATATATTGGGTACCAAATCGACCGCTTCTATTGCCCTACGTGATTGCAGGAATAAATATACTGATTACTTGTGTTATGGGACTTTTTTTCCTGCAAAGTTGGTCCTTTCTTGGTTTCATGGCGAGCCTTGCTTCCTTTCTTTCTAACATTCTCACCGCAACAGGGCAAGGAATTGTTCCACTCTCAATGCTCACGCCGCCCATTCTGTATGTTCTTGTGAGTATTGCTGTAGATGCCTTGGTTGGTTTTCCGATAGATTTTATGAGAATAAAGATGGAAGACGCTTTCATCAGCAGCAATCTACCTAGAATGACTCGTTCATACAGGTTATCTCTGCTATTCTTGTTCTTGGCAGTAATCACTTTTTTCGGAGTCATCTGTTCTTTCTTCTTTCGCAAAATAGACCTTCTTTCGCTCATCTGCAAAATGGAGAGATGTAACACTGATGCCTTCTGGATACTTGCCTCTGGTTTGACTCTCTTTGCAATAAAGAAAGCCTCTGAGCGATATGAAATCAGCAGACCACTCGAAATGTATATGGCAAATAGCTAATTGTCCCTATACCGTATATAGCGTATACTCGATTCCGGTTAAACGTGTACCCTATACTGAATTGTATTGAACTTGAATCTGCTACTACTCTACATCCTGATATTCTGAGAACCATGTCTGTATAGCCTGAACCCTGTATACACCTAGTTCAGGCTGTTTCTCTTCACATTCAAGCAGTGGTCGTCAATCTTGGTTGGTTGGATTAAATCTTACCCATAACCAACACAACAAAAATAATTGATTTCTCAGCGCTTTCTAGATTATTCGGAAATCTTCCTTTATCGTCGTCAAAACCACATGCGTATTCGTTCTCTCCACATAAGGCAAAGACAACAACTTCTTCGTAAACTTGCTCAAATCCTCCCGTTTCTTAAACTTCGCAATAATCACCGCGTCAGACAACCCCGTCAAATCATAAACACAACAAACATTAGGAATCCTCGCAATCTCGCTCTCCATCTCCAACAATCGCCCCTTCGAAACCGTAATCTCCGTCACCACAGTCAATTCATAACCCAGTTTCTCTTGATCCAGCAACGCCGTATAGCCCTTGACTATCCCTTCATCCTCCATCTTCTTCACGTGCGAAAGAACCGTTCCAATCGAAATCTTGCACTCCTTAGCTATCTGCCTCGAAGAAAGCCGCGAATCAGCCAGCAGCACCTTCAATATTCTGACATCAGTGTCATCCAACTGCATCACTAATCAAACCCTCGGTTTCAACAGCAAATCTTCCATCCGAGTCTTCTTCATCAATTCAACATGCTTAACCAACAAGTCCAAAACAGCCTTGAAAACCAATTTCCCCTTCTCAGCAGAAGCAGTCGTTTGTTTACCAAAAACGCCGCTGGGAGTATCGTCAATACTGTCAAAAGGCAACGTGAAGCCACTCAGCCTTCAAGGGATCTGTGCGCAACTTCTCGTTCCTCAACTTATCCTTATTCACCAGATGTCCATGCAACGCCAGATTAACCGACGTCTCCTCCGCTCCAGCATGATGCCTCTCCTCATCACTGAAAATCTTCGGCAAAACCTCTGCCGCTGCAGGCCACCACTGAAAAACTGATACAAAAACATCCTGCTCCCTCATCTCCCTCGCCACCTCAGTCAACGCCGCCAAGTTACCTCCATGACCATTCACCACCACAATCTTGCACACACCATAATACTTCAAAGAAAGACAAACATCCATCACATACTTCTTGAACACCTTCGGACTAACCGAAATCGTCCCCCAAAACTGCCTATGATGCGGACTCACCCCAAAAGGAACAACCGGCAGGCAAAAGACACCCGTGCGTTTCGAAGCTTCCTGAGCAAACTCTTCGGCAATAAGATGGTCAGTCCCAAGCGGATTCGCAGGCCCATGCTGCTCATTTGAACCAACAGGAACAATAGCCATGTCATTCTTTTCAAAATAATCCTTCGCTTCCATCCAACTCATTTCATGAAGCAACAATTTCACAGAAACATCCTCCACGAAAGTGTTTAATTAAGAGCCAATCGAATATAAATCTGCAACCCGGTTTGGTGAAAAGACAATTGAAAGCGGTCGTTCTCGCAGGCGGTTTCGGCACAAGACTGCGGCCATTAAGCTGCACACGCCCAAAAATACTGCTTCCCCATAACCAACAAACCGCTACTGCAATGGACCTTTGAACGACTCGCACGCAACAACGTAAACGAAGTCGTCATGGCAGTTTTCTACCAAACCGAAACATACATCAAACAACACAGAATCCCCAGATCAGGCTTACACATAACCTATTCACACGATCCAATCAACAAACCGCTCGGCACCGCAGGCTCAATAAAGAAAGCCGAAAAGAAAATCGGACATGACTCATCTTTTTTGGCTCTCAACGGCGACATCTTCGCAGACGTAAACTACACAGAAATCGCAAAACAACACGAAAAGAAACATTGCCTAGCCACAATGGCTCTCCACAAAGTACCAGACCCCTCAAGATACGGCGTAGCCCAACTGTCAAAAGACAATCGAATCACAGGCTTCATCGAAAAACCCGAAAAAGGAAAAGCCCCATCCAACCTGATAAACGCCGGAGTCTACGTCCTAGACCCAAAAATCTTCAACTACATCCCAGAAGGACGAGCCGTCTCCATCGAACGAGAAGTCTTCCCAAAACTCGTGGAAGAAAACCAACTCTACGGCTACGTTCACGAAGGCTTATGGACAGACATCGGCAAACCCGACGACTACATGGAACTCAACAAAACCATCCTTTCCCAAAACAGTAACGTGAACAAAGAACAAGACCAAAGCCAAAGTCAACATCAAAGAACCCACAATCCTAGGAAAACACGTATCGATCGGGAAAAACTCCACTATCGGTCCATACACAGTTATCGGACCACAAGTCTTCATCGGCAATAATGTCCGCATCACCAATTCTATTCTTCTTCCTTCCGTAACCGTGTCTGACTTCGCGCTGATAGACGGCGCAATAATCGGCGAAGGCGTCCACATCGGAAAACAAGTTCAAATCAAAAAAGGCTGCATAATCGGCGACCACGCAAGAATCAAGGACAGACTCACACTTGCAACGAAAACTCATATCTGCCCAGCCGCCGAAGTTGTAGAAAGCACACCCGAATCCAATTAACATCAATTCAGAGGAGACATCCAGCAAAATGTCGAACGAAAAAAAACTGTTCGGAACAAACGGCATCAGAGGCCTAGCCAACAAAGAATTGACCCCTGAAATGGCCGTCAAAGTAGGATTAGCAATAGGCACATTCTTCAAAAAAGGAACAATCATCATCGGCTACGACGCCCGAACAAGCGGACCCATGCTGACCAAAGCAGTCATCTCAGGCTTAACCGCAACAGGATGCAACGTCCTACTCGTAGGAATGGCTCCAACACCAACAATCCAATACGCCGTGAAACAACACAAACCAGCAGGCGGAGTAATAATCACGGCATCACATAACCCTCCAGAATACAACGGCATAAAAGTCCTCTGGAAAGACGGCGTAGAAATCAGCCAAGAACAAGAAACCGAAATCGAAAACATCTACTTCCAAGACAAAGCAAAACTCGCCCAATGGAACGAACTCGGAGAACAACAAGACCTCCCAGGCGTAATCGACGAATACATCAACGCCGTACAAACACACGTCGACGTTCCATCAATTTCAAAAAGAAACTACCACATCGTCGTCGACCCTGCAAACAGCGTAGGAGCACTCGCCAACCCCAAAATGCTCCGTGAAATGGGATGCAGAGTAACAACCATCAACGCAAACATAGACGGCACATTCCCAGGCAGACTCCCCGAACCCCGACCTGAAAACCTCAAAGACCTCGCCCTAACAGTCAAAGCCGTAAACGCAGACCTAGGGGTAGCCTTCGACGGAGACGCAGACCGAGCCATCTTCGTCGACGAAAAAGGACAAATCCACATGGGCGACCAAACATTCGCCCTAGTCGAAAAATACTACCTCAAAGAACATCCCAACGAGCAGATAGTAACCCCCGTAAGCTCCTCAACACTCATAAAAGACATAGCAGACGCGTACAAAGGCAAAATCGTATGGACAAAAGTCGGAAGCGTCACAGTCGCCCAAACCATGAAACAACTGAAAGCCAAACTAGGCGGCGAAGAAAACGGCGGAATCTTCTACGGACCACACCAACCCGTCCGAGACGGAGCCATGTCCACAGCACTGATCCTGCAGATAATGGCAAAAACCGGAAAGAAACTCTCAACACTCATTGAAGAACTGCCAGAGTACTTCCTTGAAAAAGGAAAAATCGACTGCAAAGAAGAGCTAAAAGCAAAAGTCTTGGAAAAACTACTGAAAGAACTCGCAGGAACAAACGTCAACACAATCGACGGCGCCAAAATCTGGCTCGGCGAAAACGGATCCATACTCATCAGACCCAGCGGAACAGAACCCATCTACCGACTTTACGCAGAAGCCAAAACCGCACAAAAAGCCAGAAAACTCGTCGACGTGTACACGCAGAAACTTCAGAAAATAATATCCAGCCTAAGTCGCTAACTCCTGGCACCTGCGCGAGGTCTTGAAATGTCGCAACCCTTCATGATTCTCAAACCTGAAGACCTCAACACCAATGAGAAGCGAGGAAAATACACTGCCTGCGTCGTAGGCTGCGGACACGACGGTATTCTGCACGCAGTGCTGCTGGCCGACGCCGGGTTCAAAGTTGTGTGCTACGACTCGGACCAAACTGTGCTCAATAGCCTTTCAAAGGGACACTCCTCATCTTCGAGCGCCGACACCGAGACCCGACTGAAGAAACATGCAAAAACTGGCCAGATCATCGCACTTAATGATATGAAAAAAGCAGTTGCTTCAAGCGACATCATAGCTATCACGATACCAGCAAAAGTAGACTCCAAGAACAAGGTTGACTACACAACCATCGAAAGCATGTGCAAGAGAATCGGTTCAAGCCTTCGGATCGGATCGCTCGTCATAGTCATGAAGCCAGTTGGAATAGGCCTCACTCAGACGGTGATCAAAGAAGCCATCGAGAACAGCTCAGGCTTCAAACTCGGAAAAGACTTCGGCTTAACGTACAGTCCATGGATTTCTTCATCCATCAACAAACGAATAGTAGCTAACGCAGACAAAAACAGCTTGAACCTTTCAATCAGCATACTGGAACCCTTAACCAAAACTGGCTTGATTACGACACAGAACGTAAAAGCCGCGGAAATGGCAGTCTCTGTTTGGCGCACAGAGAAACGATGTCGACCATGCCTTAACAAATGAATTAGCAATGCTCTGCGAAAAAACCAGACAGGATTATCTCGAAGTTGTTGAGTTGTTGAAAGGGACCCCTTCTTCCGTGCTCACCGAGGAAAATGGACGAGAAGAACCCTATCTACTTCTTTCAGATGCCGAGAACCAGGAAGTAAGACTTCGAGTTGCTATAGCCGCAAGAGAGACAAATGAACAGATGGGGAAACATCTGGCAAACCTAGTGAAAGATGCCTTAAGAGGCTGCGGCAAAACCATCAGGAGAGCCCGCATTTCTTTGCTCGGGGTAACTCAGGAGCCCAACATAAGAAGTCATCCGAAAAGAATAGTGAAAGACCTTGTCCAACTGTTGACAACCAGAGGCGCAAGAATCAGCGTCTACGACCCATATCTCGCTGAGAGCGAGCTAGCAGAAATCCTACCCAACTTCAAAAAGACTCTCAGCGACGCAATTGAAGGCGCAGATTGCATTGTAATATTAACTGGACACGACCAGTTCAAACGTCTCGGTCTGACTCACCTGAAAATGGCGATGAAAAAACCAGCCGCGATAGTAGACTTTGAAGGGATAATCGATCCTGACAAAGTAGAAAAGGAAGGTCTCATATATCGAGGACTCGGAAGAGGAGTCTGGACAAAATGAAGCTAGGCGCAGCCGTAATCGGAACAGGCTTCTGGGGAAAAAACCACGCCAGAATCTACAATGAACTTGAAGAAACCGAACTCATAGCAGTGTGCGACATAGACGCTGCCAGAGCAAAAGCCGTAGCCGAACAGTACGGTGCCAAACCATACACAAGCGTCCGAAAGATGCTTCAAAACAAAGACATAAAAATGGTAAGCGTCGCCACATGGTCAACAAGCCTAGCCAAAGTCGCCACCGAAGCCGTCAAAGCCAAGAAACATGTTCTCGTCGAAAAACCCATGGCCGCCAACGTCAAACAAGCAGAAAAACTATTCGAAGCAGCAAAACAAAACCGAGTTAAACTGACCGTCGGCTTCCTCATGCGCTTCATCCCAGGGCTTCAACAAATAAAGAAAGCCGTCGATGACAAGACAATCGGACAACTCGTCTGCGCCACCGCAAAAAGAGTATCACAATGGCCCGAAAGAATCGGCGACGTAGGCGTAGTCAAAGACACCGCAATACATGACATAGACGCGATGCTCTATCTCTTCAATGAAGATCCTATCGCCGTCTACGCAAAGACTGGAGCCATGCGCTACAAGAGGTTCGAGGATTACTCGCAGATTTTGCTCACTTTTGATCGGGGAAAAACCGCTTTCATCGAAGCCAACTGGCTGACACCCTACAAAACCAGAACGCTTGTGGCCACGGGTAGCGACGCTATAATGAGCCTAGACTACATCACCCAGGAATTAAAGATTGAAAACGTCAAGGAAACAGTCCAGCCGAGACAGGTAACCGTTGAACCGTTGAAACTGGAGCTTCGCCACTTCGCCAACAGCGTTCTTGAAAAAGAGAAACCGTTGATCACCGGTTTGGATGGCATAAGAGCACTCAAAATAGCCGAAGGCGCTCTCAAGTCGTCACTCAGCGGAAAAATAGTAAAACTGAAATGAAGTCTCTAACGGCTAGCTAATTCTTTTTCAGATTGAAAGGTTTTCCTTCAGAAAGTATCTTCTCAGGAACCTTCGCCTTCCACTTCTTCAAGAAAGGCAGATCCTCATTTTCTTTACGCAATTCGTCTGGCAACATTTCAGGAATCTCCTCACGAATAGGATACCACCTCAAACATTTCGGACACACTATCAAACCCTCAGTAATCTCAGCTTTCTCCTCAAAAACATGCAGCTCAAGAGGATGATACTTGTCAATAGGACAAGCAAGTATGTCCATCAACTTCTTCTTCATAACACCACAACCCAATGTAATTTCGGCCTAAAACTATAAAGCTTTTCGACGCAGGCTACAGGTCAGCGCTTAATTTAGAGCGCAAATCGATCCAACATGACCTTTCTCATCTACTTGTTTGACAAGGTTTCGCTTTGATGTCAAGAACCACTTGATACCAGTTTGGACCCGTATCCCTAACTACACGACCCAAGAGCATTTCGGCAAATCCGCCTAGATTTTTAAGGGCGTCAAGAACCTTTACTTTAACCTTCTCGACTGGATCCTCACCTTTGACCGCGTGAACAAAATCATAGTAATGAATCCATCCTCCTGACTTCTTCAAGGCTAACAACGCGTATGGAAGATAATCAAGAGCCTTTTCTGGCAAAGGCATTAGAACCCTGTCAGCGACATTATGTAGCCTTTCTGAAATTATCTTTCCAGCATCTCCCAAGATTGGGACAATTTTCCCGTAAAATCCGTTCATTCTGATGTTTTCTTGCATGAACTGAAATGCCGCGGGGTTAAGGTCTATAGAAAATATCTTTTTGACTTTGGCGTGTTTTGCGATGATTATTGAAAAGCATCCGACGCCAGCAAACATGTTTACAACGGTCTCGCCTTCAACAACTTGATCTGCAATTCTCCTTCTTTCATTTGACAATCTGGGAGAGAAATAACATGTCGCGATATCAACATTGAAAAAACAACCTGATTCTTTACAAGTGGTCTCAGTCCTTTTTTCCCCAGCGACGTACTCGAGCTTTCTGAGCCTGAATTCTCCATCAATGGCTTCGGTTTGGGCTAACACGGTCTTCACATTTCTGTGAACCTCCATGATGGCTCTTCCAACTTCGTTACAGTGCTTCGGTTGCTTTTCGACAAGGCGAATGATCGCTATGTCGCCAACGATGTCGTAGGCGTTGCAGACGTGAACCGAATTCAGAGGGAAAATATTCGGAAGTCTTCTGTTGGATTGTTTCTTCAAATCCTTTCAATCCGATAAACAGCAGACTATCAGCTGGAAACGTTTAAAAGCAAAATGGCTGTCCTCTGTAGGAAGAGGGCAGAACATGGATAAGGCATCTGGAGGCATCGTCTACGAATGTGTTAGATGCGGTGCAAAGGTTCCTTCTGAAGAATTAGACATGCGTGGCGGAGAAATCAAATGCATAGTCTGCGGCTACAGAATTTTGAAGAAAGTGAAACCGCCTGTTGTGAAGCGGATTCCAGCTAAGTAAAAACTAAAAAACAGAGAAACTCGTACTTAGATACGGACTCAGCCGATTTGTTTCTACAAGTGTGCCAGTTTTTTCTAGAAGATCTCTTTTTCTCCGATTTTGCGAAGCGTCTTGCCCTTAAGCCTCACTGCGGGTCCCAATACTTCATCAGGTTCCTTTTCAACAGTCTTTCTTTTGATGCTTTCACCGCAAACGCCCTTGGGCAACAGTCGCCGTTTGGTACACATTGCAAAAGTGCAGTTTCCTATGTCGCACATGTCTTCAGTCCATTTGCACCATACACCGTCTTGCCGGTGTACGGTCGCGCTTTTGGCACACTTAAACCCATCACATGCCTGATAACAACTTTTGACCTGCGCCAATATAATGCACAACCTTTGATCAGTTGTAACAAAATTCCATTTTGCTAGTTCTGTCTTGCCTTGTAGATAACTTTAGCGGGTTTTAATATAAACTTTTTTCCTTAAGACTCCTTATCTGCACTATCTACTTCAGTTTTCTCAGCTCTGACCCGTCTTCTTCTGTACAATTCCAGTGCAAGGATCAAAACCACAATTAGTATGACCACGATTGCCGCTGCCAAATAGCTTGTTTGGACCAGCATTCCTGCAAGAACCGTATACTGCCCAACCGTGATACTAACGACAGCTGAATTCTCAACGTCGACACTCTGCGCTGCAACTGGGACTGAACCTCCGTTTGAAACGATTATGTCAAGTTGTCCGCCGACAACATTGCTGAATGTCACGGTGCCGTCCGCCCCTGTGTTGATTACGCCTTGCGTTTGTCCTTGCCTCTGCAACGTGACTCCCATGTTCGCAATGCCCTGACCGAAATAGTCAACAACTTTCACAGTAACGTCCAAACCATACAGGCTGCACGTCATGTTCAAAGTCTGATTTCCGAATAAACTAACAGTCGTCTCGTTGAGTTTCTGGTTACTGCTGTCGTAAACCTGCACAGTGTAACTGCCGAAAGGAGCGCTGAAGGAAGCCGTTCCGCTAGCATCAGTGGTCGCTTCAAGACGGGGGACTCCTAGGGATTCTTTGATCTTCACCACAACGTTGCTGATAGGATCACCATTTGCTTTTGTGGCTACAACCTGCAACGTAACATCCGGACAAATGATTTTCACGTCATAGAACGCCACAGACTCATTGTCTATCAACAGCACAGGTAGCGTTGTAACATTGAAAGAGTTGCTGTAGCGTGTCGCATTCAGAACGTAGGTTGCGTTTGGCAACAGAGACTGTATGATGATGCTACCGTTGATGTCGGTGGTGTACTGCTGACTGTTTGAAGAGAGAAGAATTCCAACTTCAGGAATGTTCACCTCGGACCCATTCAATATCGCCACAACCTTGACTCTGATATCCGTAAGATTGCACGAAAAGTCAAACGCTGTAGCATTCGTTATCGTTACGTTAAGTTCTCCAACATCAACATTGGTGAAAAATGCCTTAGTGGTGAAATTGCCAACCTCAAGCGTCAACTGTGCCAAACCAGTTGAATCAGTTGTCTTGTCATCCGAGAGCGTCGAGTTTTCATACGCCTTCACCTCAACAGAAGGAACAAGGTCACCAGCAAGGTTTCTTGCAGTGATGTTGACACCGAAACCAGGAATCGTGAAGTTCTGCGTGTCCGTCGGATTTTTTGTGGTCGGTCCAGCAGTCGAAATCACAGTCACCGAATAGGATCCGATAAGAGCGTAAGAAGGCACTGTCCAATTATAACTAATCAGCCCCGTCGGATCGCTAACATTTGCAGCGCTGTCGATGTCCGTTCCGATTATCGTGACCGTAGCAATCTCGTTTGGCGCATAAGCGGCTTGGATGTTGACAACGTCGCTTCGATGATACTGACTCGAATTTGTCAACCACACACTAAAAGTGCTGTTTGCAAGCGTTCCATTGAAGAACGCGGTGTAGGTTCCGACAAGCTTACTGTTAGCATCACTCGTGAAGTCACCCGGATAGTTCACTGTTGTGTTGCCATCCCCAGAAACGGAACTTAAAAAACCAAATGTTTTCATGTAATAAGCATTGTTCGGCGCCGGCGCCTGAACCGTCACGTTAGCAGCGTAGGATTTGCTTGCATCTCCACCAGTCATGTTTATCAATAACGGTATCTGATCGCTTTCCTGAAAATTCTTCTGAGCAGGAACCGCATTCACGGAGTAAGCTGTAGTAACAATGAAAAGAATAGTCGCGTTATCACCTGTACCCACGTCTACGATAACCACGTTGTGACTTCCTAAGATGGAGTGAGGCACCGTAAAATTCGTTAATACACTGAATCCAGCCGCAGTCCCATTTGCCACAGTAAGATTATCATAAAAAACCGTGTAGTTTCCATTATTCGTGGTCACGTTCGCCGTCACCTGAACCACCGTGCCAACAGGTCCTGCCGAAGGAGTCAGAGTCATTAGCATTGAGGCAGAAACACTCGGCAAAAATGACATTGCGACCAAACACATTGACACTATAATCATTAACGACATGAGTTGCTTAACATTTCTCAACGGTCTTACCATCGTTTTCCCTCGCAACCTCAATAGACGTTTTGAACAACCTAACTGCTGAGACCATTTTAAACTTTGCCTTTTAACATGAGTCTTCTCCGTCCTTTTTCTCTAAATGCTCAATCAGACCAAACTATTCCCCTTATCACGTTCAAAACTTCGATTTCAAATTACGGACGATCCAACCTTTCTGAAGTCTTTACTGCAAAACAGATACGGCATATCAAAAGCTGCAGTATCAGTACATAAAGTTTTTAATTTTCGCCACTTCATCAACAGCTAGACTCAGAAGGTTACACCGTTGGTTACGTTAAATCTAGACAAAATCTTCAACCCAAAAAGCGTCGCAATCATTGGAGCCAGTGACGAAAAAGGCTCCGTTGGATATGCTTTGATAAAGAACTTCATAGATCTGAATTTCGAGGGAAAACTCTATCCAGTTAATTTTCGCAAAACCGAGATTCTGGGATTAAAGGCCTACTCCAATGTCGAGCACATTCCCGAACCAGTCGATCTTGCCATAATCGCAACCCCCAGCCGAACTGTGCCTGACATTCTCGAACAATGTGGAAGGGCTGGAATCCATGGCGTGATAATAATAACTGCAGGTTTCAAGGAAATTGGTCCCGAAGGAGTAGCACTCGAAAAACAAATAGATGAAATACGCAAGAAATATGGCATACGAATCGTTGGTCCCAACTGCTTAGGCATCATTCGTCCTGGAATCCGTCTAAATGCAACATTTATGAACAAGATGCCCAAACCAGGTAACATAGCATTCATCTCTCAAAGCGGCGCCTTAGGCTCAGCTATTTTGGACTGGGCAATACATGAAAACATCGGATTCAGCAACTTCGTATCATTAGGTTCAATGATCGACGTGAATTTCGGTGACCTGATTGACTATTTTGGCACCGATCCGAAGACCCGCAGCATTCTGATGTACATCGAAGGAATAGTTGACGCTCGGAATTTCATGAGTGCCGCACGACACTTTGCAAGAACTAAACCTATGATCGTCGTGAAAGCAGGAAAATTCAGCGAAAGCGCCAAAGCCGCTGCTTCGCACACTGGTTCTTTGACGGGAGAAGACATGATATACGACAAAGCATTCAAACGCGCGGGCACCGTGCGAGTTGACGAAATCGCTGATCTCTTCAACTGCGCTGAAGTTCTAGGCATGCAGCCTTTGCCTCAAGGTCCAAACGTCGCTATTATCACCAATGCTGGCGGACCAGGCGTCATGGCAACAGATTCTTTGATTGCGCAAGGATTGAAACTGGCAAAACTGAACCAAAAGACTATGGACAAACTAAATGAGATATTACCTCATTATTGGAGCAGAGGAAACCCAATCGACATTCTTGGAGATGCAAGAGAAGACAGATACACTGCAGTGTTAGAGGCTTGTTTGGACGATGAAACCGTTGATGGCGTACTTGTAGTGTATACGCCACAAGCAGTTGCCGACCCTGTTCTAGTTGCCAAAAGCATAGCGGAATTATGCAAAAGCAGGGGGTCACAAAACAAAACGATTTTGACTTCATTTATGGGTTACGGAGCCGTGGAAGAAGCTAACCGCATGTTCACTCAAAACAACATTCCAACGTATTCCACTCCTGAACAAGCAATCAAAACCTACCGTTACATGTACCAGTACAAACGCAACTTGGAACTGCTGTATGAGACACCTGCAGAACTTTCAGTCGATGTAGTCCCTCCCAAACGTCCTCTCATGATGATCCTCAGGAACGTCGCATCTGAAAACCGCGAAATACTTAACGAGGCTGAAGCCAAGACCTTTCTGGAATACTACAATCTGCCCGTCGTCAAGACAAGAGTCGCTCAGACCGAAGATGAAGCGGCTATGTTAGCCTCGCAGATCGGATATCCCGTCGTCCTGAAGATACTTTCTCCTCAAATCGTTCACAAAACCGACGCTGGAGGAGTCGCACTCGATCTCAACAGTGAAAGCGAAGTTCGGAATGCATTTCACCGCATCATAGACGCGGTCAAGGAGTACGATTCAAAAGCCGAGATCCAAGGCGTAACCGTCCAACAAATGATCAAGAAACAAGGATATGAAGTCATCATCGGCGCAAAAGCCGACCCACTGTTTGGCCCAGTCATACTTTTCGGAATGGGCGGCATAGGCGTCGAGTTGTTCAAAGATTTCGCCATCGGAATCCCTCCATTGAATCAGACGCTAGTTCGAAGAATGATGGAAGAAACCAAAGTCTATCAGCTTCTAAAGGGCTACAGAAATGTTCCCCCAGCGAACATTCAGCTTCTTGAAGAAATACTTGTGCGATTCAGCCAGATGCTGGTTGATTATCCGCAGCTGAAAGAAGTAGATATCAACCCATTGTTCGTTAACGGCAAGGAAGCCTTTGCACTTGACGCGCGCATCGTGATCGATCGAGAGCTCGTCTTCAAAAAACTTGAGCCGCATCTCCACTTGGTGATTACTCCGTATCCGAAGAAATATGAAACGATGTGGAAAGTCCGCGACGGAAGAACCGTAATACTAAGGCCAATAAAACCTGAAGATGAACCTTTGTGGTTGGAGATGTTCCAGAACTTTTCCGAGGAGTCAATACGCTATCGTTTCTTCCAAGTACTCAAAGACACGCCACACGAAACGAGGGTGCGATACTGCAACATAGACTACGACAGAGAAATAGCTATCGTTGCCGAACTCACCGAAGACAGGCAGAGGAAGATTCTCGGCGTCACGCGTGTGAGCATTGAACCAGATGGAAAGAAAGGCGAAATAGCGTTCATCGTTGCCGACCCATGGCAAGGCCTTGGCTTAGGCACAAAGATGGTCGACTACGTGCTTGAAATCTGCAAGGACATGAAGCTTGAAACGATCTACGCAATAATACTTCAAGAAAACTATCGCGCTATAAGTCTGATGAAAAAAATGGGGTTCAAGATCGAATATCAAAGTGACGGCACGGCAAGAGCGACGCTTGACCTCAAGGAAGAAGAAGAAATACCACCCTGTGCAGAAATAGACATGTCGAAAGAATCTCGAGTCAAAACGGAGCAACATACGGAACAGAAAGAACCAGGAGCAGCAGGAATCGAAGAGGGACAGCCTGCGTGATCGTTGTGAAGCGTGTTTGATGGCGAGAAGCTTTATATCGCATGTGCCACTTCGTCTGAATATGACGTATGTCATAGCCCAAAATGGAGTGGACACTGTACGAAAAGAGCTTCCAGTAGAATTGAAACAACCATTGAAATCCCGTTTTCCAGACATAAAGATTATTTACTTTCGTTGAATCTCACATCACCCTAACAGCAGAGATGTTCGATCAATGGTCAACTCAG
>CAWJTU010000003.1:0-14932 GCA_963845885.1 Candidatus Bathyarchaeota archaeon
TCTGCGTATAGGTGTTTAAACTGGGGAATATTACCCGCAACAAGCTCATAGTTTTTGGAGGCAAGTTCGAAGTTTTCTGCGGCTCTGATGTATTCGCCACGATTGTCAAAGAGCCTTGCAGTTTTCCAATAGGCTTCAGCCACTCGGCTGGGCATTCCAGCTCTTTGATATACTTCGGCGGCACTTTCGTTAGCTTCGATTGCCCTGTCGGTCACTTGCTCATCTTTTGTCAGTGAATATAGTTGGGCAAGGACGCGATTGAACCAATCGTGGAACCAACCTAGAACTGCATAGTTTCTTGGCACAGGAACGATGTCCTTTTGCACGTATGTCTTGCATATTTCTATGCATTTCTCCATGCGTTGAACAGCTTCTTCAAGAAGACGCCTCTTCTTGTCCTCATCTTCTTCGAGTTCAGCCAAATCAGCGTTTATCAGCGCTAGGTAATTTTGGTATACACCGTTGTCCCAACTGTCAGGGCGATTAAGATGATCGGATATCTGGATGGTTTTCTGCCTGAGATGCAGCGCCTCCATGAGTAGTTTCTTCTTGACATCGACATTCTTCTCAGTTTCAGAAAGAAAAAGCGTAGCCTTACCCAGAGAATGCGAAACACCTGATATGCACTGTTCAGAACCAGAGAGCTCAGCGTATTCTGACCCTTTCAAACCGACGTTGACGGCTTCTTCCAATAGGGCACGCTTTTTGTCGAGGCTGGTTTCAAGCTCTGCCAGCTTGATGTTGTTTTCGACAAGTGCCTTGGTACGAATCAGCGACTTTGTCGCACCGACCAACTATCAGAAGATGGGTGATGGATTCTTTGGCGAATTCTATGGCTAGTTTGTGCTTTTCTTTCAGCCTGTCTGGGTCCTCTTCTGTCGTGGCTAGCCAGTTCGCTACAAAACCTCTTATGTAATATGCCCAACCGATCAAAAAGTGATCCTTAGACTTCTGACCCAGTTGAAGAAACTCTTCCACATACTTCGATGTAGCTTGCCAATCTCCTTTGATAACAGCACTGTTTCCAGCCAAGCGCTGCGTACACGAAGTAAAGAAGGTACGCATCTTCCGTTTTTTCTGAAAGGCTTAGGGCTTTTTCCAAGTAACTCGGAATGGTTGACAGTAACTCTGTTCTTCTTTCCTCAAAGAAATCTATCCAGAAAATCTGGAAATATGGCGTCATGGTATAGGTCCATGCCTGCTCTTTTGTCCCAAAATCCTTAGAGAGTTTTGAGATGGCGTTCTGCCCATATTTCACGGCCTCTTCGGCGATTTTTTTGCGTCTGTGCCAGTCTCCTTCGAGAGCATCTCTGTCCATGAGGCAGAACGACAATTCTCGAAAGGCTTTGCAGTAGTCTACCACGTCTTCGGTGGAATCAAAAACCTCGACTGCTTCTTTCAGCAATCTTGAACACTCGTCTAGTGAAGCTCGTTTCTGAGTGAAATCATCAACTAGCCAAGAATCGGAATACTTTGCCATAGCCCTGCAGTACAGACTTTTCCCAGGGCTGATCTTCTGAAGCAATTCTGCTGAACGCTCGTAAGACTCAACGGACAATCGGATGCACTTTTTGAACTCTTCAGCACTATCCGCTTGGCAGGCAGCTCGGAACGAACTTCGACCGATCTGCTCGTGGAGCTCGCCTCTCTTCAAGCAGTCTGAATCAGGCATAAGTTTCATAACCGCACCATAAGACTCAGTAGCTCCTCTCCAATCATACTCTTTTTCCTGCATAGCTGCCCGATTCAGAATTGACTCTGCGCTCAACGGATCCGACATAAGAGCTTGCCCCTAGAACGTAACTATCAAGTCTCTGAAAAGGCTTTTCATGAACCACGTGCTGAATGATTGCGCATCGATTTTCAGTTTTGCGAAGGATCTTACGACGCAAAATTCCGCAAAACTACACGAAGAACCGCATCCCACAACTGGCGCTCGCTTGTCACTAATCAGTTGTTCTTCCCTCGTCAACAGGTTCAAAACAACCGTGATGACCTATGCAGACTCTGATTCGGATTTGTTCTCGTATCCGTTAGAAACAAATATGTCTTAATCGCCTATCTGTGCTCGAGGCTGATTGATGCAAGAAAGACTTCCATTCGTCGCTCTCCTAGTTGCCACCATAGTGTATGGTCTTACGAATATTCTTATCCGGTTTGCGAGCAAGGAGAGTTACTTTTCAGTCATATTTTTCGTTCTTTTGTTTTCTACGCTGATGTTCGTTCCAGTCTTAATTTTCACCCGAACCATCAGTGAAGTGTGGTCTCTGAAACGATTTCGGTTGATTCTGCCTCTGGGATTCTTTGCGGCGGCGACTTGGTTTCTGATTTATTTCGCAATTATGAAAACTTCGATTGCCAACGCCGTACTTGGATATGCGACGACACCGATCTTCGTGGTAGCCTTGTCTCCCTTTCTTTTGAAGGAACACATCAATAAACCCATATTAGCAGCGCTTGGTTTGGCAGTTTTTGGAGTGCTGTTGATTTATGATCCCCGAAACCTGATTCAATCAATCGCTCCGCTCGGAGTGATCGGCGGTATACTGGCAGGTTTTGCTTCTGCTTTTCTAGAGATCATTGGTAGAAAATTGAGGAATCAATATAGTCCTTATTCCCTCACTTTCTTGGGCACTGCATTCGGAATGCTGTTCATTTTTCCAGTGTTCCTGTTGACTGGCGCGGCAGTACCGGCTGTGAATTCGATGGGAATAATTTTCGTGCTCGGCTTAGGAGGTGTTAGTGGAGGGACGTTGCTTTATTACGGTTTGAGGCACATGCTTGCACAGAGTGCATCTATAATGCTGCTGCTGGAACCGTTCATATCAATAGTGGCTGCATTCATAATATTCATTGAAGTTCCATCTAGTCTGACGATTTTCGGAGCAATTCTGCTGGTTGCCGCCGACATAATCATAATCAAAAAACAACCATGAAAAGCGCTCTCAAACATCTATCCGTGTTTGAAGTTGAGTATCACTATCACAAGGTCTCTGGTGTCAACGCGACCGCTGCTGTCTACATCTGCGGATTTGTTCCATCTTGGCGTGTTAGGAAATGAGTTGAAGGCTAGGACCACAAGTGCAACATCTTTCATATCAACTGTTCCGTCATTGTTCACGTCTCCTAATAGCCCTGAGTCACTGTAACTGTAGTACGCATTGGTTGGTACGAATGGAATATCGCTAAGATCAATGCCATGCTGAAGGAACGTATCTCCAGAGCCCGGGATGATGCCCTCAAAAGACAATTCACTTTGACCCCCTTTCTGGAGGATCTTGAATTCGACTTGAGCCAATACGCCGCTTCCATTGAATCCAACGTTACCTGGCCAAGCTATGTCTGCACCGTAGACGACGAGGCCAGGCGTTGAAAGATCTGGACCGCCAACCAGCAGAGGTTCATCAGTAGAATTCCAATATGCAAAGACATTGTCAGATGGAATAGTCGTATTGACGCATTCAAGTAGACTGGAGTTCCATTGAAGCCCAAATTGCCAGCAAACTAACTCCTCGACATCAACAATTGTCACGTTTACCATGAAAGTGTCACCCACATTCTTGCCCACCTTGGTAAAATTAAACCATTGATCTCCAGTTAGCGGATTGATAACATTCAGGTACGTTTGTTGCTGCGCATACGCATAATATCCATTCACTAGTGCAAAGGGAATATCTGCGAGGTTAAGGGCACTGAGAAATGTGTCGGTAGGAACTCCTTCGAAGCTTATCGGACACTGCCCACCTTGAACTATCCTCAACGCGACTTGAGCCAATGTACCACTCCCAGTAAAACCAGGCTGTCCTGGACCCACACTTACGCCATAGGTCATTTGTCCTGGCGTTGACAAGTCAGGACCTGCAGTTATGGGATTTAGCGCGTGAAAAGCGTGGTCTGAAGGGAGGGTTATGTTAACGAATGTCAGTAGGCTTGGGTTCCATTGCAATGTAACCTGCCAAGCACCCAAGTTGGTCACATCAGTTATTGTCATGTTTAGAATGAATGCGTCACCCACGCTCTTTTGTAGGGTCGTAAAATTGAACCATTCGTCTCCAGTTAGTGGATTGACAACTTTCAAAAGTGTTTGTTCTGTTGCATTGACTCGGTGACTCTGAATGGTTATGCCAATGACGAGCATAATGAAGAGTAATGCCATCAATCCCATTCTTGTTCGCACTGGAAAACCCCTAGTGATACTATGATGCAGAGCCAAGTATAATCCTTATGGAAAGAAGTTCTAGCAGAGTGCACTTGATATGCGCGCGCTTACTTAGAGTTCAAGCTTCTTAAAACTTGTTGTACCCTACTATTTCTTTAACAGGCTTCTTTTTTGTTGGCTGTGGTTTCTCTGCGGGATATCCGAATGAAACAAGGGCTGTGATATTCCAGTTTTCAGGGATGTTAAGTAGCTTCTTAACTTTTTCTTCATTGAAGTCTCCAATCCAGCAAGAACCCACGCCCATGGCCCAAGCAGCAACAACCATGTTTTGCAGGGCAATAGTAGTGCTGACAATTGACCATTTTCCTGCGATTAGATCCTTGTGGGCACATCCTACTATTATGAAGGGGGCGTCTTTGATGAATCTGTTAAACAGGCCTTTCGACAATTCTTTTTTGATTTCGGAATCGGTCAAGACAATGAAGTGCCAAGGCTGTTTGTTTGCTGCTGACGGCGCCTGTCTACCTGCTTCAAGAATCTGGTCTAGAACATTTTTTGGAATCTCCTTCGGCTCGTAGCGTCTAACGCTTCTTCTATTAAGGACGACTTCTATGAGGGACATCAACTCAACTCCAATATGACATACGGAATATTCCATCATGGAAACTAACCCGTACCTAAAAACCTTTCCTGCTTCATCCAAGAAAAGAATGACCCTGAAAAGTGTCGCGCATGGAAATACCATCTGCTCTTCAAGTACTGTTACCACACAACATTACCAAAACTGTTACCTTAGCCCCTGGGGGGGGTGACCAGCGCACACGCAATAGTCAAGTTTCATCCCCCCTTGATGAAGTCAGCCTTAACGAAAAATGATAAAAGATTCATCTGTCAATACCGTATCAAAGAGGTCCGCATGATGAAACCCAAAATACTGTTCGCAGACCGACGACCCATGTCCGACGAATCAATGAAAATACTCAACGATGCAGGACAAGTTGTCTGGGCTGAAGGAGACAAAGAATCCGAATTGATTAGAGATGTGAAAGATGCTGAAGTCATAATCACGGGTTCCCGTCTCATAACCAGAAATGTAATCTCTGCAGGTAACAAACTCAAAGCCGTGATTGCTTACGGTGTCGGCTTTGACCACATTGACGTCACTGCTGCAACTGACAAAAAAGTCTATGTGATCAACACGCCTGGCGTCAACGCAGTGACCGTTGCAGAATTCGCTTTCGGTCTAATGTTAAGTCTAGGAAGAAAGATCCCGCAGCTGAACGCAAGTGTGAAATCTGGAAAGTGGATTCGTTGGGAGCTGATCGGAAAAGAACTTTGGGGCAAAACCCTCGGTTTAGTCGGACTTGGACGAGTGGGAACGTACCTGGCGACGATCGCAAAAGGATTCGGCATGAAACTACTTGTATACGATCCATACGTTCCAAAAGAAAAAGTGGTAGAAATCGGGGGTGAACCCGTCACTTTTGATCTGGTCTTGTCCAGATCAGACTTCGTAGTTGTATGTTGCTTGTTAACTGATGAGACGAAAGGTCTGATCTCAGAAAAAGCGATAGGTCAGATGAAATCAACAGCATATCTTATTAATGTCGCACGGGGACCCATCGTCAACGAACAAGCACTTATCAAAGCACTACAAGAAAAGAGAATAGCGGGAGCTGGCCTCGACGTTTTCGAAAAAGAACCACCATCCGCAGACAATCCTCTGCTGAAACTTGATAATGTTGTAGCCTCTTCACACATGGCTGGATTGTCAATGGAATCTACAGAAAGAATTCAACTCACGGTAGCCGAAGAAGCAGCAAGGATACTCAGAGGAGAAGAGCCGAAATATCTGGTCAACAAAGAACTGTCTCGCGTGAAGCACTGACTTGCTTAGGGCAATATCAAAGCGCGCGCTTATGCGGTGATTATTCATTAAGGAGCGAATTTCAGAAAGATAGAAAAAAGATAGGAAGTCTATGAGGATTGTCGACGCTCTAGGGCGCGACACTTCCAAATTTCGATTCTTCTCATTTGTTCTCTTATTTCCTTCTCGTCTTGCATGTTCTTCACCTCGAATAACGTCTCAGCAGAAATGCCAAAAGCAAAAACGGAATAATCCGATTTCACAGTTCCGAGGGCAAAAATCTTGCTTGATCCCACAGGATAGGGAACGTCGCATATTAGTCTACTGGATTCAAAATCAGTATTTGGTCCACGCTAGAGAACTGTTGATCGCAATCTTTCCCCATAATGCGCTATAGAGTTCTTGGCGACTTGGTTAGAACGTTTGCTGTGAGATTCGCACACATATATCCAGACGGAATAAGCGAAGCAATATAAGACTTGATGAAAAACGCAGCGCACGCGACTTTCGGATGAAAAGACCTCAAACATGCTGATTCAGTAATCTAGAAGTTACTTCCTGAAGTCATAAATAAGCCGCATTTCTCATTATTCAAGCTGAAGTAGGGAGAAAGAAGGAAAAGTAAAAACGTTTTCCCACGGTTTATTATCAACATTACAATATCCTCGTCAAAAACTCCAGAAGTGCGTGGACACCAGAATCTTCGGGGCTCTTTCTCTCGTTCTAATTCTGACACTTTCAAGTCTGCTCATTTCATCCGTCAACGCGGGAAGCATTTTCAGTGACGGATTCGAGAGTGGCGATTTTAGTGCGTGGTCAAGCACGGCTGGAGCAGCGACAGTACAAAGCAGCATTAAACATCATGGCACTTATGCGGCGAAATTCGAAGGGTTGGACATTGCATGGTGTCTTGACGCATTTGCTGAGCAGTCATCTTGTAATGCACGGTGGTATGTTCAGTTTTCAAGTTTGCCAGCGTCCAATAATTATGTGATAATCGGTGCGTTGGAAACCACAAGTGGCAATTGGCTTGGCGTTTTAGTGAAAAATAACACGGCGGGAACTTGGCAGTGGGGTTTTGAAGAAGCGGGAGGCTGGAGCTACATAAATGCAACTATAAACACAGGCGTTTGGTACGCTGTTGAAATAGAATTTCGTTCATCAGGAACTTCAAAGTTATACATAGATGGATCAAGCATAGACAGTTTTTCAGATTCGGCGCGTAATGTCAAGTCTTTTAGAATCGGACAATACAATCAAGTGGATTCCTTGACAAGCTACGATGACTGTGTTGTTGTTGACTCCAGTTATATTGGTCCAGAACCTACAGATACTACACCGCCAACCTTTGGCAACGTAAGCACTAACACGACAGTTGCGGGGCAGCCTTGCAGTTTCAACTGTCTAGTCGGTGACGACACGAACGTTTCAAGCTACATTTTCAGCACTAACAACACGGGCATGTGGATCAATGACAGTGCAGTGGTCTTCTCAACCTTCTTTAACGAATCAGTTGCTTGGGCAAACGTGACAAAAACCCTCAACGACGCGGTTGACAACGTCGTCAGCTACTTGTGGTACGCGAACGATACAAGCAATAACTGGAGCAGCAGCGACCAGTACTATCTCACGCATGCGCCCAGCATCTCAATTCTGTCACCGGAAAAGAGAACCTATGCCTTCACTGATATCCCTCTGACTTTCATCATCCACCAAACCGCATCTTGGATGGGCTATAGTCTCGACGGACAAGACAACGTTACAGTAGTTGGCAACACGACTATGATCGGGCTTTCCGACAAACTACACCAAGTGATTGTCTACGCCAACAACACTGCCGGAGACATGGGTTCTTCCGAACAGGTCTACTTCACCGTAAAGACCATGGAGCAAATCACGTTCGACCAAACGGGAATCGGTCCAGACACTGTAGAAACCGTAGTCACCATCGACGGCACACCATATAACGTCACAGACCTGCCTGTTTCATTTAACTGGAACCTCGAATCTATCCACTCCTTTGCATTCCAATCGCCCTTAGTGCCCGCAGCCAATGCCAAAAAGTATGTTTGGAATGACACGACTGGGTTGTCAACTCAACAGAGCGATTTCATAGTTGTTTCATCCGGTTCTGGAAGTATAGTCGCAGACTACAAAACTCAATACTATCTGACAGTCAGTTCACAATACGATAATCCAATGCCTACAAGCGCATGGTTTGATGCGGGAACAGAGATCACGGAATCGGTCACCTCGCCTTCTTCTAACACAGCAGGGACTAGACACGTGTGCACTGGGTGGACTGGAACTGGAAGTGTTCCACCTTCAGGTTCAAATTCGAGCACGACCTTTACGCTGAACAGGGCTTCAAACATAACTTGGAACTGGAAAACACAATACAATCTAACGGTCTTGACAGAACCGACCGGCCTGCTTATCACCCGAACGGAATCCATTGGGGGAAATGGGCGACATAAACAGCTGGTGGTATGACGCTTCTACTAACGTGAGTCTGACAGCTCTCAACGTACCTTTCGCCACCTTCGAATACTGGGATATAGACGGTGTCAACCGAAGCACCGGAGCAAACCCTATCGCAGTGATCATTAACGCTTCCCACGTGGCAACCGCCCACTATTTGTCCCCTGACTTGGCAGTGATCAGCGTCGTCCCTTCAAAGACCGTGGTCGGACGAGGATATTCCATGTCTATCAATGTGACGGTCATGGATCTAGGGTTCTCCGCAGAAGTGTTTAACGTCACATTCTACGCGAACAATTCCTCGGTCGAGAATCAAACAGTGATATTGGCGCCAGGCTGGTCCCTCATCATGCATTTCTCGTGGAACACCTCAGGCTTCGTTTATGGTAACTACACAATCAGCGCCTACGCCTGGCCCGTTCAAAGCGAAGTCTACATAGCAAACAACAATTGTACTGCCAACACTCAAATTCATGTGGGTATTCCGGGTGACGTCTCCAGCTCCATGCCCGGCGTCTACGATAAAGTTGTCAACATGAAAGACATTGCTTACATGGTGGCGCTGTTTAACACTAAACCCCCCTCACCAAACTGGAATCCTAACGCAGACGTCAATAATGACGGTGTCGTTAACATGAAAGACATAGCAATAGCCATCATGAACTTCAGCCAACACGAGTAACCTCACTTATTTTTTCAGCGCGCGCATCATTCCAGTTTTCGACCGTACAAAAGCAAATCATGCAACTCTTATAGCAACACTTAAAGCTGATTGTTTCTGAGTAGAGAAAACGTTTGAGTGAGGGAGTTCAGAATTGAAAAAAATAATTTCTGACAGAATCCGTGCCGTTCAACCCTTCCTAGGAAGAATGATGTTCGAGAAAGCCAAAGCTTTGGAAGCAAAAGGAGAAAAACTAATCCATTTCGAACTCGGCGAACCCGACTTCGACACACCTGTCAACATCAAAGAGGCTGCAAAGAAAGCCCTCGACCAAGGAGCCACGCACTACACTACAAACGCCGGGTTAATTGAACTTAGACAAGCAATTGCAGAAAAACTGAAGAAAGAAAACGGCATCAACGCGGATCCTACATCACAGATATGCGTAACTGTGGGATCGCAAGAAGCAGCTTTCCTCGCGCTAATGTGTACAATAGAACGGGGAGACGAGGTGCTCATACCAGAACCTGGGTACTACACGTACCGAAACTGCGTGGAAATGGCAGATGGAACACCAATTTCCGTACCCTTAAAGGAAGATAACAACTTCAGACTGGGCCCAGACGATCTGGAAAAGAAACTGACCTCCAAGACAAAAATGGTCGTCATAAACTCCCCATGTAACCCAACAGGATCAGTTATGACCAAAAACGACCTTCAAGCAATAGACGAACTAGCTGCAAAACATGATTTTCTCATACTCTCAGACGAGATCTACGAAAAAATAATCTATGACAACGAAAAACACCACAGCGTCGCTTCACTATCCAAAGAACCGGATCGTATAATCACGCTGAACGGTTTCTCCAAAGCCTATGCCATGACAGGATGGCGTATCGGTTACCTGATTGCAAGCAAAGAAATAATCAGTCAAAGCGTCAAACTGCAACAAAGTGCCGTCGCTTCCGCCACAACCTTCGCTCAGAAAGGAGCAATCGAAGCGTTGAAAGGACCACAAGATTCCATACGAAAAATGGCGGAAGAATTCGCAAAAAGAAGAGATGTAATCTTCGAAGGACTAAAACAAGTGAAGGGATTCTCATTAGCTAAACCAAAAGGGGCGTTCTATGCTTTCGTGAACATAAAGAAACTCGGAAAACCATCACAAGAATTTGCCGAGTACTTATTAAGCGAAGCGAAAGTTGTCACAACGCCCGGAGTAGCTTTCGGTCCCAAGCGGCGAAGGTTACCTTCGAATGTCGTACGCAAATTCTGTTGACAACATCAAACAAGGACTGACAAACATCAAAAAAGCAGTTGATAAGCTCTAAACGAGCCCATAGGCGGACGCCATCTCTTCGCTTTTCACGTTTCGAATTAAAATCTTACTCGGAAGGATTTAAAAGATACGAAATACGAGCTAAAATCAACAAGGGACCGTCCTTATGAAAGAAATAATATTTCATGGACGTGGAGGGCAAGGCGCAGTCGTTGGCGCAGACATCCTGGCAGATGCAGCGATGAGAGATGGAAAATATTCGCAGTCATTTCCAACTTTTGGAGCTGAAAGAAGAGGTGCGCCCGTCATGGCATTCACGAGGATCAACGACAAGCCTATACGAGTCCGATGCCAAATCTACGAGCCTGACTACGTCATTGTCCTAGATCAAACGATAAGCAAAACTACAAACCTGACTTCTGGCTTGAAACCCGACGGTTCAGTCATTATTAACACGCCCTTAACGGCTGACAAAGTGCGAGAAGAAAAAATCGTTAATCAAGGGAAAATATTCCCTATAGACGCAACGTCGATCGCCACGAAAATCCTCGGGAGCCCCATACTCAACACAGTAATCCTAGGAGCCTTCTCTGCCGCAACAGGCGAAGTTAAATTGAAATCATTATTTGAAGCGGTGGAAAGCCGTTTCTCGAAAGTCGTTGCTGAGAAAAACAACAAGGCGATGGAAGAAGCCTACAGCGTTGTTAAAGAAAGGAGTGAGTAGAAATGTCCAAACCCTACTGGACGAAAGAAAATTTCCCCATAACACCAAATATCCGAAACCCCGCAGGTTCCCTAGCATTCAAATGCGGTCAATGGAGAAGCATACGGCCGGTGCTGGATGAAAAGAAATGCACAAAATGCGGAATATGTGTACTTCACTGCCCCGATGACGCTATCGTGAAAAACGAGAAAGGAATGATCGAAATAAACTATGACTACTGCAAAGGCTGCGGGATCTGCGAAAACGAGTGCCCAGTTAAAGCTTTGAAAATGGTGATCGAGGTATCAGAAAAATGAACACCCACAAATTTATGTCTGGAAACCGAGCAATAGCTGAAGCCGCGAAACTGGCGGAAGTGAACGTTGTAAGTGCTTATCCAATCACGCCTCAGACTTCTATCGTGGAATACCTTTCAGAATTTATAGCAAAAGGAGAACTTTGCGCTGAATTCCTCCAAGCAGAAAGCGAGTTCGGAGCTATGAGCGCCTGTATAGGAGCATCATCCGTCGGCGCCCGAGTGTTCACCGCAACGTGTTCCCAAGGGCTCGCTTTGATGCATGAATTGAATTACGTTGCTGCAGGGCTCAGACTTCCGATAGTTATGGCAGTGACAAATCGCCAACTATCCCAACCGTTAGGCATGTGGTGCGACCACAGCGACGCCATGGGCGAAAGAGATTCAGGCTGGATGCAAATATACGTTGAAACCTGCCAAGAAGCTTTCGACACAGTCATCCAAGCGTTCAAACTCGCAGAAACAAGAGAAGTGTTACTTCCCACCATGGTGTGCTTAGACGGTTTCATCCTTTCACACACTTCAGAACCTGTCGAGATTCCAGAGCAAAAAGAAATCCGAGACTTTCTACCATCATACAAGCCTGACGCAGACTACCACACTCTGCTGGACGTGAAAAAACCGTTAGCCGCAGGAGGGGGCTGCCCGCCCGCGTTCACTATGGAGTTTGACTACAAAAAATATGATGCGCAAGAAAAAGGTAGAGAGACATTGAGAAAAATCGACGAGGAATTCGGCAAAGCTTTCGGCAGAAGGTACGGATTGGTCGAAGCATACAGATGCGACGACGCAGACGCGATCCTTGTGGGGATGGGCACGCTAGTCGGTACGGCTAAAGACGTTGCGGACCAGTTGAGAAGCGAAAAGAACATGCGTGTAGGTGTTCTCAAAATAAGATCTTACAGACCGTTCCCAAAAGAAGAAGTGCTGAAGGCTACGTGCGGCGCAAAAGCAGTGGCTGTGGTCAGTAGAGCTATTTCATACGGTTTGGGTGCTCCCGTTTTTTCAGATATCGCGACCACAATGTCTAATGCTTCGGAAAAGCCGGTTCTGCTTAACTGTATTGCGGGAATGGGAGGCAGAGACGTTGACAAAAAAAGTTTGGCGGCAGTCTTTGAAAAAGCCATTAAGGCCGCTGAAACGGGAAAAATCGAGAACGAACTGGAATGGGTTGGCTTGAACAGGAATCTGGTTGGAGGTTAAAAAATGGAATCAGTACGTGGAGACAAAGTATTAGTTTCAGGACACAGAGCATGTCCTGGATGCGGTGGCATACTGGCGTTGAAACACGCTTTGAACGCGCTTGGTAGAAACATCATTGTGCACGTTGCGACAAGTTGTATGGAAGTGTCGATAATGGGGGGTGGAGTTTTCCCCAAGGGAGAGTATCCGCTTACGTGCCCATCTTTGCACACGGCCTTTGAGACTGGTGGAGCTGTTGTTTCAGGAATGGATGCGGGATTGAAGGCGCTGGGAAAGAGGAATGGAGTGACTCTTGTTGCCATCGGAGGCGATGGTGGAACTGCAGATATTGGGCTTCAAACTCTTTCGGGCGCGGCTGAACGTGGACACGATTTCATTTACATCTGCTATGATAATGAAGCTTACATGAACACTGGAAACCAGAGAAGTGGAACGACAATGCCTTTCGCATCGACCTCGACCACGCCGGTCGGCATAAAGAAGAGGGGAGAACAGCACATTCAAGGAAAATTGAGAAAGGACATGCCTGCAATAATGGCGGCTCATGGGATACCGTACATCGCCACGGCGTCAATCGCTTATCCAGCGGACCTCATTAAGAAAGTTAAGAAGGCAGCGGGCATTCATGGCCCGAGGTACATTCATATTCACAGTCCGTGCGCGACTGGTTGGGGGTTCCCTGAAAGCAAGACGGTTGAGGTGGCTAGGCTTGCGGTGCAGACTGGGGCATGGGTTCTTTATGAAATTGAAAATGGAAAGTTGAGCGTGACTCAGAAGGTTGCTCAGAGAAAACCTGTTAAAGACTATTTGTTGATGCAGAGACGTTTCAAACATGTTACAGAACCCGAGATAGCTCAGATTCAAGAGTTGATTGACAAGAAATGGAAGGAACTGGGTCTAGACTGACCCCAGCTTCATCTTTTCCACTGTTAACTATTTCAGTTTCTTTGAAAAAATACCGGCAACGCCTGCTTTCTTAACGCGTTCCTTAATCTCTGCAACGTTGGTCGAGTATAGTCCAAGCTTCTTCATTCGTTCAAAGTACACGCCGCCAGAGAAGGTGTACCGCTGTTTTTGGCCTGCGTCAGTCTGGGTTTCTTTGTTGACGTATGAAATGTAGTCACCTATGGCTGTTGTTGACGATATTTCCAAAGGTTTCATTCCATAGGCGTATCTTGCCGCGTTATATCCCGCCAAGAGTCCGGTGACGGCTGCTTCGGTGTGTCCAACGTGAGGTCCTGCTTTCTCTCCTCCACAGAACAGGTTCTCAACTCCTTGAACCTTCAATGTATTGTCTTTGGGTGCCATCGCCATGAATCTGATGGAGTTGCCGATGCCTCCTGAGAGAGGATCTTCGTATCGGGCATTTTCGAATCCCGGAACTTTTCTCAGATCTTCCAATGGGAAGAACGGAGTCATCAGTTTCGCTGGTCCAGTATCGAGTAAGACTAGGTTCTCAGCAAACTCGTGCAGTGCGTATTGGACGCAGGCTTTTTTCTTGAGTTTATCTTGTTTGATGAGTTCTTCGGGCAAGGGTACAACCACGACGCCTTTCTCGTTCAACTCGTCCACGATTTTAGGTGAAATTGAATCTTTCACGAGTTTGCACGCTCCGCTGATCGCCCCGTAGGTTCCGTCAGCTTTTTGCCCGATCCATTCTTTGACGCCTGCTTTTTCGGTCAAGCTTACTCTCTGTTTGAACGTGTGACACCTCAGGATGCACATGGCACAACCGTAGCCATATTTGATGCAGTATCCAGGAACCCCCGCGGTGCCAGTGCAATCCACAAAAACGTCTCCGCCAATTTCCGTTTTGTCATCGGTGACGACTGCCGACACCTTTTTTCCATTCATCTTCACGTCTGAAGCTCGGGTTTGAACGTGTACTTGAACGCCCATATTCTGCAGTAGCTTTCGTGCTTCAGGTTCAATCCTGAAAACGTCGTACAGGCTGGCATGTTCATGTCCCGGGAATTTGATGTTCTTGTGTTTCGCTAAGCGATCCATAAGGTCGAAAGGCTCAGCGCCTCCCATGGCTATGGCCTCTTCCGCCGCTGTGAAGCGACCGTTGTTTCTGAAGATTCCTCCAACGAGTCCGGTGCCGAGAAGCATATCACTTCTTTCAAGGAGAGCGACGTCTGCGCCGGCTTTGGTTGCCGCGACGGCAGCTCCAAAACCTGACCAGCCACCACCAACAATAACTGCCTTTACCATAGACCTCACATGAAGCCAAGTTCATCATCCAAGCAAATAAGAATTACGT
>CAWJTU010000004.1:0-15673 GCA_963845885.1 Candidatus Bathyarchaeota archaeon
TAGTGACTCAACTACTACGGCTTTCTCACCTTCGAACCGAATAGCCTCTATTTTGGTTCGGACAATAGGGCAGAAGCGGTAGCAAAGTCGATTGCACCGTTTCGGTTTGCACTTGTCCGCATCTAGAACCGCAACACGTGTCATTGCTAACCCGACACTCAACGCTCGCTACTAGTGGTTTATAAAGATAAACCTTAAAAAATAGTTAAAATCGTTACGCAACGTTGTCAGAGAAAAAACACAAAAATATGTGGAGGTTACCTGACCTTACCATTCTTCTTCTTCCCAGTCCTCTTCTTCCTCTTCCCAATCTTCCTCTTCTTCCCAGTCTTCCTCAAACACCATTCAGTTTTCACCTCTATTCATTTCAAATAGGTACACTGAGAATGCTTATGAAATCTTTAAGCATTATGATTCGTCAATTGTCGAGAACCAAATCATGAACTTTCAATCAATTATCGTTTCACAGACTTTATTTCACAATTCTCCCTGTTAAAGAAGTGACGGGTTCCTTCATGTCGGGCTTCATATAGCCCCAGCACATGTTCGGCGAATTGTGAGCTGCTCCGATATTGCCTTGTCTGTCGACAGCAATCAAACCCATTGCGTTGTATTCTTCTGTGATCCTTTCGTTCACAATGTCTATGGCGAGTTCAACGGCCTCTTCTGCCGATTTTCCATTTTCCATGTAAACGCAGACGGTCTTCGACAAAACGAGTCGAATCGCAATTTCGCCCACACCTGTGGCTGAACATGCTCCTGCACGGTTGTCGGCATATGTCCCACATCCGATAAGAGGCGAATCTCCGATCCTTCCCGGGAGCTTCAGAGGAAAGCCGCCAGTCGAGGTTGCTGCAGCCGTGTTTCCATTTTTGTCCAACGCGACTGCTCCAACGGTTTCGAGGTTGAACAGTTCAGGATGCTTTTGTACCAGCTCGCATAGTTTTGGCAGTTCATACTTACCTTCAAGCAGAGCTTTTTTCTGCGTCTCATAATAGCGCAATCTGAGGTCAGTCATCGGGTTTCTTCTGGGAAGGTTGTGCAGCTTCGCAAGTTTCTCTGCTCCTTCTCCGACCACAAAAACATGGTCTGAGTCCTCCATCACTATTTTAGCCAAACGCACAGGGTTTCTGATGTCCCGCAGAAGTCCTACTGCGCCTGCCCTGAGCGTTTCTCCGTCCATTATTGAAGCTTCCATCTCAATTTGTTTGTCAATGTTCAGACTAGACCCATAACCCGCGTTGAACACTCCGTCGTCTTCCATAGAGGCAACTGCTTCTATCGCGGCGTCGAGAGCTGTTCCGCCCTTCGTCAGAACATCGAAACCTATCGAAGTTGCTTTATTGACGCCTAAAATGCCAGGTTGACTCCGTTCAGGCTGCCACGTTCCAGCCCCACCGTGAACAACCATCACTGGTTTCTGCTCTCCTGTCAAATTTCCACGCTCAAACCTGACATGTTAGTTTAGCCACTAAGAATAAGTTTACTGCTCAAAATCGTCAAAATGGATAAATCTCCGCAGCAGAACATTACTTAAGGGATGATGTGAGGCGACGGCTAGGAGCCTCTGGCAATGAAAGAGCCAAATCCACACTGACCCATTAAACCAGATTTTTGGTCCTTTATATTTGAAACAGTTAAATTTCAGCACAACAACTCTGCCAATGGTGCACGCTTTGAAAGACTTCAACCTTATCGCAACCACATACCGCAGAGCCGAGGGTCAAGCTCGCTCGGAACTGCGTTACCTTCTCGAGCAAGCGGGTGATTCAACAGCCATTGTAGACAGAACAGGAATCTCTGGCGTTATCGTTGCCAAAACAGCACTTGAACCCATTGAAGCAATAGGAAAACTGCGGGAAATTCTCAATGAACGCTCCTATGAGTTTCGTTACTTACTTCGAGTTATCCCTGTGGAAATAGTGGTGCACACCGACTTGGAACAAATTCAAAATGCCGTAAAGGAGCTAAGTCCGAGGATTGCAGAGAATGAAACCTTTCGTATTACAGTTGAAAAACGTTTCAACACGATTTCTTCCAAAGACATCATCGAGGCGTCCGCAGTAAATTTGAAGAGAAAGGTGAATCTTTCAAATCCCGACAAGATTTTGCTCATAGAAGTCGTTGGCGGACTGACAGGGCTCTCCATTGCGAAAGCGGACGGGATTCTTTCGGTCTTGAAAGAGAAGATTCTCTAACGTCTAGTAGTCGACAGAGCCATCCTCTCAACGATCAAATCGACCAAAGCTTTCTTTACATCATTGTCTTTCATGACGGTTTCAAGCTCGATCCTCTTTATCCCAAAAGTTTTCTCAACAAGCGCTGCTTTACTTTCAGACAGTTCAAGTACCCTATCATTTGGCTTTCTTTCAAGACTCTTCGAAACAATCGACAACGTAGACTTCAAAATTCCAGATCGTTTTGCTATGATCACCACCGCAATACTTTGCGAGCCTGGCTTGATCCCAACAAGCGCAGTTGCCTTGACTATTTGTTTTTCAGCAGCGGCAAAAAGCAGAGTCTCCATTGCGAGGCTCTTGGAAATGTTTTCGTGGTTCGCGAAGACGGTCAGGGCGTTTAAGACTGCGAAATACAGATGCTCCCACGTGGCAATACGATCGGCATTGAAAAACTGGACATCCGTATCAGACGGTTTCAGCTCTCCAATTCTGCGCAGGAAGGTCTGAGGGTTATTGACCTTTACGTTGCTGAAGCCCGTTATTTCGATGTATGTGCCAAATTCCTTGATGAATTTCAGCAATTCTCTTCTTCACCGATTTCCCTGACAAAACGTTTGACCAAACTTTCTGGTATGCCTGCTTCAACGAGCTTCTTGGTTTCAGTTTCAATCGGTTGTCCTTTTTCTTGTGATCTTCTAAGAATTTTATTGATCGTCTCTTTTATCTCCCACGGAAATACAACCCAGTCACTTGTCTCCTTCGCGTAGTAATTAGGTTTGACGATGCTCCATGGTTTGTAATACACGGTGACTATCTTAAGCTCTTTGGCACCTTGTTCGACTATGTGTTCCTTCACCAGCTGCAGGCTCTTTCCAGTGTCAGCAACTTCATCAACAATCAGTATTCTCTTGTCGAAGACGTCCATTGATATTGGCTGAGTTAGACTGGGTTCATCCCTTGTTTCTGCAAAACCAAGGTAAAACTCGGCTCTCACGTTTGCTAAGTTAGGATTGCTCAGCAAATCGGATAGAATCCTTGCTGGTGGCCAACCTCCCCTCGAAATACCGACAATGATGTCGGGCTTGAAGCGATCTTTTCGGATTCTCTCGGCCAAGTCTAGCAGCATATCATAAATCTGATTCCACGTTGGGGCTTCAAATCTTAAACCAGAAGCCATACGAGGTCACTCTCTCATCGTAACAGAATTGATTAAGAGTTTATAAGCTTGGGACATTTCTGAACCAAAGCTTGCAAACAAGTTGGATTTCCTTTTCTGTTGTCTAGGAGATGTAAAACAAGTCCTCTTTCCGTCCTTCACCGATTTGTCTTATCAACTCATATTGGGCTTCCAACAGGATTTTCAGTTTCTCCACGTCATTTTTAGCATCTTCGATTTCCTTGGTTTTTTCGAGCAGCTCGGACTTCTGAAGTTGTTCTTGAAGATTTGCGATCGATATTTGCATTATCTTGACCTTGAATGCGAACATTTGAAGAATGTATAGAAGACTCAACTGCGAAGACAGTTGCTCCAAACGGTCGTATTCCAGTTTCTTCATGAGGGAAGCATGGGTCTTTTGCGCTTCTGAAGCATGCTCTAGTCCGAGCGTCTTGTCATAATTCTCTATTCTCTTCAACGCTGGGTTCTTGCTTTCGTCAAACAATTTCTGTGTTCTTGACGACGTTTTCTTCAGTATGCCAAGTATCTCATCCATAGTCATTACGCACCAAGTTTTTGGGAACTCGAGAGGTTCAAATCATAGAGAAGGTAAGTGGCATTTAAGCTTGAGAGCTGAAAAGTTTCCAATTGTCCAAGAGGAATTGGATAAATCAGAAAGGTTTACTGGAACCGTCTTGGCAAAGATGAAATCTTATTACCTTGCGATGCAGGTTACTGTAGAACGGTGAGATGGGTTTGCAGCCAATAGAGTGTGCAGTCGACATTCCAGTTCTAGACCTTAAAGTCGTGGAGTTAGGTTTTGACAGCGACACTTCCTTTCAAACGTCTCTTATCTTTCAGGTAATCGATTAGGGCGATCAAGTTGAACAAGCCCGTGAAATCAAAGGCGCGAGAGAAAGTAGACCTGCTAATCGTGAATGTTAACGAACTTGTCACACTCGCAGGCAACAATCAAAAGCCTCGCGATCAAACAGGAGATGCTGGATCTCGGGATAATCCGCAATGGTGCCATAGCAGTCAAAGAGGGAAAAATCGCTGCTGTCGGAAAAACTCCTGAAATCACCAAAGTTTACAAAGCAGAAGCCGTGCTAAGTGGAAGTGGCAAAACTGTGCTACCTGGTTTCGTTGATCCGCACACTCATTTGGTTTTCGCGGGATCACGAGAAGACGATTTTCAATTGCGAGTTGATGGACGTCTCACACCTAGAAGTTTCTCATGCAATGGATGGAATAATGAAGACCGTCAAAGAAACTCGGCGCGCAAGCGTTGAAAAACTCGTTGAAAACGGCACAGAAACGCTCAATGCGATGCTGGAGCACGGAACCACAACAGTGGAGGCCAAGAGTGGCTACGGTTTGACGATAAGAGACGAATTGAAAATTCTTGAAGCAGTCGATCGGTTGAATCAGATGCATTCAGTGGATTTGGTCCCGACTTTTCTCGGTGCTCACGCAGTACCTCCGGAATTCGCAAACAACCCCGAAGACTACGTGAGCTTGGTTGTCAACGAAATGATCCCAAAAGTGCCGAGAAAGGTCTCGCAGAGTTCTGCGACGTATTTTGCGAGAAAGGTTTCTTCAGCCTGGATCAGTCAAGGCGTGTGCTTCTTGCCGGGAAGCGTTTAGGATTGAAACCGAAATTACATGCGGATGCGCTTAGCCTACAAGGAGGAGCGGAGTTAGCTGCCAGTCTAGGCGCAGTCACTGCAGACCATCTAGTTTTTGCTTCAGACGAAGGCATCAAAGCAATGGCCGACAAAGGCGTCATAGCAACCCTGCTGCCCGCAACTGTGTTCAGCCTAATGGATGGGCACTATGCCGACGCACGAGCAATGATCAATCAGGGTCTTCCGTTGGCACTGGGTACGGGTTTCAGTCCAAATTGTTGGATGGAGAATCAACAACTAGTAATCGCTTTCGCATGTAACTCTATGAAATTAACCCTTGGCGAGGCGATAACTGCAGTAACAATCAACGCCGCGCACGCTGTGAGTCGGGCAAATGAAATCGGAAGCCTCGAAGTCGGCAAGAAAGCTGACATAGTAATCCTCAATGCGCCAAATCACAAGTGTCTGGGTTATCGTTTTGGCGTCAATCTCGTTGACAAAGTTATCAAGAGCGGGAGATTAGTCGTCGACAAGGAAGCATCTCGGAATGAATATCGACTGATGGATGAGCAGAAAACTTGATTTATGCATGAACTCGTAAAGGATTAATTTAGCTTCGTAGTTTTTGCTTACGAGGAGTGTCATTTGGTAAAACTCGAAAGGCCTATACACGTTCTGACAGGCAACGAGCTGCACTGCAAGAACTGGCAGATTGAAGGCGTTTTGAGAATGCTAACTAACGTTCTCGATCCAAACGTCGCCAAAGATCCCGAAAAGTTGATCGTTTACGGCGGAACTGGTCAAGCTGCGCGCAATTGGGATTGCTTCAACGCTATTGTTGAAACTCTAAGCAATCTTGAAACCAATGAAACCATGCTTATACAGAGCGGCAAGCCAGTCGCGGTTTTCAGAACGCATGAGTATGCCCCTAGGGCTCTCATCGTTAACGCAATGTTGGTTCCAAAATGGGCGACCTGGGACTATTTTTACGAGCTTGAGCAGAAAGGTCTCATAATGTACGGACAGATGACTGCAGGTTCATGGGCTTACATCGGAACGCAAGGAATATTGCAGGGTACTTATGAAACCTTGGCTGAGGTGGCCCGGGAACATTTCAATGGAAGCTTGAAGGGAAGGCTCGTGCTTACTGCTGGTTTGGGAGAAATGGGCGGGGCTCAACCTTTGGCGGTCACAATGAATGATGGCATAGCTTTGGTTGTCGAAGTCAGCAAATGGGCTATTGACCGCAGATTGAAGCATAAGTATTTGGAGACTTGGACAGACAGTTTAGACGAAGCTTTGAGACTCGTCAAAGAGGCAAAAGAAAAGGCTATTCCAAGAAGCATAGGTCTTCTAGGCAATGCTGCAGAAATTCTTCCTGAACTCTTGAAGCGCGGTTTTGTACCCGACGTGTTGACAGATCAGACGAGTGCCCATGACCCCTTGAACGGATATTACCCGGTGGGCATGAGCAAAGAGGAAGCTGATGAGCTGAGAAAAAACGATCCTTCAAAATACGTTGATCTCTCCTTCAAAAGCATGCGGACACATGTCGAAACTATGGTCAAAATGATGCGCAGAGGAGCCATAACCTTCGACTATGGCAACAACTTGCGCGAACAAGCACTCAAAGCAGGGTACAAAGAGGCCTTTGCTTATCCGGGCTTCGTGCAGCGGTACATCCGACCAATGTTCTGTGAGGGCAAAGGGCCGTTCCGTTGGACATCACTCGTTGGAAGTGAGGACGACATTCATGCACTCGATGATGTTGTTCTGAGGGATTTCGGTTACAATAAAGAATTGTGCCGTTGGATAAATAAGGCCAGGCAGGAAGTGGAGTTCCAAGGATTGCCCGCGCGAGTGTGCTGGCTTGGTTTCGGAGAACGAGCGAGGTTTGGAAAAACCATAAACAGAATGGTTGGAGATGGGAGTCTCGTCTGGTCCAATTTGGATAGGACGGGACCACTTGGACTGCGGAAGCGTTGCTTCGCCGAATCGCGAAACTGAAGGCATGAAAGATGGAAGTGATGCAATTGCGGACTGGCCAATACTGAACGCTTTGTTGAACGCCATTGGCGGGGCGACGTGGGTCAGTGTTCACCATGGCGGGGGCGTTGGCATAGGCTACAGCATCCATGCTGGAATGTGCTTGGTGGCGGATGGAACCAGGAAGATGGAGAAGCGTATAGTGACCGTTCTAACCACCGATCCAGGAATAGGAATTGTGCGGCACGCAGATGCAGGTTACGAGAAAGCACAAAGAATAGCCAAAGAAAAACACATAAAGATGCCCATGCTGAAATAGCGAATTGCTGCGAAGGCTGGCGACTTGCAGAAATTGGCGTGACGCCTCAGCCTATACGAAGGACTTGGTTGTGTTTTCATGTTTCAATGTTTTCAAGTAAAGAAAAGGATGAAGGAAGATCTATCAGACTTTGACAATCTTGTATCCCGCAGCTTTGCGGAGTCTATTCATGATCGCCAATCCCAATCCTTCCGTTGACAATCCCTCAACAAGAATCACGTCTGCTCCTTCTGAATCAAACTCTCTTAAGAGTCTAAACAAGTTGTGCGCAATGGATTCCAAATCGTTTCTGCTTCCGAAGGTCTTCACGATGTCTGCATTGATTTGCGCTTGGGTCTCAGTTGTACATAGAACTCCCACTCGATCGCCTTCGCTTACGTAATTTCTGGTCAATTCTTTGATTTTCTCGATTGCAGCTGTTGACTCTCCCTTCAATCAGTACGACATCTGCGTTGGGGGCATAATGCTTATGTAAAACGCCGGGCGAACGGGCTCTCTCAAGAAGAATTGGCTCTTGAGCAGTGACTTCGGGGTTTAGTTTGACTTTCCCTAAAGTCGATTTCAAATCTTCAAAAGTGATTCCGCCTGGGCGCAAAATCTGTGGTGGATCGACGGTCAGGTCTAAGACTGTTGACTCAACTCCGATGATTGTTGGACCTGCATCGAGAATCGCGTCAATCTTGCCGTTGAGATCTTCTAAGACATGCTTTGCTGTAGTCGGACTGGGTTTTCCAGAGAGGTTTGCGCTGGGAGCAGCGATCGGGCACTTGCTTTGTTTGATCAGTGCTAACGCAACATTGTGTCTAGGCATCCTCACTGCGATCGTGTCCAATCCTGCTACTGTTACATCAGGCACAATTCTGGATCGCTTGAAAATCAGTGTTAATGGCCCAGGCCAAAACTTTTTTATCAGAATTTTAGCTTTCAATGGGAATTCGTCTACCAGCCTGCGAACGTCGTTGGCAGTGGATACGTGAACTATCGGAGGGTTGTCAAGTGGGCGTTTTTTCGCTTTGAAAACCGCCAAAACTGCCTTGGCGTCTAGAGCATCTGCTCCAAGTCCGTAGACGGTCTCTGTTGGAAATGCGACCAGCCCGCTCTTTTTGATGAAGTTTGCCGCTAAACGTATTTTTCTTGAGTCGGGACTCACTGGGTCGACTTTCAAGACTATTGTCTTCATTGCAAAGGTAGAGTAAAAAAACGGGGCATTTAAACTTCTTTGAAATAGACTGCAAAATCAAAGACACTTAAACAACGTACCGGTCGATGACTTTCTGCATGCTTTTCGGTGCAGCCTGTTTTGCCGCTAGCTGCTTCAGTATCGTAATCATCTGAGGCTGGAAACGGGCGATGTCTGTCAGGCTAACTAAGCCTACAAGCTTTTTTCCGTGAACGACCGGAAGCTTCTTGATCTTCATCTTGAACATCAGCCTCACGGCCTCTCCGAGATCCATATCTGGTTCGGTGACGACGAGGGGAGTAGTCATGACGTCTTTGATTTTGATTTTGGCAGCGTCTCTTCCTTCAGCGACTACTCGTTTCAGAAGGTCCCGTTCTGTCAGTATTCCCATGGCCTTACCTTTTCTCACTGCGATTACGCAGCCGATTTCAAACTTGTTCATTATGTCTGCTGCTTCTTTGACAGTTAGCCCTTCATCTATTGTAACGACTTCTTTGACCATCACGTCTCCAACTCTTAGAGTAGGTTCGTTTTCTTTGTGAGCATCTTTTGCCAATAGAATCCCGCCATTTCAAGTCTTCATGCTCATAGACTATTTAAGTTAACCCTAGTCAACTTCTGCCAATTACTTTCTGCAAAGCTTGCGTGCTGACTTTTCCAGAGTCTTATCCACAGGAATCTTTGCTTTTTCGAACTTTTCTCTGGGTTTGTCCAGTGGCTTGGTTGCGTCCACTCCCATTTTTGAAGTCGTGACTCTTTCTTGATTGGCTGAAGGATCTAAGGTTGAACCCCGAGCATTCGGTATTATTATGAGATCTTCGTGCGCTTGAAACCTTGTTGCTATGGCCCATTCAACGCTTGAAGCATCGTGAATGTCAATGTCTGGATCTACAACCACGGCGTGTTTTAGGCTTGGGTGTGCTGCGAAAGCTGCTAGCAGAGCATTCTTGCCGTCACCATCCAACTGCTTCTCAATTGAGATGACTGCGTGGAGCCACCCACTTCCACCTTTTGTCAGAGAGACCGCATGAACCTTGGGCACGACTTTAGAAACCGCCTGCCAAATCAAAACTTCGTGGGGGAGACCCATTAGAAGCATGTGTTCTGCGCCTGATGATAGAAGTGCGTGGTAGACGTACTCTTCTCGATGCGTGATGCCTATTACCTCCACGACTGGCTGTTTGCGTTGAACGTCATAGGTTCCCGTTATGTCCACAAATGGTCCTTCAGCAACTTCTTTTGTTGCTGAGATTTTGCCTTCTAGCACTAGTTCCGCATCAGCTGGAGCTGCTGCGGTGACGTGTTCACATTCTGTCAGTTTCAGACCGTTGTTCAAAAGAGCGTTGGCGACGTCATACTCGTTCAGACCAAAAGGTAATGGAGACGAGGCGGCAAGCAATACTGCTGGATGGACACCTATGGAAATTGCCACATCTAAGTCTTTTCCGCTTTCTTTTGCCATTTGGTACAATTTGAACAGATGACGTGGAACAAGGCGAATAGCTAAGTGTTTTCGGTCAAGAACCTGAAGGCGGTGAACTGATAGGTTTTGGATTTTTCTGTCAGAGCTTACAGCGTGTACAACCGCAGACGTAATGTATGGTCCAGCATCCTTTTCAAAATGCGTTAAGATCGGGATTTTTGCCAAGTCTACTGTTTTTTCCTTACACTCATTCATCGTAGCATTGGTTGTCATTTTTGCTTTGCTTGGGAAACGCCATGCATCAGCTAGCTTCTCGTAGAGCCTTTCAGGCTGTATCCTTAGTGCCTTCGCAGTTCTATTTCGGGTTCCTGAGACGTTGGCAACCACCTTCGTCTGGGATTCTTTGACGTTTTCAAACAAGAGTGTGGGTCCATCGTTGTCAAAACATCTAATTAGGTGGGCAACGTCATAACGCGTGGATACAGGTTCTTTTACGTGAAATACTTCTTTCTGTTTTTCCATTTGTCTTAAGAATTCTCTCAAACTCATGCTGTCAATCCTTCCTTTTGAGGCTCATCAAAAGTGACTTTTTCGAGTAAGCGTCTGAACGCGGATTGCGCTTGCTTCTCATCCATCGCTTCTAGATAAATTGAGACCAATACGATTTTCTGTTTTCTCATCGCGAGGTCTTCGGCAAATGCGCGTGCAGTAGTAGTGTTCTTCTCACCCAAGAGAACTGATGAAGAGGGAGGGCCGAGCAATTCCTTCGGTCTTGGAACAGCAATCGCCAATGTCCCCAACTTGTCTTCTTTCTCACTCAGAAGGACCATGCAAGAATTCTTCGCTTCAATGTAGACCGCGAGAAAACGAGTGTTTTGCTCGAATATTTCCTCTTTGACGACTTTTGCGCGTTCCACCATGCTCTCCCCATTGGATATTTATACGTTTATGCATTCACTATTTATCACTTTCAAAACGCAGGTCAGACAATTCTTGACACGGGCTGACAAAATCCTGAAAATACTTCGGCGCACCTACCGAATGCCAATTGGAGTTAGATCGCGGGTTAACCCCTTTGAAACGCTGATTGTAACTATACTGTCGCAAAACACTAACGATAAAAATACTGAGAAGGCGTTCGAAAGGCTTTCGAACGATTTTCGAATAGATCCCGAAACGCTGGCCAAGGCTCACGTCGAGCAACTCGAGGCAAGTCTGAAAGTTGCGGGTTTGTACCGAAACAAAGCCAAGACAATCAAGAAAGTCTCGAGAATTGTGGTCGAAGAGTACCACAATGATTTGAAACAGGTTTTGTCAAAGCCTCTTGATGAAGCAAGAAGAGAGTTGATGTTGCTTCCAGGCGTGGGTCCGAAAACTGCAGACGTTGTTCTACTATTCGCAGCGAAGAAAGCAACTGTGCCTGTCGATACTCACGTAAACAGGGTCTCAAAACGACTGGGTCTCGCGCCGGCAAAAGGTGATTACGAGGTCGTCCGAGAATCTCTTCAATCATTGTACGACCCACGAGATTACTTGGCGATTCATGTATTACTTATTTCACATGGAAGAAAATTCTGCAAAGCGAGGCTTCCTTCTTGCGATGTCTGCCCGTTGAACGAGTTGTGTCCATCAAGAAACCTGTTCAGAAGAGCTTCTTGAAGGAAGAAAAATCCACGTTGTTTTCCTCAGGTGGAGGAATCTCTTTCATGTTCTTGTCGAGTCTGACCTTGCCCAGAACCATTGTGGACACTTCTTCTGAGGTTGGAGTCAAAACCTTCACTGCCTTTCTGACGTAATCTATTTCTTGTATTGCACCGATACCGAGGAATCTTCCGTTACTGTCATATAGCCCGACGAGGAGTCCCTCTTCTTCACCCTTCCTCGTCACTACAATTCTCTTCTTAGAATGTTCCTGGATATTCTTCAGGTTGTCTGGGTTTATCCAGCGTTTCCTGCCTATGATAATGTTGATTCTGTCAGTCAACTCTGCAACGTGCAATGGTTTCATTCCAAGCAATTCAGTGACCTTTCGAACCTGTCTGGTAAGAGTGCGGCTTTTGCTGAGACCGAAAGCTTCGTCTTTTTCGACTTTAACCCAGCTTAACGAAAATGATTGGACCTTGGGATTTCTCAAATATTTTTTGTACCCGAGTTCTCGGAGGCTCTTTCGCTTCTCCCTGTCCCTCTGTCTTATCGCCGAAGGTGATTCCACCAAAATCTTTCTATAACTTTCAAGACGATTGAGAATGGGTGCCAGCTCATCTTTCTGCTGGATTAAAAAGACCAAGTCAGGTTTCAATTCTTCGATAAGCTTCATTTTGTAGTCTATTGCGCATTCTCCGTCGATCCATCCGTCAGTGTTAATGATGAGAAACTCTGGTTCTCTACTGGTGATCTCTTTCTTGAGTGATGATAACGCTCGTATCATCTGGTCTGCAACATTTCCAGCTGAAGTCTCACCTATGAAACAAGCGTTCCTTGCCTGCAGATAGAACGGATCGGTGATTGGCTTGGATACGACGGCATAGGCAATCGTTGACGGTGGTCCAACGTCTGACTGTCCAAGATCTCCGTCCAGAATGGCAACCTTTCTTTTTTGAGCAATAATTCTGTTAAGAAGAAATGTGCAATAGCTTGATTTTCCAGAATCAACCGTTCCAAGAACAATTGCTGTTGCGGGTTTGCTTTGCAGTCTGAGCAGTTCTTCAGCGGATTCTCTCCATGAAACAGGAATAGTGTTTCCGTCGATTTCTTCGACAGCTGCAGTATCCCCGACAGAGAGCTCGAGTTCCGATTTCTCAAGAACTGCGAAAGGCAGTCTTTTTCCCTCGCGAATGACGACTTTGCTTCCAACGGCCGGCGTAGATCCAAAAACTTCCACTTTTCCTGAGCACAAAGTCACTGAGGCTGGGCCGTCGACCAATAGAGTCTTGTCTTTCTCAATCGTGCGTTTCATTTGTTTTTCTCCTTTGGAACGTTTGTCCGTTTCTTCCTGCTATCTGTATTGCCGATACAATATCTCTCAAGCCTCTTCTATGTTTCGCTTCGTTTAGGCAAGAGTCTGTACCTTCTTCCCTTACACTTTCAAGTATGACTTTTGATGGCAATGCCTTGTCTAGGGCGTGCAGCAGCTTCTCTTCGCAGTCAGGAACTCCGTTGCCAACTCTGATCATGATTGACGCTACGGGTGCATTTCTCAAGTTCTGGATTATTGATTCGATCCTTCTAAGAGTTTCCTGCACGCTATAGCAGTTATCGGTTTCAACGACTTTTCCCCCAGCTAGCACCGCTAAACCCAAGATCTCTCCAGGATCTACGCCTATGATTATCTTTTCGAAGGACTCTTTTCCGTGAACTACTTGTAGGGCTTCGGTTACTACCGCTGAAGGGTCAACGCCAGCTTTGTACGCAAAGACTTTTTCGTGATTTACGAGTTTTCTCTCCTCTTCCGTCGTTATTACAACTTTGATTTCTATCGGAACTGGTTCTTGAGGCGTTAGGCTTAGGAAAGGAACGTTCTTTCTCCTAAGCTCGTTGACAATGAGATAGTAGGCTTTCCCTGAAACAGTTGCTACGGCTATTCTTTCTTTCATGTGGCAGTCCTAATGATTTGAGGTATGTGAACGCAAAACACATTATAGTTTGGCGATTTATATCTGTTGACGTGTGCTAACTTGGAAAGAATTGCAACAGATTGCAAAGCAATCGATGAGTCTCTCATGGGCGGCTTTTCAGTTGGGAGTTTAACGTTGGTCTACGGCGAGGCAGAAACTGGTAAGACTACACTTGCTATTCAATGTGCCGCAAATTGTGCGAAACGTGGCTTCAAGACAATGTTTGTTGACTCTGAGAGCACGTTCTCAAGTCGTAGGCTCTCCCAAATAGCAGCCGACGATTTCGATGTGGTTTCGGAACGCATAATTCTCGTCAGGCCGAACGACTTTCATGAGCAAGGGGCAGTGGTAGATCAGCTCACTGATTACTTGAATAAATCGTTCAAACTCGTGGTTTTCGACACTATAACTTCACTCTACAGTCTCCAAATTGCTGAAACACCATCGAAAACTTTTGCCCTGAACCGGGAACTCAACAGACAATTGGCTGTGCTTGCGCAAACCGCAAAGGTTCAGAAGATAGCAGTTTTGCTGACTAGCCAAGTTCACGCGGTATTTAACGAGGTTTCTTCAGGCGTAGAACCTGTTGGAACGAGAGTCCTTAAATTCTGGTCGGACACCGTACTGGCACTTAAGCCCGCTGAAGACACTAAGGCAATCAGAGCAACGTTAGAAAAGACCAATTCAACGTCAAGTGTGATAACGTTCGATTTGAGAATTGAACAGAAAGGAATGCGCGACTGTTCCGTTCACTAATGAGGGTTAAAGCATGGACATAGTACAGCTTCTTTTTGAAGCATTGAAGTTCATATTTCCCGCATATTGTGCCAACGCAATGCCAGTGCTTGCAGGGGGCGGATTGCCTATCGATCTAGGAAAGACTTTTTTCGACGGGAGACCCATCTTCGGGAAAAATAAGACCTATCGCGGCTTCTTTGCAGGCTTAGCGATTGGAACGATTGCCGGGTTTTGTGAAACCGTGGTTTTCAACTACCCGATCATGTTCGGTTTCGTGGTTTCGTTTGGAGCCCTGGTTGGAGATTTGGCTGGCGCGTTCTTTAAGCGTAGACTCAACATTCCGCCTGGGGGGTTGTTGCCGATCGTCGATCAAGTTGATTTCATAGTGGGGGCGCTTCTCTTTTCACTTCTGCTTCCTATAAATTTGAGTTGGGAGTTGACAGTGACTGTGCTGTTGCTGACACCGCCTATTCATCTCTTGACTAATTATGTAGCTTTCAAGCTGAAGCTGAAAAGTAATCCTTGGTAAGAACTATGCGGCGCCGCTAATTTTCAGTTGTATTGAAGCTTCCAAGAATATGTACGCAATTAGTAGCAGCACAACTCCAACGAGCATCATCATGTATGCTTGTCTTGGTTTGTAAACGTATTTTGTGCTTTGGTATATCGCCAAAAGTCCCACGATGCCTAGGGCATAGACCGTCATGGCAACGATGCTGTCTGATATGAACTGTTCAGAGAGTTGTGGATAGAGAAACAGAAATCGTCCCGCCATAATAGACCGCTGGAAGTGGTTTCATGATAATGTCGTACAAACCGCCTCCAAATAGGAAAACCGCTCCGGCAATAGCGATTACCGGTAGGATGAGATTTGATGGTCCCGTGGTCGTAAGTGTGCGATATAGCCTGTTCAGTGAAAATGAGAAAGAAGAGAGCCCTTTCTTAACTGATTTTGACATCGGTTTGTTCTCCTGTTTTGATTAGGTGTAAGGCAACTTCTTTTGCCCATCTACCTGTTAATGGATTCATAGCAACCTCACTTAAATACTCTTTCCAGCATAAATTCATTGCATTCTTCCATTTGACGTAGCTGCTGACCACATTTTCATAGGCTTTCATATGCTGCTTACAGTAAACGCCCTTGGCAACTGCTTTATTGCACAAGACACATTTCACTTTGGTTGTCTCCGCTCTTTCGATGGACATTGAGGATTGAAACATAGGATCCACGGTCTTCTTCTAATGCGTGTTTCGACAGTGGGCATGCCGCAATCGGGGCATCTCCTTCTGCTCGGTCTCACCTCACCTTTTTGAGGAAGTGAAAAAGACGTGTTGCAGATCCCTTTGAAATAGTTCGTGCAGCCGATGAAGCGTTTTCCCGTTCTTCTTGAATAGTTGATGATTAGGTCTCCTGATTTGCAGATGGGGCATGGACCAACGGTTCTTTCT
>CAWJTU010000005.1:0-18973 GCA_963845885.1 Candidatus Bathyarchaeota archaeon
CACGAGGTCGTGATGAGGGAAATGGATGCAACTTTGGTTGCTATGGCAGGTGTTCCATTGGCAATATTAGACTCTAGTACTTCAGTTCCAACTTTGGACGAACCCAGTAAGCATGACAATTTCGCTCATGGCTATAGCCATATCAATAATTTTTTTTGATCAGATGCGTTTGACAGAAAAGAAAAAGCAATCGCTTTACAAAAAGAACTTGATAATCTGATAATTGAACTAACAAAAACTCCATGATGGTTCTATGGGGGCTTGGCTATCTCTTCGGAACATTATCAGGTGACAACCCCAAAAAGAGCCCTATAACACTTGCCAAGAACGTGTATTAATCATGTTGCATCTGATAGAAAACCAAACCTGAAGTGGATACAAGACTTAAGTTAACGTGTATCATATACTACTTTTAAGGTGCGTCACGGCGAGGTCCTTTCCCCTTAATTTGCGCGAGTTTTCCTAAAAAGCGATTTTGTCGTGACGCATCCACTTCCTCAATTCTTGATTCTGCAAAAACGAGCCCACGAGCCCCATTTCATTCTAGACACTTTCTCTTTGTCAGAGGACTCATTCCAAAACGTTTTAAGAAGTGCTCGCCAAGAATTGTGGTATGCAGATAACAAACCAATATAGTATACTTGAAAGACTCAAAGAACTGATTAGAAACCTCAGAGAAATCAATCAAGCAGCACAGCGAGGAATACCTTCAGTCAATCTTTCAAGGGTTGATTGGGTCTGTCCCATATCTTTGCTTCCGATCATATCACATGCAGATAATATGGGGGTCTCAATAGTCTACTCTGGTCGTAACAGAAGCATACGCACATACCTAAATGCAATACATTTTCCAGAAGGCACGGACAGATTAACTAAGTTCGAAGAGATTTCCTTCCCATCACACATGTTAGCTGCGACAACTCCAATAATATGCTTAATGAATATGAGGATAGGATTCTCGACAAGCTTCCTGAAAGTCAACGACATGATGCCCTAAGTGGATTAAAGTATTTGACAAGTGAACTGGAAGCAAACATACGAGAACATGCTAGAGTTGACGATTATTGGATTTTTGCCCAGTATTGGGCTCGATCACACAGTGAAATAGGCATATGCGATTCAGGTATTGGATACAGACAATCATACCAAGGAACAAAGTATGAAGTGACAGCACATATTGATGCAATAATAAATGCTCTAGAAGGCAGATCATCGAAAACGCCTGATGAAAGAGGTTCTGGTATTCCGACAATTGTTCGCATTTTGGATGAAGGGTATGGAGGTCAATTTATCATAATGTCTAGGGGGTCTCACTTTTTCTTTCAGACGAAGGAACGAGGAAAGGTTACCAATTTGATCTGACTTTTACAGGGTCTTTTGTTGGTCTTCGATTTGGTTTGAGGGGCATTAACATTTACAACTTCATAGTATGAATATTTATTGAAACTGCACAAAACAGTTAAGCTTATTTGTGATGCTTCAATTTATGATTTCATGAAGGAGAGAAAAGAAGCATGGAACTAAAACTCTACGAGATGTTCTGCACAGATACTCTAAGAGATAGAGAAACGGCTCTCTCCGTGATAAAAAAGGTTTCCAGTACCTGATTCCACTCCTCTAATACTAGACTTTGACAAAATAGTCTTTGCGTCCAGATCATTTTGCAATGAATTACTTATGGGTCTGGAAAAGCACAAGAATGTAAGATTAGAAAATACTAATGAAGAAGTTCAGCATATGATAATTGCTTCGATGAAAAAACCGAGCGTATATTCGAGTTCACCAATAAAAATCACTGTTATCAATTAAAAAGCGAATCGATGATTTTATCGCCTGATCATCACATTTTCTGGATGCGTTTTGGATTAGTGTTATCCACTTGTTTTGTCCTTCGATCTTTGATTCCGCAAGCTTCGGCATGGTGTTTTTCCTTTAGCCCTTCATGTGCTCTAATGTAGTTATGGAAGATTTGATAACCTGTCAAGATCGGTGTGTCTTTGATCTTTAGTCCTCGCATCACCTTCTCTCTATCTCTGACTTCTCCGTTCATCCGTTCCATCTTGTTGTTGTTCATGTCACCTCTGAGCCTGATGTGTTAATGTGTTGGGTTCTTGGATATGCTTCAGCGTCCAAAATTCTTTCTTGTAAGCATCATGATAAGCTGACAAACCATCGGTTATCAATGTCTTGGGTTTCTTTCCCATTAGTTTCTCGCCCATCTCGAAAAGCTTTCTTGCGTCATGCTTGTACTTTGGTTTCTGCAACTTCCTGAGCAATCCAAAACCGTGTCTCATCATCCATCAAGGCGAAAAGATACTTCATGTCACCTTTAATTTTCACGTATAGCTCATCTGCTCTCCAAGTATCGCTTACGTTTGGCATGATCTTCTCAACGTAATTTTTCATCAATGAAACATACTTGCTTAATCCAATTGTAGATAGTCTGATGTGAAACCTCAACACCTAATAGTCTTAGAGACTTCATCGTGTTTCTCAAGGATTCTCCGCTGAAGTAGAGTTGCATGGCAGAAGTGATAGCTTGAGGATTATGCTTCATTCTTTCAAAGCCTATGTTAAAGGTGAAGTAGTGGTTACAGTCTTGGCAATAGAATTTTTGAATGTCTCCAGATTTGTTCTTTCTAACACCGTCTTTAACGATGTTTGATGAACCACAAAAGATGCACTCTGTAAAATTGTCAATAGGCTCTATTCTTCTAACTGACTTCTCTCTGAAAGAAACAGAAAACTCTACTGCATAAATGTGCTTGCACTTCACATGGCGATAAACGTGGTCTGGACATTCACAGAACCACTCATCTGAAACCTTGAAGACTTCTGTATTCTCCATGATTGATTGTGATGTTACGGTGTAAGTGTTCTCATCAATTCGCTTAACTTGATTATGTTAGCTATTGCCTGTCCACGTTGTTCTCGTTCATCTATCGCCATATTCATCTACCTACCAATACATAGTCGTATAAGGATATAAATCTATCGGTAGACAAGAAAGCGATAAGGCGATAGTCTTAAATACGTCGTATAGGTAGATGCATACGTAGAGGTATTTGGATATGAGTCTCAAAAGCACGTTAGGAATAGCCAAAACAGGAACAACTTCGCTGGAAGTCACCGTTCCAGAAGGGATAGTAGCATTTCTAGACTTGAAAGCTGGAGACAATTAGAATGGAAAATGGAAATAATCAACGACGAGCGAGTAGTCATGATTCGGAAAATGCAAAGTGACGATGATGCAATACGATTGGCTTCCAAGTATGCAAAGAAGAAGTGATCGAATTGAGTTCAATGAACGAAAAGATTGGCACATTTATTCAGCGTTGTCATGACCTAGATTACGTCATTCTACCTGAGGCTAGAACCCTCTTTTTCGATATGTCAACAGGGGCACAGAAAAGTCTTATTGACATTCTAGCTGAAGCCATAAGCAAACTACGGAGAATAGGGAGAATGAAAGACTTAAGCAAGTTACTGCTGAGATGTGTTTCTTATGGATAAACAAAGCCTTTATTTGTGGTGTTGTGAGAGAAGGCGATGGTTTAGCAAGAAAACTCAAAGAGGCAAACGAGAAGGCGTTACTGCTAGAAAGATATGGAGAAGCTATCTGCTGATTATTTGAGTTTAAAGAAGCAGTATGAAGATGCGATTGTCGGCAATTATGTTCTGCCCAACAGGGAAGAAGAAGGAAATGAACCATCCGCATGATTATATTGAGAATGCCCCCGATTGTGGGTTTTTATGACCTTCCAACAAGCTCAACACCATTCATGCGATAATATTATCGTAGATGTCAAACAATTGACATTACGTACTTTTTTGAAACAGTTGACGCATTGGGAAACAAGATGATAATTGCTAAAGGGCTAGATGGCGTTCTCTACCGATTAAGAAAAATATCCGACGGATTTTTACAGCGAAAGAAATCCGACAAGGACTTTACAGAGCCGAAAAACAAAAGACTAATAAGTCAATTAATATATGTAAAAGCAAAATGATTCCAAAATATTTCTTCTTGACGAAAGGTGTTGGAAGACACAAGGAACAATTGCAGGCGTTTGAGTTGGCGTTGAGAGACGCAGGAATTCAACAGTGCAACATAGTCAGCGTGTCCAGCATCATACCTCCAGGTTGCAAGATGATTTCGAAAGAACAGGGTTTGAAGATGCTGAAGCCCGGAGAAATCACTTTTATGGTTTTAGCAAGAAACTCTTCAAACGAACCCCATAGACTGGTGGCGTCAACGATAGGCGTAGCAATTCCTTCGGGGAAAAACAACTATGGCTACCTTTCAGAACACCATGCTTTCGGGCAACCCGACGACAAAGCTGGAGATTACGCTGAAGATCTTGCCGCAACTATGCTGGCCACTACCATGGGAATGCAATTTGACCCAGAGATTGCGTGGCATGAAAAGGAACAACTTTTCAAGACAAGCGGCCTGATTATCAAAACCACTAATGTAACACAGACAGCAACAGGAGATAAGAACGGCCTTTGGACAACGACTGTCGCTGCGGCAGTGTTTACCAGGGGAGACGACGACAAGCCAACTAGGAAAATCAGAGACTAGCACGATTTTCATCCAACAACATCTGCAACTACTTTTTTCTTTTCCCTCGTGTAAGCAGAGAGCATGTTAAGACGGATTGCTCTTTGACGTTTATTCCAAAACCGTAATTAATGGATAGTGCTAACGCGATAGTAGGTGCAAGAACTGATGCGTGAGTTTCATTCGCCTGCTATAATTGTCAACTTCAAAACTTATTTGGAATCAACAGGAAAAAAAGCCGTCGAACTCGCCAAGAAGGCTGAGAGAGTCTGCCGCGAGACCAACATCTATGTTGCAGTGGCTCCTCAAGTGGCCGACTTGTCAACAGTGGCTCAAGCGGTTGAGATTCCGGTTTTTGCTCAACACGTTGATCCCATAAAGCCGGGAGGGTACACAGGGCACGTTTTGGTTGAGGCTGTCAAGGAAGCTGGGGCGATCGGTACGTTGATCAATCACTCCGAGAGGAGGCTGAAGCTTTCGGAGATTGATGAGGTTTTGAAGCTCACGCGAGAGAAAGGTTTGATGTCGATTATTTGTGCTAACAATCCAGCAACTAGCGTTGCGGCATCGTCTTTGAAACCTGACATGGTTGCGATTGAACCTCCTGAGTTGATCGGCACGGGAATTCCAGTTTCGAAGGCGCAGCCTGAAATTGTTATGGGTACGGTTCGGTTGGTCAGAGAAGTCAACAAGAAAGTGACGATTCTTTGTGGTGCTGGCATAAGCCACGGAGAAGATGTTTCGGCAGCCATGAAGCTTGGTACCGAGGGAGTCTTGGTTGCAAGTGGCATCGTCAAAGCGAAAGACCCTTACGCGATAATGCTCGAGTTTGCGGAAGCGATGAAAACATAGGCGAGTATGAGAACCGTTGAAAGTCGAAGCAGAGTGTGTTGCATGCTTAATTAATAGAGCTGCAGGCGAGGCAAAAGAGGCATCGACTAATCCTGCCCTGCGTTTTAGAGCAATGTGCGATTTGTTGCGAATGTTGACGAAGGAATTCAAGCCGACAGCAGTTCCCGCCGACCTTGGCACAAAAAGAGATCGCGTGATAAGAAGGGTCACTGGGAATTCAGATCCTTACAAGAGAAATAAGAGAATAAGCAACGAGAAAGCTCTGAAGATCTTGCCGTACGCAAGAAAAATCGTTGAGGAAGGTTACACACAAGAGGACCGATTCAAGAGAGCATGCCTAATTGCAATCGTTGGCAACGTGATCGAGTTTGACATTCCAGGACACAGAGCCTCGTTCACAAACTTAAAGAAGAATTTCAGGGAGGCAGCAAAGGATTTGGTGATTGATGATATCAATAGAGCCTACGAACTTTCCAAGGCAGCGAGGACGGTGCTGTTTCTCGCAGACAACGCTGGCGAGATCGTGTTTGACACTTTGCTGGTTGAACAGTTGAAGAACATGGGTCTAACTGTTACCGTTGCCGTCAAAGGTTCCCCCGTCATCAATGATGCAACAATGGAAGATTCCGAGGTCAGTGGTATGAGTAAGAAAGCTGACAGAGTGATAACGACGGGAGCCGACGCGGTTGGTCTGGCGATCAAGGAGGTTTCACAGGAGTTTCTGAGTGCCTATGAATCTGCCGATCTGATAATTGCGAAAGGTATGGGTTACGCTGAGACTCTTACAGAATTTAAGTTGAAGAAACCTCACCTATTGCTGTTCAGGACTAAGTGCAATCCGGTGGCAGACTTTTTTGGTGTCGCAAGAGAAAAGAACGTTGCGAAGCTGATGCCTTGAATGCGATTGCCAGTGATAGACTTTGACAGATCAGCGCTTGCCAATTTTGACAATGCAATAAAAAAAGAGTGGCTTGTAACCAACGGGTTAGGCAGTTACGCGTCCTCAACAGTCTTGGGGCTAAACACTAGGAAATATCACGGCTTGCTGATTGCGGCGGTCCATCCGCCTAAAGATCGCAAAGTATTCTTGGAGAAAGTCGATGAAGACCTGATCTCGGACGGCAAAGTGTACAGGTTGGGAACAAACGAGTTTTCAGACACGATTTTCCCGAGGGGACACGATTTTCTGGACCAATTCACTGCCTCTCCTTTTCCAACATATACTTATTCCCAAGGCAATGTGACGATTCAGAAAACGATCTTCATGCCTTACGAGATGAACTGCACAATAATCCTGTACAGCATTTCGAACAAAGGTGCGAGTGATATTGAAATCCGTTTCTTTCCACTTGTCAACTGGCGCAGCTTCCACTCGGTGACAAAGAGATCACAAGCGGTTGTCCCCAGTCAAGAACATTTGAAAAACATGGTAAAACTTGGCTTCAAGGATTTGGTGGTGACGCTTCGGTTGAAGGTAACTGAAGGAAAGTACTTTGTCACAGATAAGTGGACTGAGAAGCTATTCTTTCGAGAAGAGGCGTCTCGTGGTGAAACGTGTTTTGATGATTGTTATCAGCCGGGGTATTTTGAGGCTACCGTGGATAGGCGAAGCAACAAGGAAATTGGTGTAGTAGCAACAGTTGATGGACAACGGACGGAAAAGGCTGTGCAGAAGGTTCCGTCAACGGTTTCTGGTCTCCAATCCTTGAACGAACAAGAAGTGCAAAGATATCAAAGATTCTTAGAAGAATTCTATGATTTCCACAAGACTGCTGATCCTGGTGATTGGTTGAGCTGGCTGGTTCTTGCAGCAAGATCATTCATTGTGAGAGGCTCACTTGAAAAAGAGATATCTGTCATAGCTGGATATCACTGGTTTGGAGTTTGGGGAAGAGACACATTTGTTTCTTTGCCCGGATTGCTACTCGTAACTGGAAGGTTTGATGAAGCCAAGCAAGTCTTGCTGACTTTCGCTAATTGCATGAAGGATGGTTTGATTCCCAACTTCATTTCGGATGAAGACGGCTCATCTGTGTACAACACCGTTGACGCAACGCTCTGGTACGTGAACGCGGTGTTGCAGTATGTTAAATACACTGGAGACCTGGGATTCGTAAGACAGCAATTGTGGAACACGCTTGAGCAAATAATCGAAAAGCATTTTGAGGGAACATTATTCGGCATCCGCGTGGACGCTGATGGTTTGCTTTCTCATGGTCCACAATTGACTTGGATGGATTCGTCAGTCGGAGGCAAACCGACGGCTCCAAGGGCTGGCAAGGCTGTTGAGATTCAGGCTCTGTGGTACAACGCTCTGAAAATTATGGAGTTGTTGGCAGTCAGATACAATGACAAGCATGATGCAGAGAAATATGGGGTCGCTGCTGAAAAAGCCGGGAAAAGCTTCGAAAAGTTCTGGAATCCGCGAAAGATGTGCTTGTACGATGTGGTTGATGAGAATGGTGCTGACGATTCGCTTAGACCCAACCAGATCCTTGCTGCTTCGTTGGATTTTGTCATGCTGGACAGTGAGAAAAGCAAGAGCGTTGTCGAAATTGTCCGAGATAAACTATTGACTCCTTGTGGTTTGAGGACTCTTTCGAGAGATGATTCTCGTTATGTCGGAGTCTATGCTGGTGACAGATCAACTAGAGATAGAGCTTACCACAGTGGCACTGTCTGGCCTTGGCTTCTTGGACCGTTCACAACGGCTTTTCTGAAGGTCAAAGGGCGCAACGATATTCAGAAGGAGTATGCTTTTGATAAGTTGTTGAAGCCACTGTTTACGTCTCGAATCTATGAGACAGGCTGTGGAACCATAAGTGAGATATTTGATGGAGATCCGCCGCACACTGCTAGAGGGTGTATTTCCCAAGCATGGAGTGTTGCAGAACCATTAAGGGCTTATTTTGAAGACGTTTTGGAGATCAGGCCTCTGTACGAGTGCAGGGTTTTGAAGAGTCTAGGATGAGATGGGCTTTCTGAGGTTCTCGGCGGTTGCTTCAGGGGTTATGGTGTTTATGTAAACGCCAGTGCTCTTCTCAAACCCAGCCCATATCGCTAGTCTGGGATACACTTCTAAGTGCCAATGATAGTAATCTGATGTGTTTTCGTCGGTTGAAAGATGGATACCATAGTTGTATGGTGGATCATTGACCAAGATCTTCAGCCTGCACAAACATTCTTTTAGTGCCTCTGCGAATGCTTCGACTTCGGTTTTCTGCATGGCCAAAGGTGAAGTCTGATGTTTTGTTGGGAAGATCCAGAACTCCATTGGGTTTACGCTGGCATAGGGAGCGAACACGGTGAACTTGGCGTTTTCAAAGATGAATCTGGGTCCTTTTCTTTCTCTTTTCATGATGTCGCAGAAAGCGCATTTGCCGTTTTTCTCGTGGAATTTCTTGGCTTCGGCAAGCTCGTCTTTGACGATTTTAGGAATCGAAGGTGTTGCGATCAACTGGCTGTGAGCGTGGGAGAGTGATGCGCCGGCTTCGAGACCGTGGTTTCGGAAGATCGAGACGTACCGCACGTAGGGCTTGGCCGACAGTTCACGAAGTCTGTCGTTGTAAGCGTTAATGACAAGTACTAGTTGATCAAGACTCGCGTTTGCCGGGTGATCGTCATGGTTAGGTGATTCGATGAGCACTTCGTGATGGCCGATGGCCGGAATGAGATTTGGACTCTTGTTTCCAAGTGGAGGTGCTGCGTTTTCGGGGGGCGTGTATGCTGGAAAAAGGTTTGGGACAACGCGTACAAGCCATTTTTTTTGTCTTGAATCACCTTCGTCCTTTGTCGTCTTTATCACGTTGCCGGACTTGATGTATACGAGATTTGCTGGCGGAGTCATGTGTTCGTTTCCTGGGCACATGGGGCATTCGCCCATTTTGGGCTGTTGTTTGGGTTTCACGAAATCTGTGGGTCTTCGAGAGCGGGACGTTGCTATGACGACCCATCGGTCGAGCAGATAGTCCTTGCGCATTTCATTGTAGATCACAATTGAGCCTCGGATAGACATTGAGATACGATCAGGGAGCATTTAGGATTTTCCGAGGTTTTGCTGTTTGGAAGAGCGATGGGCCACAGGGGATCGACGTCCAGAATCCGCCGAACCATCAAACTCTACACTCGTACCCGAACTCCCTTGAGCGCTGAACGCCCAGACTTAGGTTGCTCCCTCCCGGGCCTGGCCGGGTTCGCCTGGTTAACATTAGAGACAGCTTCCCTACGAAAGCCGCCTAACGACCGCCAGCCCCAAGGGACGGATAGTCTTCGTTTCGGATTTGAAGGCCTCAGCAGCCTTAAACGCCTCAGCCCCAGCTTTCGGCCCGTCATATAGAGGGTTTACGGTACAGGGGACCCCTACCCCCCCGCCTAAGACCCACCGCAAAACAGTGTGAAGCTTCTCAGAAGTATAAAACTTTGCCCCAAACCCAACTTTTGCTCGGATTTCGCTCGCAGCGTCAGATGACTATTCGTTGTTTTCTCTCGTGATCTATCTTTTTTACTAGTCTGGTAAGGATTTGCCCTTTTGTTCTCAGTTCGTTTTTCGCAATTGTGTGTCCCATTGGGCATAGGGTGTCAACAATGGCACGCTTGTCTGTAACATAAACTATAGGGTAGAGATGACAACCGAGCGGTCTTTTTTTGTAGACTCTGCATTTCTTGTCAACCGTATCGTAGAAATAGCAGTGTCCGTCAACGTTTTTGAGCCGAGTCACACCATCATCCAGGACTGTGAATTCTTTTCGGCTGTGACCTGCCTCTTCTAGTTTCTCGATATCTTTGCGTGAAAGCTCCATTTCGGTTTTTTCACAGCATTTTCCGCAATTGGAGCAGCGCATTGTATCCAGAGTCTCCTCGGCAGCACATGGGAAGACTTGAGGGGGTATAATCATTTTGGTGTGGAGAACGTAACTGCTTCATAATGTTTTATTAATTATCCACACCGCACCTCAAACGTTATCTAGCTTTTCAAAGCATTTGGATGCTTAGGAGTGTGGGTGAAATGGAGTCAAAAACTCTTGTGGAGTACAGTCAATCACTTCGGAATCGATACCTAGAACGTTTGGCTGATCTTCCCTGGGAGGAAGTCGTGAAGAGTCGCGGAGCAAGCTTTGATTCCTTGCGGAACATATTTCTTCACACGCTTGATGCTGAAGACAGACTGATCAACTACGCCATTCCGGGCAGAATGAAGGATTGGGTTTCACGGAATCCGGATGAATTTAAAGATTTGGATTCTATTAGGAAACGTACGAGAGAGGTTGAATCGAAGACTAAGGCTTACCTATCAAAAATGACTCCTGGAGAGCTGGAAAGAAAGGTGGAATTCTCGAGGCCTAGTACACCTTCCATGGTCGTTCGAATTGATGATGTTTTGATTCATTTGGCTCTTGAGAACGTGCATCACTTTGGTGAGTTAATCGCTTTGCTCTGGCAGATAGACATTGAGCCTCCTCACATGGGATGGATAGCTTACATTCAACAATGAGTTCATCGCGCAACTAACCTTAGCAGGTTCTGTAAGCATTCAGATCCAGTTCGCAGCTTTCTAAAAGCAGTCAGGCTTCTATTGCAAGTGCTTATACGTGTTCGAAACGAAATATGGTGAAACGGAGGAAACGCGACTGAAGACAATAGCGATAGTGACGAGCGGTGGAGACGCTCCGGGTATGAATGCTGCTATTCGTGCGATAACGCGCATCGCGAGTTCGAAGAAAGTTCAGGTAATAGGTTTTGAGAGGGGTTGGGAGGGACTGATGAAGAACGATTTTATTCAGTTGACTCCAAGGTCCGTCAGCGGAATAATACAGTTAGGAGGAACAATGTTGCGAACGTCGAGGAGTCTTGAATTCAGGACTCCTGAAGGCATCAAGAAAGCGGCTGAGACGTTGGCTTCCGACGACGTTGACGGACTCGCGGTCATCGGTGGAAACGGTTCCTTTGGGGGAGCTCTGGATCTGAGCAAGGAAACTGACACTTTGATAGTTGGGGTTCCGGCTTCTATTGACAACGATGTCTTTGGCACTGACGAGACGATAGGTTTTGACACGGCTCTTAACACTGCTGTGGATCAGATTGACAAGATTCGGGATACGGCGATTTCTCTTGAGAGAGTCTTCATTGTTGAGGTGATGGGTCGAGCTCGCGGATTTCTTGCTCTGATGGTTGGGTTAACTGTCGGCGCCGAGATAATTCTTGTTCCAGAAGTCAAATGTAATGTGAGGAAAATAATTGAAATGATAAAAGAGAACTGTGCCAAAGGAAAGAAGTCAGGCATCATCGTCGCGGCTGAGGGAATAGGTGACACGCGAAAGATTGGGGAAGAAATTGAGAAGGAGTCAGGGACGGAAGTCAGGTTGAGCGTGTTGGGTTATGCCCAGAGAGGTGGAAGCCCTACTGGTAGAAGTCGTTTGCTCGCCGATCTTTTCGCAGACAAAGCTGTTGAATTGCTTCTGAAGGAACAGGACAAAAGGATAGTGGGTTTGCAGGATGGTAGAATAACCAGCATCGGTTTGGAGGAGTCTTGTAAGACGGAGAAACCTTTGGATGTTGAGCTGCTCAGATTGGCTTCGGTGCTTGCGACCTAGGATTTGAGGTCAGCCGAAAAAGACGCTTGCTTGATCGTAGAGTTCAAGATCCACTGTTTTCCTCTTGCCGATCACGTCTTTGAGTGGAATTGGCACTATCTTGTTTCCTTTCAAAGCGACCATGTGGTCGAATTTGCCTTCGTGAACAAGATCTATTGCGGCGAGGCCTAGCCTTGTGCAGAGTATCCTGTCGAATGCTGTTGGTGTGCCACCGCGCTGTATATGGCCAAGAACGACGGCGCGTGTCTCGATTTTTGTGCGTTTTTCGATCTCTTTGCTGAGGTAGTGTCCGACTCCGCCTAAGCGTACGTTTCCAAATTCGTCGACGCCTTCGCCTTGAAGCACTTCTGTGCCGCTCTTGGGTTTGGCTCCTTCCGCGACGACTATGACGCTGAAGTTTTCGCCTCTTTTCTGTCTTTTCTTGATGTATTCGCAGACTTCTTCTACGTCGAACGGTTTTTCAGGAATGAGTATAATGTCAGCGCCTCCGGCGAGTCCTGCTTCTAGCGCTATCCAACCAGCGTATCTGCCCATCACTTCCAAGACCAGGATCCTGTGGTGTGTTTCAGCGGTTGTATGCAGCCTGTCTAAAGCTTCTGTGGCGATGCCGACTGCGGTCATAAAGCCGAACGTGTAGTCGGTTTCAGGCAGGTCGTTGTCGATAGTTTTTGGTACGCCCACAATTTTCAGTCCGAATTCCTTGAGTTGGTGTGCGACGCCAAGTGTGTCGTCTCCGCCGATGGCAATGATTGCGTCGAATCCGGCTCTTTTTACATTTCTTACGGTTTCCTCGGGACCTTTTTCTTTCTTGAAGGGATTTGTTCGGGATGAACCGAGTATTGATCCTCCTTGTGGCAGAATGTCGCTGACTTCTTTGAGACCGAGCGGCATATACTCTTCTTTTAAGAGCCCTGCCCAGCCGTCGATGATACCCGTCATTTCATAACCGTAGTTTTGGATTCCTTTCTTCACAACTGCTCTTATTACAGCGTTGATTCCGGGAGCATCGCCGCCCCCACTTAGAATTCCGACTTTCAAAGTTTTCACCCATTGAACATGTTAGTGCTCAACTTTCAGATAATCTCGTGTTTTAGTTTATAACAGCTTTCATCATTTTTTTCTGGCAGGAAGTTGTTCCAAGAATAGGCGTTTGGTAGTTCGGTCACTTTTTAAACTTCCAGCGGAATAGTGATCATAGGTGAAACAGGACGAGTGGAAATCATGAAAACTGTTTCCAGAAAAAAGATAATCTACACGTTTGCTCGAAAGCACAGACCAGTCGTGTGCGTGCAGCCAGGCGAACTTGTGACGCTTGAAACAGAAGACGCCTTTGGGGGACAGATAAGAACCGAGAAAGACTCTGTGCAAAAGCTTGATTGGGGAAAAGTTGACGGTGCAACTGGTCCTGTTTTCGTTGAAGGCGCTGAACCTGGAGATACTCTCGCCGTAGAAATTGTTGACATATCGGTGCCGTCCAAAGGAGTAATAGCGACTGTTCCGAAGCACGGGATTCTTGCAGACAAGAACTTCAAATCATCCACGAGGATAATCAAAATCAGTAAGGACCATGCCGATTTCGGAGGTGTCAAGTTAAGAATCAAACCGATGATTGGTACGATCGGCGTCACACCTGCTGACGGTGAAGTGCCTTGTGGATCGCTGGGCAGGCATGGTGGAAACATGGATGTAAAAGAAATGGGGGCGGGAAACAAGTTGTTCTTGCCTGTTTTTGCGAAGGGCGGTTTGTTTGCGGCTGGAGATGTTCATGCGGTTCAGGCGGATGGCGAATTATGCGTTACTGCCGTGGAAGTATCTGCAGAAATCTCGTTGAAATTCAGGATAATCAAGGGCAAGAAGCCTGATTGGCCTATTCTTGAGATGGAGGACTCGTACGCTGTTCTTGCGTGTGGAGAAACGTTGGATGAAGCTGCAAAGCTTGGGACTGAGGCTGCTGTTGAGGCTTTGATGCGGCAGTATGATTGGCCGTTTGAAACGGCGTATATGTTTGCGAGTCTGGTTGTTGATCTGAGGATAAATCAAGTCGTTGACCCGAAGAAGGGTGTCCGAGCGGTTGTGTCGAAGGAGTTCATGGATTTGGAGAGTCTGTTGAAATCAAACGTGAGCATGGCGATCACAAAACCTTAAGCTTCTGGTGAGCTTTGAGATTTTGAGGACATCGTTATGACTTGTTATTTTAGGCATTTGCAGGGGATTTTTGAGAAGGCGGGAATAGAGGTTACGAAGGAGAACAAAAAAGAGGTTGACAAGATGATTCATAAAATCGTGAATGCGAGATACAAGGATTGCCCGTCTGCTTGGAAAGAAGTTAAGAAGAGAATTGCAGAAGATGAGTCAGGTTTCGTTGCAGAATTGAAAGCTGCGTGGAAGAAAAGTGCGGTCAAAGCGTGACGCAAGAAATGGTGGTTAGGTAGCGAATTATCAGCTAGTTTTCAACGTTTATTTTTTGGGTTTTGATTTCACCGGTTTCATCGGAGCTCCACAGCAAACGAGTTCGCATGTTGGCTCACATCCACAGGGTTCGGCGACAGCGACTATGAGACCGCACTCTTCACACTTGTAATGTTCACCCTTCCGTTTAGCCATTTCAAACTCACCTCCGTTGCTCTCCCATATGGAATTCCTTGCAACCTTCAAGATATAAGAGTATTCGAATCAGACGTTTCTACAGGCTTTTCTCGAGGCAAAGTTAAATTCTTGGAATTTGAATGAGTATCGCCTATGGAATTGAAAACTGTTCTTGGGGCAATCGCGATTGCCGTTCTCTTGTTCTTCGGAGATAATATTCGCTTGGCAATTGGAGCGCTACAAGCTGCAGATCCGAATAGAACAACCAGACTGATAGTCGCTGCCATGCTCTTCATAGTGGCGTTCGGTATAGCTTTCTACATAACTAGAAAACCGAAGACGATTATTCAGCAGTTTGAAGTTTCGGGTGAAATGAAGGCCGTTTCGATAAAGTGCCCCAATTGTTCAGGTTCAATTGATCCGAAAAGCATCAAGATAGTGGACGGTGTGCCTTATGCAACGTGCCCGTATTGTGGGCACAAGTTTGAAGTGACTGAGGAACCGAAATGGTGAGGAAGCGTCACCTGCTTCTATTGTTCTGTACTTTTTTCTGTTTTTTGATGGTCTTGAGTTTTGCGCATGCCCAGTCGCCGTCTTACCATCTGAGCCAAGAATGGGTCAAGATATGGATCAATGAGAACGGCAGCATTGACCTGATGTATAACATTCATATTACGACGGATTCTGGGCAGATAAACTATGTTTCGATAGGTCAACCTAATGGTGATTTCACTATAGGTAACGCAACCGATGAGAATGGAAACAATCTGCAAATCAACGATATTAGTTCTGGGAGTGATTACAAGGTCGAGGTCAAGCTTGCAAATGCCTTGAACGTTGGGCAGACAGTCGGGTTCACCGTCATAACCAATGTTGCGCACATGATGTATGAGGATAATCAAACGAACGTGGGAATGGAGTTTATTCCAAGCTGGTATCCAGTACCGATTTTTGATCTTCGTGTCTCGATTGTTCTGCCTCAGGGGGTTAACACGACTGTGGTTGGAACAACAGCAAACTACTGGAACAGCACATCGCAGGAACCTGATGGGCGATGGGCGATTTTCTGGGAAAGACAAAATCTTGTTCCTGATCAACAGTATACTTTTGGAGTTTCTTTTCCGAAAGGGAACATTCAGTTTGTGCAGAAGGGCTTTGACTTTGGACCGTATCTGCCTGCGATAGGGATCGGAATCGTCGTGTTCTTCGTGGTAATCGTAGGTGCGGTGGCTCGGAAGAAGTCCTATCTTAATCCGCTTGTCAGCATGGAGTCTCTGGGAATAAGACGTGGGTTGACGGCGGTTGAAGCTTCTTATCTTTTGGAAATGAAGCCGCCGATGATTGTGACAGAGATTCTGTACAGTCTTCTTCAGAAAAGGGCGGTGTGGGTTGAATCCTCGAAACCGTCGATTAAGATCAAGATTATGGAAGGGTTTAAGGATAAGAAAGGAACGGGCGATGCGGCGCTTCGTTATTATGAGATCGACTTTCTTGGCGCAGTAAAGGATGATGGCACGCTTGACGAAGAGAAACTTGCTAAAACCATTATGTCTCTGAGAGACACTGTTGAGGAAAAGATGCGGGGCTATCAAAGAAAGGACACAGTTGACTATTACAGATCAGTTGTGGAGAAGGCGTGGAAGCAGGTGGAAGGTGCCGGTGCACCCGATTTGGCTTCGAAGGGTTATGATGAACAGTTGCTATGGCTCTTCCTTGACCCCAACTACAAGGGACGCACGCAAACGACTTTCCAGAACACAATTTTCACACCTAACCCATTGTGGTTCTGGTATTGGTACGGGTATCAGCAGTATCATCTAAACCCGACGTATACGCCTAACATAGGAACACCGACTCAATCTGCGAAGCCGCCGACGATTCCGGGAGCCGATTTCGCAAATAACATTGCCAGTTCGGTTGAAAACACTTCAAACCACATCGTCGTCAACATGGAGAAATTCGCCAATTCCATTCTTCCTTTCTCGCCAGGAAAGGCTTCAGGTCAACCGGCTCATCACGACGCGAGCTGCGTCTGCGCCTGCGCGACCTGTGCTTGCGCATGTGCCTGCGTGTCGTGCGCGTGTGCCTGCGCTGGCGGTGGAGCACGTATCAAAGGAGATGGATTTAGACCATGAGTGTGTTACGGAGGATTTTTACTCCGCCGAAGATTCCTGTGGGAAGATACACGTATCGTGGTAAAGGTCCCTTGGCAGGTTTGGCTTTGCAGTTACGCGTCGAATCAAACGGGGAAGGCATCTTGGTTATCAACGCTGACAGGGTTCTGTTCTTGAACGAGAGTGCAACTGCTTACGCTTATTTCTTTATGCATGGCTCATCTTCGGATGAAGTGCTTAAGAGGATTCGTCGAACGTACAGAGTTAGTGCTGAAACTGCGAAGAAAGATTATGAGAAACTCGTTTACACGATTAGCACGATGGCTAAGACTGAGAAGATATGTCCGATTTCTTATCTCGATGTCAAGACGGTTGAGCCGTTTACTCACAGCCTCTCTGCGCCTTTTCGGATGGATCTAGCGGTCACTTTCAGATGTCAGAATAACTGTGTTCACTGTTATGCGGGTGGTCCACACGAGACTGAGGAGTTGACCACGGATCAATGGAAGAAGGTGATCGACAAGCTTCATAGTATTGGGGTTTTTATTCTGACGTTCACTGGTGGAGAGCCGACTCTTCGTGAGGATTTGCCTGACCTGCTGGTTCACGCGCAGAACAAGGGTGCGGTAACTGGGCTGATCACGAATGGTAGACGATTGAAAGATAAAGCCTACATGGAGCAATTGGAGAAGGCTGGACTCGATTTTGTGCAGGTTACTTTGGAGTCTCATAAGGCGCAGATTCATGATCAGATGACAGCGGAAAAGGGAAGCTGGAAGGAAACAGTCGCAGGAATCAAGAACGCGTTGCAAACGAAAGTCTATGTCACGACAAACACGACGCTGAGCAAATATAACGCCTCGGAATTCCTGCAAACGATGGATTTCATCAAGGATCTCGGCGTTGGAGCCTTCGGATGTAACAGTCTCATCCACTCAGGAAAGGCCAATGAAGTGAGCGAAGAGTTTTCTCTGCCGTTTGAAACGTTGAATGTGCTTTTGCCTCAGATAAGGGAAAAGGCGAATCAGCTTGGGTTGAAGTTCTTGTGGTACACGCCTACGCAGTATTGTCGTTTTGACCCTGTCAAGTTGGGTCTAGGTGTAAAGTCGTGTAGTGCAGCTAATATTAACATGTGTGTGGGACCGAACGGCGACGTGTATCCTTGTCAGAGCTATTTTGAAAGACTTGGAAACCTTTTGAAAGATGATTGGCAAAGCATCTGGAACAATCCACTGTCGATCAAGCTGAGAAACAGGGAATATATTGAGCCCAAGTGCAAGGAGTGTCCTCAACTTCAAATCTGCGGCGGAGGATGCCCGTTAGAACTGAAGGACAAAGGTTACATTTGTGCTGAATCGTGACCTTTCCGTTTCTTTTTGCCGTGTTTCTGATTTCTTGTATAGGATTTGGCAAGTTTGAGCTTCTTGTCATGAGTGAGTTTTTTTATTCTTTTCTCTCTTTTCATGGCTTCGGATCTGGATTCGAACGCTTCAACATAGACTAGGCTTTGAGGCTTATGCATCTTCGTATATCTAGCGCCTTTTCCGCTGAGATGAAGCCTAAAACGTGATTTCACGCTTTTCGTGTAGCCCGTGTAGAAGCTTTTGTTTTCGCATAGCAACATGTAAACGTAGAATGGCGCCATCTGCAATCTTCTTCCAAGTCAGCCTGATTCTTTCTTTTCTCTTACTAAATAAAAGTGAGGCTCTCACCATCCTTACTTGGCAAACATTCAACTTTTGGAACAGGCTTTTTTGGCTTGATTTCAACCAAAAACACCCCTCCCCCCTAGGCTTCTTCACGCCGATTCTTTTCAGACCTGAAGGAGCTGACCTGTAAGCCACTCGAGGCAGCCAATCCAGCAAGTAATATCACAGGAAAAGAAATACTCGACGGTGCCTGAAACAGCCTCCTATTAAATGCACTAGAAAAGACCTTTGGACGGTATTCCACCACTTCTCTTTGATCGAGAAGAAGGCAAACCGAGCCAAACCGCTTCCAGATCGACGAGTCCAGATTTGTGGGTAAAACTTTACCCCAACAACAAAATCACAGAGACGGATTCTGTTCTAGTCACCTGTTGTGACGCTTCGTGCCATCTTCCCTTGAAACTACATGCACTAAGTCATTCTTCTTTCTGAGAACACTCGATACAGATGGCAACTACTTTTACGTCTCGAAGAGGCTGGACCAAGGAGGTGAGCCCTTTCGCCAACACGGTTACGTAGCCAAGGGGTTTTCCACATTTTTGACATCTTACAAGTCTA
>CAWJTU010000006.1:0-8061 GCA_963845885.1 Candidatus Bathyarchaeota archaeon
TGTCCGCTGTTCCCTCTTGGACAGGTCGCGCAGAGCAACAGATCCCTCCTCTAAATACTCTCTCTCCCACGATTATCGCGAAACCGATTTTCTTTCTTGTCGGCATCTTCCAATGCCTTCGTCCATCTTTCGACCCATGACTTCAACTTCAACCGACAGGTCAACCTCTCTAAGCATTCGCGCGAGTCCAAGTGCTTCAATCTTCAATTCTTCACTGATAGATAGAACGAGAACAGTCGGTCTTCCATCGGTCTCGTGTTCTATTTTTTGGGCTTCCATCGCAAGGGTTATGCGATCAATTCCATGCGCAACTCCGACGGCAGGAGTAGGCTCACCCCCAAACAGTTCTACGAGCTTATCGTATCTTCCGCCGCCTCCAAGCGCAGTGTCCAAGCCTTCTGCGAAGATTTCAAAAATCATTCCAGTGTAGTATTCAAGCCCTCGAGCGAAACCTGCGTCAACGGTCAGGTCAATCTTGTAGCCAGCTTGGTTGACAAGATCGAGAATTGTGCGAAGGTTTTCTACTGCAGCAACAGAGCTTTGGTAATCTTTCACAATCGTCTCTATCTTGTCGAGGACCTTAACGAGTTCTTTGCCTTTGCAATCAACGAGTTCACGGATGACGCTCAGACATTTCTTCGAGGTTCCTGCGTCTTCAACAAGCTTCAAAGCATCATCATACTGTTTTTTATCCATCAACTGCATTATGGCGTTCTGATTTTTCTCTGTCATTTTTTCTTGACCCAATATTCCTCTGATTATGCCCACATGACCAACTTTCAATGAGAACTTTTCCAGTCCAACCTTCTGGAACAGGCTGTCGGTAAGCATGAGTATTTCGGCGTCAGCCTCTGGTTTTGATGACCCTATCAATTCAAAGTCAGATTGCCAAAACTCTCTGTACCTTCCGCGTTGAGGCTCATCATACCTATACGCGCTACCCATGCTGAAGATTCTGAAGGGTTTAGCCTCATTCCTCATGCTAGTGGCGACTAGTCTAGCGACTGATGCTGTAAATTCAGGTCGCAAGGCAACGTCTCTTCCGCCGAGATCTTTAAACATAAACATGCGGGATCTCACTTCGTCGCCTGCTTTGGCGGAGAGAAGCTCATAGGATTCGACAACGGGCGTTATTATCTCTTTGTAACTGTAAAGTTGAGCAATCTTTCTGGCTGTTTCTTGAACGTAAACCATCATCTTGGCGTCTTCTGGGAGTAAGTCTCTCATTCCGCGGAGTGTTCTAAATTCGCTCATCTGACGATCCATGTCCTTACTGGTTAGTTCAGGGTCAATTCTGAAACGGAATAATAAACTGTTTCGCCCCGGCGGTTGATGACGGCTATGACGAGTTCTTTCTTGAGGCTGAGACTCTCGGTTAGCGATTTGGTTAGATCTTCAATCGATATCGGTTTCCCTTCTTGGACGTTTATTATCAGGTATTTTGCGGTGTCTTTGTTGTAGTCTCCTCGTTCGTAGACGCGGAAATCGACTTTTGAGCCGAACCCTTCTCTTACTACGTATCCGCGGCTTCTGAGGTCTCGGTAAACTAGGTATCCTGCCCAAGCGTTCTCATTGACATTTTCATAGCACTGGACTAGAGTCTGAAAATCGATGTTTTTTCCTTTTTCATCCTTGATCTCTAGCATCTGTTTGTCCAACAAGTACAATCCCTCGTAGAAAGTCAGCAGCATGTCTTTTCCATTTGGCACGCCGTATCCGCGTGATGAGAGTTCGTCAATGTGCGGTCTGTTGGAGACTCTGATTCCTTTGTCGGTGAGTAGCCCGTTCACTTTGAACTCAGAACTGGTTTGAGGTTTTTCTTTATTGCTCATCGAGTTTCACTGCCAGTATAGGTTGCTTTTTCTTCTTATTTAGCGATTAGCCTTGCGCTTATTGAATAATTCAGGTTTCAACACGCCTTTCTCACTGATGACAGCCGTAACATATTTCAAGGGAGTTATGTCGAAAGCAGGGTTCAAGACGTTGACGTCTTCAACCGTTATGCATTTTGAACCTATGTGAGTGATTTCATTGCGGTTTCGTTCTTCAATCACAACTTCTCTTGACGTGCGAGACAAATCGAATGTTGACGTTGGTGCTGCAACATAGAAAGGAATCTTGTGCTCCTTAGCCAGGACAGCCACACCGTAAGTTCCGATTTTGTTGATCACGGCATCTCTAACTATTCGGTCTGCGCCCACAATGACTTTGTCAACCATTTTCTTGTACATAACGTATCCAACCATGTTGTCCGTGATCAAAGTGACTGGTATACCCTCTTTCTTCATTTCATAGACTGACAGTCTGGCTCCCTGCAGGAGCGGTCGAGTTTCCGCTGATATAACTTCGATCTGTTTGTTTTGCTCCCAAGCTGATCGGACGACGCCGAGGGCGGTTCCGTATTCAACTGTGGCTAAGGCGCCGGCGTTGCAGTGAGTGAGAATGACATCGCCTTTTTTTATCAGCTTTGCTCCGTGCTTGCCGATTGCCCTGTTGGCAGCTGCATCTTCATCAGCGATTCGGTTGGCTTCTTTGACGACGAGTTCCACAAGACCTTTGCGATCCGCCTTGAGAGTTTTTGCTTTATTCAGGATCCTGTCGAGAGCCCAAAAAAGATTCACTGCGGTCGGACGCGTTTTCCTGATGATTTCTGCAGAACGCTGCAGATCTTGAAGAAGCGCATGCTTATCAGTCGCTTTCGAGTTGCATGCCGCTAAGGCCAAGGCATAGGCTGCTGCCGCACCCAACAGTGGAGCGCCTCTGATCTTCATAGTATTTATTGCATCTGCCATCTGTTCGGGTGTTTTGATTTCTATGAGCACTTCTTCCGAGGGAAGTCTGGTCTGGTCAATCGTTACCACGATTCCGTTACGCCATTCTATCGTTCGCAAAGCTTGGTCCTCGTAACCCGTCTATGAGTGAACCGTATAAGACTTACTGGACGAGACATTGGTCTAAGAGCGCGATAGTACAAATACTGAAGGAAATGGGTTCAAGCTTCAAGGCTTAGGAATCTCTTCATCTGGATTCTCATTACATTAATGCGCGCTCGCAGAACCGATATTGGCAAATTGGGAATACTCCTTTTTAACTCAAAACGTCAAAGATTATGCTGATGGCAATTTGCCAGACGTGGATGAATATGGCAAAGAGAGTCTTTTGTGACGCATGTGGACGTGAGCTAACGAATTCGGAAGCAATTCAGCTGTTGGGTCACGATTTGTGTGCTGTTTGCTGCAAGAAGCTTGTTCCTTCCAAATAGCACCCAACTGCCCTCGGTTTTCAGGGTTTAGGATAAAACTTCATCAACCGCACGCTCTGAAAGAGATATAACTTCTTTTTGCCAAGCACCCTCCAGCAGTTCTTTCCTCGCATTCGCACACACTTTGGTCTTCACTGTCACTCCGGTCAACACTGGGGAGTCGGGAGATTTTTCTGCTTCCGCCACGGTCTCGACTTTGATGATTTCGATTTTGCTCTGCTTGCAGACATCCGCGAATATAGTCACTGCACAATCTGCCAAAGCCATCATCGCCAATTCGATGGCCGTAGGACCCGTGTCGTTCCCACCTGCGGGAGTAGAAAGATCACAGACTACGCTATGTGTCCTGGAATTGTCAACCACAGAACGAACATTTTCGATCCATTTGGCTGTGGCCTTATATTTTGGCATTCTTTCACCAGAAACAACTCTGCACCGCCGACAAATTAAGAGTTGCGCTAAGGCTCTATTGCCGTTGCTCTCTTTCTTTCATTTCATTGTAGATATATTCAAACCACTTGCCTACTTCTGGTTGATTCAACTCTTTCCTCAAGCCTTTAACAAGAGGGGCAATGATCTCCCATACGTAGATGGCAGTAGAGGTTTGTCTAACAGGGTTGGCATCTATGATTCCTTCATGCACAAGCCAACCAACGCTTTCAAATTGCCAACTTGCCATAATTATCGACTGGAAAATCGGGTTTTCATTGGAAGGCTTTCCATACTTCTTGACAAAATCATCATAACCCTTGAATTGCAGACTAGTGATATCAAGAAGTGCTTTCACCATTTCAGAAATTCCCGTAAATCGAACTCAGTTTCATAACCAAGTCTACATGCCTCGTTCGCGTTAAGTTTCTGAGCTGCAGTAGGGCAATGATAACACCGACCACGACGCTTGAGGCTGCAACTATTATCGACGCTGTCTGCAAATCAATCATTCTCAACAGCCCTCAAATCACACTGCATTCTGTTTCGATTCAGCTATAGCTTTTCCCAATTTCATTTCCTGTGGATTAGAGAGAGCAATTCTGTCTAAACGAGCGCAAGAAAACTTCCATTATGTCCTTAATTATCGCTTCAGGGCTTTTTTGATGATTTCTGCTGGGAAGGATTTTCCATGTGCGGGATAGACCGTCGTTACTCCAAGTTTAAGCAGTTCCCTCCAGCTTTCCTTGACTTTCTCCTTGTCTTCGGCAACAGTCGGTAGCCCTGGACCGAATCTGAACGGCAGCTTGTTCATAGCTAGGTCTCCTACGAAAGCCTCTCCAGAATCCAAGAGCACACTAACTGATCCCATTGTGTGCCCAGGAGTGTAGATAATTCTTCCAGAAATTCCGTACTCCTTCAGTGACAAACCATCATCTTCGACAACTAGCTCAACCTTCGTAGATGGAATCTCGCCGGAGGACCATGTAACAAATCGACCGAACACTTTTTGACCTATCCATCCTCCAGGCAAATGCATCTCTTTCCATTCTCCAGCCTCAAGACAATCCTTAGCCAATCGATGCATGGCAATTTTCGCCTTTGTGAGGTCTTTGATGTCTCTAGCAGAGCCGATGTGGTCCGGATGACCGTCAGTTATGACAATTAACTTGATGTCTTCAGGGTTCATCTGGATTTTCTTCAATACTTTGATGAAGTCCATTTTCCTCTTAGTTGGTCCAGCGTCAATCATTATCACGCCTTGTTCATGAATCACGTAACAGTCGTTGAATCCGAGAGAAAAGGGAAAGATCTCTGCCTTCATTCGAGCGACCTATTGGATAGCGTTACGTTGTCCATGAACATAAAAACCTTGGCGCGCGCGCTTTACTTGTCGTCGAGTTCTGGAATTCGCCGGGCCAACTCGGTCCAGTTTTCAGCGACGCCCTTTTTTATTAGCGGTTTGAGACCAGCAAAAACCTGTGGCGGCATCAGAGTCATCCAACCCTTTGTAACTACAACTCGATCATCAAGGTCAAGTAAGGGGAACAGCCACTGAACTAGAGTTGGAAATCTATCAGGCGGCACTTTTTTTGACATGAGTCCGGCAATCGAGATCTGTTCACTCTCCGTTGTCCGCTCTCTCAATATCCGATAAAGATGAGCGTCTTCCTTGTCTAAATGAATTCTTAAATGCGAAGCCAAGACCGCGGTCGCCCTCGCTGTTGCTAGAGGATCAGGTGTTCTTCGCATTGCTTCCAACCCACTAACCATGGCGTCAAGCTCACGGTGATCCATCAGGTAAGCCTCCGCTACAAGAGGGGTCACGTTATCAACAGCGGGGAAAACCGCCGCCTCCTCACCCCTAGCGTGATAGTCCAGAATCTCGTCCATAATATGAAGTCGATCCAAAACGGCAGCTAGATCCCCACCAGTACGCGCTATTTTGAAGACTGAATCATCAATCTGGGAAATATCACTTCGAAACGCATTATGAATAGAGCGCACTATGTCAATCGGTCCAGACAAAGATTCACTTCCACATCTGAAGATTTACGTCGAGTATATTAAAGATATATTGTTTTAGTTCTGCGGTCGCAAGCGCGTGCCGAAAGATGCTCTTCCTGAAGCGGCGTTGGAACAATTGAAAGCATATTGGCGGAAAAATGCGATAGTAAGTCAATCCTTTGTGAACTTGAAACTGCATTGCTGAGGTCTGAAAAAGACTACGTCAGAAAAGGAAAATGTTTCCCGTTTCCTTCTAGCTAGTACCTGGTTGCTTGATCGTACGGCTGTTTAACGTAGGTTATTACTTCAACTGGGCACTCGCCACTCAGCTTCAATGTTTTCTTCCAGTCTTCACCGACCGCGATGAGAGAGAAGACTCCTGATAACTCCGCCTTGGCTTTTCGCACCAAATTGACGAGGGCTGCCTGAGTTTCTCCTGACTTAATCATGTCATCTACGATCAAAACGCTGTCACGTTTCTTGATGACTTCCTTAGGAATGTAAAGCGTGTTCGTCACGCCTGAACCCTTAAGAAGCACGTAAGTTTCTTCAAGGAAACCCTTAACGCCAATCTCTTTAGTCCTCTTAGCAATTACAAGGTTTACTCCGAGAGCGTTCGCAACCATCGTTGCGAGCGGAATTCCATCAACAGCCGGCGTCAAGATTTTGGTCACCCTTTTCCCAGCGAAGTTGGCAAGTGCATGGTTGGCGGCCTGCTGTAATATGTTGAAGTCGCCTATGATTTCCGTATTATCAAAATATCCGTCTTCATCGAACTTTATCCTGCTGCGAAGTTCAGTTTCCAGTCCTACTAGTTTGTTGAGGACCTTCCACAACTGTCTTGCTCTCGCAGTGTTGGGCAAAACGTGTCCTTTCGCGTATCTGCTTAGAACCGTCACGGGTAAACCTGTTTTGGAGGCTAATTCGCGGTAAGTGATGTTTCGCTTGTACTTTGCGGTTCTGAGCAGTTCAATCGTCATCAGACGAAGTTTCAGATCTTCTGCGTGAGTGCTCATAATCATCACCTTATACAGAGATGAATCAAATATGCGTGTATTTACACTGTATTATTTAGTTGCAGATTTATAATTTCCGCTCGAAAACCAACAAGCCTGGAAACACGTTAATAGACAGGAAAAATCAAGCGTGTTCTAGATTGGATACTAGATTACGACGCCCATTCGGTGCAGTTCCTCTCTCAAACTGTCTCTAGTTCTCTTGAGACTCTGCCTCTTTTCCACGTATTCATCACCGCTGATTTTACTGGACTTAAAATCCTCGTCTAATCGCACCGTTTGTGCATCTATTTCTCTTATTCTGGTCCTCAATTGATCAACATAAGACACTGCTTCTTCTTCGCCAGTCATTTCAGTCGGAGCAGAAGCCATCTTAATCACGCCGTCTTCTATGCGCAGAATCCTGTCAGTTCTTCTTGCAACGCTCGGATCATGCGTAACCATTACAACGGTCTTATTCAATTCCCTGTTAACCTTCAACAGATAATCTACCACAATTTTCGCGTTGACAGTGTCCAACTCGCCAGTAGGCTCATCAGCCAAAACAATCGGCGCGTCGTTCGCAAGCGCTGCGGCCATCGCCACACGTTGCTGTTCTCCTCCACTAAGTTCTTCGGGTTTATGGTCGCGACGATCGGTTAGACCGACTATTCCAAGAAGCTCTTGCACTCGTTCTTTCCTTTTTCCTCTTGAAACACCACGTGCAATCATTGGGAGTTCAATGTTTTCTGTCGCGTTTAACGTTGGAATCAGGTTTAATGTTTGGAATATATGACCAACCGTTTCTCGCCTGTAATCGACAAGCTGCGTCGTGTTCATGCTAGTCAGATTTATACTTCCGATTTGTACCGTGCCTGCCGTTGCAGCGTCTAAACCTCCTAATATGTTGAGTAAAGCGGTTTTTCCACTTCCGCTTGGCCCTATTATGGCGAAAATTCGCCGGCGCCTACCTCCATGTTCAACCCCCTGAGAGCCTGCACTTCAATCTTGCCAAGTCGGTATGCTTTGACAAGATTGTTTACCTTCACTTCTAATCCTTTCATCTGAGTCTGACCATCCTTTCAAGTTTGGTTACGTATCCCTTTGATATGATCAATATTGGTCCTATGGTTGATACGAAAATGAGCACCACACAGGAGATCAACATCAGGAGCGCATCCATCGGAAACACGAACCGCTGTTTAATCAGAGAGGATGACGCGACGAAACTGTTGGCGGCTGAGATGTTCCCATACGCTGCGATAAAACCAACGATAATTCCTAAGGTCACCGCGAAAGTGACTACTGCAAGATTTTCCGTTACGAACATTATTACAAGCTGCTTGTACGACAAGCCTTTTACACTCA
>CAWJTU010000007.1:0-438533 GCA_963845885.1 Candidatus Bathyarchaeota archaeon
GGAATATTTCAAAGACCATAAACAACAGGGCGAAAAGGTCAAGCGTTATCGAGAGGGTTACACTGTCAAATGGAGTCAGTATCGTGTTCTGAGTTGCGTTTTGGATCGCGCGCGCACGCTCTTTTTCCCTTTTGATTTAGCTCAGTTCATTGCGCTAGAAAAAGTGGACTGCGTAAAGAGGATCAGCACAGCGCAGATTGATGACGTTGAATATTTCTTCTGCATAGAACAGTACTGAACGAAAATCAAGGGTCACGAAAACAGTATCCTCCCCCGTAGATTGTTTGTAAGCCCAGGCTGAAGATATATTGTCAGAATCATCCTTATGAAAAGGATCATATTTGGAGTAGTGCACAGATGAAAGTAGCTTCTCGGACATAGCCTTGTCCGGGGCAACGCTTTTTTTCTTGAAGAATCCCTGTTCATTTATTATGTATTTCACTTTCTGTATCTTAAGATGGGCAGCCAGAACCAAAGCTTGAGCTATAATTCTACTGAGAAAGATCGAAAAATTAAGCGTGACGCCTCTTCTGAGCGTATCCTCCAATGCCAGAACCATTTTTATCTCCAAAGTCCTCAGTGGCTCCGCAAATATGGGACTCATGGCTTTCCGTAGCTCAATGAACAAGTCAGCGAATATGAGAAAGTCTTCCTTCCGAAGAGGGTCCTCTGGTTTGATCCCCAATTTCGTCCGGCATTCATTGAAACGTACTTCTGCAACAGTCTGAAAGACTTTTTCAAAAAATGTCTGACTAAAACTCAGCTTTCTTTCACATTCAGCCACAACGGAATCCGACAAATAGCAGGATATGCCCCGTTTCTGTACGTCTGTTTTGAATTTCTCCATAACTTCTCTATTCTCTCCCAGGATCTCTGCCAATGCTACGCATGAGTCCAGAAAAAAGCAGCGTTTGTGTGCAGCCGTTGACATATGGCTGCCTCAAACCAATAGTTCTGAGAAGACCTTGTTAAGATCCGTATTAGGTAGACGTGAGAAGGACTCAGGTTGCATCGAGACAATCAAGGAAACGCAATTATTCAGATTACTGTCAAATTCATGTGACAATCTGTTCGAGCTGTGCAAGTCTATCTTCTTAACATCAAGGAAGTCAATAGAGGACAGTGATGAAGCATCTTTGATGTTGGAACCAAGAATGAGTACATTTAAACATTTTTGGGAAAAAATGTCCGTTCCATTACGTCGAACAGGGGGCTCAAACTTGCTCTGCATCTCTCGGAATTTACGCTTGAACTGTTCAGGGTTATTGGATGCCCTCTTGAACCAAACAGACTCATATAAGTTCAGTTTTCTCTGTAATGCGTCCAGGAAACCCTCGTGTATTTCATTTGACATAACCAGATTTGAGAAGAGAGAGAAAGAAAGGTTGGAATGAATGAACATCTCTGCTATCGCTTGTACACTTTCCGCTCTTTCTTCTTCAAACCTCTTTCTCAGAAAGCGCGTAAATGCTACGAAAGGACTTGCATTCTCTTTTTCTGATTCTACCCTAGCCAGTGCTGACTTGAGTTCGTGATCTTTCTCGAATTGTTCGATGGATGTTTGGGTAAGCATGTCGGCAAACATTTGCGAATCCACCGTTTCCGGCAGCTTTACTCTTTGAACAACAGAATCATTTAAGAGCTTAACATATGATGGATAACTCTTTACCCAATCATTATCGCCCTTACCAGCTTCAAACCGCCATTTAACAGTAGTCACTTTCACACCCCATTTTCGCACTGTTTCCTTGACAGAAATAGGTTCAAGGCTGGCAAAACCACAACGAAGAGCAGAAACAGAGTCAATTTGTCCCAAGAAAGCTGTTGAAGCGCTCATTCAATGGTCTCCAAAACCGACATTTCCATCTTCAACACGTCTGGACTCAACACTATTTAAAGTTTAACTCTCACGGTAATAAAGATAACCCTTGTGAACGGATTGTAAGGATTGAAAATTCACAAACTTGCGCAAATGTTGCTGACTGCATTAGTTGGCGCGGGCATCCACGTCGTATGACAACATAAAAGGAACGATATGGACGCTGTTTCGTCATTTGCTGCTCTCGAGCGGGCGCTAAAACGTAGAAAACCGCGGCTACGTCACGCAATAGTCTTGCTGAGGACGTCAGCCTCCACCAAAAAGTCCGAGAAATACTTCAAGATAAGCTCGCCCAACAATGTCAAGGCATACCTTCCATTTTCGTCCTTGTAGGCGATCATCCCATCGATCAGTGTTTTCAGGTGAAAATTCGCCGTCGGCGAGGTTGCGTTCAGCATCTCTTTTATTTCGGTGAAGCTCTTCGAGGATTCGGCAAGTAGTCTTACTATACGAAAACGATCAACGTGGCCAAAGGCCGAGTCTGAGGCTTTGAGGAGTGTTTTGACGCTTGCCCATCCGAGATCATTCACAGGGATCTTGTTGTTTTTGTCATGCGCAACCGATGAGTATACTCTTGAACCGTCTACTTTCAATTCGATTCGCTCGCCCGTTGACGTGAACTTTCGACCGTCAATCAGTATATCCACTTTGCGGACCTGCCTCAACATGCAACACCAGACCAACATGGGTCATTTCTTTCGCTGCTCAAGTTCGAGAAGAACAACCAACAGGAAGAGTTGTTCGAGTGCCTCAACATATTTACCTTCGATAAGGTATCCCTGCATTCTGAGTATGATTGGCAAGGCTTTTTCCGAGCATTCTTGATGATTGTCAATAAAATCTGAGATGACTTTAAACAGCCGGACGAATTTGCCAGAAACATCAGATGGGACGTCTCGTAGGATTCTGAGGCATCGATTAATCGCCTTTCTGAATTTGTCCATTTACCTACCCCTCCATGCAACATTCGATTTGAGTCGATCTTGGGCATGCCGATGAGACACCCACACACCAGCAAGTTCACAGATTCCACATGGGTGTACGCAGAAACATGTGTCTGAATGAGGGGGGCAACCTTGCAACCTTGAAAGTGTGACAAGCCGTCATCATCAATGTCATCGCTGTCAAGCATAGGATCAACAGGCACCGTCTCGGGTTCAACAGGATGGTACCAGCGCTGATCAGTTTCTTCTTTCTGTTCGACATACGTTATCAATAAGTGCCAATGTGTTTCATGGTCTCCATTAACTGCCACGAGGTTCGTCTCTGTTTTGGGATCAACTTTTTCGGGGTCTGAGAAATCAAAATCGTAGCATCCAAAACGAATCCGCACAAACTTTGTTGGCAATGCAACAGAAAACATGGGACGTAGACTTTCCAATCTATCAAGCCTGCGCCACGTCAGTTCTCTCTCGCTTTCTGAAAGAGATCGGTCCATAAGAGACCAGCGCAACTTGTCGATCGCTGATTCTAGTCCTGCCTGCTGTTTAAGTAGCGATTCTTCCGCTCTCTGAAGGAGTGTCTCTGAATAAAGCTCAAGCAGATCTCGAACAGGTGAACCTAGAAATTCACGTAAAAAGTGCACCTTGTGGCGATATCGCATCTTGACACCTTGGCTCAGTATATTCGCATATACTAGAGTATATGTTTATTTATAAAGTTTTTGGAGTGTCTAGGGTTCAGGCATTCTGGCGCGCGCTAGAAATGATAGTAACCCGCTCGCGCGGCAATTATTAAACGTGAGAAAGAAGAGCCAGTCAAAGCCAACTTGTTAAGAACTTGGGATGCAAACTACAAATGCTTTGGCTTTTTCGGTTTTTTGCGGACACGGTCAATGGTGTGTTCTGCAAATGTGTTGATGATCACGTCGTTATATTCTCTCTTTCTTGCGTCTCTAATTTTGTTAGTTGTCGCTAGTGTTTCGCCTGATTTTGCGAGCTCGTTGATTTCAAGCATCTTGTGACGGCTTTCCTGCATTGATATTCCCAACTGCCTCCTCCGAATGTCATTCCAGACAGCCTTGTTACTCCACAACTCGTTTATGGTTTGGTCAATCTTTGCCCGAATTTGCGAGTATACTGGGGATTGACCGCCATGAGGTAGTTCAGTTACGTCAATCATTAAGCCCATTTCGGTCAGTTTCCGAATGGCTGACCCAACTTTCTTCAGTCCTTGGAGATCCCAAACAGAGATTTGCGTTGCACCTTCAGTGTAGATTATCGATTGCCCAAAGAAATATACCTCTCCACTGGCCACTGTTCCAAAATGGTCCTCTGAACGATATATCAATTTCACCATGGTGTTTCCATCGTAGTCAGCTGGATTGTCTGTGAATCCGTCGAATATCTTCTGAGCTAGACTACTTAATGGACCCAAGTCGCGCATGACCCTTTGCCCATTCCTGGTTGTCCATAAAAAGCCTGAGGTTGTTGTTGGGGGAGCGAGATTTCTTTCCACAAAATTTCCGAAAACGGGGACTATGATGTTGCCTAGGCGTTTTATGTCTATTGGCCCGATCGATTCTCGACTAAGAACGTCCTGAGTATCGCTTAGTTTAGAACCGCCCCCGGGAAGTTCCAGTTTTACCCATTTGAAGGGAGAGGTGTCCATTTGCCGAACTTCTGCTTGTGTCGGGTATTCAACTTTGATAAACAAATCCGCATCTTCGATTTTACTGTCACACACTATCAGCTCATCGGAGTCGGCTCTCTTTCGAACATAGGGGTAGCACGTAAAAGATGGCTTTGCGTCCACATCGATCGATGTGGTGAAGGGGTCGGCGTCCAACAATCGCACAGAAACTTTACAGCGAGTCCGGGGTAATTCGAGCGGCACGGTCATAAACCCGTTGTTCGTCGAACACTGTTTGTGGTCCGCATCCACAGGATTGTACTTGAACTTGGCTGCGTTCTCATCTTGGCGACTATCATTGTAGTTCCAGTTTGTACCGTCAACCTGAATCACAAAATAAGGAATAAAGCGGCAACTCCATTTGAATTGCAGATCATACATAGCTCGGTCTAGCGAAATGATCTCGTTCGGCACGCATTGAACTATTTCAACATCCGTCCTATCCGAAAGCGCGTAGTTTCTATCGGCGTCATTTAGAAAGAAACCGTGGAAATGATCGCTTCTTTGTTCCCTATTATGTGTAAGATGAATTGAATGGCGTTCTTGTCCAGTATAGAAAGTCAGACGAACTTCGTCATCGTTAGGACAATTTGGATCATAGATGAGGATATCAACTGCGCCTATGTTGTTGTCAAGTGCTCTTGTTTCATAGGCATAGGCGATCACCATGTGATGATGACCAAGGTCAAACGCATTGCGATCATTGGATTCTGCAATTAGTGTGAGCGTTACGGGTTTAGAATTGTCTAGGCTTGGCTTTACATTGTTTTCCCAGTCCTCAAGAGTCCTTTTTCCCAAGCTGGGAGCATAAGGATTATAAGTATGGGGGGCGGGATCAAGGTCTGGGGCACATTGCCAATCCCACATTTTATCGACGGTACTGCTCGTGAGAGAGTCTATCTGAACATCGTAAATCTCTTTATACAACGGATCTTCTTTCGACGGAGCTGACTCCATAGTTATTGGTATGGGAGTCGCAGTGTAGAACCTCTTGAGAGCTGTCCAGCACATGCCTCCACAGAAACCATGTCCCAGAACGATTTTGCCACATGAATATGTGCCAAAGTTATGGAAATGCCAAGCATGGATTGATGGTTTAAAATAAGTGGTTATAAATACGATTTTTTCCCTTTTGGGTGGTTAGAGTGTTTTTACACTTAAATCTTTCTATCAACTATTTTGTTGACTTAATGTTGCTTTTCGGCTTGATTTGAAACATAATTATGTCTTATTGCTTCAAACTCACATCATTTGCCAACTAAACTGTTTTCTGGTTGATAAGAGCTAAAAATGAGTCACTTTTTTCCCCTAAATTGCCGCGTTTTTTTCACGCAAATCTTTCATTTTTGCTGATGATATGAAAAACATGTTTTGTCTTCGTTGACTTCTCAGAGTCACTTTTAGGCTTCAAGCCTCGTTCTCACCGCCTAGTTTCCTCAATACTCCGCTTCCTCTGGATGCCGTGAAAGTTCCCGAAACCTGCGATCTGACCAGAATTAGCCGAAACAAAGAAGAAATAGCCAAAATGACACAAAACGTTATATTTACAGGGTTCATAATAGTGTAATCTGAGGGTAGGATATGTCATACCTTCGTAAAGTTCTGCCGGAAGAAGAACCTCGAAAGACCCGTGCGAAGAATCTGGAAAAGGCCCGCCTAGAACTGATGAAGAACTACGACCAGCTTCTAACAGATGTGAGAAAACTAGAACCTGAAGTTAAGCGTCAAAACACCGAAGTTGAAGCAAGATACCTAAAGAAATTGGAAGACTCCAGAAAAATCGCAGAAAAGGAAGTAAAAAGATTTGCTTGGTCACAGCGTTACCAAATAGACGAAGAATATCGTGCATCGATAACTGATGTATACAAAAAAGCTTACTATCCATTGCTTCAAAAATTCATCATAGGCTTGGGACCATGCGAGCCCGATATAGACAGCATAACGCCTTTTGAGATTGGTCCAGGAGGACGTTTAGAACTTCATGGCACATGCTTTGGGTCATCACAAGGCAAAGTCCTCCTTCAACTATCTGACGAATATTGCGTCGAGCTTGACGTTACCCAATGGTGCGAAACATATGTTTGTGCCTTTCTTAACTCCATCATTTCCGAGGTTCCTTTGCGTCCTTACTATGGAAGGGTCTGGCTGCGAACAGGAGACGGGAAAACCTCTAACGTCTGGGCGATCATGTACGAACCTATCTATTCTGTCTACATAGCCACATGGATCACATATTTTTCGGGGGGCATCTGGGGCTATAGCACAAATGAAACGTTTCTTGAGAATAGGAATCTGGGGGACGCGGACTTCACAGTTGAGTGGGTTGAGAGACACCACTCGGGGTCTGGATGGTCAAAGTTAACATCGCCTACTGCTGGTGGTCAAAGCTTAGCGCAAGGGTACCACATTGGGTGTGATGCAGGCCATTCTGGCCACATGGAGCTTCTATACAGGGTAAGGGGACCTAAGGGCATTTGGCCTCCATATATCTCGGAACTAGGACCTTGGGGATGGCTCGGAGACTACTGGTAGAAAGAGATATCAAATCCCTCTTTTTTTTATGTGTGCAAAAAAGGTCTAACGAATAAACGATTTTGGCAAAACGTATTTGAATTCTATGGCCTTCTTCCATCCTCCTCGCTCGCATTGAATTTTCTCTTCTTCAAGCAGGTAGCGTTTTTGTCTCTCTCGTGAAATAACGCCGTAACCGACGAAGGCGTCTCCTGATTGAGTTTTATGAACGAAAAGAATGGTTTGTCCAGACGACCATTTCCTGTTCATGTTGGAGAAGTAGATCGCCATGTCAAAGACTTGTTTGACCCATTGTTCATCTTTGATTCGGAGTACGTAGCCGGCAATTTGGGACATCTGTGCTTCCAACCCTCAAATACACGTCCACAAGATATATTGGTTTGGCGCTTGCAGTAAGACGGGCTGATCTTTGAACAGTACCGCGTCTAGCGACCGTTCAATTGCCTATCATGTCGCCTAAGAGAATGTTTTGGTGGGCTTGAGTTAAGGAATTATCGCGATTTTTATCTCGTTCTTTGATGTCGAAAGAATCTTGAATGCTTCATTGAGGTCTTCAAGTTTCATTTTTCTTGTTATCAGCGGTCGTACGTCTATCGTTCGAGAAGCTATTAGGCTGAGGGCTTTTCTGAAATGAAGAGGCGTCGTGTGGAAGGCCCCAAGAACTCTCAGTTCTCCGTAATTTAGCTGTTCGGCGTTTAGCTTGATTTCCGTTTCTGGAGGACAGCATCCGAACTCCAGAACGGTTCCGCCTTTCCTTCCTAATTTGAGGGCGCGCGCTTGGTTCGGCTACAATTTGTCGGTCTTCTCGATGATGGCTTGATTTGTGCTGGTGCATGACACTATTAAGCGTGGCGCTGCAATGGTTGAAGTCCAAGATTGGGCAAGACAAAGTCGTCGGCAAGCAAATGCATTCTTGTCCCAGCACAACACGTCAAATGAAAATACGCGCGCATATGCACAAAGGGTTAAGAATAGTTTATAAATTGTGCACTCCGCACTAGGACACGGTGAGCAGCTTTTGAAAGGATTCACCGAGTACAAAGCCAGAGAATTCTGCAATGATGTGAAATGCCCAGTGCAGGGAACCCTCAACGAGTTGAAGGACAAGCCAGAAGCTTATGAACTGATTAGGCAGACGTGCAGGACCGCTTGTCGGTTTACCACATGGCAGTTTCATCATTGGCTCGTTGAGAAAGGTTATTTAATCGTGAAGCAAGAAGACAAGACTGAGCGATAAATTATGGAATGGGGAATGAAAAACAGACTATCCCGCTTGATACAGAAAGACGGCAAAGCACTTTTCTTGCCTATCGATCACGGATATTTCCAAGGACCGACTCATGGTCTCGAGAAACCTGAAAAAACGATAGAACCCATTTGGCGTTACGCAGACGGCTTGATGATGACCCGTGGCGTTCTTCGAAACTGCATTGAGCCTGCTATACAGAAACCCATCATACTTCGGGTATCAGGCGCGGTAACTGTAACAGGCGAAGACTTGGCCAATGAAAGCGTGGTCACGTCAATCCAAGAAATCATCAGATTGAACGCAAGCGCGGTTTCCATGTCCGTTTTCGTCGGCACCAAGTATGAAAACAAAAGCCTTGGCAATCTGGCGAAACTGGTTGATGAATGTGAGGATTATGGTATCCCTGTTATGGCGGTGACTGCGGTCGGAAAAGAACTCGAAAAGAGAGAAGCAAGATATCTAGCACTTGCGGCGCGAGTTTCAGCGGAAATCGGCGCACGTGTTGTGAAGACGTACTATTGTAAGGAGAACTTTGAGAAGGTCGTGGAAGGTTGCCCAGTTCCTGTGGTGATTGCAGGCGGACCGAAAACTGAAACGCAGCGGGAGGTTTTCGATTTTGTTTACGATGGCATGCAAAAAGGAGCCATAGGCGTGAACCTGGGCAGAAACATCTGGCAAACTCAGCATCCCGTGGCAGCCATTCGGGCCATAAGAGCAATTATACATGACAAATTCACCGCGCAAGAAGCGCAGAGCCTTTTCGAGCAATTAGCTTCTGGCAAAAAATGAATAACATCTTCGGTGAACTGAATGCTTGTTGCCATGTATTATAACAATAAGGACGTAAGAGTCCAAGAAATGCCTGTACCTGAAATCGGAAATGACGAATTCCTTCTAAAAGTCATGGCTTCAGGCATTTGCGGAAGCGACGTAACTGAATGGTATCGCGTTCCGAAAGCACCGAAAGTCTTGGGTCATGAGGCAACTGGTATCGTGGACAAACTTGGGAGGAACGTGACTAAAGTCAAGCTTGGCGACCGCGTTTTTGTTTCTCATCACGTCCCCTGCAACAAGTGCCGCCTATTGTCTCCGGGGACATCACACGGCATGTGAAACCCTCCACACAACTAACTACTATCCAGGCGGGCTAGCCCAGTACGTTCGTGTGCCAAAGATCAACGTTGAACGAGGCGTGTACCGCCTGCCAGAGAATATGTCCTTCGAAGAAGGCACGTTTATAGAGCCATTAGCATGCGTAATTCGTTGTCAACGACTTTCGGGACTCCAGAAGCAGGATACGTTGCTGATCATCGGGGGCGGCGTGTCTGGAATTTTGCATACGCAAATGGCAAAGGCAAAGGGGGTACGAAATATCATCGTAGCCGATTTGAATACGTACAGATTGCAGCAAGCAAGGAGATTCGGAGCCCACAACATAATAGACGCCAGGAAAAGCGTTTCTCAGAAACTCAAAGAACTTAATGGCGGGCGCTTAGCAGACCAAGTGGTTGTTAGCACTGGCGCCACGCAAGCCGCCTTGACGGCTTTGGAATGCGCGGACAACGGAGGAACTATCATGTTTTTCGCTGTCCCTGACCCGACAGTGCGGATTCCTATACCCATTACTGAATTCTGGAGGAACGAGATTACTTTGAAAACAAGTTATGGTGCTGCACCTCAAGATCTGGAGGAATCACTAACTGTTTTGAAGCAGAAGAAAGTGAATGTAAGGGAAATGATTACTCACAGATTAGATATCAATGAAGTAGGTGAAGGATTCAATATCGTGGCTTCGGCGGATGAATCGCTGAAAGTGATCATTGAGCCCAACAGAAAATGACCTGCGCGCGAGAGAAGAAACTGAATTATTCGCTGAGAACTGATGGCTTCTCAATTTTTTCCTTGACTGCTCTGAGGAATTGGGCTGCAGGTGCGCCATCTATGATGCGGTGATCGTAGGTTAGACTTAGCATCATTATTGATCGAGCTTCAATTCGACCGTCTTTTAGCACAACTTTCTGAGCCACTCTTCCAACGGCTAATATGGCTGCCTCGGGCGGGTTAATGATTGGAATGAAAAAGTCTACTCCAAACATTCCGAGGTTGGTCACAGTGAACGTTCCACTTTCGACATCCTCCTTTGACAACTTGGCTTCCCTAGCCTTTTCTGTGAGCTCAACTATCTTGGCGTCTATCTCCTTCAAAGTCTTTTTGTCTGCGTCGTGAACCACCGGAACGACCAGACCTTTTTCTGTGGCTACTGCAACTCCAACATTTACGTCTTCAAAAATCTTTATGCTTTCTCCATCGAGCGTCGAATTTATCATAGTAACTTCTTTTAGAGCGTCTGCCACAGCCTTGACGATCATTGCGGTGTAAGAGACTTTGAGTTGTTCACGAAGTTCGGCTGCTTCAGTCACGTCTGCTTCCATAATTATGGTGCTGTGCGGTGCCGTTCTGAAACTGGTCGCAAGTCGTTCGGCTGATGTTTTCCTGAAACCGCTTAGGAGGATGACTTCCTTGATTTTTCGGAAGTCATCAGGTCTTGTTTCGATCAGTCTTCTGACATCTTCTTCGTCTATTCTTCCTTCAGGCCCGCTTCCCTTCAACGTGGACAAATCGATTCCATTTTCCCGAGCCAAACGCCTAGCAGCTGGTGATGCCAAAACTCTTATTTCCTGTTCTCCAGGGGTAGAAGTGACTTCAGTCTTCGGTGTAGCTTCAGATATTTGCTCGTCTGGAGCCGTGATTACGGCGAGAACCGTGCTCACGGGCACGTCGACTCCGGCTTCGATGATAATTTTGCGTAATATGCCCGAGGCCGGTGATTCAAGATCGTATGTGGCTTTGTCTGAGACTACTTCTACGATCGGTTCTCCTTTCTCGACGCTGTCGCCTTCTTTCTTGTACCATTTTCCAACTGTTCCTTCCTTCATCGCTACACTTAGTCGTGGCATCAAGACATCAGTTGCCATTCGATGTTCTCCGTCTCATTGCATTTTGCTTCATTCCCTATAGACCCTTTCAACTAATATTATACCATTTCGCTTAGAGCAGGACGCACATACGTTGCCAGTCAAGTTCAGGTGGATTCTGAATATTCATTTGCGCTCAGAATTTCCGTTTCTGAATTCTTATTAGGATTCAACATGAAATACGGGAGTCGGCGAAAAACATTGACGAAGAAAAGCGTAATCGTTGTAGCGGCCTTAGCATTAGCTGCCATAGTGGTTGTAGGGGTTTTCGCTATCACATCAAGTCGAACTATCCCGAGCAACGGAACTATTGTAGGAATCAACTTGGGCGTTTATTTAGACGCTCCATGCATTAATCAAGTATTTGCCATAAATTGGACGGCTGTGAACCCCGGAAGCTTTGTGACACAACAGGTCTACGTCGTGAACAAAGGAACAACTGACATGACTGTGAGTTTGAGTAATGGCACCTGGACTCCTGTTGAAGCGAACGAATATTTGACCTTGACATGGAACCTTGGAACCAGCACGGTTGTGCACCCAGGCGTGGGCAACGCCACTTTAGCTACCCTGACTCTAACGGCCGATGCTCTGTACACAAATGGAACAACCTTCAACGGCAACGTTATCATATCTGGAACAACGTAAGATGCGACTCCCCTAGCACCCATTTTCTTTTTTGACCGACAAGAGTTTTCCTAGTAGTCATATCAGTTTGTGATCGTTCATTGCTCAAGAGAAAATGCGTAGAGAAGTCAAGTGTACCAAGCTGTTTCTCAAATTAGCCTCGCACTTCGTTCGCTGTTCTTTCAGCTATTGTGAACCCTCCCCTCCTAGGTTTCAATGTATCGTGAATATTAGGATCCAAATATGCCCAACGCGAAAACGTTTTCTTTTGATTTGTTCTAGTTGGTTTTGCCAGCACAAACCATATAGAGTCTCGCACTAAGGTACTTACCAATTGGAACAACAAACCTCCTATGGACTGATCGCAGGGAGCGAGGGGAGATGCAGAAGTCCTATTCAAAATTGTTGGGAATCGTCGGAAAACCGAACACGGGCAAATCAACCTTTTTCAGTGCGGCAACTCTGGCTCCTGCAGAAATCGCGAACTATCCGTTCACAACAATCAAACCTAACAGAGGAATAGGCTACGTCAGAACACCCTGCGTTCATCAAGACTTCAACGTCACCGACAACCCTGGCAACTCGATATGCATGAATGGAGTAAGACTGATTCCAATCGACTTCATCGATGTCGCCGGCCTCGTGCCCGGAGCATGGGAAGGAAGAGGACTTGGCAACCAGTTTCTAGACGAGATTCGAAAAGCCGACGCATTAATCCATGTTGTCGACGCGTCAGGCGGAACCGACTGCGAAGGAAAACTCTGCAAACTCGGAGAAAACGATCCATTAGAAGACGTGAAGTTCCTCGAACATGAAATCACAATGTGGATGGCCGCAATTCTCAAGAAGGACTGGGCAAAGATTGCCAGAACAGCGGAGACAGACTCGAAAGATATCGGCGGAATGCTTGAAGAGCGGTTGAGCGGACTCGGGATCAAGCGGGCGCATATTCTTGAAGCGATAAGAAAGGCAGGGCTCAGCGTTGACAAACCCACGTCTTGGACCGATGACGACTACTTGAAGTTTATAGATGTACTCAGGCAAGTTTCTAAGCCAATCCTCATCGTCGCCAACAAAATGGATCTTCCAACATCCGAAGGCAATTTGGAGCGATTGAAAAAGACAGGTCGATTGGTCATTCCAGCGTGCGCCGAAGCAGAACTGGCTCTCAGAAGAGCAGCCGAGAAGAAGCTGATCGACTACAGGCCCGGAGACTGCAACTTCAAAATCACGTCTCCGGAAAAACTGAATGAAAGCCAGATCAAAGCCTTGGAAACGATAAGACAAAAGATTCTTCTTGGTCTCGGCTCGTCAGGCGTTCAAGAAGCAGTCAACACTGCTTACTTCAGGCTGCTGAGCATGATAACGGTCTATCCAGTCGAAGATATCGAGCATTTGAGCGATCACATTGGAAGAGTTCTGCCAGACGCCTACCTCGTCCCTTATGGGACAACTGCCAGACAGCTTGCCTACATAATCCACACGGAACTCGGCGAAGGCTTCATCTATGCCGTTGAAGCTCGAGAGAAGAAACGTGTTGGCGAAGACTACATTCTAAAAGACAGAGACGTCATCTCAATCGTCAGCGCACGAAGAAGAACCTGATATCGATTATTCTCCATAACGTCTTTTTCGTTTTTGATAAGTCCTAACAGATCTCAGCAAGTCGATTTTGCGAAAGTCAGGCCAGTAAACATCAAGGAAACACAGCTCACTGTAGGCTGACTGCCAGAGAAGAAAACCACTTAACCTTGATTCGCCCGAAGTTCTAATTATGAGGTCAGGATCCTGCTGGGGCATATGAGACGTGTAGAGATACTTCTCAAAGGTTTTTTCATCCACCTTCTCTGGTGCAAGCTTTCCTTCATGCACTTCCTCTGCGATCTTCTTAGCGGCATCAACGATCTCGGCTCGTCCACCGTAAGCAAAGGCGAAGTTCAAGAAATGCTTATCATAATCCTTCGTTGCTTCTTCCACTTCCAAAATCAGCCGCCGCAAGTCATCCGGAAGTAAACTCACTCGCCCTAAGACTTTCACCCGCACCTTGTTCCCGTGTATTCGCTCGTCAACCAAGATTTTTCTGAACCGTTCCTCAGCGATTCTCATTATTTCCTTGACTTCGACTTGACCGCGTCGAAAGTTCTCCGTCGAAAAAGCGTAAAGAGTGATCGACCTAACATCCAGTTTCAAACACCAGTCAAGAAGCTCCTCAACCTTGTCAGCACCCTTTTCATGCCCCAGCCACGGGTCCACGATCTTCCCAGATGCCCATCGTCTGTTTCCATCCAAAATAATCGCTACGTGCTCAGGTTTGACCCCGACTTTTACTTGACGCCATAACCATTCTTCGTATACCCTGTAGACTCCAACGGCTGAGAGCAACGATTTGAACACTATTTGAACCTCGTAACCCGAAATGCTTTGTTGCAGGAACAGATGTCCTTGCTATCCATGTTAAGACCCGATTCGGTATCAATTAAGAGTTTCTCAAGCTTTGACCTGAATTGTTTGAAATTCGCCGATATCTCTCCAAAGAATCGATATTTCCTCGAAATCGAGTTGTGCAAGCAGGCTATTCTTCGCCAAACTCCTCGACCTGTTCTTCGGCTTCACGGAAGAATTTCTTCGCTCTTCTATGCAAAACAAACACAATCAGCACCGAGGCAATTCCTATCAGAATGCCTATGACGATGGCGAGAACAACTCTATCAGGCCCTCCAATTCCTATCAACAGGTCTGATGCTGCTAGGAAAATTTCCCTCGACCACGCAACCGTTACTATCAAAGCAACGTTGCGAAGCAAACGAACGTCATGTTCGAGATACCAACGAATCGCTCTGCCGAGCAACGCGATGCATATGCCAATCACAATCAGCGTGATGGCGTCCCCAATAAAGAAACCTGTTATCCGAGGTAGCATCGTCAGATATGACGTGATGTCTGGTTGAGTAGTAGATTCAGCAGAAGCTCTGGCTACCCCCAAGTACACGCCCAAAACCATGAGCAAAGCCCCCGCGATGGCGGAAAAGCTGGAAATCTGAACACGCAACGGTGGTGGAGAATACTCTTTCACCCATTTATAGAACCCTCTAGCAATTTTATCCACGCCAAAACCCTTAACAACCAAAATTGCGCTCACGACTAAACCTAAGACCAACACATAATATTGCACAAATCCCATGTAAGACAGAATACCGAGCAAAAGAATGAGCACGCCAGGCACTCCCAATGCTATGCGCGAGTAACGCGGGTTATCCACAAGAGTTCGGAGATAACGTGAGAACAATGCGGCAGTCTCTTCTATCGACTCACTGTGTTTGATAACGATTCTTCTTACTGATGATACTGGCACCCTTGATTGGATGACTGGTAGTACAGCTTCGTCCGTGTAACCGTCAGAAACCAGTATTACCTCAGTTGCCTCGAACGAGCGTAGAAGGTCATTCAATTCTGAAACAATTTTGCGGTCTGCGCTCACGCCTCCAAGTTCAGTGCCAGACAAGGTGGCTACTTCGACAGTTTCTTCGGGGCGATTCTCTGCTTTCAAACGATCATAGATGCGAATCGCTTCGAAAATAGCGTTGGCGTCGGGCTCTTCAGGATCTTTAAGAGCAAGCGACACTGCAGCGTTGAGGTTGCCCTCTCTTCCGATGACAGGCGTCTTGACCTCTGCTTTCGCTCCTAAATCGCCGTCTCTGTCCACGCACAAAACAAGAACGCGTTTTTGCTCGTTTTCTGGAGCCACTTTCATGCTTTTACCGTTCACTCAATACATTTACTGCATGTTCACTTTAATCTTGCGTCGAAATTCCTTTTTCTGCAAGGAGCTGGAATTCCTCCCAGCTCAATTTCTCTCCCCGCTTCAGTTTTTCTTTAGCCCTATTTTCGATAGATTGTCGAAGCTGGTCTTGACTTTGCTTCTTCTCTTCCTCCTCTTCATTACGCATCTCACCCTTCAGTTTCCTGATCTCGCCTAGAGCAGCCGCAATTTCATCTTGCAACGGTTTGATAGACTCTCTCGCTAACACAAATTTCTTATGAAGCTCATCAGCTTCTGCTCGCAGTTTTTTCCACTCATCAACTTTCGCGAGCATTTTTCCATGAAGCTCTTGACTTTTCTTCGCGTTGGCCGTAAGAGACTCATGGTATCCTGTGCTCTCCCGCTTGAACCTCTCCACTTCGGCGCGAAGACTCCGTATCATCTTGCCGAGCTTCTCGTACTTCTTGTGAACATTCAGTTGATTTTCAAGCTCTATCACTCTTTCGACGAGCTCTCTATCCTCTTCCAGTGTGTGCGGAGTCGTCTGTATTTCCCAATCTATGCTTTCAACTTCTTCCTGCAGAGTCTCGTGGTCTATTGAGGGTCTTTTCTTTGCAATGATTTTGCTCTTTTCGCCCAACTTCCTGATTTCGTCGATTTTTTCCCTTATTTTCGAGGTTAACTCGTTTCTATGTTGTTTTAGTTCTTGGACCTTCTCGTTTATCTCGTCCCGTTCCTTGCGAAGCTGCTCGACTTCTGTGCGCGTGTTTCTGACCTTTCCATTGAGTTTGTCACGTTTGTCAGCGAATTCTCTTGCTTGATCCTCCAGCTTTGCTCTTTTCTCATTCGAGAAGTGAAGAGCTTCTCTTCAAGCTCTTCGACGGTCGGTTTTTCTGATCCAGCGTCAATTCTTCTTTCCTTCATCTTGTTGATTTTGAAATCTTCTTGTTGTTCTTATTTTCTTCTGTTGAAACAGGCGCAGAACGATGTTTTTGACCCAGACTCTGAAAAGGAAATCGTGGACTACTCCAATATGATGCGGGCGTCGACCGTTTTCGCTCCTTTCTCGTACACCATTATGGGGTTAAGATCCAATTCTTTGATATCCATATGATCCATAATGAGCCTTGAAGTGCTCATCAAAATCTTGATTATAGCCTTAATATCTGCAGGCGGAGTGTTGCGGTAACCCTTGAGCAAGGGGTAGGCTTTCACTTCACTTATCATTTCCTCTGCCTCATCCTCCGTTATCGGTGCGATCCTGAAAGTCACGTCCTTCAAAACCTCAACAAAGATTCCGCCCAAACCGAACATGAGCGCAGGACCAAACTGCGGATCCTTTATGGATCCAACTATGACTTCTGTTCCTGAAGGAGCCATCTCCTGAATTAAAATGCCTTCGATTCTTGCTTTTGGATCGTGTTTCTTGACGCTTTCCATTATCTTTCTGTACGCGTCTTTTACTTCCGTAGCACTCTTCACTCCGACGATGACGCCGCCAACGTCAGATTTGTGGATTATGTCAGGGTGAAACTATCTTCAAAACTATTGGAAAGCCTATTTTTTCTGCATATTTCACGGCATCTGTCTCGTTTTTCGCCAACTCAAACTTTGTCACCGGGATGTCATATTCCATGCAAATGGTCTTGGCTTCGGTTTCGAGCAAGGCTTTCCTTCCTTCTTTCTTGGCTAGAGAAATTATGTCTGAAGCTTTCAAGATGGTCACTCCGTGTACAGGCAGTTTATTTATCACAGGTTATCAGCTTAAAATGGTTTTGTTGCAACCCCGACTGAAAAAAGAGGAGAACAGTCGTTTCTTTACGTTGGAGGTGTTGGCGGCCATGTCGCGTAACTCTCATAAGCGAAGGCGACTGTGTCTCCTCGATGAAGTATATATTTTGCACAGGAATAATCCGGAGACACCCACGTTGAGTTGGCAGTATTCAGGTACCAGTAGAACCATCCCTGCGAGGAATTACTGGCCAATCCGTTCACAGATGTGACTAGTATTCCCAGCTCTTGTCCATAATCTGTGTATTCAACGTTTGCCGCTCCCATTATCGCCGTGAAGGCCGTTGAGCCGACTGGCAAAGCAGTGTTGTTGGACCAGACTAATGTCCCATTACCGTAACTAATAAGCAAATTGGCTCGCAACGAAAGGGAGTCCAAAGTGCTTGAAATATTCCCCATAGCTCCTGAAAGGACGTTCAAATCCGTGACGAGAGTTCCGTACTCGTTTCTATATATGCTGTATTGAATGAAATAGTATCCCGCGATTGTGGTTCCGCAAATCGCCCACACCAACAGGGCCAGAGCTACGTAAGTAAAGGGTCTTTTTTCCAAGTCCTTGCACCTCCCAAGAATCTTTGCAAAGTGTTCGTCAGCGGAACAAAGGCTGTTCCAAAAACAACCGTGTTAGAAACAACATGTATCAACGAGAAAAGTGCACCAGAAATGATTGCGCTTACAAAAGCAAGCGAAAGAGACATTCCAGTGAGCATGAAAGAGACGGCGATCCCGAAGTTGGTTATTATGTCGTACACAAGCGTAAGAAAAGCGCCCAAGATCGCAGTTTCAACACAGGATCCGGCGTTGTAGGGACCAGCCTTGCTTCTTCTATACAAACCTCCACTTATACCGACAATCACCATTCCAATGACTTGGAACGGCAACAACAATCCGGAAAACCCCCACGGTGAAAGAAAACCGTTTATCAGCATAGCCGAAGCGCCAAGTGTGGCACCGAATGCTATTCCAAAAATCGCACCAACCAGGAAGACAATGATAGATGTGAACTCAATATTGGGGGGACGAGGAGTCAGCTGTATCGCAACACATATGGCTGTCAAGACAACTAGCAGCGTGAGTTGACGAGTAGAGAGCAGGTTCATACAGTTGGATGGATTATCCAACCAAGCCTATAAGGCTTTCTTCAAAACGACCAATGAAACATGCTCTTCTCTCCGTGGACTTAGCAAGAAAAAGGGGAAAATGCAGTCGTGACGATTGCCTACTGACTTGGCGGTGGCGGATTTGGTGGCTGGCTGGGTGATTTCCAAGATATTGCGAACGCGCCGCCGATTATTGCGATAATTCCTCCGAGCGTTGTTACTATTCCGATAAGCGAAATGACTCCTAGAATAAGTATCACGATGCCCCATGTGTGCGCGGAACTTGGATTGCTGTTTATCATGATCGCGCCGATTATGATTATTAGCCCAAAGATCAGAAACACATACAAAAGATATCCAAAGCCTGTGAAGAACGCAAGCAGTGTGCCTACGGCAGCCAAGGCTAGTCCGCCTAATAGTACAAGTATCCCACCAATTAAAGACAAAATGAAAGCCGTGCTTGGTTTTTCGCTCATGATTTCAACCTATAAAGGGAGTAATTCTGAAGATGATATATGATTTTCCCCAACCTGCTTGGGAATGATGCGTCCGGCTTCCATTGGACTTGGACGTTCACGCAATGGCCAACAGTGCGAAGATCTTTGCGTCGTTTACCATGTTTTCGATTTTCGCGTACTCGTTGGGTTGATGTGCCATTTCATCTACGGTGGACCAAACAACGGCAGGAATTCCTGCTCGTCTAAAATATGCGGCGCATGTTCCTCCGCCGATTCCACCGACCTTGGGTTTGAGGCCTCTCGTCTTTTCAAGCGCTTCTCTGAGCATTACTACGATTTTCGCATTCACATCCGTTGGTTCAGGAGCAACAGTTTTCGTTACTGTTTCGATAGCTATTCTGGCACCACTCTTCTTTTCGAACGTAGATGCGAGCAGGCTGATTTCTTTTAGAACCTCTTCAACGTTGTAACGAGGAAGAATTCTGAGGTCAAAGTAGATGACGTCTTCTCCTGGCACTATGTTGATGGCGTCAACGTTTTTTTCCTTCTTTGTAGGCTCGAAGGTGCTTTCAGGAGGGTCAAAATACTCGTCTCTTGCAGGGTATTTTTCATGAAGCATTTTGTCTGAAGCGAGAGCGAACTGCATACCAACGCGGTTGGCGTTTAATCCTTTGTCAGGCATGCTTGCATGTGTCTGTTTTCCAAACGTGCTGAACTTGAGCCACAGTGAGCTTTTTTCTGCGATCTCGATGAAACTGCCGTCGCTGTTGCCTCCGTCTGGAACCACCACGAGATCGTCCTTGTTGAAAAGATTCTGGCTTATGAGGTATCTTATGCCAAATTTGCTTCCATTCTCCTCATCTGCCACCAAGCACAAGGCGACGTTTCTTTTGGGTTTGATCCCCAAGTTCTTCAATGCTTTCATGGCATAAATGGATGAGATCATTGATTGCATGTTATCTTCAGTGCCCCTTCCATAGATTCTTCCGTCTTTCACTAGTGGATCATAGGGTCTGGTAACAGTCCACAACGCTTCTTCGCCAGGTGGGACCATATCTATGTGCGTGACTATCCAAAGCCTGTTCTTCGTTTCACCTTCTACCCAGGCGATCACGTTTGGCCTCTTCTTCGATGGAACTCTCGGATCATTGGCATCAAAGCGTTGTATCTTCGAGAAACCCAGGGCGCCAAGAATTTGAACAAGTTTTTCAACCCTCATGGATTCGCCATCTCCGCCACTCTCAGGAGCTATGGCAGGGATGCGAACGATCTCCACCAAGGTTCGGATCATCTCATCCTGCATTTTTTCTATTTCTTTGAAAACAAGATTCGCATCCATTCGTATACGCTCTCAATAGTCCAGTCATAATACTTGTTCTTTGTCTTTAATGGTTTTGTTAGCACAAAGAAAAAGGACGCTGAAAGGAAAAGTTAGTCCAGTTGTTTGAGAGCCCTAAGTCGCTTGATTATGTTTGGATGTGTTGAGAAGATCTCAAGAATCCTATCGGCAGTCGTCAACTTCTTTGACAAGATGTCCTGAACTAGTTTCTGTTTGTCTCCGCCTGAAATCATGGACAGTTCAGAAGCGTCAGAAGTTGCGCGGTCTGGATCAGTGATGAACAGTGCCTTAAAGCTGTTCATGGAGCGCACGGTTTTTGTTTGCTGTCTCATCCTTCCAATGTTTTTGGTTGCGTTGACTATCTTTGCCAATCCTGTGGAAAGCTTCTGTGATCCATTATCGACCGTTGATGCGCTGTGCCTGTCGGCGTAATACTCTCGCTGCCTGCTTAGAGATAGTATGAACAGGTTCATGACCCATGAAAAGGCCATGAAAACTATACCTAACATTGCTCCACTGTTCTGATTCTTTTGGTTTCCTCCAAACATGCCTGAAAGCATGAGGGAAAAGCCTATGTAGTAAGCAATGGCAGGCAGTATCGAAACGAACATCATTATTTGCACATCTCTATGCTTCAAATGCCCTAGCTCATGTCCCAAAACGGCTTCAACCTCTCCGTCGTCCAATGTCTTCAACAATCCCTCTGTAACTGCTACACGAGTTCCAGCTATTGGAGAGCCATACGCGAAAGCGTTCGGCAATGGTATCTGAGCCAGCATCAGTTTCGGCTTCTTTATCCCGCTTTTTCTGCTCAAATTTGCGACTATCTCATGCAGTCTAGGCTGCTCCGATTTGTGAAATTTCCTTTGCTCGGTACATTGCGTTGATAAGGTATGGTGATATCAGCCACTGAACAACGTTGAATCCGCCCACGAAAATGCCGAGTGTGAGCAAGTCAAAATATCCCGTTAAGCTCATTATTACTGCGAAGAACAGGGTGGATAGTCCAATTATCAAAGCCAGGTTCCGGCCATTGATGCTCGAAGTTTCCAAATGTCCATCTCTCATTCACCGAATATCTTTTTCCATGAACACTCCGCGCTTATATTTGTTGTCCCAAAGCCCAGTGGTTTGATTTATCTAATATCTTTACATGAATCAGCACATAACGCGCACGTCTTTGAACTTCTACCCAGTAGTTGCGAATTGTCTTAGGGTTTTTGACTTAGCGAACCATTCAGCTCACGACCAAAACGAATCAATAACAAGTCTCATTAATCCATTCTCACCTACTAGATCTAAACTGGTGGACAGATTGAATTCAATCCAAAGCGTTGGAAGATACAAAAAAGACGAGACAGTAAAAAAGGAAATGTACAAACTTCTCATATTAAGACCAGAAGGAATTGGTTCAGAGGAATTTGTTGAAACAATCAGAGCGACAACTAAAGCCAGTCGTGGAAAAATCTTCTCTATGATAAAGAAATGCGAACAACTTGGCATTATGAAGACAGAAAGAAACCCTAAGGACAAACGCCGTGCGACTTATTATCCAAATTTGCAGAAAGTCAAGACTGAACAGAGATTCTCGGAAGGAACGGAATTCATTCAAGCTCTACTATCAGAGCCTAAAACAGAATTTGCAGAATCTGAAACAAGATCGTCTGGAATTCGTACGAGAGTAAGTATCTTTACGAATTGGGGTGGAACGTCATCGCAGAACCTAGAGAATCAAGTAAGAGGCGTAGCCAAACAATTTTCGTCTAACTATGATATGCTGTTAGGGAGCAAGAATATGAAAGTAAGACCATCTACAAAACTCGCCTTCATAATAACAATGGAATCATAATGAAGGTGTCAAGCCATGAGTGAAGTCAAGAATTGCCCGAAATGTAGCGGTATAATGGAGGTAGGTTTTCTCCAAAATGTCCCATATTGGACACGTGGAAGAAGCCGATTGAGTGTGTTTGTATCTGGTGCGGGTGCGAGAGTCTTTGGATACAAATGCAAGAATTGTGGTTATATAGAGTTTTATGCCGAAAAATAGGAGAACAAGGATGTGTTAAGCCATGAGTGAGAATGAAGTTAAGAAATGTCCTAGATGTCGCGGAAAGATGGTTAGAAGAGCTATGGAAATTGAAACCACTGATTCTGGGGTTCCAAGTTGGCGAATACCAGGAACGGAACTTGTGGCATTTGTCTGTAGCAAATGCGGCTACATAGAATTCTATGACAGAGGAAGAATGAAAACATGAAAGAACACAAGTATAGACAAAATCACTCGAGTGATTTGTTCACTTTTACTCGAGTCATTTCAAACAAGAAAGAAGCAAGAAGGACAGTTGGATTAACCATTAACCCTAGACTCTTAGAGGAAGCACGAAACCGCCACCTAAATCTTCAGAATCTTTGAACAAGCCCTACAGTCAATCCTAGAGTACATTCCACAAGAAAAACAAACGGAAAGCTCCGAATTTCTTAGCCCTGGTTCTTTCTTAAAGAAAGAGGCGGGCCCGACGGGAATTGAACCCGCGGCCTACGGATTAAGAGTCCGCCGCTCTAGCCTGACTGAGCTACGGGCCCACAAACCTTTTCGGAAAAAGGTTCATCAAAAAGGGTTTTATCTCTTTCGGTAGTTTATCCATGAAGAAGACAGTCCAAGACACTTCTTAGCTTCAGTCATGACTCAACCCGTCCACCAATCTTTTGTTCAATACCTGCGCCAAGAAACGCAGAGGCAAGTACCACGATCAGATATGCAATTAATTCCTGCATAGAAAAGTTGTACAATATACGAGCACTAGGCCACCAGAAGAGAACGCCTATCGGAAACGCCAACAAAAAGACAACCATTGCCACAAGCCCTAGCCGGCGCAACCAGTTGACATTATGTCTAGTTCCTGTGTAATGAAAACCGAGTCCAGGCAGTAAGAAGTTAAGCACGAAAACGATCAACAACCTGAACTTCTTGCGCATGTTCACTCTCAGTTATCACATGTGGTGAAACGTTGATTAAAGCTTTAAGCAGGAACCCTCAATCTCGTTGAAAAGAAGGCTGAAACATTTGGGAGAGCTCGTCTTCGTCGGACTGGGACTTAATGATCACAAGGGAATAAGTCTCCAAGGCCTAGAAGAGGTGAAGACCGCGGATACTGTCTTCATCGAGTTCTATACGAGTCTCCTGCCTGAATTCTCATTGAGATCCTTTACAAGGCTATCGAGAAAACGATTCAGCATTCTGAACAGAAAAGATCTGGAAGAAGACGGGGGAAAAATCATTCTCGAAGCCGCGGAAAAAGGAAAGACCGTTTTCCTTGTACCGGGCGATCCTCTCATCGCCACGACGCACGTCACTCTGCGAATCGAAGCCAAGAAACAGGGGATAGAAACCCGTATCGTGCATGGGTCCTCAATTCTCTCAGCTGCAATAGGGCTCTCAGGATTACACAGTTACAAGTTCGGAAAAAGCGTTACCATCCCCTTCTCTGATGAAAATCCATCCAGCACACCCTACACGGTCATTAGAGACAATAAGAAATCTGGACTTCACACTCTGTGTCTTCTGGACATCAAAATAGAAGAAGAGCGTTTCCTCAAAATCAAAGATGCTTTGAAGACTCTTCTGGAAATTGAGGCTCTAAGGAAGGAGAATGTAGTAACAAATGACTCAATTGCAGTTGGTCTAGCGAGAGCTGGTAGCAGTAATCCGACCGTGAAAGCTGGCTTCGTAAAAGACCTCGTGAAACAGGAATTTGGACAAGCTCCGCACACTCTCATTTTTCCAGGCAAGCTTCATTTCATGGAAGCAGAGGCACTCGTAATTCTCGGAAATGCACCTGAGAAGGTGAAGGAGCTGGCAGAATGAGCGCAGAACGTCTCGCGGCAAAATATATACAAACAGCAGAACGCGTCTTTCGCGAAATGAAAGTTGCGACAGATGAAATCAAGGTTGGAGAAGACAGAATCAAAGAAGCCATGAACTGGGCCAAGAATTACTTGGAAGACGCTAAATACTATAAGGAAAAGAAGAAATTCGAGGTCAGCTTGACGCAAATTGCATATTGCGAAGGTCTGCTTGACGCGTTAAGATTGATTGGAGCGGTGAGTTTTCAATGGCCATCAAGAACAAAGAGGACAAAAAGGTCAAAGTAGTTCTTGCTTCAGGCGTGTTCGACCTACTGCATCTTGGGCACGTGAGGTTTCTTGAAGAAGCAAAGAAAGCAGGAGGACCACAAGCCAAGCTCATTGTGATAGTAGCAAGAGACAAAACAGTGGAAAACAAGAAAGGAAGGAAACCTATAGTGCCTGAAAACCAGAGATGCGCATTGGTTGGATCCCTCAAAGTTGTTGATCAAGCGATACTCGGGTACAAGGACTTTGACATGGGACAAGTCCTTGAAAAAATCAAACCCGACATCGTCGCGTTGGGTTACGACAGCCGTTCAAGCGGACTTGAACAATCAGTCATGGAAACAGTGAAGAAAAAAGGTTTAAAGACCAAGATAGTTAGAGTTGGGAAGTTCAGTTCAGACGAATTGGACAGCTCGTCAAAGATCAAACAGAAAATCGCTGAAGAATTCCAAAGATGAACCACATGTACAAGAATTCGAAGAACTACATGCCAACCTACATTCTAGTCGCTGCAAACATAGCCGTTTATGCTTTAACGTCCTATCTCGGTGGGAATGCTTTGGAGACTGGTGACAACATGATCGTTGCCTACGGACTTTTCACTCCCGCAGTTCTGAACGGTGAGGTGTGGCGGCTGTTTACGTCATTGTTCGTTCACGCCAATGTTGCCCACATCGCAGGTAACATGCTTTTCCTCTTCATTTACGGTTTGAGAGCAGAAGATATGTTCGATATCAAAGAGTACGTTGCAGTTTACTTTCTCAGCGGTTTGGCAGGTAACTTCCTGACAATGTACACTGACCTTTTGACAGCTGGAGCCTTTGGAGGCTTTGCCTATTCTGTCGGAGCCTCTGGCGCAATCTTTGGCATGCTTGCTGCAGTTATGGTGTACATGAGACGCTCCATTGGTCAATCAATCCTGAGCGCGCTCGTCTTTGTTTTCTTTCTGTTCGCTATCAACATTAGTCCAGGAGTCAACATATTCGCGCATCTCGGAGGACTCCTTGCAGGATTAGCGCTGGGCTATGTGCTTGCAGTAGCTCACAGAAAACGTCGACAACCTGTAAGTTATCAATTCAATTATCCTACTTCATACGGGCCATGAAGAGACATTATGGAAGAGTTAAGGCTTCAATCTTCACTTTATGGCCATCTTTGAGGTTCAAATGTTTTCGCAGAGGAACTGGCGCAATGATCTCCAGAACCGAAACATCATAGTGGCTTCTCAACGCCGAAATCAATGCGCCTTTGACCTTGTTCTGAACTATGACAGGATAGCATTTCACCGGTCCAAAAGTTCGGTCTTCGTTAATGAAACCCTCAATTTCCACGGCTGGATAAGCCTCAAGCTCATTTCGTGTCTTCATGTCATAATCAGTCGTAAGCTTCAAATTGAGCGTACCGGGGTAAGGATCAAAACCCAGTTTTTCCATGAACTGTTTCCGATATTTCTCTTTGGCAATGTAGTACGCTCCTTCGCCGAGCCCAGTAAAAACCGTGCCTTCCAGAGTGATCGAAGGCGGATAATTCGACTCCATCACGAAACGAAGCGTCTGGTGCAACTTGTTAAGTTCTTTCACTCCTGCATCTGTGATTCTTATCAGACAGCCCTCCGGAGTTGCTGTCCTCTTGATCCAGCCCAAGCGGTCAAGCTCGATAAGATAGCGTGAAGCCGTCTGCTGAGAAGTTTCGAGCTTTTGGGCCAGATAATCAGTTGATATCTTGGCTGTTCTACGATGCGCTCCCATCTCTGCAAGCTTGATAAGAGTAAACAGGTAACGGCTTGCATGCTCCTCAGACATGTTGAACCCTCACCGAGTGAGCAAGAGTGTTTGATTCGATATTTAAAAGACTCGAAAATGAGTATCTACACAGAATTCAATGCAAGAATAGTTAGAAACTGAGGCCCATGAGCATGATATTTAGACATGTACAGATAATTCATACGGAAACCTTATTTTCACACGTTTATTCATACATCAGTTCCAAATGAAGGTGACATTGAATGAAAACTCTGGATGTAGCTGCCCTTGCCTTGAATGCAGGTCTTTATGCAGCACTAGGTTATGTTCTCTATTACATTCTGCCACTGACCGCTCCAGGGTTTGGAACTGTCAGGTTTTGGCCTTCAGTCGTGGTCCCCGCAGTCTTTGCGGTACTCTTCGGCCCTTGGGTCGGGGGAGCAGGCGCTGGTATAGGCATATTCATCAGTGACATGCTCATCCATGGAAACCCTGTTTTAAGTCTCATGGCTGGTGTGCCTTCAAACTTCGCAATGTTCGCACTTATAGGTTACGTGACTAAGAAAAATATCGACTGGAAAATCCCAATGGCGGGTTGTGGCGTGTTGGCAGCACTGCTCGTTTGGATCGCCTATTACGTTCTTTCCGCAGACCTTGCTTTGTTTTTCTCCGCGATAATTGTAGGAAGTTACTTGGCGCTTGCTGTTTTGATCGTAATGACCCCCAGATGGAGAGGGTTCGAGGTGGGTTCGACGTTGGGCCTCCTTGTTGGAAGTTCAATAATAGGCTTCATGGTTCCGCTTTTCAGCCAATTCTTCCTAATGCCTGGTTCAACGCAGCTCACGCCTCTTAGCTGTGATAGGTGGCTTTACCTATCTCGTATGGACCTTTTCAACGGAGATCCCCTTTCTAATTATCTTCGGCCCACCAATCTTGCTGGCCTGTTACAGAGCGTTCCCAGGTCTTATGACAAGAGTAAAGGGAACCACTATTGCAGGAAAAGGTTAGAGCGTTCTCGCCTTCTGGAATTTCGAGCTTCTTCGAAATATGCGATAGATCAAGAGATGGAAAACTGCAGACGGACGCTCATAGAGTGGGAGCCCGTGGTGGAGGTTTTGTGACTGAGAGAGGAGTCTTTACCGATGTCGGTCTAACACCGGCCAAAAGCAATAGCGTACGTGTGATGATTAACGGGCGAACAGCTCCAGAAGCTGAAACTACGCGTACCGTGGCAAGAAAAATACTGGAGATGGCCCACTCGACCTTTGAAGTCACCGTGAAACATCGAGTCGAAGTGCCTATAGGTGCAGGATTTGGCACTAGTGCTGCTGGAGCCTTAGGCACGGCTTTGGCATTATCGAAAGCTCTCGATCTAGCCTGCACCTACAACGAACTGGGAATGCTGGCGCACGCTGCGGAAATTGAATGTAAAACGGGGCTCGGAACAGTGGGGCCATTGATGATAGGAGGCTGCATTTTAACAACTGAGCCAGGGGCGCCCGGAACGGCCATTATAGATAGAATACCATTAACGGCAGATCACGTTATCGTCGCTGGAGTCTTTGAGGCCATACCGACAAAGAGCGTTCTGTCTTCACCTCAAAAACGGCAAGTCGTCAACAAGAGCGGCAGAAAGACCCTCGAACGAATTCTCTCAGATCCCTCGATTACCAACTTCATGAATTGCTGCCTAACATTTGCCGAGGAGACAGGCTTCATGAACGATAGACTGCGAAAATTGGTGAAGCTAGCAGAAAAGGCTGGAGCAATAGGCGCTGCGCAAAATATGGTTGGTGAAGCCATTCACGCAGTGACCACATCAGAAAACGCAAAGAGAGTTGCTCAAGCTTTTATGCAACTGCTTCCTCAGGAAAGAATCATCATATCAAAAATCGACTTTCAGGGCGCAAGACTGCTAGGATGAGCTGAGAATGAGGAAATACAAGACAGTGGCTGTTGGCGGCACATTTGACGAACTCCACAGAGGACACAAGACTCTGCTGATGAAAGCCTTTGAACTCGGTGACGACGTCGTGATCGGTCTTAGCAGCGACGAGTTTGCCAAGAAAATGATGAAACCGCACGTCGTTGCAACCTACGAACAACGACTTGAGGATCTGCAGAGTTTTTTATCGGAACATGGTTGGTCAAAGCGTGCAAAAATAGTTCCTCTAAACGACTCACTTGGACCGATAGCGAGAAGCGATGGTGTCAATGCTCTCGTCGTGAGCAGGGACACTGAAACCACGGCAGCTGAAATCAACAGGAAAAGGAAAGAAAGACAACTGCCTTCCCTGAAGATCGAAGTTATCAATATGGTTCCTTCCGAGAATCACACGCCGATCTCTACGACTCGGATAAGGAGCGGAGAAATAGACCGAGAAGGACACGTTTTAAAGCAGAAGAGCTCTTAACCATATTTCTCAGTAAAGCACTAGAAGAGATTTAGGCGTGCACAGAACAGGGTTCGCTAAACTTCCACTTCACTATGGAAAAGCTCCACGATACTTAATTGTCCGAATGCGCAAACTCGCGAAAGAAATCGTTACAATAATAATAGAAGAATATGGATCTGATGACTTCCTGAGACGGATATCAGATCCCTTTTGGTTCCAAGCGCTCGGTTGTGTTCTGGGATATGATTGGCACTCCTCAGGCGTGACCACTGTTCTTACAGGAAGCTTGAAGCAGGCAATAATTCCAGAAGAACTTGGAGTAGCTGTGTGCGGTGGAAAGGGCAGAGTCTCCAAGCTGACTCCGGAGGAAATCCAGGCAATTGGTGAAAAGTTCGGTTTTTCCGGTGATAATGTTGAATCTCTGCGATACGCGAGCAAAATGAGCGCAAAGGTGGATAACGCCGCGGTTCAGGCAGGATACCAGCTTTACCATCACGCTATCTTCATAGCTGAAAACAAGAAATGGGCTGTGGTGCAGCAAGGAATGTGTGAGCAGGATCGCACGGCAAGACGTTACCATTGGCTGTCAGAAAGAGTGAAGGAGTTCGTCGTCGAACCACACAATGCCATCGTCGGCGAAGCAACAAAACCGCGAGTTTTAGACCTGACGGCAAAAGAGAGCGACGGGTGCCGAAAAGCTTCAGTCGACTTGGTGAAAGAACCACCGAAAAGACTCATGCGACTCATTATGTCAGCCAGACCAGAATCTCAAAAAACTCTCAGTGAATGGATGCCAAGTGCGGACAACTTGCAACTCAAGAATTTCCCTGAATTTCTGACGATGCCAAGAAATATCAATTGGAAAACAATGAAGAATATCTATGAATTCCAACCAAGCAATTATGAAGAGCTGCTCAGCTTCAAGGGTGTAGGACCAGCGACAGTCAGGGGATTGGCGTTGATCGCGGAACTGATCTATGGAGAGAAACCAAGTTGGAAAGATCCCGTGAAGTACTCTTTCGCGTACGGAGGAAAAGATGGCGTTCCATATCCAGTTGACCGCAACGCGATGGATCAATCCATCCAAATCCTGACGCAGGCAGTTCAGGAAGCAAAGATCGGCAGTAATGAAAGAATGAACTCGCTTGAACGCTTGAGGAGATTCGTTCCTCCATGAGCCATTTAGAACACCGCATAAACGTTACGTTTTTACCCTCTGTTTGAAATATCATTAATCTTGTTGAGGGAGATTCGTGAGCAGCTCTCGAAAAAAGACTTGGATCAAGCTGTCGGGCTATTCTGCGATGGCAACTCCTTTAGTGGCGTTCGCGCTCATATTGTCTGCAATAGCTTTGGCACCAAGATTCAGTTGGACAGACAACGCCCTGAGCGATTTAGGCGTGATGACTTGGCCAACAGACATCATATTCAATACTGGCCTCATTATTAGCGGAATACTTACAATACTGTTCGCAACGGGACTATATCTTAGCTTCAACAAAAGTGTTCTTGGGCGATCTGGCGCAACAATTTTCCTCTTTTGTGCGGTTGCATTAACAACCATCGGAGTCTTTTCAGAGAACATGAAACCGACGCACATTTATGCCTCCGTCGCCTTCTTCGCACTCTTCCCAATAGCAATGTTCGTTGTTACTACCGCCTATTTGTTCTTGGGCAAGCCTAGAAGGGCGTTCTTTACTCTGGCAGTCGCCCTGTTTGCTGCACTTGTTTGGGTTTTAGAATTCCTATTCAAGTACGTCCCAGGCGTAGCAATCCCTGAAACTCTGTCAGCTCTTGCAGCGTCCTTATGGGCGATAGTTGTCGGTTTCAGCCTTATACGCTCAGGCAAATAGTTATCGTTTTCATCGACTTTGTGAACGAAGCATGTGAGTACTTCGAACCACTTCGAAAGGCAAATGCCACAACCTTCGTGTTTAGGTATTGAGTGGGGAAACGTATTAAGGCAACAAATAAGGAATCGTATGATTCACTGATGAAGAGGGTAATGAATGATGGAAGCTGTCCGTGTTACAGGATTGGTTGTAAGCTATGGCTCATTCGTGGCTGTCGAAAACCTATCATTCACAGTCAACAACGGTGAGGTCTACGGACTTCTCGGTCCAAACGGGGCAGGCAAGACCAGCACCATCAAAGTCCTCGTAGGAGTACTACAGCCGCGCGCCGGCGAAGCCGAGATCTATGGTATACCGATATCGAAAGAGGTCGAATCGAAAAGCCAGATCGGCTACGTGCCAGAAGAGGTCGTGCTCCTCGACTCATTGACACCTAGAGAATTCTTGGAGTTTACAGCCTCGATAAGGAAGCTGGACAAGAAGATTGTCAATTCCAAACTCGAGCGATTCGTCTCCGCCTTTGAACTCAAGCAGTATTTTGACACACCAATTGCTGCTTTGTCAATGGGGAACAAACAGAAAGTTGCGCTCTTGGCAGCTTTGCTTCATGATCCGAAGCTCCTGATACTCGATGAACCCCTGATCGGATTGGACGCTCGATCCTCCAAGATTCTAAAAGAACTCATAACGTTCCACGCCAAGAAAGGTGGAGCCGTCATATTTTCAACCCACATCATGGAAGTTGCCGAAAAGCTATGCACGAGAGTTGGGATAATCAACAAGGGAAAGATAGTCGGCGAAGGCACAGTTGACGATCTTCGGAAGCTCGTGCGAAGTGCAGAAGGCTCCTTGGAGGACATCTTCTTGAAAGTCACAGAGCAAGAAGCGGGAATGCAAGACGTCATCAAAGCTCTTGAAGAGGAGTAGGAAAAAGGAGTGAAGTTCTCGGAAATCTGGAGACTTTCGAGTGTAGTCTACAAAGAGGTTTCCTTCCAATCAATCTTCTCTCTCCGAGCCGGCTCAGGACTGCCTCAAAACGGGAGAAGAGACATCAAACAACTCGTCGCCAGCGCCAAGTTCAACACTCTGATCAGTAAACTCGTCACCTCGGTCTTTCTAGGCATTTTTGCAGTCACAATCTTCGTGCCCATTCTTTTCAGCGAGTTTGGACCTACAATCTCCAAAGAGATCGCTATTCCAGGCGGCATCTCAGCTTTTCTCACTGTGGTACTTTTTCTAATAGTTTTCATGGGACTCCAAATGTCCACAGCTTTCGTTTCATCAAAAATCGTCGACGTTCTGAGCCCTCTGCCTCTTTCAAAAAGAGACGTCTCAAGAATCGTTTTCCTATGCTTTGTGAGGATATTCGACATTCCACTTGTCGCTGCAGGGGTCGTTTTCCTATTAGTCTTCTTCTTAATCGGTGGCACAGTTCTGGGAGGTTTAGTGTCCATTGCGGGCATCGTTGTAACAGAAATCTTTGCTCTTTCTCTCACGGTATTGTTGGCCAAGTTTTTCTACGCAAGAGTAGCCAGAGCAGGAGGAAGGTCGATGGCGCAGACGATCTTGAGATTTATGTTTATGTTCGTTTGGATTCTCCCCACGTTTGCCGCATATCTAGTGGTGAATTTTGCCAGACAAATAGTGGAGGCTTTCGCAGCTTTAACGCAGGGTCTTACATCTGCATCACAAGCGCTTGTTATGATCTTCCCGTTCTCCTTCGGATATCTTGTCTCTTACGCCACGTTCATGACCCAAATCAGCTTCTTGACCCTGGGTTTGTCGATTTCGGCTTCAATTGTGTACGGTTTTCTTGCCTACTATTGTCTAGGATGGGTCACAAGAACAGTAAGAGAGATCGGAATGGGCGGGATAATAAGAAGCGTAAGAGAAACTGTGAAGGACACGATCATCAAACCCCAGATTCCTTGGGTCGGTATTATTCGCAAAGACATACGAGTTGCGTCAAGATCACCATCTTACGCGAGCCTATTTCTCTTACCTGTCGTGCAAACCGCCGTGCTCGCCCTAACCTTCACCTCGTTCAGCGAAATAGGACCAGCAACTGCGCTGGGCTTGCTCACAGGAATCTCATTGTTGACGCTTCTACTTCCACCCACCCTCTTGTCGATTGAAGGACTGGCATCCGCTTACACCAAGCATTTACCTCTTAGGAAGAGAACGCTAACAGCTGCAAAAACGCTCTTGGCAACGATAACTTACATTGTCTCAATAATCATACTCACGGCAGTTGCTTTTTTCATCGGCAAAGACTTCGTGGCAATCGCAACTTACGGAATCATACACACATTCTCGGTTTCCGCCGCAATAATGCTTGAAATCTCGTTAATGATGAGAAAATTCTGGAAAGAAGGCTTCGCCGTCGGAAACATCTACTCCAGAATAACGACATACATCATGATTCTAATTCCAGGATACGTCTTAGCAGCCGTGCCGATGGTCTTGGCCTTCGTGAGCTTCTTCCTCGCGCCAGCACTCGCTTTGCAGGTTTTTCTGGCTGCAGCCCTTACGGAATTCGCCTTAATGACGGCAGTAGTTTTACGTCAAAAATAGTTAGGTCCTGCTGTCAAGATAGATTTGCGAGCAACAATAGGAAGAGAAAGAGATTTGCAACCCACAGCTTTCAGCGAACTCGATGGCTTCTTCGGTTGGAAAGGCGATCGCATCTACTCCAGCTTTGATTGCCATGATTTCGGTCTCGCTTCTCGAATCATCTCTGGCGCGCATACAGCCTAGAACCAGCGGCGTTAAGGGAAACATCACTCGAGCGCTCATCAAAACTTTTGCAATGTCGTATGGTTTTGGAGGTTTGACCTTTTCCATCCCGGTTTTGCGTATGGGCATGAAAGCAATTATCACCAATGCTGAAGGCGCATGTCTAGATATCATTTGCAATGCGGTTTGTTCGCCTTTGAGTTTGCCATAGTGAAGTCCAACAATAACGTGAGGTACATATGGGATCTTGGATGCCGATAGAGCTTGTAACGAATCGGCATAGTCTTTCACGGTGATTTTCAAGTTGTAAATCTCACCTATGGTTTCGTCCGATCCTATGACATCTATGAGCGCTGCGTCGACTCCAGCTTTTTTTAATGCCTCCGCCATGGCAGAATTGATAAGTCCAGTGTGAACGAAAACAGTCATTCCGAGCTGTTGCTTGATCTTCGTAATCGTGTCAACAAACTTTGCGAGAGGCACAGTTCCATCAGGGAGACAACCACCGCTCAAGAGGCAACCTTTGGCATTCTTCTCCTTCAGCTCTACGCAGATGTTGTACAATTTTTCTGGAGTTGTGGCTGAATGCATCGTGTTTAATACTTTTCCGCCGCAGTGTTTGCAGTTTAAGGCGCACCCAGTTCCTGTCACAGATATCGTCGGAAAATCGTCAGACGATGAGCAGTAGTGGCTTGTTTTGTAGTACATGAAGCTCGGTGCGTAAAAGCGGATTTCTTTCCGTCGCCTAGGCAGCATCTCCTTGTCTAGGATGTTCAAAAGCTCTTTTTCATTCAACTGCCAAATAGCACTAGGCGAGAGAGGAATCATCATATCTCGGTTAGGACATCGCTAATGCTTGCTTATTACCTTTCGTCAGACTGCTCTCGAGACTCATCTTCATCTCTTGAAAGCAAAGGCAGAGTGTGCATCGCGTCATCGATGGCAGAAAGCGCACTTGAGACTTTTTCAAGATATTTGTTGAAGTTCAAAGTCTTGAATACCGCTACGCCTCTTTCTGTTATAGCATAGAGAGTCTTCTTCGGCATCGGTCTCTCTTCAACCAACCCGTTCTCGACCAGGAAGCTCAAACGTTGATTGAGCACATTGCAGTCTAGATCTGTCTCGTACGCTATTCGATCGATGGCAAGAGGCTTCTTCATCAATGCTTCAAGAACCGCCTCGAAAGTTTCTAGCTTAGACCTTCTCACTTCTGAGCACCATTTCGGTCATTTTGAATTGCCGAAGATAAATCAATTATGAATTGGTGATCTTGAGCAGAAATCTTGCCCCCAAATCCATGTTCAGAAACATCGGCTCTCTTCAATTAAGAGATAAGAAACTTTTAATCTGGGTCTTTCACCTCTGCACACTTGAAAAGTGTTCCAGAAAACGTGGAACTCATGACTAGTGCCATTCAGGTACCAAAATACATTCGAGTTTCTGCTGGTTCCGCCATAGTACTAGGCTTGATGAAAGCCAAGCTCGATGCCGCACCCACAACAGCATATTTGATGACTTACAGAACGGAAAAGTGCAACGCCAACTGTGGCTTCTGTCCTCAAGCCCGAGGAAGCGAGAGCAAATCTGACATGCTCTCAAGAGTTTCATGGCCAATCTTTCTCACAGGAAGGGTCGTTGAGGAAATCGGAACAGCCTTTAGAAGACGAGAGGTCAAACGTGTTTGCATTCAAGCTCTCAATTATCCTGAGGTGTTCAATCATGTTCTTGCCTTGGTAAAAGCGATTTATTCTTCGACCTGTATGCCGATCTCGGTGTCTTGTCAGCCGGTTAGACAAGAGGAAATGGTCGAATTGGCAAGAGCTGGAGTTCAGCGAATAGGCATACCTCTGGATGCTGCAACCGAGGAAATCTTCGACAAGATCAAAGGATCAGAAGCTGGCGGTCCTTACAACTGGGGAAGGCAACTGCAACTTCTCAAAGATGCCTGCGGAATCTTTGGCAAAGGGATGGTGAGCACTCATTTGATTGTTGGGATTGGAGAAACAGAGGAACAGATGATCAAGGCAATTCAAGAGTGCATTGACATGGGCGTTCTTCCAGGATTGTTCGCTTTCACCCCCGTAGCTGGAACGGTGTTGGCCAAGAGAGAACCTCCAGACATTCAACGATACAGACGAATCCAGGTTGTCCGCTACTTGATGTTGAAGAAAATAGCTAGGGCTGACGACATGGAGTTTGACGTTAACGGCTTAACGAGCTATGGAGTCAACGAACAGGCACTTGACTGTATAGTGAGAACGGGCAGACCTTTCCTTACCTCTGGGTGCCCAGACTGCAACAGGCCATATTACAACGAAAGGCCAGGAGGCACAATGTACAACTATCCGAGAAAGTTGACGGAGAACGAAATCCTTCACGTCCAAAACGAACTGATAGTGGATAGGAAGCAAGCGAAGGACGGAACAGACTAACCAAGAGGTTAGAATAGAAGACTTCCGCGAGTACAGAATTCGTTGCCATAACTTGACCTTCGTCGAAAAGTCTAAATGCTAAGGGTCATTTATGCAGAGCCAAACGGTGGGAAAAGTCTGAATGGAAGCTCCTGTAGAAGACAAACTCATCACACTCGAAGAAGCTGTGAAACTTGTTCCTGATGGCGCTCATCTCTTTTGGGGTGGTTTCGGTTTCCAACGCCCGCCCATGGCTTTTGCCCATGAGTTGGTCAGGCAGAAGAAAAAAGGTTTGACGATTTACACTTGCGGTTCCGAATTGGATATCGATATACTCTCAGGTGCCAAGGTTGTTTCACGCTATGAGATGGCTTTCTACTCCATCGAAGGAATAGGTCTTGCACCGAACATTCAGAGAAGGGTCAGAGACGGCAGCATAGAAATCGAAGACTACTCAAACCTCGCGATGGTTATGCGCCTCTTGGGAGGTGCTTTGGGCGTACCTTTCATGCCGACCAAGAGCATGCTTGGCACGGACATGCTCACAAAAAAGAAGTTCAGGGAGAAAAAGACGGAGCTGATCGACTGCCCGTTCACGGGAGAAAAAGTCGTGCTCTTGCCGTCAATTCGCCCGGACTTCAGTATAATTCATGCGTCCCGTGTGGATCGCGAAGGCAACGTTCAGATAGACGGGATTAAGGGAGAGGACGTTGAGGGAGCTAGGGCAGGAAAAAAAGTGATTGCCATGGCTGAAGAGATCGTAGACACTGAATTCATACGAGCTCAGCCAGACCAGACGGTAATACCCAATATTTACGTGACTCACGTCGTTGAACGCCCATGGGGATCCTATCCGATGATGGTCTACAACTATTACGACTTCGACCGAGAACATATCCAAATGTACTATGACCAGTGCAAGACTGAGGAAGGCTGGGAAAAATACCGCAACGACTTTGTAACAGGCGTAGAGAACCATGACGAGTTCCTGCAAAAGGTTGGGCTGAAGCGATTGATGAAACTGAAAGCGAAGAAGCCCTTCCCCTACTAGGATGATGAAACATGACGAAAATCGCAAAACTGGACGAATTCAATACCCTCGAACTGATGGCTGTCTGCGGTTCGAAACAAATCAAGAATGGAGAAGTGGTGTTCGTCGGAACTGGCTTGCCAATGGTTTCAGCGTTGCTTGCAAAAAGAACTCATGCTCCGCGCGCAAAAATCGTGTTTGAATCTGGTTTCATAGACTCAAACGCCAAAGATCTGGCTTTGTCTATAGCCGATTCGCGACTCGGGTGGCGAGCGTCAGGAGCAATCGGATTGCTTGAAACGCTTGGACTCATGGTCCAAGGAGGGCATGTTGACGTGGGATTTGTCGGTGCAGCTCAGATAGATGGGTACGGAAACATAAACACTACCTACATTGGTAGCTTCGAGAAGCCGACGGTGAGACTGCCCGGAAGCGGCGGAGGGAACGACATGGTGTCCTCTGCCAAGCGTATCGTAATCATAATGCCTCATGAGAAAAGGAAAATGGTCAACAAGCTCGACTACCTGACGAGCCCAGGCTTTCTCGACGGTCCGGGAGCCAGAGAAAAAGTTGGTTTGCTAGGCGGTGGACCTTCAATCGTGGTTACGAACCTCTGCCAGATGGATTTCGACCCTCAGACAAAACGCATCAGACTAGCAACTGTTCACCCTAGCGTTACAGTTGACCAAGTTGTCGAAAATTCGGGTTTCGACTTGATGATTCCTAAGAATGTGCCCACAACGGATTTTCCGACGATTGAAGAATTGAACCTGTTGAGGGCGATCGACCCCACTGGAATATACATACCCAGAGCCAAATAAACACGTATTTACTTTGCTCATACCTCACCTAACGAAGATCACAGGTGAAGTTCGGCGAACACGCGCGCGTTTTCACGCTGTATATGAGTCTGGAGATGTCCGTTTTCTCAGTTCTTCTTGTTGTTTTATCTGTTCTTCCGCATCTTTTCTGGCACGTTCGAAAATGTCTGTTAGGGTTCCGTCGAGTTCTGTTGAGTATTCCTCAAGAGCTTCGATGTAGAATTTCACGTTCTCGTCGTTTCTATGAACGCTCTTGGCAAAGTCTTCTGTAAGTAGATCCATGCGAATTATGACTTCTGAAAAAGCATCAACCGCATCCTTCACGCTGGGCGTCGTTTCGCATTTTTTCGCCAAGAGTTTTAGTTTCTCATGTGATTCTTCGAAACGCTTCATGAAGCGTTCTTCTTCTTTCCTAAGCTCCTCTTCGGAAGCTATGGTGTGGCTCTTGAGTTTCGTTAACAGATCTTTCAGCACCTTCCTTTCGGGAAATTCAGTATCTGGAAATTCGCTCAATTCTATACACCGTTGTAAACTATGAGAAACAAGAAAAATAAATGTCAATCGGTTGAGCGCAACCGAAGATACGAAGCGCGCGCTAGAAAGCTGCTTGAGGTAGGCTTCGAGTTCATTTGCTCTCACAATGGACAGATGCTTTTTAGAAAACGAAAATAGAAAACGCAAGCGTGTGAACCAAAAAATGAAATATAACCAGTGATTTCTAGGTGTAATTGACGACGCGCGCTACATGTGATGTTCGGTGACAATTGATTGAAACAGAAAAACTCACAAAAAAATTCGGGACCCTAACAGCCGTAGACAACCTAACCATACATGTTAATGATGGCGAAGTTTTCGGTTTTCTTGGACCAAACGGTGCAGGAAAAACCACCACCATTAGAATGCTTTGTTGCCTAATATCAAAGACCAGTGGAAGCGCAAGCATAGGCGGGTATGAAATAGGCAACAAGGAAGACTCTCTAAAAATCCGCAAGATCATCGGGTTAGTTCCCGATAATGTTGGGTTATCTGAACATCTGACCGCTTATGACAACTTGGACTTTTACGGAAAAATATACGACTGCTCAGATGCTCAAAGGAAAGAGAATAATAAACGTTTTCTTGAGATGTTAGGGCTTTGGGATAAAAGAAACGTTTTAGCAGGGACCTTTTCCAAGGGCATGAAACAAAAACTCGCCATAGCACGTGCCCTAATTCATGACCCGCAAGTCCTTTTCATGGACGAGCCTACTGCAAATTTAGATCCTGAGGCTTCGAAAACAGTCCGAGATTTCATTCTTCAATTGAGAAAAGAGAAGAAGACAATCTTTCTAAACACCCACAACCTCGACGAGGCGCAGAGAATCTGCGACAGGGTAGCAATAATGAATACGAGTCTTAGGGCAATCGGTACTCCGCAGGAACTTGAAAGGTCCGTTAGCGGTAGGAAGACAGTTGTCGGATTGGAACAGCAAGTGAACGATGCGGTTTTGGGGGCACTGAAAAAACTGCCGCTTAAAAACCTGTCCAGCGACGGCGACACGATAACATTTGATGTGGAAGACCCAGACAAGGAGAATTCGCCTGTCGTAAAGGCTATAGTGCTGGCGGGCGGTCATGTCCGATCAATCAATGTGGTGGGCTCAACTTTGGAAGATACCTATCTAAAACTTGTGAGGAAAGAAGCATGAGATTATCGAAAGCGTGGCTAATAGCAGCCAGGGACTTCAAGATATTTAGGCGCGTAAAAAACGTCTGGTATTCAATTATTATTTTCCCAGTTATTATCTCGGTCCTGTTTCCGGTGATACTGGAGTATGCAGCTGGAAGGGGGAGCCACGGACTCACAGCGGTGGCTCAGCTTCCAGGGTTGCTTAACTCCTTTTCTTTCTTTTTAGTTATAGGAGCAGCGTACGTTCCCTTAGGGATTGCCTCCTACAGCATAGTGGGGGAAAAGGTGGAGAAGAGTCTGGAACCGCTTCTAGCCACGCCCCTTACTGATGGAGAAATATTGCTTGGAAAAGCCATTTCCGCAATTGTTCCAACTTTGGTAGCAATGTATGCGGCTGCAGTAGTCTTCATGGTGGGCATTGATGAAGTGACTTTTGGTAAGCTTGGGTATTATTATTTTCCAAACTGGACTATTGCCACTTTGCTCTTGGTTCTGATGCCGGTCGCCGTTGTTATGAGTGTTTTGTTCAGTGTTATTGTTTCATCGCGGGTTAATGATGTGCGCAGCGCTAACAGTTTTGGAATTTTTATGCTCTTTCCCCTCTTGGGCATATACCTTGCCAGCGAGACAGGCATAATAACCCTTGACATAAACGGACTGCTAATAATTTCGGGCATTCTCTTGGCGGTTGATGTGGCGCTTTTCTTTGTCAGCACAGCGACTTTTAGCAGGGAGGAAATACTAACAAAATGGAAGTAAAGACTCTTTATGCTTGCCAAGATACAGAACAACAAATTGAAACGAGGTGATGATAAATTACTACAGAGGTACTGTATATCGTCATTGTTGTAACCATTGTTATTATGGTAATAGGATATCTTTTCAAGTATCGTTTTAAGAAGAACCGGTAGATAATGCAATAAACCTATTTTCCTCTTCTCTTGTTGAGAAAGAACCGCCGCAGTTGTCGTAAAAATAACAGGCACTACGACAACCTAATGATCGCCGGTATCCTCTTGGCGGTTGATGTTATTCTATTCTTTGTGAGCACCGCGACTTTCTGAAGAGAAGAAATACTAACAAAATGGAAGTAGGGGAAGCGAAGAGGGTGGAGGTGGAACAGTGGACAGGAGAATATACTACCAAACCAAAAAGGGGAGACTCCTCGCAATGGGAGGAATACTAATTGTGGTAGGTCTTTTTCTCTACTTTGCGAGAGGAATTGACGCGCGCGTGCTCATCTTACCCGTCGTTGGAATAGTATTGCTCATTGCCGGAGCACTTTGGAAGCCACGCAAGAAGAAGACAGAAAACGTCACGCGCACGCTAGAGACCGGAAAAGAAAACGAGAAAACAGAAAGTAAAACCTAAAGACTGCTATTTCACCAACCACTATTTTCCGTGGGGACAGTAGAAATTGGGCTTTGGCGCGCACTTAGATTAGGCGTCTGTGCTTGGTTCTTTGTATTTTCGAAATTGTCTCATTAAATCTTCCCGTGGTACATTAGATTTATTATAGCATCATTAACATGTTAAGGTTCAAGCGAGAGCTAAGTAGGTGCAGCGGTTGCTGCCGGTTGTGGTAGCTTTGGTTTCTGCTTCGTCACTTGTTCAACGATCCTCCAGAACTCTTCATCGGCCAGGTTCTTCCGAGCATCCTTCAGTAGCTTCTTGACTTGATAGAAGGTCATCTGAGCTTCGCCTTTGTCCAGAGTCTCTTGTGCCCCTCGGATTTTCTTGACTATTTCATCAATCTGAATCTGGGTGGCTTTGATTTCCGCGATCTTCAGACGGTCCTCAACGACACGTTTGCCAGTTTGCCGACCCATGTGAAACGTTGTTTCTCTTCCTACTATCTCAGGTGGAAAAGGTTCGTTGACTATCGGGTTCGTAAGCATTACCTTAACATTTTCATCCATTTCATATGAAAAGGCATTTTCACCAATGATCGGCTTGTGAAATTGAATGGGCATCGCGAAGGCTTTTTCAACCATCTGTGAAAGCCTGAACAGTTTTCCCAAATCGACTCCCGTGTCAATGTCATAAAGCAGTTCCAACGCTGTTGTGACCTCTTCAAGAGGTGCAAAACCCGCCCTTCGACCGAATCCCGCAACACAGGTGTGCAAGAAGGTGACGCCCTCTTCGACTGCCGCCAACGTGTTTGCAGTGGCAAGACCAAAGTCGTTGTGACAATGAATGCCTAAAGGAAACGATTTCTTCAATCGCCCCTGCAGTTCGTCTCTCACGTGTGACAGGAGATAACGCATCGATAGAGGCCTAAGAAAACCGACCATGTCAGCGATCACAAGTCGATCAGCACCGACCTTCAGGACAGCTTCAGATATCTCCACAATGTCCTGCAAAGGCGTACGCGACCCATCTTCCAGCATGAAATTGACTCTCGCACCGTGTTTCTTCGCGTATTCAACAGTCTCAACAGCCTTGCGCAAAACCTCGTTCTTAGTCATATTAAGTCGGAACTGAAGCTGAAGACCGTTGTAGGGAGTGTTAATGGAAATGTCCCTTATGCCACACTCAAGACAAGCCTCAATATCGCTCTTGAGGATGCGCGAAGAAGCTGCAATAGTCGCTTGCTGGAAACCTTCATTTGCGATTTTCTTGATTGCAACTTTGTCTTGCTCTGAAAGCCCAGGATAACCGACCTCTATAACTGATACGCCCACTTCATCCATCATTTTCGCCAATTTGACTTTCTCGACGTAGGTCAGGAAAACAGCTGGCGTTTGGGCCCCTTGCCACAGAGTTTCATCCCAGATGAAAACTCTTTCAGGAAGCTTTGGGGGCAGATTCTTTCGCAGGTGGTTATAGTTCGTGATTAAACCTTGAGCCTCGAGTTTTTTGAAGATAGTCTTTCTCATCTGAGACACAATCCAACAGGTAAAACCTGAGACTAATGTTCTATTCTCGCGTCACTGATATAAGATTTGACACTTCCTCATGCAGGCAAATATAGGGTTCTTGCTGGCGCGCGCGCAGGTTTACACTTCGAGGTTAGTTGTATATTATGCAGCACATTTGTTGGATCAACATAAGGATGCGATGGTTGAAGCTGCAAACGCCAAGATGGTGACTTCAGACACTTATGAGAGGCTTATCAGCGACGCGATTCAGTTAATGGGAGGAGATGGTTGGACAAGATTTTACCCGCTTGAAACCTGTCTTCGTGACGCAAAGGTGAATCAGATGGGAGCTGGAACCAACCAGATCATGAGGCTCGTGATTTTCCGTGGTGGGCTCAAAGCCATGGCAAGGGATGTGAAAATGCCAAAGAGGCAAGTTCATGACAAAATCAAGGTTCCTATGTCAACTTCTGACCCCCTGTTGAAGCAGGAGCGAAACGAAGAGAACATTCTGAAGATTTTGGCTTGGGACTACATCGTAATCTAGGACTGTAGATGTCTAGGGAGGACTTCAATGAAAGGCTCAGAGACACTGAGGATGAGAAGCTCGATGAAATCCTGAAGAACCTAGAATCGAAAGGTTACATCAAGCTCTATCGAGATTCAAAGAAGACCATCGCTCTTGCGAAAGCTACTTATGACGGGTTGAGAAGGGCGGCGCCAAAAGACAGTTACAAATGGTACCCTGAGTGGCTCAGCAAAGATCTTATTTTCTAAACTCATCTTTGCAACCATGAAAAGTCCAACCATGTGAATTTGTTGTCTCAATGGTTCGAAGGACGCCAATTGCCCAGTTGCTAGAAAACCTTTTTAGTGGAAAAGATCGAGTTACTGATTCTGAAGTGATGGTGAATAAGATGACTGAAATCAAAACAGTTGCGGTTTTAGGAGCAGGTTTAATGGGACACGGAATTGCTCAAGTGGCAGCACAAGTTGGCAAGTATGAAGTCAACATGCGAGACGTTGAGCAAAGATTCATCGATGGCGGCATGAGCATGATAAGAGACAGCCTCCAACGGTTTGTAAAAAAAGGACAACTGTCGGAGGCAGATATGAACGCCATTACGGCTAGAATTCATCCTATGCTCGATCTGAAACAGGCTGTTTCAAACGCGGACTTGGTTATAGAAGCAATCCCCGAGATTGTAGAGTTGAAAAAAACCACTTTCAAAGAGATAGATGCTTACGCACAGCCTCACGCGATTATTGCGTCGAACACTTCGTCAGTGAGTATCACTGAGATGGCTTCCGCAACCAAACGTCCCGAGAAGGTCTGCGGAATGCACTTCTTCAACCCCCCGCAACTCATGAAGCTTATTGAGGTAATCAAAGGTGCCAAGACTTCCGATGAAACTGTTGAGACAATCCTGGCGGTAGCTCACAAGATGGAGAAAGAAACGGTTCTTGTGAAGAAGGACAGCCCAGGCTTCATTGTAAACCGAATACTGATTCCCGCCCTTAATGAAGCGGTCGCCTTGTATTGGGAAGGAGTAGCCGACAAGGAAGATATAGACAAAGCCATAAAACTGGGATTGAACTGGCCAATGGGACCTTTGACCCTTCTGGACTACATCGGTCTGGACACTACGTTGTCCATCGCTGATGTCCTTACAAAGGAACTCGATCCTAAATTTCATGCTACGACCGGATTGAAACAGATGGTCAAAGCTCAGATGCTTGGAAGGAAAACGGGCAAAGGCTTCTATGATTGGACGCAAAAATAGATGGGAAAGTGAAAGCTGATGGAATTCAAGTATATAATCTATGAGAAGGTTGAAGGCGTTGCCACAATTACTCTGAACCGCCCCGAAGCACTTAATGCGTTCAGCAAGGAGGTCATAGAAGAAATCCTTCGCGCAGTCGAAGACGTCAAGTCTGACGACACAATCCGCGTTGTTGTCCTGACCGGCGCAGGCGAAAAAGCGTTCTCTGCTGGAGCAGACATAAAATCTATGACCGGAATGACCGCGCTGAAAGCGAGAGAACTATCACTAATGGGCGAAAGACTTTGCGTAAGCCTCGAGAACCTTGAAAAACCAGTCATCGCTGCTATCAACGGCTACGCGTTGGGCGGCGGTCTCGAAGTGGCAATGTCATGCGACCTCCGAATTGCCTCTGAAAACGCGAAAATGGGGCAAACAGAGGTCAACATTGGATTGATACCAGGCTGGGGCGGCACGCAAAGACTAACCCGACTCGTCGGCATGACCAAAGCCAAGGAATTGGTTTTCACTGGCAGAATTATCGATGCAAAAACAGCGGAGCAAATTGGAATCTTAAACATGACTGTGCCCACTGACAAGTTCAGAGAAACAGTCCGCCAATTTTCCCAAGACTTGGCTTCCAAGGCTCCGGTGGCGATCAAAGTGGCCAAAGCCCTGATCAACAAGGGCAGTGATATCGGTCTTGCATCTGCACTTGCTCTTGAACGCGAAGGTTTCGGCGTAGTAGGATCAAGCGAAGATCTCAAAGAAGGAGTCGCGGCGTTCACGGAGAAAAGAAAACCCACTTTCAAAGGCAAGTGAAGATACCAATAAACCCTTAAGACAAAATGCAGAGAAAAGTAAAAACACGTGAAAAAAATGAAGTTCGTCATTTTTGGTCCACCAGGCTCGGGCAAAGGAACCTACGCCTCACGCCTACAGACAAAACTTAACGTTGATGTGTTCGCCACAGGAGATATCCTTAGAGAAATAATGAAAGAAGACACTTCACTGGGAAAAAAAGTGAAAAGCTTCGTAGAAAAGGGTCAACTAGTTCCGGACGACACGGTGATACAAGTTCTTAAAGATCGAATGTCCACGTTCTACCAACAAAAACGGTTTCATACTTGACGGTTTTCCGAGGACAATCGAACAGGCAAAGGCGATAGACAAACTCATCAATATAGACGCGATCATCAACCTGACAGTTCCAGACTGGATTATTATCGAAAGGCTGTCAAGCCGAAGAATATGCAAGAAATGCGGAGAAGTCTACAACACAAGATTTCTAAAACCGAAAGTCGAAGGAATATGTGACAAATGCGGCGGACAACTTTACCAACGTTCTGACGACACACCTAAAGTTATAAAAGATCGAATAAGTGTCTACGAGCGTCAGACTCAACCGATCCTGCAACACTACCTAAAAAAGAAAGTACCATTTGTAGATTTCAAGACCGAAAGCATAGATATGCCTCCTGAAGTTGCAGTTGAAGACATACTGAAGCAGTTGAAAAAACTGAAACTGACCTAGCACTGGAAAACCCGCAAACATCAAGAAAAAAGAGTGAAAAGGGGCCTAACGCGGGCCCATTTCCTTCTTAAACGCGTCTGTCAGATCTTTTCCCCAGTTGTCTACTGCGCGAAGTTTTCCGAGGAAGAACCTTAACACTGGGGGTTCAGAGACGAATTTCAGACCTTTCACGAGTTTTCGGTTTGTGTACAACCATTTTATTCTGTCGATCGCATATTCAATATGCGACACAGAGTAGACTCTTCTTGGTAGTGCAAGTCTTGTTAGTTCAACGTCGGCCATGATTTCCTTGCCAGTCTTGGGATCTCGGTCAACTGATATTGTTCCTCTTTCCATGCTTCTTATTCCTGAAGTGATGTAAAGCGCAGCTGCTAGAGCTCCCGCAGGGTACTCTGGTTGCTTTACGTGTGGCAAGAATCTCATCGCGTCGAGATGGCACGCGAGTCCTCCCGGCGGAGTGACAACTGGTATTCCTGCTTTGTGAAGCTTGTTCACGAAGTATTTGATCTGCTCAACTGAGGCTCCAGCGAGTTCTGGATCAACCATTTCTCTCATTCCGACGGCCATTGCGCCGACTTCTCGCATCGACATGCCCCCGTACGTGAAAAAGCCTTCGTACACGGGCAACCAAGGTTGTATTTGTTCAAACAGTTTCAGATTGTTGGTCGCTATGCAACCTCCTCTGACGCAGGTGTTCTTTCTTCCGCTCATATAGTATAGATCTGCGAGGCTACACATTTCTTTTACAATATCGGCAACTGTTTTGTTCTCGTATCCTTTTTCGCGTTGCATGATCAAGTAAGCGTTTTCAGTAATCAGGCTTCCATCTATTACCAGAAGCAGTCCGTTCTCTGTGCAAATCTGTTTTATTTCCTTCAGGTTTTTCATTGAAAACGGCTGTCCGCCGATCAGGTTTGTAGTCGCTTCCATTCGAACGAAACCGATTTTGTCTTTTCCATACTTTTGAATCACGTTCTTGAGTTTCTGTGGATCCATGCAGCCTTTGAAGAGATTACTGCTCTCAGTTTTCAGCGCTTCATCGTAGTATATCTCTAAAACCTGCATTCCTTGGAGTTCAATGTGTGCTCTTGTTGTTGTGAAGTGGTAGTTTGTGGGAATAACGCCGCCTGGTTTGGCGTAGACTTTCGCGAGGAGATGTTCCGCTGCTCTTCCCTGATGCACGTTCATGACGTGCTTGTATCCAAGTATGTCTTCTACCGCCTTTGCAAACTCGTAGAAGGTCATGCTTCCTGCGTAAGCGTCATCGACACGCATCATGGCGGCAAACTGATTGTCGCTCATCGAGTTTACTCCGCTGTCAGTGAGCATGTCGAGAAATATGTCTTTGGTCTTCAGCAGAAAAGTGTTGTATCCTGCTTCTTCTATTGCTTTCAGCCTCTGCTCGACCGGTACCAACTGGATTTTTTGAACCATTCGTGTCTTGTGCATTTCAATCGGGATTTCTTCGCCTGTAGTTAACTTGATAGACATAATTCAAACCTCGAGACTTTGCAAGTATCTAGCCCAGATTTTAAGAAGCTTTCGGTGTGGCAATTTCATCATGGCTGGCGCCAGTTTTCACCAAAACCTATATGTGAAACTCGAGACTGTGAAAGCTCCGACGAATCGAGGAGAGTCAAGTTTGCCCGATTTGAAGGTTCTACTTCAAAACGTCCCAGAGAAACAAATGCTTCTACTTGGCAATGAAGCCATTGCAAGAGGCATTCTCGAAGCTGGAATAAGTGTTGTAACTACCTATCCTGGGACGCCTGCGTCCGAGATCGGCGACTCAATATCAGCCATTGCAAAGGATGCGGGTTTGTACATGGAGTATTCAGTTAACGAAATGGTTGCTGTTCAAGTTGCAGCTGGCGCTGCTAACTGTGGAGTCAGAGCGCTGACAGCAATGAAACATGTTGGTTTGAATGTTGCAGCAGACATGGTTATGACACTCGCTTACGTTGGTGTCAGAGGAGGATACGTTATTGTTACAGCAGACGATCCTGAATGTTATAGCTCGCAGAATGAGCAGGACAACCGTTTCTACGCGTTGTTGTCAAACTTACCTTGCTTGGAACCTTCTGACCCCCAAGAAGCGAAAGACATGACGATTTCAGCAATCGAGATTTCAGAGAAACTCGAGCTTCCAGTTCTTCTAAGAACAACGACACGCGTAAGCCACACTCGAGGACCTGTACAGTATGGTCAAATAGTGAAACCCAATCTAGAAGGCAAGTTTGTCAGAGACATGAAACGTTTAGTGATGGTGCCAGCCTTTTCAAGACCTAAACACGATGTCTTGCTGAAAAAAGTCGCTGAAGCCAAAGAAATCAGTGAGAAGTCACCTTACAACAGAGTAGTCAAGAAAGGTCGGGAAATCGGAATAATCTCCTCTAGTTCAGCTTTCAACTATGCAGTCGAAGCGGTCGACCTATTGGGTCTGGACGCTGGCTTTTTGAAGTTGGGTATGACACATCCACTTCCTGAAAAGATGATTACAGAATTCTTGCGAAGTTATGGCAAGGTCGTGATCGTCGAAGAACTTGAGCCATACCTTGAGATGCAGATCAAGGCGCTTGCCAAAGACAATGTACCAGACGTCGAAATATCGGGAAAAATGACTGCTCACCTCTTCCCGAGAGAAGGAGAACTTTCAACCCGCTTGGTAACAAGCGGACTGGCCGAGGTAACAGGCAAACAAGGTCCCAATAGACTTCCGGAAGATCGACGAAAAAGCTTCGGAAGTGACAAAGGGGTTGCCATCCAGACCGCCAATCCTATGCGCTGGTTGTCCTCATCGAGCATCTTACTTTGTCATCAAGCAAGTTGGAGGGGACAAGGCAGTCTATCCCGACGACATCGGATGTTATGCTTTGGGAATTGCGCCACCGCTTAACATAGGAGACATTATGATTTGCATGGGTGCAAGCGTCGGCATTGCTCAAGGGATAAGCAAAGTGACAGAAAGAGAGACAATTGCTACTCTAGGAGATTCCACATTCTTTCACGCAGCAATTCCAGGATTAGTTAACGCCGTCTACAACAACAGCAAAATCGTTGTTGCAGTTCTCGACAATCAAGCGACAGCAATGACAGGACATCAACCTCACCCTGGAACAGGAGTAACTGGCATGCAGACGCTGGTTCAGAAAGTTCTAGTTGAGAAGGTAGCAGAAGGCTGTGGCGTGAAGTACGTGAAGGTTGTAGATCCCTTCAAAACGAAGGAAGCCGCAGCAGTGCTCAAGGAAGCTTTGCAGCAGCCCGGTCCCGCCGTCGTAGTTTTCAGGTCACCGTGCACTTTGATGGATTTGAGAGAGAAAAGACGCAAAGGCACAAAGATCGTTCGAGCCAAGATCACCGAAAAATGCACAAACTGTATGGCATGCATTAAACTACTAGGCTGTCCAGCGATATTTAAAGATGACAAAGTGACGATAGACGATAGCCTCTGTGCGGGATGCGGTCTGTGCATCTCCGTTTGTCCCTTCAAAGCCATAGAAGGGAGTTGCGCTGAATGAAAGACTTCAATGTTGTTCTGGCAGGAGTCGGTGGGCAAGGTACCCTTCTGGCAGCCGAGGCTCTTGGCATCGCTGCCGTGACGGAAGGACTAAATGTCAGAGTAAGCGAGATTCATGGAATGGCTCAGAGAGGCGGCACCGTCGTGTCAACGGTGAGAATAGGCGAAAATGTCTTTGCCTCAACCGTGACTGAAGGTCAAGCCGACATTCTGTTGGGTTTTGAACCTCTCGAAACTCTCCGCAACCTGAAATACGCGTCTGGAACGACGCTTGTCTTAATGAGCACCGAAAGAATCGCGCCGACAGAATTGGCGGCGAAGAACCTGAGAGTACCCTGATGTTGAAGAAATCGTTCGAAAAATCCGTTCGTTTACGCGTAAAATAGTGTTGGTCAATGCTCCCGAACTCGCTAAGAAAGCTGGGAGCAGTCTAACGCAGAACGTCGTTCTACTTGGAGCTCTTGCGGGCACGAAGCTGTTGCCTTTGAAAAACGAAAGTTTGGTCTTGGCTCTGAAACAGGTGGTGCCAGAGAAGTATTTGGATACTAATATGAAGGCTTTTGAGTTAGGCTTTGCTTGCACAAAAGAAAACTGAAAGTGGTTTCAGGCACCGTCAGATTTCGAGGCTGAGACACCTGTCTTTTCGTACTCAAGGATTGCTTTCAATATGCTTTGAAACAGTTTCATATCGGATGCGTTAACGACTGGAATCTGAAAACTTTTGTCGATCTCGTAGAGCTTCTCATACTTGGGAAACTTTACGTAACATATTTGACTTATGGGGAATTCTTTCTTCTTTAATTCCTCTTCAAAGGATTTGTCGTAGACTTCGAGACACAGCAAATAGCCATCTATCCAGTATAGCCTGTTAGCACCGTAACTTGCCGCACACCAAGCTATGTTGTCCTTTGAGCGATTGTCCAGTCCTAGGACTACGATTTTTTTCGTCGGATTAATGTCAACATCCATTCTGTATCACTCGTTGAACGGTAAGTAACAAAATTGTAACACACTAAGGCTATTTATAGGCTCTTAAGAACTCATTTTGACTGGCATATGATTGTTATTTCGGTCAAGCACGAGCTAGATTGCGCGAGCAACGAGTGCTTATCGCTTTACAGTGGGTACGAGCTTTTTGCGCTTGCTATTATGGTAGAAAACAATTCCAAATGCTATTAGAATAAGGAAAACAATCGGTAACAAGAGGTTAATGTATTTATATGCAATTTCTGCTAAAGCTCCGAAAACAAAGGAGCTGAGCAGTAAACAGATCAACAGAATACCAAGAACCTTTGGCAGCCTAGGCAAAGTATTCATTTCACGGCTATGTAAAGTTCCTCTATTTTACCGTTTCTAAGAACAGTTGTCTTCTTTTCGTGTGTGCTAGAGAAGGCTGCAACAAAGTCTCAGAATCCCATCCACGGTTGGGTTATTTTCTGTTGCTGGTCAGACCATTATCCTGAAGCGTGCGCGTTCATCTTGCTTTTCCAGGAAGGACCTTTTTCACCAGTTCTTCGGCTTCAGCAATTTGGCTCTCTTCGAGTGAGAAGCTGAACGTCTTTCCTGGAGGGTTTTTGACAGCGAATTTCAAAGATTTCTTTAGAAGTCCTCTTCCGACCGTGACATAACTGATGTTTTCGTAGGCAATTTCCAAGTTTGACCAGTGCAGAGCCAAGATTTCGTCGACTGTCTTGTTAGCTGAGGCTGATCTCCTCGATTCAATCAAATCGAGAGAACGCCTTTTGACAGCCCATTCCTGGGCGGATCCCCCAAGCAGGACTTTTCCTAAATCAGTCTTTCTGTAGATGTCGTTGAAATCCGCGGGATGGATCAATATGGCGGCGACAATTCGTTTGTCCGTGAAGAACAAGTCATACACAATATCGAACGTCCTTCCTCTTACGCCTTTTAAGACTCCGACAACACCATCCAAGTCAAACAGCTCCTGCCTGCAAACATAAGCACGTTTCGAGATAAAGTCGTTGAAACCGCCTATGATCGCGCTTGCGACGATCATCTCTGACTGACAGCACTATGACAGTCAAAAAGAGCCCCAGTGTGTGATGTTTTTCGTCATTCACTGAATGCTGTGTTCAAGACATCTTTTGCCTTGTTACTTATCTTGGGTCCAAGTCCGTGGACGGTCTCGGACCAGTTGTCAACGTTTATCATGGCATTCAATGGTGTCTGGTAACATTTGAGGATTGCAGACGCCTTTTCTCTTCCGACGTTGGGAAGACTTGCGACGAAGTACAGCTGGGCATCAGTCAAAGTGTCCACTTTTTTGAATGGATGAACCGTTGGAGTTCTTTTCTCCACTATCTGTTCTTGACGTGCGGCAACGTAAAGAAAGTCAATGGTTTCCTTGTAAGAACCTGTGTTTACTATTGAGATACCGTTTCTGGCCAGATTGAACATTGCGCCCCACACTGATGCGGGTTGAATCCTGCTGTACTTGTAAATGATTGGCAAGTAACCTTCAAGCAGAATCAGTGATTGTGGGTAAACCTCTTTCAGGCGGAAAAGCTGTTCGAAAAGAAAGCGGCGTGTAAGAGTGTAAACGAAATCCTGAACAGTCTTCCTCTCGACTGCACATACATCCGACAGGATGTAGTCGCCCTTCTGCAGCATTTCAGTCTTAACGTTTACGCAACGTTCCCTGAGACCCTTGACGATTTTCGGTGCTGAACTTGCTTCCCGAACATCCACTATTATGGTTGGTTGCTGTTCCTCAGAACTCTTCTTTTCACGCAAGTATGGAAGCAGACTTTCGGCTCCAGCCATTTTATCAGCTCACGGAAATAACCTCAATCAGCCTGTCTTATTTGAGTTTGCGGTTGTCAACTAGTGCCATTTCGACTATAGTGAGATATGATAACGCATATACATCTTCTTGGTTTTTAGAAAGAGATGGAGCCGAAAATTAAAGATGATGTTTAGAAGGCTGTGAAACTATCGACCGTCTCTTTGTCAAGCCTCTTTGCCAATTCTAACGTGAGTTTGATGGCGTTTTCAAGGTCTTCGAAGTTCAGTATTCCAACGTGAGAGTGGATGTGACGAGTTGGAACAGCGATGACTATGCTAGGGCAGCCTGCTCGGCTCATGTGGATTCTCATTGCGTCAGTTCCGCCTGCAGATATTATTGAAAGTTGGAACGGGATCTTGGACTTTTTGGCAGTGTTGATGACGAATTCTTTCAGCGCCTGGTTTGGAATCATGGAACTGTCGAAAGTTAGAATCGACGGGCCCTTCCCTATTCTTGTAGGTGCCTCTTGAGGCTGTACTCCTGGAACATCTCCGGCGATGTCAACTTCCAACACAATTGCCACGTCTGGATCGACAACGTGCGAGGTTGTCGCCGCGCCTCGAGCGCCTACTTCCTCCTGCACAGTTGCGGCGCCATAGACAGTGTTGGGGTGTTTCGCCTTGCCCTGAGATAGCTTTCGAACGACTTCCATTGCAATAAACGCGCCTACACGGTCGTCGAAGGCTTTGCTCATTGCAAGTTTTCCACCAGCGATAGTGGTAAAAATCGAGAACGGCACGACTGGGTCTCCTATTCTGACACCCATCGTTTCGGCTTCTTTCTTGCTTGTTGCTCCGATATCGATGTACATCGTCTTTTTCTCAACGACTTTCTTTGCTTCCTCAGGTGACAACAGATGTGGGGGTTTAGCTGCAATTACGCCGTGGAGGTCACCCTTCTCGGTTCGCACCACGACTCGTTGTGACAGTAGCACTTGGTCCCACCATCCGCCCAACTGGTTGAAGGTGAGAAAGCCAGTTTTCTCATCTATTCCCGATATGATGAAACCGACTTCGTCGATGTGCCCTGCAAGCAGTACGCGAGGTTGCTCGCAAGTTCCTTTATGAGTGAATATTACGGTGCCAAGTTTGTCGGTTTTGACTTCATCTGCATAAGCCTTGACGGTTTTTTTGACGATTGATGCGGTTTCAACCTCGAATCCAGCTGGCCCGAAAGATTCAAGCATTTCTGCGAGGAGAGTTAAGGATTTCTTGTCCATTGCCTATCTCCACCTTAGCTCTTACGATTTTTCTGTTTATTTGATTTTGGGCATTTTGCCCAGAAAATCCTTTATTTCTTCTATGTTCTGGAAGCTTTCCCAATGGGTAGTTCTTGAAGAGACGAATTATGCCTTTCTCATCGACCACGATGTTTGATCTTCCCGATATTCCATCATCCTTCAAAAAGATGCCGATACGCCTTTGCAATTTTGCCATGCGGCCAGAAATCTGATAGAAGACGTGTTGCTGAAATCCTCAGATGTTCTGCCCATGCCTTCTTTGACGGGACGGTGTCGCAACTGACTCCCACGGCGATGGTATTCATAGAGTCAAACGATGACTTGTTCTTTTCCAGAGATTTCATTTGCTCTGAACAGACTGATGTCCAAGCCAGTGGGTGAAATGAAAGAAGGATGCGTTTGCCGTGGAGTTTTGCGAGGTTGAACTCTTTGCCGTCTTGATCGGATAACGAGAAACGTTTTGCCTTGTTTCCTACCTCCAATTTTCTTACCATTGTAATCCCCGAATGGCTTCTATCTGAAGCGATTCTGTAATAATTCTTGTGATGGAGACACAGTTATATGAAACTCGCATCCAGAACTTGGAGTGAACGTCGCGAGAGTGTTGAAATTGCGTCACGCAAGATTCTACGCTGACGAGAGAGAAAGGCGAAAATGGCAAAGCCCTGAAAGAATTCTAGCTGAAATTGGTTTGAAAAGTGGTTCAACGTTTATCGATGTCGGTTGCGGTGAAGGTTTCTTCGCGATTCCCGCAGCTAAAATAGTCGGTAACAAGGGCAAAGTGTACGCTTTGGACATCGACGAGCAGGCGATTGGAGCACTTCAAAAGAAAGCAGAGGAAGAAGGTTTGACGAATTTGTTGACGCGTGTCGGTACTGCTGAAGAAGCTGTTTTCTGTGAATCTTGTGCCGATGTCGTTTTCTTCGGCATCGTACTGCATGACTTTCAGGCCATATCGAAAGTCCTTGAGAATGCGAAAAGAATGCTCAAACCAGGAGGCTTGCTGGTCGATTTGGATTGGAAAAAGGAACCGATGCAATTCGGTCCACCTCTCAGTATCAGGTTTAGCGAAACTCAAGCGGCAGGTCTGTTGGAAAAGGCAGGTTTCGAAGTTGAAGAAGCAAAAGAAAGTGGCATCTACCATTACATGATTCTTGCCAGATGGCCCTGACTCACCGTCTTAATTGGTTTCATTCCGAGACTCTGCAAATTGAAGGAATAAATATTCAGAAACAAGTGGGAAATTCTAAAAAAGGTGAAAAGGGAGTTTTCTACGGCCCTTTCTTGGTGATTTCTTTGACGATTCCTGCGGCCACTGTGGTTCCCATATCCCTGACAGCGAAGCGCCCGAGTTCCTCGAACTCGGAGAAAGTTTCGATTGAAATCGGATGCAGTGGTTCCATCTTCACGATTGCTGCGTCTCCAGTCTTCAGGAATGTGGGTTTCTCTTCTACAACTTGTCCCGAACGCGGATCAATTTTTCTTATAAGCTCAGTGAACTTGCATGCGATCTGTCCGGTGTGATAGTGCAAAACTGGCGTGTATCCAGCTGCGACTGCTGTCGGGTGGTAGATAACTATGATTTGTCCAATGAATTCCTTACAAATCGTCGGTGGGTTCGTTACGTGCCCGCAAACGTCTCCGCGTTTGATGTCTGTTTTTGCAACGCCTCGGATGTTAAAGCCTATGTTGTCGCCTGGTTCTGCTTTCGGTATTCTTTCGTGGTGCATTTCCAAGGATTTGACTTCACCTTGCTTGTTGGAAGGCATGAAAATGACTATGTCGTTCTCCTTGATCACTCCAGTTTCAACTCTTCCCACTGGAACTGTGCCGACTCCGGTGATGCTATAAACATCTTGAATCGGAACGCGCAACGGTTTGTTTGTTGGTTTTGAAGGAACTTCAAACGTGTCCAATGCTTCGATGAGTGTTGGTCCAGTATACCATGGCATCTTCTCGGTCTTCTTGACGAGGTTTTCGCCTGTCCAGCCTGAAGTCGGTACGAACGGGATTTTTTCGACTTTGAAGCCCACCATCTTGAGCATTCTGCTGACTTCGTTCTTTATTTCGTTGTATCTGTCTTGGCTGTAGTTCACTGATATGTCGTCCATTTTGTTGACAGCAACGACTAGTTGTCGAACTCCCAGAGTGAATGCTAAGAATGCGTGTTCTCTTGTCTGTCCGCCAGGTCCGATGCCTGCTTCAAATTCTCCTCGTCTTGCTGAACAGAACAATACTGCTCCGTCAGCTTGGCTGGCACCGGTAATCATGTTCTTGACGAAGTCTCTGTGTCCTGGCGCGTCGATGACTGTGAAATAGTATTTTTTGGTTTCGAATTTCAGGAATCGAAGATCGATTGTTACTCCTCTTTCTCTTTCTTCTTTCAGGTTGTCGAGAACCCATGCGAACTTGAAGCTTTCTTTTCCAGCTTGCTTTGCTTCCTCTTCGAACTGTTTGATTGTTCTTTCGTCGACCGCTCCTGCGAGGTAAAGTAAGTGTCCTGTTGTTGTTGATTTCCCGTGGTCTACGTGGCCCATGATCACCAAGTTAAGGTGTGGTTTTCCACTTTTGCTCATTTCTTCTCCTCCAATTTTTACAAATTTCCTCTAAATATTAGTGAATTCGTTTACACAACTGTTCAATCGGTTATTTTAAGTTTATCATGATCATTCTGCGTTTATCAAACATGTGCAGAAAACCTCCTATGCCGCTTCAAAAGCAGTATTTGGTTCTTTTCTGTCACATATACAAAGCCGCACTGATTTCTGATGATTCAATGACGCGAATTAATGTCAAAGGATAGATAGAGCGCTGGCACGATTATTTCGATCGCGCGTGCTTGGCTTTCAGGTCTTAGGCTTAGCTTCATATTTGAATGTGCTCATACAAATCTTGCAACGAACAACCTTTTCTTCAGGATAATATAGCGCGTCTCCACCAACATCATGAACTGCATTCTTATGAAGTTTGAAGACGAATTCAGAACCACAGTTCGGACATTTTTTTCTAACTATGTTGTACCCTTTAACTCCACGTTCAAGCTTGATGTCTATTGACATTTTGATTGCCTCTCTTTGAGATTACAAGATTTTCTGTTTATAAGTTTTTGGCGCTCGCTAGTTCCACAGGACATAAGTGCGCGCTTTTCTAGCCTGACTGGACGGCAATTGGAGAAGCATGAAAGTGTTCTTCCGATATTCCGGCACGGGAACATGTATTATATATTAATATTACTGATATACTAGTGCCATTTCGTGGAAGGAGCATTCTTAATGAAATTACACCTCCACCGCGGCACTGAACTTAAGTGCCCGTATGAGGGTTGTGGGAAATCATTCGATAAGCCTACAGTCCTCATAGATCCTTCCACCATCCCAAGAGAAACATTCTATACGTGTCCTCACTGCATGTCAAAACTCGACATCATAGTTAGGGGCCAAAAAGTCATCAATGTAAGACGACTTGAGCATGGACAGGTTCTCGGTTCTCCTGCGAAATGTGCGTACTATTCTGGTTTGATGTCGAAACCAGCAGACGACGAAATCGTTCTTGAAGAATGCTTGCTCTGCCCTAAGATAATGCAATGCGGAATTCATAGACGTTAGAGCATTTGTCTTTCTCAAGCATTCATGGACTCTGAGAATTGAGCACGCTACAAAAAGCAATTTTGTTAAGCAGAAAGCCATATCCTGAACAAATACATGACTTGCGCGCTTTTCCGATGCTGCATTACTGCATCTTCAAAATGAATTTTGCGACTGAGAAAATTGAGTTGCGAAGCTATAGCAATTTTCCTTTGTAGTAAATCGAACCAGGGCAACCCAGACATTTGTCGCTTGTGTAGAAGTTGCAGACGCTGCAATCTGCACCACAGGGCGAGAGTTTCTTCCTTTCGGCTTGCGGCTTAATTGGGACTATCATAGGTCGAGTTGGTGTGACTATCAAATCGAACTCGATGTTTTCTGCGGGAAGGTTCTGTCTCAAGCGAGAGTCAACGCAGGACATTATGGACTTTACGTTTTCTCCAAGCATTAGACATGTCATGTTGTGTTTTCCAGAAGTCAGGAAACAGTTCAAATATAGCGGACACTTATCCAGAATTTTCAGCAGTTGGTCAACTTGATTTGTTGTAATGTCCACTTTTGCCAAGAAAAGCTCAGATTTCTTTATGTCAGTCCCGATCAGGTGTGCCAACACTCCTTTTTCTTCCAGTTTTCGCATTCTGAGGCTCACTGCAGGTTGCGAAATCTTCAGAGCTTCAGAGAGTTCGGCTTGCGAAATCTTTGGATTCTCCGATAACATAGACAGGATTTTTCTGTCGCTTTCATCAAGCCCCCCTATTAATATCCTAGAGTTCTTTGACGCATTTTTGTTTGTTGTTATTAGCTTTCCCACCGATTAGTTTATATTCTATAACAGCAACGCTTATACTTAATGGTTGCGTTAGTATAAATGACCATTTTCTCGGAGGTTTGATAAAAAATGGTGGAAAATGAAACTTGGGAGAGCAAGTGTTGTCGTTGTGAAGGCGAACCAAAAGAAAACTTGCATCCTGGAAAGAGAGCGTGTCACATTACTTGCGGACCTTGTTTATACCCTGAAGACTGGGGGAAATGTGCCTCGTGTGAAATTGTCGGTCACTGTGCATATGCCCTAGATTATCTCAGAAATCTGAAGCCAAATGGGTTGAAAAAGGGATGCTATTTTGACCAGCAACTCACTGGCGAAGAGAGCCTGTATCACATTCTCAACTTTGTTAACGGACAGCAAAAAGTAATCAAAGGATTTGGACAAAACACGTATATTGAAAACCTGAAAAAGGCCAACTCAAGAAGCCCTTGTCTCCAAAGATAACCTCTTTAAACCACGATACTCACTTCTTATTGCAGGTTAATTCGCGGAGGGCGTGTCAAGGTTGATGGAAGCTTTCGTCCTTATCAAGGTATTACAAAGCGAGTCAAACCCAGATCTGGACTTCATGAAAAGTGTCGAAAGAAGAATCGCCGAAATAAAAGGCGTCAAAGAAGTGAAAGGCGTTTTTGGATTGTATGATTTTGTCGCAATAGTTGAGGCTCAAACACCTGAAGAACTGGGCACATTGGTCACGCAAACAATGAGAAACGTGAAGGGCGTGGCACAAACAGAGACGATGGTAGTAGGCTTTTAGGAAACTGATCGCGTAAGCCGCCAAGAATTGCTAGCTTCTCAAGGGCAATCAGAAGGAAAGAGGCTGACACTTATAGGGCACGAAAGAACGCACTACTGTTAGCAATAGAAAAGCTGATTAGATCAAATCGGGTTCAAATGAGATAGGTGTTTGACAGTTGATTGTTGCGTACATATTGGCAAAAGTTGAAGCGGGGAAAGATGCAGAAACTCTGGTGGAAGCCAAGAAAATACCCGGAGTTAAACAAGCAACTCCTACCTATGGTGTTTATGATTTGCATGTTGAAGTCTCGTTTGACACGATGGAAGAACTTGACAGGTTCATCTTTGATGGAATCCGTAAGATCCCAGGAATAAAGGAAACGGTGACGCTGGTAGCCTTCAAAGGGATATGAATGCCCAAAATAGGAGGAAGAGAGGTCTATTTCGTAAATGCAATGAATACGCGGCAGATCGATTTCTTGGTGGACAAAGTCAAGGAAGTTGTAAAAGAGATGGGTTTTCCCGCCGATTATGATTTGAGAATCTACAAGAATGTACTGTCTTGTTGCGGAATTGGAGGTCTCAGTGTCATAATCGAAATTGTGGGACCTGACGAAAATGGAATAAAAGCAATTGACTTGAGAGCTATGTCCCGGATATTGGAGTTCTGCGAGAAAGAAGGCCTTGCAGTTGGGCACCATTCTTTGGGGTCCTATGAATCCCCATGAGTGGAAGGAATCAGGCATAAGCGCGCAGACAAAGCAATAAAGCGGTGTACACTTCTTACATCGAACGCAGTCGAAAAGATCACTGAAAGCCTAGGGGGAGGGGTGTTTTTGACCGAAAAACAGCCAAAAAACCTGCTCAAGCGTGGAACAACAGTGTAATCGACAAGCCTAGTAGCTTGTCCACTCGTCGTCATCTTCTGTCGAAACCAGAAAGGCTGTTCGTGCCACTCGACATAGCAAAAGTGTTATAAGAAAACACTGATCAAAAACCGAACTATGCTCTCGGCATTAGCAACGCTGTTTCCAAACGGGATCGATTTGGTAACGGTGCTGGAAATAATAGTGGCCCTCGTAATCGTATGGATCATCGTTTCAATACCAGCCTACATCGCCGGCAAAGTAGTGGCTAAAGAAAATGCCACCTTTGGAAAAGCAATGGCAGCCTCCATTTTGGGCCCAATAGCCTACGTCATAGTCCTAACGATCACAGACTACGTCTTAGGCGGCTTGCTAGGGGGAACTGGCCTCACTCTTGCTATCATAATCGCGTTCATAGCCTGGATCGGAATCTACAAGGTAACCTTCAAAACAGGATGGTTGGGAGCCTTCGCAATAGCGATACTAGCCATTATAGTATTCATCATAATGCTGTTCATAATAGGCGCCTTATTCGGAATCTTAATCCCAAATGTACCCGGTTTGCTGGTCTGAGAAGACGCCGCAATACGTCATAGAAGAGCAACAAGTGAAGACACTTTCTCGCGTCCATGGTACAACCCGTGCCCACCAACATCTTGGTCCTAACACGCTTAAACCTTAACCGTTATTCGCGATTCAGAAACAGCGAAAACTTACAGCGGAACAAATATAATACTTGGTCTTCGGAAATATCAGTTGGACGCGTTCAATTCATGCCTGCGAATTTACCTCCAGATGCAAGAAAAAAATGGGCAGAAGTCGAGGAGACAAAAAACCCACGAGAGAGAATAAAGCGCATGGAGGAATTCCTGAGCCTCGTCCCGAAGCACAAAGGGACAGCAAAAACCTGTGCGCAAGTAAAGAAGCAGATGTCTGCACTCAGAAAAGAGATTGAACAAAAAAAGAAAAAGAAAGCTGGAAAAACCGGACCAAAAATCTTTCTGGAGAAAGAAGGGGCAGCTCAACTCGTTCTTGTCAGTCTAACAAAGGCAGGAAAAAGCAGCCTGCTGAGAACGGTTACTAACGCAAAGGTCGAAATCTCAACCAGCCCATACACGACAAGAGAGCCGGTTCCAGGAATACTTGAATACGAAGATCTTCAATTCCAGATAATCGAAGCTCCAGCTCTCATGCCAGGTGCAGCCGAAGGAAGAGCATGGGGATTGCAGACGTTGGGGATAGCTCGAAACGCAGATGGATTGATCATTCTTATAGACTTGTCACAAAATCCGGTCAACCAACTGAAATGCATATTGGATGAGCTGAATAAGGCTCGAATTTCAACGAGCAAACCAAGATCAAGGGTTGAAGTTGAAAGAAAATATATGGGCGCCGGTTTGCGCATCGTTGTCATAGGAAGACTCGTCGACTGCACGTTCAAGGAAGTTGAAACTGTCCTAAGAGACTACAATGTCAACGACGCCTTCGTGAAGATATACGGCGACGCAAAATTGAGTGACATAGAAGAGGCAGTCTTTCAAAGCATGGTCTACAAGCCATCGATAGTAATAGCAAACAAAATCGACCTGAAAGGTGCAGAAGGAAATCTGAAACTGTTGAGGGTTTATCTCGGAGAGAAACTGCCATTGATTTCAACGTCAACGATTACCCGTGAAGGCCTTGACAGGCTAGGTGAAACGTTGTTCAAGACACTTGAGATAATGCGCATTTACACTAAAGAACCAAACGAAAGAGAATACTCGAAGAAACCGTTTATACTCAAGAAAGGGGCAGCGATTTACGATTTGGCAAGAGCGATCCATAGCGACTTCAAAGAAAACTTCAACTTTGCAAAAGTGTGGTCCAAACGTCTTGTCTTCAGTCCACAGAAGGTTGGACCAACATTCCGTCTTGAAGACGGTGATATCGTAGAAATCCGTCTAAAATAAAGAGATAGATAAAGCTCTTACCGTGATGCTTGAGCTACTCTTTCGATTTCATTTCGCTTGGCGACCGCAAAGCTCTTCACGTCGTGGTTTCCAGCAAGAATCAATTCCTCTGCCAAACATTCGTCGATGGAACGCGGGTTGTTTGTCGAGGCTTGTCTTGCACCATCAGCGATGTGTCGCAGGGCCAAGTCAACCCTTCTTTGAGGCGCAACATCAACTGAAAGGTGGTAGACTATTCCACCCATGCTGATTCTCGTAGTGTCTTCGCAAGGAGAAGAATTTTCAACGGCTTTGACCAGAACCTCCACGGGGTTCTTGCCGGTCCTAAGGTTAATTATCTCAAGGGCGTGCTTAACCATGTTAGTTACTTTAGCTTTTTTCCCAGCGTTTTTCCCTGGACGCATGATGTTGTTTGCCAGTCGCTCCACGATGTTGACACCTGCCTTCCGGAAACGCTTATGCTCATGTCTACCCATGCTGTGAGGAATCACAACTGGTTTAAGTGAAATGTACCGTTGAAGTCCAGGGTCTTTAACCTCAATGCCCTTGAAGCTCCATTTTCCGAAAAGTTTGATCTCTCTCGCCTGTTTATCTTCTTGCTTCTGACTCAAAGCACTCACCGAGCCGGTTTCTGCTTCCGCCCATAAACAAGTTCGTTCAAAGATACACCGTTGACGGTAATAACCTTCCATCGCACTCCCGGAATGTCACCCATGCTTCTTCCCCTGGAACCACCTATTCCTTCAACTAAAACTTCGTCGTGTTCATCAACAACGTTCAATGCACCGTCTCCAGGTAAGAAGGCAGTGATTAGTCTTCCATTTTTGATAAGCTGCGTTCTTACGCACTTGCGTATGGCACTGTTAGGCTGTTTGCTCTCTACTCCGACCTTCTCCAGAACGATACCTCTTCCCATGGGGGATCCTTCAAGCGGGTCCGCTTTGACGTCGAGCCTTAACATGCGGCGCTTGTAGTACATGCTGCTCCAGCGAAACCTCTTCCTCTTCTCCACGAGCGCTCTTGCGGCAAATTCGCCTTTGGGGGACTTAGAACCCATGGATAATATCCTCTCGCTACGTCTAATCACAACTCTGATATTTAAACTGAGCTACGATGTTTCCGAACGTTTCCCAAAATGCTGCCTTGTCCTGTTCTCCACGCGTCAAGGCGTTTTCGCTGGATTTTTCGAAACTTTTGCGGCGAACGATCGATAGGCCTCAAGAAACTTGATGGCAAAGTGATCTGCGTATTTTTCCGTTCCTTTATGTTTCTCGTCGATTGAAATACGAAGATGATGGTAAAACTCGTGCAAAATAACGAAGGGATCCATTATCGTGTCGGAGTTTCTCAGGTAAATAGTACGGTCTTTGGGGGTATAACATCCGGACGCCTTAATCTTGTGACGACTAGGCAAGCCAACTTTTAATCGAGGAACACTAACTTTGTAATGTTTCGAAAGAAGCTGTAATGCATCCTCAACTTTTCCGCCGAGAACAAGCCACACAATGTATGCTTTGAATGGCTCTTCTGAGCCTTCCGTATTTGCGGTTCCGCGATTAGGCATGATCTTTCACGTCAAAGTAAGCGGAGTATTTTTCTTTACATTGAGAAGTCTGTTTTATCGTCAATCATCTTTCTAATATGAAAGTCTTCTTGTGCACTGCAAGCGTCGGAATTCTTTCCATAAGCATTCGGTCTTCGGGCTTCTTGATCAATCCGATCGGCTCCACTCGATTTGCAAGCCTTACAGCAGATTCCAGCTTGGGGCTTCTCTCGGCGAATATCTCTAAGAGAACTTGACCCTTCTTGACAGGATCACCCAGCTTCGCCTTGAGCAGTAGCCCTGCACCTTTGTCTTTTGGAGCTCCAGCTTGCTTGGCGATCTTCGCGATATCTTCATTATTCATCCACAATACAATGCCGTCCTTGTCCGCTATTATTGAAGCTCTCTTGTCACCAATGGTCAGATCGTCGGGTTTAACGTTGGGGTTTCCACCTTGAGCTTCGATGATCTCTCGCAGTTTCTTCTCTGCTTTGCCAGACTTCAATATATCTTCTGCGAGTTTCTTTCCATTTTTCTTCCCAACCATTTCCAGCAGTATCCCTGCTAGACTCGTTGCCTTTTCCCTGAGGTCAGCAGAGCAGTTTCCTGCAATTGCGGTCAACGCTTCTCTTGCTTCCAACGCTGGCCCTACTGCGTTGCCAAGCGGTTGCTCTCCAAAGGTGACTCCGCACTGGACGTTCATGCCCATGCGTTTGCCGAGATCGATAAAATCGGCTGCTAGCGCGTCGGCATCGCCAATGGTCTTTATCTTTGCCCCTCTGCCAGTGGGAATATCCAGAACAACATGTGTCGCACCGATAGCCTTCTTTTTGCTCATTATCGAGGGGAGAAGCATCGGATCAATGGCCAAGGGGTACTCGATTTGAATGAACAGGTCATCAGCAGGAGCTAGCTCCAATGCGCCACCCCAAGCTAGACAACCATTCGTTTTTTCGACCACTTCCTTTATTTCCTCTACCGAAAGGTTCACCGGACACAAGGATTCAACTCGATCCGCAGTTCCGGCTGGGGAGGTGACTGCCCTAGAAGAGGTCTTGGGAATTGTAAAACCTGCGGCGGCTATTATAGGTACAACGAGGATAGAGGTTTTGTCTCCTGGAATCCCGCCTATACTGTGCTTGTCCAAGATAGGTGTTTTGCCCAGCGATAGTGTGCTTCCAGTCTTCACCATAGCCTTCGACAAAGCTTCAATCTCATCCATACTCAGGCCATGAATGTACAGTGCCGTAAGGAAGGCAGACAGTTCGATGCTGCTAAGATGACGCTCAACAACATCCCTAATCACAGATTCAATCTCATCCTCTCGCAACCGGTCGTTTCGAATCTTCGCCTGTATGTAACTGAGCGACTCCGGAAGAGTTGCTGCCTCAACCTCAAGTGTATCTCCGTTGCTTATCCCCAACTTTCTCGAAGTTTCCTCATACAAGCCAATAGAACCCTGCGGAAAATTCGCGCCGACGTTAACGATGGCAACCAGGCATTTGTCAGTATAGGTTATCTTCACACGATCCGAAGAATGAACGCCTAAGGAACTTGCGTCTGCGTCTCCGAGCAAAACGATATTCTGTCCGCCGGCTTGAATGTTGAGAAGTCTGGCTTTCAAACTCACGAATGATCACGCCCAAAGGTAGTAAGGTGAATTGGGATTAAAGGTTTTTAGAAAAGAAAATGCTTACTCAAAAACCCAAGGGTACTTTCTATGCATCACTTCGGTAATTGAATGCGGGGAAATCATCCCGTCTTCACAGATTATGCCATGGATGAAGTCTCTTCGAGTTACGTCGAAAGCTGGATTTCTGATAATCAAGCCTTCTGGAGCGTTCTTCCATATTTCATTCGGACTTCTTTCTTCAATCTTCTCGTAGTCGCCAGACACGGTCGCAGGATCGAATTTCAACAGCTCTGAAACAACGTAGAAAGGTGTTCGAGACTCCTGGGCGACAAGCGCAACCATACTTGTCCCAATTTTGTTGATGACATTTCCTTCTGAAGTTATCGCATCGGCACCAACAAGAACTAGGTCAACGTCATTCATGAAAAATCGCGAAGCCGAATCCACGATAAACGTGGTCTTCAAACCCAGATCCAACATCTCTTTGGCAGTTACCTGACCCTGAAAAACCGGCCTCGTTTCAGTACAAATAACTTCAAAGACCTTGCCTTCGTACTGGGCCCTCTTCAAAAGATTCGTGACCGTGGAAGAATGACAGTGTGTCAGAACAACAGAGTTGCTTCTGATCCTTTTTGCTCCTATTTCAGCAATCCTCTTCCTGGAACTTTCAAGATCTCCAAGAAACTGTTCCGAAGCCAGAGATACGACCTCTACGAGTCGCTTAACGTTCTTTTCTTCGCTTTTATCGACTCTGTTGATGACCAGTCTGATAGCGTTTCGCATGAGAGGCTCCGTGGCCCGCGAAGCAAACAATGCATCTTTAGCTTTGGTCAGCTCTCTGATGAAATCTTTCTTGGTGGGGGCTTCGCTTCGAGAAGCAAGACCTTGTATTGCCTTTATTGCGGCGATCGCAACATTTCTTGCACCTTGGATCTCAAGGCGTCTTATCTGTTTCACTGTTGTCTGAACTGGATCTGACAAAGAAATTCACCTGTGATGTGGGTAGTTTTAGGCTTAGAGAGTACAATAAACTTTCTATCTGCAAAAAAAGTGGCTTAGTAAGAAAGGAACCCGTCTATCTCGAGTATCGATCGTCACTCCAAATGTCCGCTGTGTCGCTGTAACCTCGTTTCTCCCAGAACCCGAGTTCTTTTTCAACCGTAAACCTTAGCTTCACAACCCACAGCGCACTCTTGTACCCGTATTTGTTGGGGACAACAAGTCTCAACGGAAACCCTATTCCTTCCTCCAAAGGCTTTCCTCCTAGTCCGTAGGCCAGAAGTACATCCTCGCCTGAGAGTTCATCTAATGTGAGAGAGGTAGTGTATCCATCTGCACAGTAAAAAGTCACGGAAGTGACATTCTCCTTCGGTTTGACCAGTTCCACTACGCGTTTGAACTGAACGCCCTCCCACCGACAGTCCATTACACTCCAACCTTCAACACAATGAAAATTGCTGACGGACTCAACTTTTGGAAGCTTGAGAACCTGCTCCCAGCCGAATTTGACAGGATTTTCGACTTCTCCGCCTATTTCCAAGATGTAAGTCTTCAGATCAATCTTCGGGTTGGAACGACTTATTCCCGGATGATCAATCCCCCATCTCAAGAGATTCTTGATCGGTCGTTGGCCCGGAGGAAGTCTGCTTGAATTGCTCGTTTCATTCTTTGCTGTCATAATTGTCTGTTATGAACTTGAAAAACGAAAAAGATAAGGCTTACCAAGAAAAGAACAGCTATTCTTGTGACGACCCAAAAAAGCTTGTGATCTGTTTCTGATTTTCCCCAATCTCTGTAAGACCGGAGAGTTTCACTCCTACCCTTCGGATTTCTACAGGATTTTCGCTCAAGAACCTGTAAAGGAGTTCTTGAACGATCTTCTTCATTGCTTCAAGACTGTTCGTCGAATTCTCAATTGTTTCTGACCTGCTATACAGACTCAAGTCTTTGGCGATGACAATTATACTGACTGATTTGAAGGTCGACTTCTTCCCAGTGATGGTGTTGTGCAGATCGAGACAAAGCTCGTCTGTTTTTTCGAGGATGACCCTCAATTCTCTCGTGTCCTCCTTTAGCGTGGAAATTCTGCTCAGTGATTCTGCTTCACCTTTCTCACTGACGGGTTCATTGTCAATTCCCAGCGATGCGCTGTGAAAATACGTTCCGACAGTTTTCCCAAACTCAGAGATCAGCTTTTGAACATCAAATTTTGCGAGATCTGAAACCGTGCAAATTCCCATGTTACGCATTTTCTCAACGGTTTTGACCCCCACACCAAGAAGACGACCAACCAGGAGAGGTTCCAAGAATTCTCTGATTTGACTTGGTTCTACAACCGTTAGTCCATCTGGTTTCTTTTCGTCGGCCGCGATTTTTGCAACGAGTTTGTTGGGTCCTATCCCTATTGAGCAACTCAAAGCAAGGTAGCTTCGCATTTGGTTTTTTATTTGGTTGGCGAGGTCTTTGGCGTCTTTGAAATTTCCATTAGTTCGCTTTGTCACGTCGAGGTAGGCTTCGTCAATGCCAACCTGTTCGAAGTTGTCCGCGTAACCTCTTAGAAATTGCATGACTTTGTAGGACGTTTCTTCGTACAATTTGTCGTCAACAGGCAAAAAAGCAGCATCCACATTTTCAAGTTTCTTCTTCGCCAAGTATATGGGCATTCCCGATTTCACGCCATACTTGCGCGCCAAGTAATTTGCAGTGCTGACTGCTCCACTTTCGTCTGTCCGTCCTGAATAGACACAAACCACCACTGGTTTATCTTTCAAAGACGGGTTCCTGAGCTCCTCACATTGTGCATAGAAGTAGTCCAAGTCAACGAGCAATATGACTCTTGTCGTCAAATCTGCACCTCTTTACAGATTAGCCATTTGATTCTCTGATGAATTTGCTCCATTTGATGGGCTTCATTAGATTTGCGTTACTTGCAGTGTGGCTCTTTCGCCATTTCGAGTGTAGATTGCAATGTTGTTCTCATCTGCAAATGGATACGCCGCGATCATGAGGATATTTCCCATGAAATGGTTTAGATCGACGTTCGAAGGATTGGCGCTTCCTGAAGGGTGAGAATGCATCGTTCCAACAATAGAGAAATCCATTGGCAACCTGTGAAGTTGAAATTGCGTATACCCTCGTCCATAGTTTGCAAGCGGAGGAACCAGCAGATCCGTGATTTTTACTGTGTTTTTGCTCTTTTTCCCTCTTAGAATCAACATTGATTCCCTCGGATACAGATTTCTGGCGCCTTCAAGAATCATGTTCATAAGTTCCCGGTCGATTGAGACAATACAGATTGCTTGGTTATTGTTCAAAGATTGTACACCTTGACGTATGCCAATATCACGATACTTCCTTACGGAAATACTTCTCGCTAACTGTTGTCTTCTTTGCCGAACTGTCAGTAAATAGAATGTTCCACCAAACCCAGAAACACTCGGATTAAACGCTTTCAATCCGAAATAATCAACGGCTTGGCGTCTCTTGTCCTTGCTCCATACCATAAGAAGGTGTGTTCACTTGAATGCGCAGGTCCGGGTCATCCAGAATATCGCAACGCACTTAAGATTAGCAAGGTTTTCTCCTCGTGGTTATGGCTTTGAATACATGGCGCCTGCTCAAACTTGAAACTCACGACGGATTTATGAATATGGCAATTGATGAATCGATTTTGCAGGCCAGAATAAGAAATCTAGTTCCAAACACAATAAGACTGTATCGCTGGAATCCTTCTGCTGTTTCTATAGGAAGATTCCAAGACATACAGAAAGAGGTTCAGCTCGAAAACTGCAGAGCAAACGGTGTTGATGTAGTCAGGCGAATCACGGGCGGGGGAACCGTCTATCATGACGCCGCAAATGAAATCACGTACAGTGTGGTCGCCAGAAAAAATGACTTGGGAACCGAAGACATAAACGAAGTCTACAATAGGATCTATTCTGGATTCGTTCGTGCTGTTCAGACGCTTGGTGTGCGAGCAGACTTCAACCGAGGCAATGAGAAAATCTGTCCCAACCTAACGGTTAGAGGCAGGAAGATATCAGGCAGCGCCCAAGCCCACAAGAAAGGAGTCGTTCTACAACACGGAACTCTTCTACTCAGCGTTGATTTGGAAAAGATGTTCACACTACTTAGAGTTCCTTGGGCCAAGACCACTCTGCAAGTCGTGAACGTGGCCCAAAAGAAGATCACATCACTCAGAGAAGAACTTGGTAAAGAGACTGAGATTGAAAAAGTGAACCAAGCTTTGATCGAAGGTTTTGAACAAGCCTTGCACATCCAACTTGAAACTGGAGAACTGTCTCCTTTTGAGAATGACCTTTCGAGGCGGCTCCAACGAGAGAAATACAGCAGGAATGAATGGAACAATTTTGGCAAGAGTCAGTTGTAGAAGCTGGCAAATCAAAAACAATAATTATGTCATGTCGAGAGCCAATGATCGCAACTCACATTAACCGTCTCAGCAAGCCGCCTGAAGTCAGCAACACTCATCCATTCTGTCTTGAGGTATTGACAAATCCTATCATCACTCAATCCCAACCTCTTTGCTTCACGTACTGCTGCCTTGTACGCTTCAACCTCAGTTGGTCTCTCAGCATAATTATAGTTAACATCGAAGAGTTCTTTTCCTTCCATGTACTGTTTCACGTGAACGAGTTCATGTATTAGGTCAAGATAGATGTCAATTTTGTCACCGTTATTCAGGTATTTTGAACTTATCATCAGATGTCCATTTGAGTTGTTCACAAACATGTAACCGCCAACAAAAGTGAAATCCACCATAAGGTTCCGCAGAACTTCATCGGTCTTGTCTCCGAAAATCTCTTTGACGGCCTCGACTTTTTCCATTCCTCTGAAGTAGTCTGTGAATCGATAGGTCGACAGACCTATGCGAATGACTCTTGTGAAGTTCAGGATTCCCAAGAGACGCATAAGTCTTAACACCAGCATTTCAATTACTTTCGTAAAAGACAAAACTCTCAACCTATTCAAGCGACATAAGCAACTACTGTTTCTCCGCTTTCCATCTGACACCCTGCCCAGTGTCTTCGATTATAATACCCATAGTTTTCAACTTCTCTCTTATTTCATCAGCAGTTTTATAGTCTTTAGCCTTTCTAGCTTCTTCGCGTTTTCGAACAAGTTCTTCCGCTTCTCTCGATAGTTTTTCCTCCTTCTTGACTTCGCCAATGACGCCAAGAGCCTTGTCAAATTGCAGCATCATGCTATGGATTTTCTGCGCTTCGACACGATTTAACAGATTGTTATCCAAAAGATTATTCACGTCTCGAACAAAATCAAACAAGTGAGCAAGAGCGACACTGATGTTCAAATCATCGTCCATCGCTTCTTCAAAATCGTTCTGCACTTTCTCAACAAGTTGCTGAACTCTGCCGTTGCTTGTTTCAATTCTAACGTCGAGCAGACGTTGGACGAAGTTCGCGAGCCTTTCAAGTGTTTTCTTTGCTGCTTCTAGGCCTTCAAAGGTGAAATTCAGCTGCTGTCGGTAGTGCGTGGATATCATCAGATAGCGTATGGCACTTGGATCGTAGCCTTTTGCTATGAGATCTCTGACTGTAAAGAAGTTGCCGAGCCTTTTGGCCATCTTCTTGCCTTCGACTAGCAAATGCTCATTATGTAACCAGTAGTGCACAAACTCCTTTCCGGTAGCCGCCTCGCTCTGAGCGATCTCGTTCTCATGGTGAGGAAACAAGTTGTCCACGCCGCCACAGTGAATATCAAACGTTTCTCCCAAATACTTCATCGACATTGCCGAACACTCTATATGCCAGCCCGGTCTGCCTTTGCCGATTTCAGTGTTCCAGAAAATATCGCCATCTTCCGGATCCCATGCTTTCCAAAGGACGAAGTCTGAGGCTTGCTCCTTTTCATAGTCATCGACTTTTACTCTGGCGCCAGCCTTGAGTTCACTGACTTGGATTCTGGCGAGTTTGCCGTAGTCTTTGAATTTTGAAATGTTAAAGTATATTGAGCCGTCCTCGCTTCGATACGCGTATCCCTTTTCGATAAGCTTCTTGACGAGTGCAACCATTTCGGGAATGTTGTCTGTTGCCTTCGGATAGACGTCTGCTTTCTCGATTCTCAATGTCGTTAGATCTTCGAAGAAGGCCTGTATGAAGTGTTCCGCAGCCTGTTTGATAGGGATGCCTTGGGTTCTGGCGGACTTTAATAGTTCGATCGTCAACATCCGTCAGGTTCATTACGTGGGTGACCTTGAACCCTCTGTATTCTAACCATCTCTTGAGAAGATCCTCGAAAATGAAGGCCCGCATATTTCCTATGTGACTATAGTCATAAACTGTGGGTCCGCACGTGTACATTTTCACGTGTCCTTGTTCTATAGGAATGAATCTTTCTTTCGATCGCCTAAGAGTGTTGAAGAGATGAACGTTTTCAGATGACATTTCTATTTTCCGATAGAACTAGAGACGGAACGTATTTAAACATTATATTTCGCAAGATGAACCAACATTCTGCCGCGAAACAGATACAAAAGAAAAAAGGGAAAAACTGAGGGTCAATCTCTAAATTACTGCTGCTATGCTGGCGGCGGCGGTGGAGGCGGTGGAGTAGCTGCTGCGAAAGGCTGTTTCAGTTGAACAACGGTTGTTCCTGCAATACGATCAGTGTATTTCTGGCGTCGGTCCTGTCCAGGGATAACGACTCCCAATATCCAATCCAGTAGGAGCAAAAGCCAATGTATCTTGCTCATGTTGCGGATGAATGCTTTTTCAAACGTTACTTTGCTGCCGTTTACCATTTGCACCTGTAATCCCAAGACTCTCTTCCCCAGTGTTGCACCATAAGAAGCTTCCATAAACATGAAGTAAAGTATTTCGAGTATACCTAAGAGAAAGGGAAAACCCAGGACATATCCCCATGCAAAATACAAACCGCCGCTGAATATCAGTGATGCAATTACCAAAAAGAATAGTATCCATGCTACAATGCCGATTATTATACTGTCGATTATGAATGCGACGAGGCGTAAGAGCCAATGGTTTATGTCGAACTGTGAACTGCTTCCTGTTGACATCTTTTCCATCTCACTTGATTCATTGATTTATGTTGTCTATTATTTTCTCTTAGTGTTAATAAAGCTTTAAGAAGGCTCAACTCAGCGAGCGCTGTAGATAGGAAACATATAAAACCGATGGATAGGACTAGATTTCTGGACATCATGATTGCGGGAGTTAACTTCGATAACATCTTCGGCCCTCTAGTGCAACCTTGGTACAGGTCCTTGGAGAACCCGGAACGCGCTCAAAAAGAAGTTTTACACAGTCTTCTCAAAGAATACGCTGCAACTCGATTTGGTCAACAGCACTTTGCGTCCGAAATTGGAGATGTTGAGGATTTCAGGAAACATTTTCCCATTGTGAACTACAGGGAACTGAACCCATACTTTGCAGACGTTATGAAGGGAGATTACAGCTCCATTCTCCCAGAACCATTATTATGCTGGGTCATGACTCGTGGATCTACAGGTCCAGCCAAAGTTTTGCCCGTAACGAGAAAGCATATAGAACAGATTTTGTCGTGTGGATCGCGAGCTTTGATAAATCACGCTTTGAGAAGTAAGGACAATGAACTTTTCAACGGGAGGATACTTAACCTAAACTTTCCATCCAACGTTCACACTTTAATAGTCAACGGAAAGACTATGACGTATGGGTACAGTTCGGGAACCTACGCCAGACTGAACCCTGCACTGGAACAAATCGGCCTCATCCCAAAACAAGAAGATATAGACGCTTTAGGCTCAGGAATCAAAAAGTCGGACTGGGAGAAAAGATTCGAACTCGCCTATCAACAAGCACTCGATCAAAATGTAACTGCTGCAATGGGCGTGACCCCGGTGATTCTGTTTTTCGCTAAGTATCTCGAGCGCAAACATGGAAAGAAACCAAGAGATCTCTGGAACACACGTGCGTTATTCTGCACAAGCGTTCCTAAGATTCAGTATAAGTATGGCCCGGTGCTCAGGAAATACTTCGGAAAAGCTCCAATCGTTGAGATTTACAGTGCAACCGAAGGTGTCTTCGGTCAGCAGTTGGACAGCCTGCCTTACATCAGTCCTAATTACGACACTTATTTTTTTGAAGTTGTCACTGGACAAAGGACAAAAATGTTGCATGAACTCAATCGTGGAGAATGGGGGGAGCTCGTGGTCTCTTCATGTTTGTTTCCGAGGTATGCGATAGGAGATATGATAGAGGCTGCGGGTAAAAACTACTTTCGCATTTTTGGCAGACGTAAAGCTTGGACTCTTCTGGAACACCGTCTTCACAGATTGTTTCTCGGAACATTTATCTAGGGTTTGGGATGCCGTCGGGTCAGGACAAATCCAGTGTAGAGCGCAGCGAGTATTATTACGATTCCAACCACTAGCAGGAAGAAAGACCATACATATGCTCCGGCGAGTGTGCCGTTCACTTCGAGCCAGAAAGTCACACCCAGGAAGATTAGGATTAGACCACCGATCAGGGGACCAATGAAGCCGTATCCTTGTTTCTCGTGTTTTTCACCTTTTTCTTCTTTCTCACGCTTCTCACGTTTCTCGCCTTTCTCCGACTTTTCGTCCCTTCGATATTGTCTAGGTCTGGCTTCGGTAGGAGGTGGCGGCTGCATTTTTAGCGCGGCTCCGCATCTTGGGCAAAAAGCCATATCTTCGCTGACTTCGTTACCGCACTTTGGACATTGCACCATGTCTTAGACACCTATTCTGTTGTCTTTCTATTCTTGATAATAAGTATTTAAAATATCCTCAACTCAAGACCAATTGAAAAAAGAAGTCTTCATCAAATCAAAAATAAGCATGGTAAAGAAAAGTCCATTCGATCATGACCATTTTCCGTCGTCATCTTCGACATTGTCTGCCATGTGAGAATAACTTGATATTGAGAAGCGACAGCAATCGATAATAATGAAGCTTGGACGCGAAGAAACGTTATATATGCTTGCTCAACTAAAATGTGCAGTTGAGAGAGGAAATCTGATTGACATCAGAAGAATATACGCATAGGCATAAGGAAGGGATTCTTAGCGCGATCACCGTAGGGTTCTTCTTCGTTCTAGTCGGAATCATCTTCATAGTCACACCGAATCTTATCGACAAGATTACCAACTTCTTCCAAGACATCATTTCTGTGAATGTCAGAGGCAACATTTACCTTCCGCGACCAGCTGACGTTAGTGCTCATATTGCAGTGTATTCAGCTGGCGAACAATTCAGTCTGATTTGGGGCGTTTTTCTCGCCGCCATGCTTGTCGCCAGATTTGCAACTTATTCATCAGCTCGAAGGAAAGCCCAAAATCTCGGAGACATCGTTTTCTGGCTAGGAGCTGCGTACTTGATTCAAACGTGGCTTGTCGACACACAGAGATGGTTTGAATTTTGGGCCTTGATAATAGTTCTTCTGGGAATATCTCTTATTGCTAGAGCCTTCTTTCTTGCATTGGCTTATGCAATGAAGAAATAGCTAACAGCCCAAGAAGAATGACTAATTAGTCAGAGGTGCAGACGTGCCGATAAGTTATACAGAAGCCGCAGATGTTAAGAAATTGGCAGACGAGATCGCAGAAAAACTGGACTTCTTCCATGTTGTTCCCCAATTCGTATTTTGTATCAGAAGCAAAGGATCAGCCTCACGCCGCACAATCGCTCGAATCCACGGCCTCGGCAAAGTCTGGCAGCAAACCCTCAATATTCCATCAGCCTACGTGATAGAAGTCATTTCAGAACGATTCGACAGATTAACCCAAGAAGACAAAGAAAAGACGATAATACATGAACTCCTTCATATTCCGGCTACGTTCGCCGGCGGTTTCCGTCCCCACAAAGGCTATATCGACGATGACACTGTTGACAAACTTCACAAAACCTTTCGAGAACAAAGGAGATCGCAAGGACAAGTCTTTTAGGCGACGCTGAAGAATGAAATGGAAAACTAACCGATCAATTTCGAAATAAACAACGAGAGAGAAAAATGAAATACTGCATGAAGACCCTAGCCCACAACGGGATCTACGTTCCGAAGTATGATTACAGAGGATTCAACGTCGGAATTGGAGGAAAACTAATAAAACTTTCCGCCAAAACCGAGCAAATGGCAGTGTTCTGGATCAGAAAGAGACAGTCGCCAACCTCTCCTCCTGACAAGCTCTTCTACAGGAACTTCATCCTTGACTTCCTTGAAAAATTGAAGACTGAAAACCAGTCCTTGATCTACCTGAATGACTTCAAAAACAGCTATCCAAGCAGTTTGGAAAAAGAGAACAACGAATGGATGGCTGATAAAAAATCGCAAATCGATTTTTCCGAAGTTGCAAACTACGTCGCACAGGAACAGCAAAGGAAGCTGAACATGTCCAAGGAAGAAAAGAAGAAGTTGGCAGCAGAGAGAAAAATAGTTCGAGAAGCTCTCAAAGAAAAACTTGGTTACGCTGTTGTTGACGGAAGAAAACTCGAAATTGCAAATTGGACAGCCGAACCATCGTGCATTTTCGCAGGAAGAGGAGATCATCCGAAACGCGGAAAATGGAAAGAAGGACCAAGAGAAGAAGACATAATTCTAAACATTTCTCCTGAAAACCCCATGCCTTCCGGCAATTGGAAAGGTCGAGTTTGGGAACCTCAAAAAATGTATCTTGCGAAATGGGAGGACAAGCTGACTGGAAAAATGAAGTATGTGTGGTTCTCTGACTCTGCATTCTTGAAACAGAAGGCGGAAGAAGAGAAATTCAGGAAGGCTGGAAAACTTGAGAAAGAAGTGCCTAAAGTCGAAGCCCACATAATGAAAAACCTTGATTCTGATAATTTGGACACGCGGAAGATAGCAACAGTCAGTTGGCTAATATTAAAAGTGAACCTTAGAGTCGGAGACGAGAAGGACCCTGGCGAAGCAGATACGGTTGGAGCCATAACACTTAGACCTGAACACATCAAGATTGAAGGCAACAAACTCAACTTTGACTTTCTGGGAAAAGACTGCGTCAGATGGACAAAGAGTGTTGAGGCGCCAACAAGCGTCATCAGGAACATACAGGAATTCTCGAAAACGAGCAAGGAATATCTTTTCGAAGGAATCAACTCAAGAAGAGTCTCTCGGTTCCTATCTGAAAGGATGCAAGGTCTCACTGCCAAGGTATTCAGAACATGGAGATGCACGGCAACCGTCAGAGAACATCTTAGAAAGTGTGACACGAAAAAAGAAGACCCAGATTACGCAAAACAGTTCTGCGCAAAAATGGCCAACTTGGAAGCGGCAAAGATAGCCAATCATAAGAAAAAGATACCATCGAACTTTGAGGAGAGATTGGCGAAAAAAGAGACTTCCCTCCACGAGCTTGAAAATAAGTTGAAGGAAAAAACTGAACACGGAAAGAGCACAGAAACAATTGCCAAAAGACTTGAAAAAGCTAAACTCGACATAAAACTGACGAAGGAGACAAGAGAATACAATCTCGGAACCTCTTTGAAGTCTTACATCGACCCTATGGCATATGTGATATGGGCAAAGCAAGTAGATTTTTCTGTCGAAAAAATCTATCCCAAAACCCTACAAAAGAAATACAGTTGGGCCCTAGAAACAAAGTGCTGACAAGAAGCTCCTTATTACACAATTCGTCAATTCAACCTACTCTTGTTAACTCACCAAAAGATATATTTTGGCGCCGCGCAAATCTGTTAGTAAATTTGGGAGAATGGTAGAACCGCTTTTGCGGGGAAAGGAGAAAAAGGAAAGGGGCTTTCTACCATTCTCCATACATTATGATCATGAACGTTTTAACTCTTAACTTTGTCGGCAATTCCCGAATAATCCTGACATGCTTTGATCGTAATGAAGTTTGACAGAAGATATGTGTTTATAGAGAACTGTTTTTATCTCGGTCATAGCACCGTGAATTAGGCAGATTTACAAAAGAGCTGCAATGAAGATGATGAGAAACAAGACGGATGCAACTAGCGTGGTTACGCTGATAATCGCGATCATAAACGTTTATGTCCTGCTTTTTTCAACCATTCCAATATTGTACAAGATATTCATCATCGCTTTTTCCTTCATCTTGCTTCTCCTAGTGACATTTGCGCTCCAGAGTCTTGAGACAATGGAGAGGCCCAAGACCTGAAAGAAAACCAAGATAGCCTGAAGAGCAAGATTGGATCTCTGGCGTACCACGAGCAGTGTCACTAGTTTCCACTGAATCAACTGACGAAGACAATTTGAACGCTATTATCACGCGATTCATCGAAAGTCTTTAATCTGAACCCCGTGAACCTCCATTCGTGATTGTGTTGAAAGCGTTCATTTCGGTCGACATGGAAGGAATGCCATACGTCGTCATCCCTGGCCAATTGAACCTAAAAGGCTCCTTATATGAGGAAGCCCGGAAAATCGCAACAAGAGTCACTTTGACAGTTGCCGATGAATTGAATAAAAACGGATTTCAGACAGTAATCATCGCCGACAGTCACGGTCCAATGGTTAACCTTCTCGTTGATGATCTGCCAGAATATGTTGAGATTGTCCGCGGATTTTATCGACCTTTAGCAATGGTTGCTGGTGCAGAAGGTTGCGACGCAGCGCTTTTTTTAGGGTATCACGCAAAATTTGGAACAGCAAAATCCACTTTCGACCACACTTACAGTGGAGCACATATCAACAGGCTTGAGATTAATGGAGTCCCAGCAAGTGAGTTTCTTCTCAACGGATATGCGTTAGGCGAGCTAAACGTGCCAGTTATAATGGTTGCTGGAGAAGCAAAGCTGTTGGAGGAAGACATCAAGAAACAATGGCCAAACATTACAGCAGTCGCTCTGAAGAGCTCGCTTAGCCGAGTTTCAGCTCAGAGCCCCAGCATGCTTAAGATCGAAAAGGAACTGAGAAACTCGGTCAAGAGAGCAACAGCCAATTTCAAGAAAGGAAAGGTCAAGCCTCAAATAGTAAAGAAACCGGTCAGAATGAAGATCACGTTCATGGGAAGCCAGTTTGCAGACGTTGCGGAATTGTTGCCCACAGCAAAGAGATTGGACGGGTTGAATGTCGAGTACACGGCCAGCACTTTGACGGAAGCGTACAAAACATTTGAGTTGCTTGTTCTAGCCGCAGCTGGAATGTCTGCATCAATTGAGAGCACGAGATAGACAGATTCTTCTTTTCTCTCCAGAGGTTCTCGGGACAAAGAAAAGAGGAGGACGAATTCGAAGCTCCTATCGTTTTTTCATGGGCATTATGAATTCGTCTATAGGAATAGCCGCCATGCTAAGAATTTTGATTGTCCCTCTCGATCCGAGTTCGATTGATACCTTGGCAATAGTTTCATTGTTTGGGGCTTCCACAATGTTCACGAAATCATAGGGGCCCAGAACAGCGTATTGGCTTATAACTCGCACACCATAGGCTTGCAGTTCCTTATTGACTTCCTTGATTCTTTCAGGCTTCTCCTTGACGGTTTTCCAACCTTCATCTGTCAAGTTCGACAGCAGAATATAGTAGGGCATACAATCCACCTAAGTCTATTAAACTCAATTCTGAATTTCAGTCTTTCTACTCCAACAAAAACGCGCCAAACGAAAGCAGTTGTCGAATAATCGGTTTCTCCTTGCGATGAGCGTGGTGGACGGGCCGGGATTTGAACCCGGGACCTCCACGATGCCAACGTGGCGATCATACCAGGCTGATCTACCCGCCCGAGTTTCTTTCGGAAAAGAACCTCGAGTAAGAAAGTTAATAGAGCTTTCGGTTTGTGTTTCTCCTGGAATGTAGTCTAAGATTGAGGATAGGGCTTGTTCGAGAATTCTGCTTAAATTCAGGTTTCGGTTTCGTGCTTCCTCCAGCAGTTTTGGATTAATGGTTAATCCAACAGTCTACCTAGGTTCCTTTCTTGCGCGCGCTATCAGTATGAACGAAATCATCTTCCATTCCATTCTGATCACGCTTAGCATTATGCGCGAACCTGTATATCTTATTGTCAAGTGTCAAGCTCGCGCTTCTCAAAACATCATTATAGGAAATAGATAAAAGAAAACTCTGCACTCTGAATTATCAGACAAGACATGGATACCAGCCAGAAGCCAAGTAGAGACTGGAGAATAGGGTTCCAGAGGAATGTCCCTACGCTGATCGGGATTGGAATAATCATCGTTTTGGTGGGGGTTTTTTTCGGCCTTATCGTCACGAACATTTTTCCCTCGGGTGAACTCTCAGGGATACACAAATACACATTTGGATTTGACATGTTTGTGTTAAGCCGTTTTATACTCTATGGGGGGTTTGGGCTGCTTATTTTTGGCATTTTCATGTACATTATAATTCGTACTACGAAGCCGTACGAGTAGGTATTTCGCGACGCGTTCGTGATTCTTACCCTAGAAAAGGTTAGGTATAGACGGTAAGGTTAGCCTTATCATAAATCGCTCACGATTGCTGGGTTGAAGCATTTTCGCATCCTGGGGAATGTAAAACAAATAAAGAAGACTGGGTTAGAGTGAGGAAGGTAAAGCATGCAATGCAATGAATGTGGAAAGAAATTTCACGGTTCTGGATTGAACGTGACGTTAGAAGGAAAACAGAAGACACTTTGTGCTGATTGTTACGGAAAAATCAAAGAGGAATATAAGAAAAGGAAAAACTGTGAAGACTGCAACCACTTTGATGACGCTTCTTGCAAACTAACAGAAAGCAACCTCAAACCAGTCTCAATCGGAGCTGACAACTTTTTCGTCCAAGCAGAAAAGTGCGCTTATTATACGGACGAAGAAATCGAGAGTGAAAAAATGACTATTGAGCATTTCGAAAAAGCTGGACGTTATGAGGAGGCGGCTGAGGAGTGCGAAAAGCTCGGCATGCTTGAGAAAGCAGGGCAACTCAGACGAAAAGGAAAAGAGATGACTGTCTTGCACGTAGATGTAAACACCCTTATCAAGCAGTTGGCAGACAGAGGACAAACATTGACTTACCATTGCTGCCATTGTGGCGCTCCATTAAAGATCGGCACAGAAACAAGCGACGTGTTGAAATCTTGTCCACACTGCAGATACAGTCTCGAAGTCATAGACTTGGCTAAACTGATCAAGCAGCACCTATGAAAAACGCTGCTAGTGTTTGAGATAGAAAACTAGTGCAGAATTCTCAGATTTGCCTTCTCACAGATTCGTTTCAATGTCTCAAGTCCTTTTCTTGTATAGTGTTTCGCCAAAACGCTTCCAGGTGCTTTTCCCTGGAATACGAATATGAACTTATCTGGAACAACTATCTCTCCCATTTCTGTACCGAACCAGGCTCTCAGAATCTCGGAAGTGATTGTTACACAGGTCCTCTTAGAGGCATAGCACGCGCTTCAAGAATTGTTAACCATAGTGCAGATACTGCGTCAAAATCTTCTGCAATTCCTCTGGTTTTTCAGCCACATTTCTCCACATGTTCCGATCCTTGTAGTTTTTCAAATTATTGACTATTCGGTTAACTAATTTTTCTGGAAAGACCCCGTCCGTTTCATAGAGACTTCTATCCTTCGTGAGGCATAGAGCAGATTCATTGCAGGAACGAGGTAGAGTTCGAAACTTCTGTTCCTCTTCTGGCATCGAGCGTGCGTGCAGATCCTCAGCGATTTTTGTTGATTCCTTTGAGTTCACCAATCCCCAGTTTGCGGCAAGGCTTAACCCTGCGAAAAGCAGGTATGGGTTGGCAAAAGCGTCTGGAGCTCTGTATTCAAACGTTTCTTGGCATTCTTTTCTGCCTTTTGTCGATATCGATTTCGACCAAAGTGGAATGCGCACTAGGGCCAGACGGTTCTGGGCGCTCCAACAGATATGCATAGGCGATTCTCTTCTGGCGGTGAAGCGAAGATAAGAAACAGGTGTGGGATTTCCGAAAGCTGAGAGACTCGGAGCAAATCTCAAAATTCCACCGATCAAGCACAGAGCTTCATTGCTCAGGACTCCATCCGAGCCAGCTATCACGTTGCGACTGTCTTGAAAACCGCATAAATGGATGTGCATTCCATTCCCTGCGTGGTCAAGATCTATCTTTGGAATAAACGAAACTGATACGCCATGCCTTACGCAAATGTTTCGGATAACCCATTTCGAAATAGCGATGGTCTCAGCCATATCTGCGAGGTTCTGCGGCATGAACTCGATTTCATGCTGCTCCATAGTCGTGCCATCGCGACTATTTATTCGACCGACTTCGCCGTGCCCATATTTTGTAGGTATGCCTATGACCGCTAATGTTGCTAAGGCTTCGTTTCGAATTTCTCCGAACATGGCAAAAGGAGAGAACTCGTGATAGTTGTTGTCCGATGAATCCGTGAAAAGCAACTCAGACTGTTGAGGTGATATTATGTAGAATTCAAGTTCTGCCAGAGCCTTCAAAACGATGTCGTTAGCATTGTTCAATTTAGCCTCGGCACGGTCCAAGACAGTCTGCGGCGAAACATCCAAAGGTTTGCCATTTTGATCAAAATAATCACAAAGAATGTTCAGCGTTGGCATGATCGCAAACGGATCAATAAAGGCACTGGAGATTCGAGGCGAAATGTAAAGGTCGCTTTTTCCGGGTTCTATGGAAGTGAAAAGACTTGAACCATCAACTCGCTCACCGTACTTCAATACGTCATAGATATGATCATGGTCATTCGTGGAGAAACTGACAGCCTTAAGTTTGCCTTCTTCGGGAATGTGGCAGAAATTCATTATTTTGATTTTCTCGTCAGAGATGAACTTGAGAACGTCTTCTCTCTGAGAGAAATTCAACGTGTTGAGCATAAAGGGACTCCGTGAGCACTTAGAGTCTTTCGGAAACTAATATTTTAATTCTCCCATGGAACTTTCTGAACATTGCGAGGCCTTGAACATCCAGACGCGTACGTGCAACCTGTCTATGTGTTGTGCATATTCAAGCGTCTGAATTCACAAAACTGTGCAAAACTTAACAATCTTTATTTATAAAGCATGGTTGTTATAGGGTGAGCGAAACAGCGGAGATGCAGCGATGTCTAGGAAAATTCCATCGAAGGACGAAGCATTAGAAGCCTTGGATTTCATCGTTAACGTGCTCAAGGAACATGAAAAAGACCTTGACAGGCTCATCAACGAGCTCGGCACGGTAACCGAAAGGATGGGAGATACAGGCGAACTGAGTGGGAAAGTGGAGAAAGTAGAGGAACGCTTATCAAAATTGCAGACAGAAATCACGAACCTCATATCCCAACTATCAACTTCTCGCGAACAGACGGTGACGATGATACCGCAACAACCCCAAGCTAATGCACAACCATCACCACAATTGTTATCGAAGCCAAGAGCGGATGAGGTTTCATTCAAAGAAATGCGTGGACCGCCGGTAATTCTGAGATGCAAGGTATGGGAAGATTTCCAAGGAATAGCCGTTCAAGCGCAGACATTATCATTCATGTATCGTGAACCGGAGAAGATTTTCCAAGTGGACGCGGTGAAAGACAACCAAATAATAACCTATAGTGGTCCGCTACCGAAAGAAGCGACTTTGCTCAAAGTCTGGCTTTCCAAGCAATTAGAAGTTCCTGAGAAGAAGATTTTGGAAGGCATATTAGCGATAGGTTAACATCGTTCTCGATGTGCGTATGTTTTCTGGTTTAACAAAGTTTTTATAGTAGACTTGACTCTTAAGTCTTACGATGTGCTGGAGGGCCGAGGTTGAAGGCAGACCACAACGCCAATACGAATTTTTTTTCCGTTCTCGAAGCCTTCTCCTTTCTCCTCAGTGACGGAAAATGGCTGAGTGGTCAGCCAACTAACAATGAAAACCCTCAGCACTCACATAGGACGGAGAAAGATCAGATGGAAAAGAAAGACATTGCCGTAGAAAAAATCTACGAAGAATTCGCAGCCTTCGGAAAGACAATGGAAGAACTCTACCTCCTCAAACGAGTCGCAATGGATCTTCGGCACTACCGAAGAATGATCCGACTGAAGAAATACGATTAGACGAAACTGACTGGTGTCCGTGACAACTTCTCAGTGTTTGGACTAGCTTCAATGTCGCGCGTCAATGATGGCAAAAACTTATAGAATCCTTCAATTAACGATATTGAATAGTAGGATGAGCATCATGTGAAGGAAAGAACTGCGAATAATGTTCATGAAGCTTTCGTGGGTGAAGCCAAAGCTTATCAAAGGCTGCTGATGTTTGCGAAAAAAGCCGAACAGGAGGACTTGCCACAGATAGCTCATTTGTTCAGAGCAGTTTCTGCGGCAGAAGGAGTCCATTCGCGGAGACATTTCGCTCTTTTGGAATCAGTTTCTGACACTCAGGCAAACCTTGAAAGAGCGTTTCAATCTGAGAATGCAGTGAATGGAGTTCACTATTTGAGAATGTTGCAGGAAGCAGAACAGGACGGAGAGGAAGCAGCCGAACTGGTTTTTTCGCAGGCGCGTGATGTTGAAGCGGAGCACGCCAACCTCTACAAAAGGGCACTCACCGATTTGATAGCACAACGACAGACCGACTACTATGTATGTTCGGTGTGTGGGCACGTTCATGAACGAGAGCCGCCTGAGAAATGTCCGATCTGCGGTGCATCCAAGATAGCCTTCGAAAAAGTATCCTGAGACACAGTCGCCCAGAAAACACAATCAGCCAGCAAGTTTTTCATTCATTGTAGACTAATCGTTGGAATCAGCAGTTTTACAAAATTCCATTGCACAAAACTTTGCTTTGGAAAGCTATAGTAAAGACCTCTGCATCTTATTCTAGTGAACATTTACGTGAATCTGCATGGAATTCTGCGAGAAATGCGGTTCCCGCATGAATTTGACCAAGGAGGGGCTTCTGTGCCCAAAATGCCACAATAGAGTTAGGGCTAAGTCTGAAGCGCAACCCGAAAAAAAGAGGCAAGGAAATGGTTCTGACGGCATTTACGTAACGGGTAGCTCTGCTAAAGACAGTTATTCAAAAATCGCGCGCACGTGTCCGCAGTGTGGAAACTCCTTGGTGTTCCATTGGTTTTCAGATGCTTTAGGCGAACACGCTGGAGTCAGGCAGGAAAGAACCGTCGAGCATTTCAGATGCACGAAATGCACTTACTCGTGGACAGAATGATCTTCGCAGCCAGAAGCGTCTACCACGATGCCAACGGTTTGAAAGAAGAAACGAAAAATGTTATTTTCACATCAGCTTTCTGAACTGCTTTTTACAAGACTGTCGCGAACTTTGCATTGCTATGCGCATTGCTCCAGGCGAGCAGCATACCGCTTATAGAACGACCTTTTCAAGGTCTCTACTATCAGAAGGTACATGGCTACGAAGGCAGCTACGAACACGTAGAAAGTTATTGGTGGCTGAACGAACCCAAACCATCCTGCCAGGGGTGTGAAGGGCATGAGAAGAGCCGCAGTAACGACACTCAGACTCGCTATGATCAGAGCTTTGCTCGGTTTACTCTTCAAAGAACGGTGACCTTCTGGTTCTAATTGCAAATATCACGAGTGTTTGCGTGCAAAGGGATTCGATAAACCAACCGGTTTGGAATAGCGGGTCAAAAGGAGTGTATACACCGTAGAAAAGGATGTACATAATGAAAAACGTAAGAAAATCGAAGATTGAGCTTATAGGCCCAAAAAAGAGCATGAAATTTCTTATGTAAGAAGTGTCGAGTCTTTTGGGTCTTTGAATGTATTCCTCGTCGACATTGTCGGTGGGGATAGTGACCTCTGAGAGGTCGTACATAAGATTGTTTAGGAGTATCTGTTTGGGAAGCATTGGCAAGAAGTTAAGGAATAATGACGCGCCAGCGGCACTGAACATGTTTCCGAAATTGGAGCTGATCCCCATCAGAATGTACTTCATCGTGTTCCCAAAGGTCTTTCTTCCTTCAATCACTCCGTCGTTAAGCACTTTCAGATCTTTGCGTAGAAGTATGATATCAGCGGATTCCTTTGCTACGTCAACGGCGTTTTCAACAGATATGCCGACGTCGGCAATACGCAAAGAAGTCGCGTCATTGATTCCATCTCCAATGTAACCGACAACGTGTTTGTTGCGTCTTAGAGCACTAATTATCCTGTCCTTTTGAGCTGGGCTGACCCGGGCAAACACGTTGGTCTCCTCAACTATTCTTGCAAGAGCGCTGTCCTGGACCCTAGCAATGTCACTTCCCAAAACAATGTTTTCTATTTCGAATCCCAGTTGCTCACAGACCTTCTTGGTTACCAGTTCGTTGTCTCCTGTTAAGATTTTCAGTTGAATTCCAGCTTTATCCAATAGACGTAAGGATTCCATTGCAGTGTCCTTTGGAGGGTCCATGAAAGCAATGAATCCCAAAAACACCATGTCTTTTTCATCAGTTGTTGAATAGCCCTGTTTCTCTTCGACTACAGCGTATGCTACTCCCAGTACCCTGAACCCCTGTGAACTTAACTTGTGATAGTTGTCCTCTAACCGCTTTTCATGTTCAACCGTGAGATCGAGTACCTCGCCTTCATGCTCAAAGTGGGAGCAAACTTTCATAATCTCCTCTGCAGCTCCTTTAGAGATCAAGAGCCGTTGTTCCTCATGAGAAACCACTATGGAGACTCTTCTTCTGTTGAAGTCGAAGGGCACTTCATCAATTTTGTCGTAACCTTCCACTTCAAGGTGTTTGTACTTGAGGATTGCATCATCCAGAGGACTTTTGAGACCCGTCTCGAAATAGCTGTTCATAAACGCGTAGAACAAAGTTCTTTCAGAATCCTTGCCTTCAGCGTCAACAGTCAATTCAAGACTTATTCTATTCTCCGTCAAAGTACCTGTTTTATCAGTGCACAGCACATCCATGTTCCCGAAATTCTGAATAGAGGCCAAACGTTTGACGATAACCTCTTTCTTGGACATAGCAAGTGCACCCTTTGAAAGATTCACTGAAATGATCATCGGAAGGAGTTCCGGCGTCAATCCAACAGCCAAGGCAACAGAGAAGAGAAGCGATTCCAAGACTCCACGTTTGAAAAGTGCGTTTATAAAAAACACAAATATTACAAGAACAAGTGCCACTTCTGTTAGCAGGAAACCGAATCGCCTGAGACCTTTTTCGAACTCAGTTTCCACGTCTCTGCCGACAAGTCTTTTAGCGATCTGGCCAAATTCAGTTGCGGTACCGGTTCTGACAACCACGGCGTTCCCTGTCCCACTCACTATTGAAGTTCCTAGGAACAGAAAATTGTCGGCTTCCGTCATAGAAACACTTCTGTTCGTTATTAAGGCAGGAGATTTTTCTGCTGGAAAGGACTCTCCTGTCAGAGCCGACTGATCCACATACAAGTCTTTTGAGACGATAATTCTGGAGTCGCCAGGTACGACGTCGCCAGCTGAGAGAAAGGCGATGTCGCCTGGGACGACTTCGGCAAGATCAACCTCGGTCTTCACTCCATCTCTTACAATAGTTGCAGTAGTCGAAACTCTCTCTCGAAGCAGTTCTGCAGATTTCTGAGCTTTTGATTCTTGGTAAACATCTAGAAAAACACTCAGAAGAACTATTGAGAAAATCACCGTAGCGTCAATGGGTTGCCCTGAAAAACCTGAAATGACACCAGCGAATAGAAGTATAAAGACGAGAGGGTTACGAAGGTGATATAGAAATTCAATTAGACCAGTTCGCCTTTTCCTGTGCGCCAGCCGATTCGCACCGTAAATGTGAAGCCGTCTTTCTGCCTCCTGAGAGGACAACCCTGTTTGCGCAGTATTCAACCGCTTCAAAACTTCTTCGGCTGGGAGACTCGAGAGTTCTTCCAGATTTGCCGATTGAGACCATTCAACTGGACTTTCAGTATTTTCCTTTTGGATGGTCTCTGAATCGTCCATTCTAAGCACCTTCAATGGTAGCAGGTTATAAGAGCCGAGTCAGTTTTTTTCTTCCTCATCCAGATTGTGTGATCGGGCTAATACGTGTATTGGCAAAGTCCCTGGCCAAAATTGAGAGGAGGATTCGAAGACTCATCTCTCGCGATTATTGACCAAAATTAATCAAGTATTTGCCCCTCGCAAAAAACGATGATGTGCGCATCTGCCCATTGTGGTTGACTACAAGTTATCTTCTTCTGCTAAAGGAATAAGTCCCAATGATCATCATGACAACATCGAAACCACATACGACCAAGAGGTTGAAGTAAAGTGGTTGCAAAGGTTGCCACGCACTGCCTAAGATAACGGTTCTCAAAGCGTCTATGCCGTAAGTCAAAGGATTGAAACTTGAAACGATTTGCAGCCAGTTTGGCGCACCCGCGCCGATTGGAAAAAGAGCGCCGCTCAGAAAGAATAAAGGCAGATTGATGAAGCTCTGGATTACTCCGAAACTCTCGAGACTGTCTATGAAACTAGCAACTGTAAGCCCTATTCCTACCAACCCAAAAGTGATCAAGATCATGATTGGCAAAGACTCAAAAAAGGTCAAAGGAGTCAATGGAATTCCCAATGCAACACCGAGCCCAAAGACTATTGAACCTTGGATTAATGCGTCTGTGCTGTCTCCTAACATTTTGCCCAGGAAAACTGAAAGGCGCGAAATAGGGGCCACCAGTATCTCCTTCAAGAATCCAAATTCTCTGTCCCATATGACAGATATTCCCATGAACATGGAAGTGAACAGAAGTGTCTGCCCAACTATTCCTGGAAAAATGTATTGCTGGTAAGTCAGGTTGCCGATTAGTCCCGAGAAGCGAATGCCACTGCCAAAGATCAGCAACCAAAGTAAGGGCTGAACGAAACTGCTGATAATTCTTGCCCTGTCTCTCAAATAACGTTTGACTTCACGTAGCCAAAGGGTATATAGGCCTCTGAATTCGCTCATTTGATAGCTCTCCTTCTGATAGCTGACATCCCATGCAGTTCATCGCCGCCTTCAGCACGAATAGCCCGGCCAGTGTAATGCAAGAAGACATCTGCCAGGTTGGGTTCACGTAATGAGACCGACTCAACAAACACTCCATTTTTGGCTGCTGCTTCAACGATTCTGGGTAGCAGAGTTTTTCCACCCCTAACGGTCACCTCGAGCGTTTCGTCAAAGACATTGGTTTTGAGAATTCCAGGTGTCCCGACAAGAACTGAGGAAAGCCTGTCAGCCTCCTTGGTTTTCACCGTTATGACATCGCCTTCGAGTGTTTCTTTCAATCCGGCAGGAGTGCCTGAAGCAACGATCTTACCATAGTCCATAATCGCTATTCGATCAGAGAGTCTGTCTGCTTCCTCCATATAATGCGTCGTCAACACGATTGTAATATCATGAGAATTCTTCAACTCTTCAATGTAAGACCAAATGTGCTCTCTTGTTTGAGGATCAAGTCCGATCGTTGGTTCGTCCAAGAACAGAACCTTCGGATAATGAATCAAACCTCGAGCAATTTCCAGCCTACGTCTCATACCGCCCGAGTAGGTCCGCATGAGATCGTCGCCTCTCTCTTCAAGCTCAACCAACTTCAAAATCTGCTCAATTCTTGGCTTCTGCTCGCCCACAGGCAGTCCGTAAAGATTGGCATGCATGTAAAGATTCTCTCGTCCCGTAAGTCTGTCGTCAATGCTCGGATCTTGGAAGACTATACCTATGGATTTTCTTACTTGTGTATCCTGCTTGACTATGTCAAAACCGTTCACTCGGGCTGTTCCAGATGTTGGTTTCAGAATAGTGCACAGCATTGAAATTGTTGTGGTCTTCCCTGCACCATTGGGTCCCAAGAGACCGAAAACTTCTCCTTTCTCGACTGAAATATTCAGTTTATCAACTGCGACAAGCCCGTTGAAGCTCTTGGTGAGGTCGCTCGTTTCTATGGCATTATCCACGGTAGTCACTCGAGATTTCGTTAATATTATTGATCAATGCAGCACGTGTAAGAAAAAAAGCTTCCGTCGATTAACGCATAAGCAGAACAAGGTAGGTAGGGCTCTGAAAGTACGTATGCAAATAACCTCAGAGAAGAATTCTGACTGGTCGAAGTGCGGGGGGTGGGATTTGAACCCACGAACCCCTACAGGATAGGCTCCTGAAGCCTACGCCTTTGACCATGCTCGGCGACCCCCGCATCTTCTAGTGGAATGACATGCGGAAATGTTTAAGAGTTACTGTACGGTTCTACGTTAAAAAGGTGAGAAATAGTGCCTACTCACGGTTCACTGTCAAAAGCAGGAAAAGTCCGATCTCAAACTCCCAAGATCCAGGCTACTCCAAAGAAAAGTCCGAGCCCCCGTTACAGAAACAAGCGTAACTACGAGAAACGGGTAATGCTGCAGAGAAAACCTGGACAGAACTGGGTCTAAACCTCTTACTTCATTCTAAACAATTATGAACAAAACAGAATACAGTTTGATAATTCTCAACGCCAACGTTATTACTTTGAACCCTAAGCAGCCGAGAGCAGAAGCAATCGCCATTGAAAACGAAAAGATAGCTGCTGTCGGTTCAAACGAGCAAATTCGTACACACACGTCTAAGAACACCAAGACAATCGATTGTGAAAATAAGACGGTGGTGCCTGGACTCGTTGATTGTCACGTCCACATGTTGGAATTTGGCTTTCTGTTGCAGACCCTAAACCTGAGGAGCACAAAATCCATAAAGGAAATGCAGAACACCCTTCGCAAGCACAGCGAAAAAGAGCCCGAGCTTGAATGGATCTTGGGCGGACGATGGGACGAAGAGAAATTCTCAGAAAAGCGTTACCCAACCAGGTGGGACTTAGACAAGATCGTTTCAAACAAACCTGTCCTTCTCAAGCGAGTCTGCGGACACTTGGCGCTCGTAAACAGCAAAGCCCTCAGACTTGCACAAATAACGAAAAGCACCAGAGTGAACGGAGGGATAATTGACCTAGACCAAGCCACAGGCGAGCCCACAGGCATCTTAAGAGACAACGCGATAGACCTCGTTTCTAAACTCATTCCGAACCCAAGCAGATCCATCTGCGAAAAAGCGTGTATCTCAGCATGCAACAACGCAGTCAAATCTGGACTCACAGGAGTTCACTGGCTCGTGGATTCGGCAGAAGAAGTACAAGTACTACAAAGTATGGCTTCAGAAGGCAAATTGCCACTAAGAGTCAACCTTGGGATACCAGTGAAAATGTTGAAAGAGATGACACACTTAGGTCTCACCACGGGATTTGGAACTGACATGCTCAAGCTAGGTTTCATAAAAATCCTGGCTGATGGTTCACTAGGAGCGCGAACAGCTGCCCTCGAGAATGGATACTCTGACGATTCAGATAAACGAGGAATAATGCTCTACTCGCGAAGGAAACTGCATGAGTTGATTCTGGAAGTGCATAAGAATGGATGGCAGGTTGCCGTTCACGCGATAGGCGACCGTGCATTAAAGAAGGTCATTGAAGCGTTGAATGAGGCGTTGAGAAAGGTACCTCGCAAAGATCACAGACATCGAATCGAGCACTGCTCAATCATGAACGAAGCGTTGATCTCTCAGATGAAAGAGCTACGTCTGATTGCATCCGTGCAGCCCCATTTTGTGGTCTCGGATGTGTGGACTGTGGACCGCATCGGAATTGAAAGGGCACGCTGGGCATATCCGTTCAAGACGCTGCTTGATAAAGGAATAGTCGTGGTTTCAGGGTCAGACTGCCCAATCGAGTTGATTAGCCCCTTCTTGGGTTTGTGGGCAGCAGTCAAAAGAGAAGACAAACCAGAAGAGAGTCTCACCGTGGAAGAGGCTTTGAGAACCTACACGGTCAACGCGGCTTTTGCATCCTTCGACGAAGCCAAGAAAGGCACCATTGAAGCAGGAAAGTATGCGGATCTAACAATTCTCGAAGAGGACATCACAAAGATCCCGTTTGAAATGATACGCAAATTGAGAGTAGAGATGGTAATCGTCAACGGCAAAGTCAGATATGCCAACAAATGAGTGACTAGCTCGATTTATCTACAAGCACAATGTTAATGCTCATTGGCGAGTTTAGACTTGAATCAAAAGGAGCCTGTCAAAGAGATCATTCGAAACCTGATGTCCATTCACTCGCCGGACACAGGAGATTTGAGTCGTGAAAAAGCACGGACAGCCTCCAAATACCATCTTGAAAAAACGACTTCAAACTCTGAAATCATCTGTCTGCTTAAGTCCTTTGAAAGACGAAAACTTCTTCCACTTCTCAGGCGAAAAACTATCCGAACCATATCTGGCGTAACGGTCATAGCTGCAATGACCAAGCCCTACAAATGCCCACAAAACGCACCTTGTGCATACTGCCCAGGCGGACCAACGCAAGGTGTACCTCAAAGCTATACTGGATACGAACCCGCGGCGATGCGAGGAGCACAAAACAAGTACAACCCGTACAAGCAAGTGAAGACACGCATCGAGCAGTTGAAGGCAATAGGCCACAAAGTGGACAAAGCAGAACTCATTGTGATGGGAGGAACCTTCCCGGCAACTCCTATTAAATATCAAAGATGGTTCATACAACGATGTCTCGACGCAATCACAGCAAAGAAGTCAGCTAGCTTGGAAGAAGCAAAAAAGAACGCAGAATCGAGCAAGATCCGCAATGTTGGGATCACAGTGGAAACACGTCCGGACTGGGCAAAAGAACATCATGTAGATGAAATGCTGGACATGGGCGTTACCCGTGTGGAGATGGGAGTGCAATACCCCAGTGACAAAATCTATCATCTTGTTGGAAGAAAACACACTGTTCAAGACGTTGTTGAAGCTACAAGAATAATGAAAGACTCTGGATTGAAGATCGTTTATCACTTGATGCCTGGTCTTCCCAGTTCGAACCGATCAAAAGACCTGAACATGTTCAAGAAGATATTCTCCGACCCTAGGTTCAAACCTGACATGATCAAAATCTACCCATGCTTGGTGTTGAAGGACACGAAAACGTACGAATGGTTCGAAGAAGGTAAATACGTTCCATACACAACTGAGGAAGCAGCTGATCTTGTTGCTGAGATAAAGAAAATCGTTCCAACATGGGTCAGAATAATGCGGGTTCAACGCGACATACCTGCTCAACTCATTGCGGCAGGGGTAAAAAAGAGCAACCTGCGCCAACTTGCGCAAGAAAAACTTGAAAAGGAAGGTGTCAGCTGCAGGTGTATCCGCTGTAGAGAAGTCGGTCACAAAATGCGGAATAGCGGACAGAGGTCCAAGCCAACTGAAATCGAGATTTTCACGACGCGCTATGAAGCCTCCAAAGGGGAAGAGATATTTATCTCAGCTGAAGACAGGGAACGTGACATTCTGGTAGGCTATCTGAGGCTGAGATTTCCTTCCATTGAAGCCCACAGGGTGGAAGTGTCAAAACAACCTTGCTCCATTGTACGTGAACTCCACGTTTGTGGCTCGCTAGTCCCCGTGGGGGAACACCGTTCGAAAGCATGGCAACACAAAGGCTATGGTGGAATTCTGCTCAGTGAGGCGGAACGCGTGTCTCGCGAGGATCGTGGCTTCAGAAAAATATTAATTATAAGTGCCCTCGGCACTAAACAGTACTACAAAAGGCTGGGTTACGATTACGAGGGAGTCTACATGTCAAAGAGACTGGAGGACTGAAGATGAGTGAGAAGGAAACGGGCTATCGTGGCAAAGCGCTTGAAATCATAAAGAAAGCGAATGCAGAGATAGGTGACATAATTCGCGTTATGAAAGAAGATGAGGTTCTAGAGGGCATACTTATCCCTCGTTCCGAATACGGGGACGAAACGCATCTCGTCATCAAACTCAAAAACGGTTACAACATAGGCATAGCCATTAACGCGAACACAAGAATAACGAAAATCGGTGAAGGGACAAAACCTACCTTCGCAGCGCCCCCAATTCCTGAGCAGAAGAGCGGACTTCCCAAAGTCACAATAATCAGCACTGGAGGAACCATAGCAAGCCGGGTAGACTATCGAACAGGCGGAGTTCGACCCGCCCTTACGGCAAACGACCTGTACAGTGTCGTTCCTGAACTGTCAAACATTGCAGACATAGAAACTCAAATACTTCTCAGCATATACAGTGAAAACATTACTCAAGACAACTGGACCCAGATCGCCGAAGAAGTTGGAAAACAAGTCTCGCATGGCGTCAATGGAGTGGTTATTGCTCATGGAACGGACACAATGGGATATACGTCGGCTGCCCTGAGTTTTGCACTTCAGAATCTTCCAATTCCCGTTATCATAGTTGGCTCCCAGAGATCTGCAGATCGCCCCAGCTCGGACGCCGCCACTAACTTGTTGGCAGCCGTTTTATCAGCATCAAAGGCTCCTTTCGCCGAGGTGGTCGTTGCGATGCATGAAACAACTTCGGATAACACAATAACCCTTCACAGAGGAACAAAAGTGAGAAAACTCCACACCAGCAGAAGAGACGCGTTCAAATCAGTGAACGCTTTGCCAATCGCGAGAATAGAGAATCAGGAAATATCCATGCTGACAAGCGATTATCGAAAACGAGACGCTTCAAGAAAACTGGTTTTGAAACCTAGGTTCGAAGAGAAAGTCGCTTTGATCAAGTCTTTTCCAGGAATGGATTCATCGGTATTAGATTTCTACACAAAGAAGGACTATGGAGGCATAATTCTCGAGGGAACTGGGCTTGGCCACATAAGCAAGAATTTCTATGAACCTCTGAAGAAAGCAGTTCAAAAAGGCGTTGTGGTCGCAATGACTTCCCAATGTGTTTGGGGGCGGATAAACATGAATGTATACGACACTGGCCGTGACCTGCAAGCCTTAGGCGTCCTGCCAATGCAAGACATGCTTCCAGAAACAGCATTGGTCAAACTCATGTGGGTTTTAGGGCAAACCAAAGACATTAATGAAGCAAAGAAGATGTTGATAACAAACGTGGCTGGTGAATTCTCGTCGAGGACGTTGCCAGAAGAAACTAGTTGTCAAATGTAGCGAGTTGTCTCATTTGGAATTTGATTATGACAGAATCGGGTTGAAAGTAGGTCTAGAGATTCATCAGCAGTTGAACACTGGGACGAAGCTGTTCTGTGACTGCAAACCCGTACTTTTTAAGGAAGAACCCGAAATAACTTTTCTCCGCAGGCTGAGACCGACCCAAAGTGAACTGGGACAGGTTGACCCAGCAGCGTTTTTTGAATTTCAAAAAGGAGTCAGAATCCTATACGAGGCAAACCGGCAAAGTTCATGTCTCGTTGAAATGGACGAGGAACCCCCGCACGCCATTAACTTGGAGGCAGTTGAAACAGTCCTCACAGCGGCATTGATGATGAACGCTAAACCAGTCAGCGAAATACATGTCATGCGAAAAACGGTAATAGACGGCTCAAACACAACAGGCTTTCAAAGAACATGCGCGATCGCTCTGGATGGACAGATCAAGGTAGGCGAGAAGATCGTACCGATCCAGCACGCAAGTTTGGAAGAGGACGCTGCTAGGAAAACAGGTGAAAAAGAGGGGAATGTGATAAAGTATCGCATTGATCGCCTCGGCATACCCTTGATTGAAATAGCGACGGGACCTGTGATAAAATCTCCCAAAGAAGCAGAGGAAGTTGCTCTGGCTATCGGCAGAATATTGAGAGGAACAGGCAAAGTCATACGTGGACTCGGTTCAATTCGACAAGACGTCAACATCTCTATCCCAAATGGGGCATTGATCGAAATTAAAGGACTTCAAGAGCTTGACCTCGTATCGCTCGTCGTAGAGTACGAAGTTCAACGTCAGCTGAAACTAATCGAAATTCGAGACGAACTTAAGAAAGAGGAACGTGAAAGAAGAACAGATTGAAGAGAAATTCTTCAATGTGACGGGCGTTTTCAAAAACACCAAGTGCAAGGTTATTCAGAAGGCACTCGAAAAGAAACAGCAGGTGCTTGCTGCAAAACTGGTGAAATTCAGAGGTCTGCTGAGTTTGGAGCTGAGCCCACAGCTACGTCTAGGAACGGAGATGGCAGACAGAGCCAGATTCTGGGGAAGAGTCGGAGGCCTATTCCACACAGATGAGCTTCCAGCATACGGCATTACCGAGCAAGAGATTGAAGAACTCCGAGAGGAAGTAGGGAGCAGAGAGTGAAGACGCCGTCATTTTCGTCGCCGACAAGCCTGAAAATACTGAGGATGCATTGAAAGCCGTATTCGAAAGAGCACGAGAGGCTTTGAAAGGAGTTCCCCAAGAAACACGAGCACCAAACCCCGACGGCACAACCAAATACATGAGACCAAGGCCTGGAGCCGCACGAATGTATCCCGAGACCGATATACCGCCCGTTCAAATCACAAAAAACGAAATGGACAAGATCCGTTCCCATCTCCCTGAACTGCCAGAACAAAAGTTCGATCGCCTGCAGAAAGAGTACAAGTTGAATGACAAGCTGGCACGACAAGTATTGAACTCCGAGTACAGCGAATCGTTCGAAATAATCGTTAGATGAAAGTCATGTCTCACCGACCATTGTTGCCGCCTTAATGACAGAAACAGTGAAAGCCTTACAACGAAATGCCGTTCCAGTTGAGAACATCACAGACGAACAACTGCGCCACATGTTCAAATCTGTAAGTCGAAGGAAAATTGACGAAAGAGGCACTTGCAGATGTAGTAACTTGGCTGTGCAAGAATGAGAACAAGACAGTTCAAGAAGCAATAGAAGCACTTGGACTGCAATCCATCTCGAGTGGAGATCTCGAAAAATCAATCGCAGAAATTGTTGAGAAGAACAGAGACTTGGTTAAGAAACGTGGTGAAGGAAGCTTCGGCGCTCTCATGGGCATGGTCATGATCGATTTGCGAGGAAAAGCTGATGCGGAGATCGTGAGCAGGATATTAAAAGAAAAGATAAAGGAACTCGCACGATAGAAATTGAGCTACTTGTGTTCGCCCACTGTTGGAATCACTGTTGCAGCTGGACTTCGCAACAACTGTGCGTCTTCACCGCAGTAAGGGCATATTTTGAACTCGGGCAACAGTGGTTTCCCACATGATAGGCACACGTATGGAAACTTCATCTTGCCCTCGAGTTTTTCTACCTCTTTCGTCAGTTCGTTCATTTCTAGTCGGATCAGGTCAACGGTTGAGGCAAGTGGTTGGAGTTGTTTGACTTCGGATCTGACGTTGCACATCATATCTTTGACTGTGGCAATGGTAGCGCTGCCTGACTCCACTGTCTCATACATTGCATCGAGTATCTCGGCTTTGCTGTCAAGAAGTTGGGATTCTACACTGCTCTGCCGCTTGGCATCCGAAAGCACCTTGTTCAGGAACTGTTCCATAGGATTTTCAAAGGCTACGGCGCAGGTTACGCCCCAGCAAAGAAGGCTTACGAGCGTGGATATCCAGACGTACTCGAGAGGAGTAATCGTGCTCAGCATGCCACCTATAAATGGGTAGATTGCAAGAAGCCTGATCGCACTTCCGGTAATCAGTACGTATATTGATTCTACCAAGTGTGCTGCGGAAATGAATGTTAGAGAACTGAAGATCCAGACTGCGAGCCCCTTTTTCGTCAAGTATTCTCACCGTCTTTTGAGAAGCCGATACAAACATACTATTGTATCTTAATATTTAATACAACCTTCCCTCTAGAGCATATATCCAAAATCGATATATCCGCAAATATTCAGTGGTAGCAAAAGGCATCGGATCAATAAGCAACCCAAGCTGTGGACAAAAGACTATTTACCTTGTTGTTGGCATTGAAGCTTACAACCTATAAAGGCGGATGGAAATGGAAGAAAAAAAGAATTTGGCGAATGATCTGATTGACGAAGTCACAAAGAGAATTAATGCAAATGCTGAGAAATCGAAGGGTTGGGGCAAAGCGCTTAAGCTTGTTTTTAAGGACATAGATGTGGCGTATTGGATAAAGCTTTCAATGGATGGAACTGTAGAAACAGTTGAAAAGGGAAGCATAACTCAACTGGAAACAAAAGAGTCTGTTGCGACACTTAACATGACTACTGATACGTTCCAAGGCGTACTCAACAGTTCGATTTCGCCCGTTGGAGCATTTCTTAAAGGCGCCATCAAAATTCAAGGATCAATCGATGCATTATTGAAACTGGCTTCCGCGTTCGACATGACCTAATCGTTTGAAACACACGCCGCTATTATTCTGATGAATCGGATCATCGGATAATAACTCCAGTTCGTGCCAACTTTGTACACAAATCCTAAAAGGAGTTGCCACTTTCCTATATCATGGGAATGGGAGTTTGAAGGACAAACCGTTGAAGAAAGATGACAGCAATCTCACTTTCCGCTTGAAAATAGGCGAATACGAAGTGGAAATCAGCGGAACCCACGAAGATATCACGAACATGATCAAAGAGTTACCTGAAACAATTGCGAAAGTCGACAAAGCCTTTGAGAAAGTAAGACCCAAGAAAGTGACCACGCTTACGGTTAAGACCGAACCCGCCACTACCTCGCAGAAATCGCCTACACAAGAATATCCAAGAATTGCTCGCACTAGGGAACCGGAGATCGCCGCGTTGAATCTTCTCGCAACCGATTGGGGTAAATGGCGTCCCCGAACAATTGATGAGTTGAGCGAAGCGCTGAAAACAAACGGAATGGATACACCAATACGCTCACTTGGAGCCATTCTGATGGATCTTGTCAAAAAGGAGAAAGTAATGCGCTGGCACACGAACTCTGGATATGTCTATATACTTGCAGAAAAGGAAGCGATCTCAGCAAAGCGGAGAAGGAATAGTTGAATGAACAAAATCGAAGTGCATATCAAAGCGCCGTTCGGTGAAATACTCGTTGAAGCTGAAACCCCCCTCGGAGTTATCAGCATACTCGAAACTTTTCCAGATGGTTTTGTTGAGAAAATCTCGGAAATTGTTTCAAGTCGTCTTACACCCTCTGGAGTTCAGCTCAAAGGAATCGTAGAACAGACAACGGAAGGTCCGGTCATCGTGGCCCATGAAAACTTGACTCATTATGAGGCTATAGGCTTGACATTGTACGCGTCGGAGGAAAAAAAGAGCACAGCTTCACAAATTCAGAAACTTCTGGAATCAAGCGGAATAAAATGTATGGTGCCCGCTCGACTGAACGAAATGACAAAGAGAGGACAAGTGTTTAAACCTGATCCGAATCGGACGGAATTCAAACTCACGATACAGGGCGAACAATGGGTCGAAGAGGAAGTTCTGGCAAAGCTGCGAGGCAAGATGGGCTAGAACAACAAGGCTTTCGCAACGGCACTGAAAAAGACGTGTTTTAACCACCTACTTGATTTCCACAAGGCATAAATGCCGAAACCGTGGATTACGCATCTGATGTGAATTGAAAAAACCTGTTTTCCTTTTTCTCATGGTTGCAATGATTTCAGTGACGTCTACTGGATTCATTGGCGTTAGAGTCCTTGCTTCACCCGAGAACTGGCAAGAAGTCACACGGTTTACGGGCTCAGGAACTCAAGGGTACAACACAGGATATTTCTCTTGCAACCACACCGAATGGCGAATACGATGGAGCTACGTTCCAGATTCCAGTCATCCTGAATACGCTTTGTTTTCATTCTTAACATATCCTCAGGGAGAAATTGTCTCATACATTGATTTCATCTCGGAGGGTGGAGGTTCTAACACGAGTGGCATCTCATACATTCATAACAATAATGGCACGTTTTACGGCAAAGTAAACGTAGCAAACACAGAGAGCTACACTGTAATTATCGAACAGGATATGGATTCTATTCCAGAATATCCAAACTCATTGGCCATAATCTTGGCTTCGGTTGTATTCCTGTTTTCAGCGGCATTGTGGAGAAAAAGAAGTTCCGTACGGTTGAATTTAGGTCCAAAGCGTGCGTGATGAACTTTCTTCTCGAATGGATTTCGTAATACTTTTTAGACAACACGACCACCTAGGTAACATAAAAATGGAGATTAAAAGATGGCTGCCACTCCGACCGATAAGGTCGATAAGGATGAATTGAGCCAGGAACGTAGCCTGTTGACGATCCAGATAAAACACAAAGGTCTTGAAGAAACTGTCTCGGGAACACCTGAACAGGTCTATCTCTTTGTAAAGAAGTTCTTTGAAGATCTTCTTCCATCCTTCGAAATTGCAGAAAAGCTAACATTATGTTCTGACCTTGAAACTCTGACAAAAGAGAGCCAGAACCTGATTGCTTTTGCGGAAGAAGGGTCTTATGTCCTTGTGCCAAGAAGTCGGTTGACCGACAATGAGATGCTTGCACTGTTGTTGCTGGCAAACTACTTGAGACAAAAGACCGGGAAAACAAGAACCGATGGGTTGTCCAAAGAAGAACTTCAAGCAAAACTCGGGAAAGACGCGAAAATTACGGGCACACGTCTTGGCGAACTGGTCAAAAGCGAGATAGCGATCAAGACTGTTGATGAAAAGTTCAGGATCACAACTTTTGGCCTTGTCCAGATGCAGAAAGATATCCTGCCCAGAATCAGGGCCAAAACTGCCAAATAGACCATAGTGGTTCTTAGCTGGTGCTTCAGTTCGGGGGCCTTTTTTGTGCGTAAAGGTACCGTCGAGGCTTTCCTTCTCTTGTGAGAACACCGTCTTTTACCAAGTCGATTAGCGCATGCGCCACTGCTGTGCGGTCGTAGTGGAATCCGCGTCTGGCCAACTCGTCGTGCACTTGGCTCAGCCCTTTTGAAGTTGCAAACCAGCCTTCCTCCCAGAGTTTCTGAATGACGCCCTTGCATGTTTCTGCCCTTGCAGGTTGGGGTGCTCTTTCAGCCATGAAAGGTGCTTCTTTCAGTTTTTCTGTCACTGTCGACAGAATCTTGTCTACTGTGGGTTGGATTTGATCTTCTTGGCACTCTATTTCGAATTCGATTTCTCCGATTTTCATTTTCACGCGAATAGGCGGCTTAGTTTCCTTTTCCGTCAACGGCTCACCTTATTGTTTATTGTATTGTTCATCTTGTACATGCACAACACTTAAATATGTCTTCCTTAAACAATTGGCTATTGGTGAATCTTGGTGATTGCACAATACCCTATTACAACAACACCAAAATATAATTTTCCTCAATCCAGCATGGACACGATACTTCCAAAGCAGTTCACACGACTGAGCCTCCATTCACTCATGCAATCACACATTCATTCTGTCCAATTGAATGAACAAGTGTTTCAACAATTGAGTCCTGAGGAAGATGTCCAAACACTGAGAATTAAACTCGATCCAATACCATTGAAGCCCATTCGTGAACAAACAATAGTCGCGGCAGTTGACACCTCCACCATGAAAATAGCTGAGACAAACGCGGGAATCGTGTTGGCCATCAGGGGTGCAAACGTATGGAAACAGAATGAAAACTATCGATACACAAGACTTGGTCCATTCATCTTTCACGTGACAGAAGAGAACAAGAACGAAGTCTACCATGCGCTTGAGACGTCATACTTTCCTTCAATACGTGCACTGAACCGGCAGAACTCACCGACACTTTTGCAAATGCCAACGCGGATAGCAGCCCTACTCGAGAGGTGGCAACAGTCGATGCTTGCGAAAACTATTGAAAAAGGATTGATTCTTTTCGACGGTTCACTCACGGCTGGAACCGCTGACTCGCCAGCTCACCAATTAAGAGAGACTCTCAGCAATGGAAGGAACAGAGGAAACGTGGTACTGGCTTTCTCCAAGATGACCAATCTGAGAGTCCATGGATGTCTGATAACGGAATTCAAGCTCGAACAGCGTCCTCCTTATTTGTTAGAAACCGTCGGTCTCAAATTGAAACCACCCATGGTCACTCTTGGAGCGGTGTACGTCGCCAAGCTGAGCAAAGGAAGCTGCGCATTCAGACTGGACATTGACCAAGAAGTTCCATCTCATTCAAGAATTCAGGCTGTTGAACGACTGCTTTCAAACGATCTCATCTCGCAAAGTTATCCTGAGACGCTTCGCCTCGCACACATTCTGTGCACTTTCACAGCGAACGAAGTCTTGGCAATGCAGCATTTCATTACGCGCAGATGTGGACTTCAAATAATCAACAGACCGGATATGCATAGGCTTCTGTTTGGCCCATTCGGCAGGGAGAGCTACTCATGAAACTGTACAAGAAAGAGGGAAACATACTTCAGGTATTGAGCTTTCCCAATGAAACAGTCGAGAAAGGAGACTACTTGCTCGTCGAAGATGGAGAAGCAAGAAAGGGCTTGGTGGCGCAAGTCATCGACGTGCAATTCGCTACCATACCAGGAGTTTTAGAGGAGCTGCTTCGCAGCCTCCCCGATGGAGGAGAACTGATTCAGGGAGAAGATGTAGATCCTCTTGAAATTGCTCCGCACATCACCTACATTCAAGACGCCAGTCTCCTAGTTTGTAAGATCCGTGCTACAGTGGAGAACGACATGCTCACTCCTAGCAGTTCTTGGCTGCCCAGCCGTTCTCAATCAACAATTAAGAAATTGCCAGTTCCCGCATTACTCAAACTCGCAAGAGTCAATGGAAAACTCCCGATTACTATTGGTACAACGAAAGATTCTTCACTCTTGACAATAGACGCAACATCAATAGATGGAAGATTGAACATAATTACAGGAAAGAAAGAGACAGGCAAGTCTCACCTTTCAAAGTTAGTCATGTCTTGTTTAGTTGGGTACAAAGCGACGGTGGTCGTTTTCGATTTGAACGGCGAATATGTCAGCCTAGGAATGACATCTGATAACAAGAGAAACATCAACTACGACAAAATTCATGTCTTAACTCCCTCACAAAACTTCAAAGTTGCATTTAAACAACTGAGCTTGCATATTCTCCTTGGCATATTGGTTCATGCGCTGCATCTTCCTGGCACTTCCACGCGGGAGTTCCGGCGGATATGGAAGGAGCTTCGGGAAAAGGACAAGCTTACTCTTCAAGAGTTGGGAGAGACGATTCGCAATTGGAACTGCAACCAACACGTTCGAGACGCACTTTTCTCTCGCTATCATGCACTTGTCAACTGCGGCTTCTTCACAGACAATATCGGCGAAGCGACTCTCCTAGAAGAAGTCTTGTTGAAAGCCAAAGAAGGAGGGGGCGCCATAATAATGAACCTCAAAAATACTTCTACAATTGATCGACAGATAGTCGTTGAGTATATTCTTGGAAAGCTGCTTGACACTTTGGCAGCTGGGAAATTGAGAGCCGCATTCTTATTCGCTGAAGAAGCCCATCTTTATCTCAGAGAAACTTACTGGGACGACATCGTAACTCGAATGCGCCATTACGGAATCTTCACCACGTTCATAACTAACCAACCTGACACAATTAAGGAAAGCATTTATCGCCAGGCAGACAACATTTTCCTCTTCAACTTCACCAATGAACATGATTTAGACGTGGTTTCGAGAGCCGCGCGAGTGGACGCGGAAACTGTAAGGTCAATAGCCCGAGACCTTCCACCACATTATTGCTTGACACTCGGGAAAGTTGTAAAAGACTTCCCAATAGTGGCAAGAGTTAAGGCTTTGGACATCAAAACGATGGGAGAGACAAGACTCTTCTTTACCGACCTGGACTGATCAGGCTAGACTAGATTCAGAAGGTCTTGCGTTCAGGTTCCAGAGTCCATCTTTTTGAGACTCTCATAGTTTTCAAGAAAGAAATTCCTGAAACTTGCCGTCAGGTCTTTGTTTTCCACATCATTTAAAGGAACCCATTCAAGTGATGCAGCATCGCTCGCAGCCTCAAGCTTTCCACTTTTTAGCCGGACGAAATAGTCTATTATGACGAAGTGGTACTTCACTTTCCCATTTTCATCCAGGGTTACTTGTGATACAACGTCGATGAGAACTGGATTGTCTACGACGAGACCTGTTTCTTCCTTTGTCTCTCTGATTACACTTTGTTCTGGAGTTTCGCCCAGTTCCACTATTCCTCCAGGTACACTCCATTTTCCTCTGCCGGGCTCGTTCTTCCTTTGCTCAAGCAAAATCTTGCCCTGAAGCACTGTTACTGCGCCAACTCCCACGATCGGTCTCATCGGATATAGCCTACTCAATGTTGCGGAACGCTCCAATCCTTTTCAATACTCTACAAGCCTTCAGGCAATAGTGCTTTTGTTCTTTAATGAGTCTTATGTTGGATTGAGCGCGCGCTAAAGATATTCCTTCTTAATCGTTAACTCTTCGCTTCGTTCCTTGGATCATCTTTCGGATTCTTGTAGAAGATGTCGAACGGCTTGAATCCGTAGGCGAGGAAAACGCATTCCCCGTTGCATTGTGCGATGTAACGCATTCCGCCGGGAAGAAAGAAGAAACCACCTCTGCCGATTGTATGGTCAGGGATGTCATCCATTCGAATCAACATCGAACCCTTCACTATCACGACCCACACGTCATTGGTGTGCCAATGCATGGGAACGGTGTAGCCTTGCGGAAACCTCGCATAAAATGCGTAGTTGCCTTCGGATGGGATCCCATAGACATTGGCAGAATCTGCCCCTGGCGGGAGCGTATTCTTAGGCTTCCACTCAAGGTCGTCCAGGTTGGCCGCGATCATCTTATCACCGATTCTGACGTACCTGAACCAATTCCGATAGTAAGATAAAAACGTGCGGTTGCGATTGGAGAAGTAACAGTGCCCGTGGTAGCGCGCGCAAATGCAACGACTATTCGTATCTTAGAGCATCAACCGGTTTGAGTTTTGAAGCTCGCCAAGCTGGATAGAGTGCAAATACCACGCTTACTCCGACGCCGAACGCCAAGGCTCCCACGAACACCGGCAAAGTCAAGATAGGAGTTATCGCCAGTCCTCCAGTTCCAGCACTAGTTTGGCTCCTCATGAAAACGCCTCCACCACGAAACACCACGGCTACTACATTTGCTAAAATCCAGCCTAGTCCTATGCCTATAGCTCCACCCATCAAGCCAATTATCACTGCTTCGAACAGAAAAATCAAGAGGACAGTTCGACCTCTTGCACCGAGTGCTTTCAGAATGCCTATTTCGCGTGTGCGTTCCATCAGAGACACTATCATGATGTTCATTATTCCCACGCCAGCAACTATGAGTGAGATGGCCGCGATTCCACCCAGGAACAGTTCGATGACAGAGAAAATGTTTGAAATGATGCTGAGTACGGCGGTCGCAGAAATCACAGATACTTCTCCAGTGAAGGCGTCTTTTATGGTTGTAGTTGCGTTATCAATGACTGCTTGATCACTACTTTTCAACTTCACTATTATCATGTCACATTCATTAGTGTTAAACAAAATTTCAGCTTCAGTTATTGGAATATAAACGCCGGAATCCGACGGACCTCCGACACCGAAAGACCCGATTTGGTTGAGTATCGCCGTAATGTTACGCTGAACGATTATGATCGTCGGTGGGCGTGCCGTTGCATTGACCAGAAGGATGTTAATAGAGCCGTTCACATCAGCGAGCATCGTTCCGTTCAGTCGAGGATCGACTATTCTTTTTCCAACCACGACAGTCTCATTTATGGGGTTTAGTGGTATGGTGCCTCGTTCTGCAACGAAGGTATCTCCGTAGATGTAATCATATTGAGAAAAATCGACTCCCTCAATGGTAACCACTCTGTTGGTGCCTCCCACCGTTACGTTGACCGCTCTCTCGATCACGGCAATCGACGTGTCCACGTTGGATAGTGAGTTGATTGTTTGAGTGTCATTGACAAATAGCGCGAAACCGGAATCTCCACCTCCGCCCAAGCCTCCGCCTAAACCTCCTCCCAATCCTCCTCCGCCTCCGCCTGCTGTCACGATCAGGGTGTCGGTTGCAAAGCCTCTTTCAAGTTGTGCGGTTATCGTAACTTGCAGACCCTGGCTGATCGAAAGAAGCGCTACTATTGCTGCTATACCAATTACCACTCCCAGAGTTGTTAGACCCGCACGCAGTTTTCTCAATCTTATGGCGCTGAATGAGTAGGAAAGGATGTCTCGGGCTTTCATGTTAGTTCACCGTTTCTTGAACAACTAAGCCGTCAAGCATCAGCACTGTCTTCTTTGATTGAGCGGCCAAACGCTGGTCATGAGTAACCATGATTGCTGTCACGTGCTTTTCTTTATTTAGAACCTTGATCAGTCCTATGATTTCATTCGCGGTTTTGGAGTCTATGTTTCCAGTGGGTTCGTCCATCAACAGAAATCGAGGATTGTTTGCCAAGGCTCTCGCAATGGCAACGCGTTGCTGTTCGCCGCCACTTAATTCGGCGGGTTTATGAGCCATTCGGTCTTTCAAGCCTACGGTTTCAAGAAGGTCTTCTGCTCTTTTTCTTCTTTCAGATCTATTCATGTCTGCTATTGATAATGAGAGTTCAACGTTTTCTCTCGCTGAAAAGCGTGGAATGAGATTGAAAAATTGGAAAACGAAACCGACTCGACGTCTGAGGTCTGTCAGTTGATTGTCGTTAAGTGTTGAGATATCAACGCCTTCTATGATCATTTTCCCCGAGGTTGGCTTATCCAGAGCTCCGATCAGGTTAAGCAGTGTTGATTTGCCGCTTCCAGATGGGCCTAGGATGGCAAGGAAATCACCCTCCTCAACTTTCAGGTTGACGCCTTGAAGTGCATTGACAGGGACCTTCCCGAGCAAGTATGTTTTCTGAAGGTTCACCGCTTCAACAATCGCTGGCAAATAAATCACCTGCTTTGTTTTGTTCCTTGCCTGCCTATTTGTTCAGAAATCTCCATGACTGCAATATGCCGATAATTGCTACTGTCAAATGGCTGTTGAAAACCTTGGTCAGTCCTTCAGCTTTAATTATATCTTCACTCATTCTTTTGCACCTTCAAATTCTCATTTATTTCTTCCAGTTTTTTTGCAGTTTCTTCTAACACTCCGCGAGCTTCGTCCAAAGTTTTTTCAGAGAACTTCTCCTCCAAACTCCCTCCCAACTCAAAGAAGGCAGCAACTAGCCTGTGCATTGAATCTCGCATCGCAACAGTCTTTTCAGGGGGAATCTTGAACCACAACGCACCTAGAAAGGGTGGAGCAAAAAGTTTTGCTTCTCTCCTGAATTTCTTCCTGATCTTTCTTTGCTCTCCCAGCAGTTTCTTACCGTTTTCTGTCAATTCATATCTTTTGAGACCACTCTGATCAGATGGAAGCTCCTTTACGCATTTGTTTTCCTGCAACCATGCTAAGAGCGGATAAATCGATCCTGGACTTGGTTTCCAACGACCGTTCGTCCTCTTCTCAATCTCATCCATGATTTCTGAGCCGGACATCGGTTTCTCAGATAGCGATTCAAGTACGTGAAACCTTATGAAACCTTTAGGCACTATAGCAGTGTGCTGCATCCAATGCCGTGGTTGCTCGCGCATATTTTATCACTATTGATATCGCCGTCGATATCAGCTGAGATATTTATATCTGTTGGACGCAAAAACAAATCTTACTTATTCGATAATCGTGCCGATGTTTTTTCCGCTAACAGCGACCAAGACGTTGTTTGGTTTAAACCCGTTGACAACAACGACTTTAACGTGATATCGGGCGAGAATTCGCACAGCCTCAGGATCCAGAATTTGATGGATGCCTGCTTTGTGTTTGTCTTCTGCAAAAACCCTTGATAGATCATCTAAACGTACTCGATCAAGTTTAACGGCATCCGAGTGCTTCTTCGGATCCTTGTCATATATGCCGTCCTGATCAGTTGCCTTCAAAACTAGCTGGGCTTTTATTTTTTCTGCAACAAGAGCAGCTACACTATCAGTCGTCATCCCTGGTTTCAACCCGCCCATGATTATTATCTTTCCTTGGTTCTGGAATTCTACAACTTCTTCCACGGAGGTAGGTATCTTTCGACAGCCTGCTTCATCGAGTTTCTCCATTAGAAGCTGAGCAAAAACCCTGGAAGCAGAGATGGCTATGCGGTCTTGTGCAGCCTCATCAAGACCAATTTTCTTGGCGACAGTAATGAGATCTCTTGCCAATTTGCCACCACCGACGACTACAACCAACTCGTGTCCTTTCTTTTTCAGATCTGTGAGTAAGTGTGAGTACTTTTCGATGAGTTCTGGATTGATCGGTGAAGCGATAACTGATCCGCCTATCCTAAGCACGATACGCATCGAGTTCTGCTCCTTTGACCTAAGTATATCGACGTAGGTTAAAAATTCTTTACAGGAAATTCGTCAGACTGTTCGTCTTTCGCTGTCTTTCGGTCTGTACACTTATTTCTGAGCCGAAAGACACGGTCATGTCGTCTACTGCTGCAACCGTTGAAACGCCAGTTTTCTCTTGAATCAATCTGGCTTGCTTTTCCGGTCCTTCCCGAAGCATACTCATGCCAAGATGTGTCATGACAGCTAATTCTGGACGAACTAAGTCAGCGATCTTTATGGCATCATCCGTCGACATGTGCCCTTTCCAAGGTTTCCCTGAGGGTCGCATGACGCACAGTGTGAGAAGACGGACACCTCGGTAATATCGGACTATACCGTCATAAAATTCTGAATCGCTTGTGTACGCAAAATCTCCGAATTGAGTCCTGAACCTGAAACCTACAGCGCCAGGGTCAGTGTGTTCCGCCTTTGTCGTCGAAACAATAATTCTCCTTATTAGAAATTCGAGTCCTGGAGCCACTTCTATTCTCTGTTCGACCATTTGTTGATGATATTTTGAGATAGAGGCTTCACAGACTTCGCTGCCTTCAAGAACACTTTTTGGTGCGGCTAGTAATCCTCTCTTTCGAATCATGCCTTGTGTCATCGCCTCAATGAGTATTTCAGCGTCAGTGTAATGGTCGGGGTGGCAATGTGAAACGAGTATTGCGTTCAGCCTTTGAGGATTCAATCCTTTTTCAATTGAACGTATGAGCGCTCCTGGCCCCGGGTCCAGATGGAGGTTCAGATCCTTCCCCATTATTCTTATTCCTGCGGTGCGTCTCTTCTGAGTCATTGTCACAAATCGACCGCCGCCAGTTCCCAGAAAGATTATTCTGAAAGCGGTTTCCATCGAACACCAACTTATCTGCACGCTGACTGTTGACTTATGCTTTTCTGCGAATAATATGTCACAAAGCGTTTTAACGCCAAACTCGGATGATTATGCAAAACCTCGATGGTGGAAGAGAGATGAACAGGCCTCGAACACTGAAGTTGAAATGTGTTCCCCCGTATGATTTTGATCTGAGCATGAAACTCTTTCGGGGCGGAGATAAACAGATTCGCAGATATGAGGGGGGAAAATTCTGGCAAACTATTAGAGCTGACGGGAAACTTGTTCTCGTTACCTTGAAAGCTACTGGGACGGTGGATATGCCAGAAGTGTCGGCCGAGTTGGAATCTAATCAGGAAGTTTCAGCAGAAGATCAACGGAAATGCAAACAACTGCTGAGTGTTTTCTTGGGGGCCGCTTTTGACCTTCAACCCTTCTACCAAGAAGCGAAGAAGGACAAGATCATGCTGGAAACCGTGCACAGGTTGAGGGGGCTGAAAGTTCCGTCTACGGTGACTGTTTTTGAAGCCCTCGTCGACTCGATAGTTGAGCAGCAAATCTCGCTGAACGTTGCGCATGTTCTAGAAGTGAACCTTATCAAGAAATATGGCGACCCTCTTGATTTGGAAACTGGAGTCTACTACGCTTATCCCACGCCACAAACGCTGGCTCGAGCAGAGATTGAAGACATGCGAAAATGTGGTTTGTCAACAAGGAAAGCAGAATACATCAGAAACGTTTCAGAGACCGTTGTTGAAGGCAAGTTGGATCTAGAGATTTTCAAACGCTATACTGATGTCAGCAAGATCATTGAGGAACTGGACAAGATTAAAGGAATAGGAGTTTGGACAGCGGAGCTGACTGTGGTCAGGGGAATGCAGAAGTACGATGTGATTCCCGCTGACGATCTGGGACTTAGGAGAGTCATCTCGCACTTCTATTTTGACGGGGAGAAGATAGCTCCGGACGATGCTCGCGAAATGGCACAGAAATGGGGAAAGTGGAAAGGTCTGGCTTCTTTCTACTTGGTAATAGCCGAGACTCTCGAAGATTGATGGCCGCGCGAAAAATGCTCAACTTCGTGACCAATCGATCTGATGAGACTTATTAGCATAGTGTTTCTACTCAGTATTGTTATGTCTTCAGCGGACATTGCGGCAAAAGTCATTCGTGACCTTAAGAATGAAGATTTACGAGTGCTTCAAGTCATTGAAACGGCGATGAGCCAGCACGAGTTCGTGTCAAAAGAGCAAATATCAAGATTCACCAAGTTCAGCCTTGACCGAGACACTGACTTCAGACTGAAAAGGCTACACAAGCTTGGGTTGATCTACAGCATGCGAGGAGCATACGTCGGTTACACTCTAAATTATGCTGGATACGATTGTCTTGCGATCAAGGCTTTGGTAAGGTCAGGCATCCTTGAAGCGCTCGGCAAATCACTGGGAGTGGGAAAAGAAGCAGACGTCTACGACGCGTTAAACCCTAAAGGAGAACGGATCGCCGTCAAATTTCATAGGCTAGGGCGAATCAGTTTTCGACAAACTGTGCGAAAGAGAGGTTACACTACTGAACATAGTGCAGGATGGCTTTTTCAGTCACGACTTGCCGCTGAAAAAGAATTCGAAGCTCTGAAGCTTCTTTTCCCCTTCAAAATATCTGTGCCGGAACCTTTGAGTCAAAACCGTCACGTAGTTGTCATGGGTATGATTGAAGGAGCAGAACTGGCAAACTGGAAACGACTTACACGGCCAGAAAGGATTCTTAAGGAGATTTTGCGAAACGTTAGAAAAGCTTACTTGAAGGCTGGCGTTATTCATGGAGACTTGAGCGAATACAATATCTTATTGAGACCTAACAAGCATGTTCTGATTATCGATTGGCCCCAGTTCGTTATGAAGAATCATCCGAACGCTCAAGATATGCTTAGGCGAGATGTTTACAATGTGCTTCAGTACTTTGAGAGAAAGCACGGTCTGCATGTTGGACTTGAAGAAAGTCTGAAATATGTTGTTGGAGAAAGCAGCACGATTATCGTGTAGGCACGTCGAGCATTATGTAGAGGACGTTGTTGCCCCTCAGGAGGACGTTGCCGTAGTTTGTTATTAATTGGTCGTCTTTGGATTCGGTTGCTCCTTCTAAGAGTATGTTCATGTGTCCGTCGCACTTTATCATTTTGCCTTTATACTCGCCGCCGTTTTTTAGTACGACTGCAATTCCAGCGTTCAATTGTTTGATAAGCACATTGAGCGGTTTCTTGCTAGGCTCCATTTAAGCACCTTGGTTTTTGAATACAATCACTCATAAGCACAAGTCATCACATATAAAAGTCTTATGAAGAACGGTAATGTCAAGTCGTCGGTCAATTGCTCGTTGCCAGGAATTCGTTGAAGAGACCTATTTGATTTTGAGAGGTTTGCAATAGAATTGGTTGAAGCTTGCGAGCAACGATGAACCGGTTCTGAGACCTGTGTAACATTGCTCTTCGATCGTTAACTCGTCAATCATACGGTTTTCTTGATAAGTGTCTTTGTTGCCCCATCCGAGAAACCCGACGAATTCAGCAGGATTGTAATAGTTGTAGAAAGTCCGGAGAGAATTTAGTCCTTCGACCTTACGCAATCCTTTGAAGGTTTCTCGCAGGGTCTCGTTCCATTCTTCCAGTTTCTTAATCGCGACGAGACCATGGCAAACCACAATCAGCTCAGAAGGCATAGGACTGGACGATTTGTATGAGACTTCGTCTTTCTCTTTGCAGAAGATTTCAAAGTACAGTCCCGGTTGAAAGTATGCTGCCCCGATCCGGTCGTCCTTTCTCACCTTCATTATGCCGTGTGCTGCATCGTTGTGAGCTTTCTCGGTGGTCCATTTTGTGTTGCTCCAGATAATGTGCGGTTGCTGGATGCACTGGTAGAAATCCCTTTCTAGAACGCCTATTTCTCGAGTGAATCTTTTTTCTGCTTCGCGAAAACCGCTGATCTGTTTTTCGAGTTCACCTTCGGAGATGAATGCAGTACAGATTGTGAACATGGGCATCTTGCTTCCACTCTGTAATTAGGCTGCTAGCGGTTTGTAGAGCTTAAAAGCTTGACCTAAGGTTCTCAGGGTCGATGTCGAGCGTGCGCGGCTCTTGCACTGAAAGAAATCCGACGAATCCTTTTCAGAATCCGAATGACAAAACGCAAATTGTGACCAATCGTAACGTCTTGCCACATCACGCGTTTTCTTGCACAAACCAAAAATAACATTTATGCACATTTCTCACAGCGGTGAACTACGTGAAATATGAGATAAAGTACAAGCCATCGTACTCAATGCTCGTCGTCAACTTGGAACGAGGTGACAGCATGGTGGCAGAGGCGGGAGCTATGACCTACATGGACCCGAACATCGAGGTCCATACTCGCATGAGAGAAAAGAGCCTGCTTGGCAGCCTAGGCTTGTCGGTGATAGGGAAGCAGTCCTTTTGGGTGAATGAATACACAGCCTCTCGGGGCTCAGGAGAAGCCGCATTTGTTGCGGCCCCCGTCGGCGACATAGAAGTGTTGGAAGTCAACCCAAACCAAGGCTTCGTTATACAGAAGTCTGCCTTCGTAGCCTCGACAGGAGAAGTCGATCTGGATATCAAATGGGAAGGCTTCACAAAAGGCCTTTTTGGCCAAGGACTGTTCATGTTGAAGGCAACTGGAAAGGGTACACTTTTCATTAACACTTTTGGAGCGATTGATAAGCACACGTTAGGAGCTGGACAGACGATGATAGTCGACAATTTCCATCTTGTAGGTTTCAGCAATACGTGCAGCTACAAAGTTACAAAATTCGGCGGATTGAAGGAGACGATCCTCGGAGGAGAAGGGTTAGTCACACAGATCACTGGTCCTGGAGATATTTACATACAGACAAAGAACCTGAAGGAATTTGTGGACTGGCTCTGGACACTGATGGAGTCTCGGGTTCAGTCAAAAGCTCGCTAGAGCCATGACGGATGATCTAGAATGAAAATAGTCGTAGTGGACCATGTTTACTTGGAAAAAAGGCATGTAAAGAAACTCGAATCACTCGGCAACCTCGAAGTTTTCAAAGAACCCCCTGAAACACCACAGGATTTGAAAAAGAGAATTGCAGACGCAGACATCGTTATAGTTGGTTGGACCAATCTGACGAACGAAATCATTCATTCTGCCAAAAAACTGAAAATGATCTCGATATGGGCAACAACCTGCCATTACGCAGACCTTGAGGCAGCAAAGAAGAAAGGAATCGTTGTGACGCACGTGCCTGGTTATGCGACGGAATCTGTAGCTGAATACGCTATGGCTTTGATGTTGGCAGCCATTAGAAAGATCACGCTTGCTGACAAGCACATCAGAGAAGGACAATTTGACTATAGACCGTTTGGAGGGCGAGAGCTAGCTGGAAAAACCCTCGGTTTGATAGGCACTGGAGCAATTGGTTGTCGAGTGGCAGAGATAGCCAGAACCTTCAAAATGGAGGTTATTGGGCACGACAAATATCCTAACCAGAAAAGAGCGCGAGAAATAGGATTCCGATACGTTGACCTCAACACTCTGCTAAAGCAGAGCGACGTCGTCTCGATACACGTCACATTGAATTCAGAGACCGAAAAGCTGATCGGCAAAAAGGAAATCGCCCTTATGAAGGAAGGTGCAGTCATTATCAATACCTCACAGGGAAAAGTTGTAGACGAAGGAGCCATGTTTCAAGCTCTGAAATCAGGAAAATTGTGTTGCGCAGGATTGGACGTTTTGGAAGAAGAACCGCCGCCGAAGAACAATCCGTTGTTTACGCTTGATAACACGGTTCTCTCTCCTCACATAGGATTCAACACCATAGAAGCAGAAGCTAGATGCTCAGACATTTGCGTTGACAACGTCGTGAAATTCCTTGAGGGAAAAAGGCAAAACGTTTGTTAGAGAGTAACCGTTTCTTGACATTTGAAGGATGAACAAAAGTGCACTTGACTAAAGACGAAGAAAAAACGCTTAAGGGCGAATCAGGAACGGGAACACAATACGCAATGGAAATGCTCGTCGCGATTGGTGATGCTTATGACGCTGAAAAAATGGTTCCGATAACAAGAGCGCACGCAGCGGCGAGTGGCCAAGAAGGGGACCTGTATTGGGTTGAACTCCTAGCCAATGGTGGTGCAAAATGCCGGGTGCCCACGAGCACCAACCCAGTTTATGACTTGGGATATTTCCACAGGTTGTTCAAGGATATTCCGAAAGACGAGGCTGAAGTTGCTAGGAGAGTGATGGAAGCCTACAAAAAAGTGGGTGCGATTGTTAGCTGGAGCTGTGTGCCGTACCTGTGTGAAAACATTCCGCTGCGAGGCGAAACCGTAGCGTTTTCTGAATCAAGCGCAACTCCCTACGTGAATTCTGTCATAGGCGCTTTTACAAATCGAGAAGCAGCTCAAAGCGCTCTGGCTGGCGGTGTCATCGGGAAAGTTCCCAAATATGGCCTGCTCATAAAAGAGAATAGGAAAGCAACGTTTCTCGTAGATGTGAAAGCAGAGTTGAAGGACGAATTTGATTACACTTTGCTTGGATATCATGTAGGCAAGATAGTAGGTTATGGAATCCCTGTCTTGTCTGGGATAACTCGTCAGCCGACCACTGAGGAACTGATAAACTTCTGCGCGATGTCGAATACGAGCGGGGCTATCTCGATGTTTTACATCCCGAAATTTACGGTTGAAGCTTCAACGGTAAAAGAAGCGTTTCAAGATGATGTGCCAAAGGAAAAAGCAACGGTCACTGATAGAGAACTTAGATCAGCTGAGGAGGAGCTTCAGACAGCGAGTGGAAAGATAGATTTTATCCAACTCGGATGTCCGCACTACACTCTCAGACAAATAGGACAGGTTGCTCGACTGTTGGAAGGAAAGAAAGTGCATAAGGGCGTCGAATTCTGGGTTTGCACATCTGGAACTGCCAAACTGCTTGCTGACAGAATTGGATATTCGGACACTATTGAAAAAGCCGGTGCACATTTGGTCGTTGATACGTGCATAGATGAACCTTGCTGGTTTAGATATAAGCAGAAGGTGGGGATGACTGATTCGCCGAAATGTGCTTACTACAGGCGGTTCAAGGACGTGATGGTGGGAAGGCTTCAAGACTGCGTCGATGCCGCGACGACTGGCAGGTGGAGATGAACAGCGTGGGAATATCTTTGAAATGCCACAAGATTATCGGAGGCATCGGTGAAGGAGACGCACTTGTATCACATGAACCGATTTGCTTCTATCTAACAGATCCCAAGACAGGAGTCGTTAGGGAGAGAGCGCATGAGTTGGCTGGACAAAATATCGCAAACAAAGTGCTTGTATTTCCTTCTGGAAAAGCCAGCTCGGTTGTTCAGATAGACGGCCTGTTCAAACTGGCGCAACACGGTTTGGCTCCAAAGGCCATGATAGTCAAAGAAGTTGAAACGGTACTCGTCGTAAGCGCATTCATAGCGAAGGTTCCGTTGGTCGACAGATTGGAAAAGGATCCATTCAAAGCCATAAACACCGGCGACTTGGTCAAAGTAAACGCTGATAAATGCATGGTAACGGTGACAAGAATAAGGGCGTAGCTACCTTTTTTCGCGTTTTTCAAGCCAAAAACACCCCCTCCCCCTAAGCTAAGGAGAACACAACTGTGCAATTTGATGCCACACTATCTTCACGTCAAGTTCGGGTCCAGTTGCAGAATTAACGACCATGTTGAGATCGTTAGGCTACACCTTATCCATACTACTTCCAGCTCGTTCTGAAAATAGTATGAGCCAATGTTGGAAGAACTCTTAGAAAATAACTGAACGTTGCCTTGCTTCGTCAGATGAAGGCTTGGTCGGGCGGGCAGGATTTGAACCTGCGACGGTCCGGTTTCTGCTTGTTAGCCTAGCAGGCTGGGTGACACCCACCGTGGGTAGGCATCTACAGCGTCTCCGTCAGCCAAATATTGATTCTGAGCTGACTCGGAAGCTCTGCCAGGCTGAGCTACCGCCCGATATTCGACCACAACAGAAAACCTTTAACAGATATATTAGCTTTAGCGGGTCGTCCTGATATGCGCATCATTGGGGGCGCTCGTCTTTTGCGGTATTTGTGAATGGACTTGAACGTAGGAAGGCATTGGCTTCGCGGAGCCGTCACTCGGGCAGACATGGTTTCGGGAACAACGCTTTTATTTGAACTCGTTTCCTTAGAGGAGACTGTAAGTTTAGAAATGAAGGACAGATGAAAAATGAAAGGCGCATTAGTATTCCTTGCAGTGTTCATAATATTCTTGGCCGTAACTTTGGCGTACACTGACTTGCCGCCTGGCAAACAAATCTATGACGCTTTGAACTTGCCAACCCCGCAGTCCCCGTATCTCGTTTTCGGAATAGATGTAACGACGCTGATAAAGGCGGTATTCAACGGCGTGATCTACGGTGTTATCGCATGGATCATTTACTCCATAGCGGCGAGAGCGACCAAGAAGAAAGAACCAGCACAAAAACCGAAACCAGCATGAAGTGCTTTCCCCAAGCGGGAACGCTTCTTTTTCTCTTATGAACGACCCAAGCTGATGCGACATGATTATGAAACAAAATTCTCTCAAACAAAGCCGTTCAGATGAAAATAGCTCTTACATGTGCCCGTTTTAACTCACCCTAAATTCAGGTCAATCATTATCTAAGCTAAAATCTTATATGTAGAACAGAATAATCCAATATTCACGGTGAAAATCGAAATGAGAGGAATAAAAGGCATAGGAAGAACACTGATCATCGGCATAATAATAGTCATAATCGTCATAGCGGGAGTTGTTGGCTACTACCTAACGATACCGACTGGAACAAAAGTGAAAGATACAATTGTGATGGGAACGACAGACTCGGTTGAAACATCCTTGGATCCTGCGAATGCCTACGACTATTTCGCATGGGAAATAATCAGATCTCTCGGCTCGGGACTCGTGGACTATCGACCTGGAGCAACTGGACCAAGCGATATAATTCCAGACTTGGCCACAAACTGGAGCACGTCGTCTGATGGTTTGCAATGGACGTTCACTTTGAGGCAAGGTGTCAAATACGATGACGGAACAGATTTCAATGCCACATACGTCAAATACACTTTCGACCGCAACATGCAAATGGCAGACCCTAACGGTCCCTTCGTGGGCATAGGCTTCAGCGACATAATTCAGGATGTCACGGTTGTTGACGCCTTTACTGTCAGATTCGATCTCAAAATTCCATTCAGTCCTTTCCTATCACTTATAGCTGGTCAGGAATGCGTTATGGTTGACCCGAAGTACGCACCGATGCACGGAACGTCATGGAATTATACAACCGACGTAGTCCTTTACACAGAAGGAAACGCGAGGGCAAGCAACCCTATGGGGCTAGGCCCATATACGCTGAGCAATTGGACTCGCTCCGCGGGCAAAGACTCGCAGATGACTCTCGTCGCCAACCCCAACTACTGGAACGCTAGTGCAGACATCCCGAAAACCAAGAATGTAATAATACAGTTTTATGCAGATTCGACGGGACTTGCATTAGCCATAACTGCTCCAAATATTGCCATAGCTTTCCGACAACTCAGCGTAACAGACATTAACACCATGAAAGCAAATGCGAACCTCAAAGTGTGGCAGGGAACGGGTGCGTTTATCCAGTATCTGTGCTTCCAAGAAAAATATGCGCCATTCAACGAAACCAACATCAGGCAGGCTGTGGGAGCTGCAATAAACAGAACCGCGCTTGTAAACACGGTTTTTCAAGGACAAGCCCAGAACCTCTACAGCCTAATACCGATTGGCATGGCAGGACACACTGATGCTTTCCAGAGTCTCGGGGATCCTAACTACACTCGAACGCAGGAATTGCTGGCGCCGTTTGGTTACAACGCGACTAACAAGCTTACCTTTGATCTGTATTACGAAACATCGGGTCACTATCCACAGAGCCCTCAACAAGCGCAAGTCCTCAAATCGTCCATAGAAGCAAGCAACGTCATAACGGTTAACCTTCAGAGCTTGGATTGGCCAGCATTCGGAAGTGCTCGACGAAGCCGAAACAATGCCAGCTTTTATCATGGGATGGTACCCTGACTACATAGACGCAGACGACTACATTTTCCCATTCCTGGACTCAACAGGTGGATCATGGATTCACATGAACTATGCGGACGCGCAAATGGATCAGCTCATAGCGTGGGCCAGAGGCAACACAAGCGACACGATCAGAAACAGCCTGTATGGACAGATACAGAACCTCATGGTAACTGACTCACCGATAATTCCGCTGTACCAGGGATCAGCATACGCTGTTACTGTACCGAAAGTAAACGGTGTCTATCTTGATATTACACAGAATTGGCGCCATTGGCTAGTCTATGAGGAACAATAAGCAACCTTATCTTCTCCTTTTTTTATAATTCCTAAAAATGAGAGGGAAACGAGTTGACCCTACGCACCTACATCATTGCGAGAATAATACTCACGATTCCGATGATAATGATCCTTCTGACAATGGTTTTCCTTTTGATCAGGGTACTTCCCGGAGACCCTGTTCTGCTTCATTTCGAGAAAAATGCTGATCCAGTGGCTGTCCAAGAAATGCGTCATCAGCTGGGACTCGACAAGCCAATCTGGATACAATACTTCGATTATCTGTTTGGACTGTTACATGGGGACCTTGGAAAATCAATGCAAGACTATTCTTCGATTGGACAGCAGATTTTCTCAGCTTTTCCGGCGACACTTGAATTGGCAATATATTCTATAATAATCGCCGCTGCCCTCGGGATAGTCTTGGGAGTGCAAGCCTCAAAAGCGTATAATAAACCGGAAGATCACGTGATAAGGATTTTTGGAATTGTTACCTATGCAATTCCAGTCTTTTTCCTTGGCATGATTTTTCAGATGACGTTCGGGCTTGGACTTCATTGGTTTCCTGTGGGTCAACGATTCGACCCGACTTTGCAGCCTCCGGAAGGACTGAACCTTAATTTCCAATCCCCTTTCTTGGTTGGGCTTTTCTCTTCTTTGTTGAAGATCGGTAACGTGCACATCACGGGGCTGTATACTATCGATAGCCTGCTTGATGGAAACATTTTCAAATTTACTGAATCGCTCCGTTATCTCTTTTTACCATCACTCACACTGGGATTGGTGCTTTCAGGAGTTTTCATCAGACTCACTAGAAGCAACATGTTCGAAACCCTCAGACTCGACTTCGTAACAGCCGCCCGAGCCAGAGGACTCAAAGAAAACAAGGTGACTTACAGCTATGCACTGAGAAATGCGTTTCTACCCATTCTAACGATGATGGGACTACAGTTCGCGGCTCTCCTAGGCGGTGCGGTACTAACCGAGACAACCTTTTCATGGCCTGGTCTAGGCAGATACCTCGTTGACAGGATAAACTTTCGCGACTACACAGCAATTCAAGGCGCTGTGATCGTGTTCGGAATTTTCGTTTCAATCGTAAGTCTCGTTGTTGATCTCCTTTACGCCTATCTCGACCCACGAATCCGCCTGTGAGATGAAAAGATGAGCAAACCAGCAGCCAAAAAAAGCATGATTTCAAGCATTTTGCCGGCAATCGGTTCGTTAGCTAAGCGAGGCCTAGCAGGCTGGTTAATCGTAATAGGCGCGATATTCGTAATTGGAATAGTTGTGATGACCGCGATTTCACCGTGGATCGTGCCTTATAACCCAGTGGCAATTCCGTCAAGCCCCGAAATTCTAGCTAAACCCAGCTTTAGGCACTTTTTCGGAACCAACGATCTTGGACAAGATGTTTTCAGCAGAGTCTTATCAGGTGGAGGAATAATGCTTCAAGTATCCCTTCTATCGGTAGTCGTTTGCTTGGTCATAGGAGTGCCTTTGGGGCTTTTTGCTTCCTACGCTGGGGGAGCAACTGACAGAATCGTCGGTCTTTTGATGGACAGCATTTACGCTTTCCCAGGTCTAGTGCTAGCAATCGCGGTTGCTGCAATGCTAGGCAGAGGAGTAGTGAACATGGCACTTTCTATTGCCGTCGTTTACATCCCCTCATACTTCAGAGTCATCCGCAGCCAAGTTCTGAGCATAAAGGAATTATCATACATAGAAGCTGCAACATCAATTGGAGCAAAGAACCGCACAATCCTCTCCCGCTACGTTCTGCCCAACATAGTTCCCTCAATAGTCGTCGTGGCAACAGTTAACTTTGCAGATGCCATTCTGACCGCGGCTGGCTTGACGTTCATAGGCTTGGGAGTCCCAGTCACTGTTCCTGATTGGGGATTTGATTTGACTCTTGGACGAAGGCTCTTAACGAGTGGAGCCTGGTGGGTCATAACCTTCCCCGGAATCATGATCATACTATTGGCGTTAGGTTTTACTTTGATGGGTGAAGGACTGAGTGAACTATTGAACCCGAGGCTCGAGCAATGAGCAACGAAAACAAAGAAGAGCCTCAGCTTATGACTGTGAAGAATCTGACAGTTGAATATTGGGCGAGAAGGGGAACAATCAGAGCAGTCGAAAACGCATCATTCACACTCAAGAAAGGAGAAACCCTAGGGGTCGTGGGTGAATCAGGCTCAGGAAAATCCACTCTGGGCATGTCGCTGATTCGTCTGGTTCCCTACCCAGGAAAGATGGTGAAAGGTGACATAATTCTCGAAGGACAGAGCATAATGAAACTCAACAATGAGCAAATAAGAGATGTCAGAGGAAGAAAAATTTCTTACATTTTTCAGGATCCAATGACTTCTCTCAACCCTGTTGAGAAAATCAAGAATCATTTTATAGAGTTAATCCAGACTCATGAACCAAAAGTCATAAAAACTGAGGCCCTGAAGCGCGCCGAGGAACTCTTCAACGACGTCGGGATTCAGCCCGAACGCATCAATGACTACCCGCACCAGTTAAGCGGAGGCATGAGACAACGCGTGATGATAGCTCTGGCACTGGCGCTAAACCCGAGCTGTTGTCATAGCAGATGAGCCTACAACGGCTTTGGACGTAGTCGTACAGGCAAAGATCCTTGATCTTCTGTTGACTTTGCAGAAGAGATACGGGATGGCCCTAATACTTATCACGCATGATTTGAGCATCGTACTGGAAAGAAGCGACGAGATCATCGTGATGTATGCTGGAAGAATCGTGGAACATGCCAGGAGTAAAGAACTATATTCGAGCACTCAGCACCCGTATTCGCAGGGACTACTAAAATCGATTCCAAACATCGAACTGGCAGATCAGAAATTAGAAGCTATAAGGGGCTCGCCGCCTGATTTGCTCAACCCGCCAAGCGGATGCCGATTTTGGCCACGTTGTTCTTTTGCTATGCCAGAGTGTCTGGGCGATGAACCACCACTTTATGAGACGCAGAGGAGCCACTTCGTCAGATGCTACCTTTACGGAGAAGCGGGAAAATGAGCGAGGACAAAATCCTTCGAGTTGAAAACCTCAAAAAATACTTTCCAGTCGAAAAAGGTTTTCTTGAAAGAATGCTAACCAGTACCAAGCGATTTGTCAAAGCAGTTGATGACATCAGTTTCTCAATCAACAAGGGCGATGTCTTTACGCTTGTAGGAGAGAGTGGATGTGGAAAATCAACCACAGGAAAGCTGGTTGTAAGACTACTGGAACCTACCTCAGGCAACGTTTTCTTCAACGAAGAGAACATTACGAAAATGAAGAAAGCCGACTTTAGAATCCGAAGGCGAAAGCTTCAGCTAATTTTCCAAGATCCCTACGCTTCTCTTAACCCAAGAATGAGGATTGGACGCGCAGTTGGTCACCCTCTCGAAATTCATGGTTTAGCGAGAGGCGGAGAAGAAAGAGAAAGAGTTGAGGAAATTTTGCAGAAAGTTGGGCTTGCGCCTCCTGAACAGTTCACAAACTTGTTTCCCTATCAGATAAGTGGAGGACAAAGACAGCGTGTGGCGATGGCCCGTTCATTGATTCTTAACCCCGAGTTCATTGTCGCTGATGAACCCGTATCGATGATTGATGTTTCACTCAGAACGACTATAATCGACCTGATGTTGGACCTAAGAAAAGAACTTGAACTTACGTATCTTTTCATCACGCATGACCTAGCGATCGCCAAATATATTTCAGACGAAATAGCAATCATGTACCTTGGAAAAATCGTGGAAATGGGAGAAAAACAGGAGATCTTTTCGAATCCACTTCATCCTTACACGCAGGCGCTGATGTCCGCGATTCCTGTCCCGAATCCTGAAAGAAAAAGAGCGGTCATCGAACTCAAAGGTGAAGTGTCTTCTGCGATAGACATTCCTCAGGGCTGTCGTTTCAATCCCCGATGCCCTTACGCGCAGGAAGTGTGCAAGATCGAACCAGAATTGATCGCTGTGAAACCCGGCCATTTGGTGGCTTGCCAGAGAATAGAAAGATGAGAAAGCTGCGGATTTCCCGATGTTTAGGATGTCTTCCTAGGAAGATACTTTCCTAGAACGCCGCCAGCCATCGTTAGAAAAAGAACTGACCAGATTATGTTCATTAGGGTTTGGACGGATCCGACCATTATAGTATCAAACATTCTCGGTCAACCTGTACTGTATCATGAGACACTAAAAAGCAGAATTGCGTTCCTTGAAATGAGCCAGAATTGGTCATAGATTGAAAAATGACATATGCTCACAGATGCAACAAGTGTTTTAATAGTGCTTGGCAATATTCTATTCTTGACCTGAGAAGGAGAAAGGGAGAAGGCGGTCATCAACTCTGAAACGGGTTGATGATCGTTCACAATTCTATAGCAATTTTTGAAGTCTTCTTACTAGAATCTCAACTTTCTAAGAGGATTCTTCGCGTCATTTTTCGAAGAAGGTTTGGGTTTGTCTGAATAAGACAATACCTCGCAGAACTCAAGTATCGCTCCACAGTGTTTGCACTGGGCGTAACTTTTCTCACGGTTGGCCGCAATCCAAAACCCTTCATTTGAGCCACATTTTGGGCATGTTTTCAAAGAATTGGCGAATGCTTCGATTTCTTCAAGACTCAATTCTTTTTCCCAAATGGATTAACACCGTGCTTCATTTATGTTTTATGTACTACTCTTTCAGAGCAGAAAGAGGCATAATATTGTCTTCATCGATATATTTCGTAGGTGAAGCACGCCTTTTGTACCAAAGTTTATAACAGAATGAATGAGCGCAATGCATCAACGGACTAGAATAGTATTCCATAAGGGTCTAAATAGGACGCTATCTCAAATCTTGGATGAAGAGCAAAGGAGAAGCTCGTCTAAATAACGTACGGTAGCGTCCACGCGTCGAAAACGCACTGCAAAGACGCATAGCAAGAAGGAAAGGACGATGAGGAGGAGAATGGAGAAGGCAAATCACCAAGTCTTTTTAGGCTTGACTCTGGCAGTCTTCCTAGTGCTGTCGCTTCTTGCGTTTACTCGATTAGTTTCAGTGTCCGCCCAATCAGGCGTGGCGATCGATCTCTTCACGGATCAAACGCCCTTCAGTGGCAAGGGAGCGAACCAGTCAGCTGACGTTTATGAGCCTCAACAGCTTGTTACGCTTTTTGGACTTGCGACGTACAACGATGCTCCTGTGACCGGCAAACTGGTCGCCTTCCAAGTGAACGGACCAAGAAATCAATTCCAGAACATCACAATAGTGGGTTCTGGAACGACAGATGAGAATGGGACAGCAGAATTCTCTTTTAGAGCACCTTGGCCCTCTCAGATCCCAGACCAAGCGATCTTCGGCCAATGGACGGCAATCGCAACGGTTGAAATTGCACAGCAAGTTGCTGTTGACACCTTGACTTTTCGTGTCGGATACGTACTCAGCATTATTGAGATTGATACTTTGAATTCTCAGCTCAACGCACAATCAATCTTCACTCAGGATGATCCAATAGTCTTCAACCTAACGGTGCAGAACATCGCAAGAACGGCAAGATTCGCTGTCATAAAAGTTGATGTTCTGGATTCGCATCAACAGGCGATAATTGATCTCCAAACAGAGAGCACTCTGTTTCAGCCTGGGAACACTAATGTGAAAGCAAACTCGCAGATCCCAGCTTCAGCAGCAAACGGAGTTGCAAACGCGTCTGCTGCACCCTTCACCGCGTCGCCTGACCAAGGTGGAACACTCTATAGCCCAGCCATTCACACGACTTTCACTATTACCACGGCAGGGGACATTGCAATAATGAACGTTATACCGTCAAGCAACCGGGTTCGCGCCGGTGATAAAGTCAACATTGACGTTACGGCGATGAACAAAGGTAATCAATCAGCAACCTTTGACCTAAGCGTGTATTACAACGCCACATGGATCGGCACTCTTCACGTTGATCAACTTGCAACGTTGACGCAGACGACACTCAGGTTCGTTTGGGACACTAACGGGGTGAGCAACGGCGTCTACCAGATAAGCGCTTCTGCTCCGCTTCCCGGCGACCCAAGCCCAGCGGACAATACGTTTATTGACGGAACAGTGACGATAATGCCGACATCTCCGTTTCTGCCCAACGATTGGTTGTTTTTCTTCATCCTTGTTTTGATCGCTGGAATCGCGGGCGTAATCTTGCTGTTTCTCCTAATAGTTCTAGACAGGACTCGCAGAAGAAGAAGACCAGGCGCAACTTACACCGTGATAGCTCACCCACACATCTGAAAACCTGTTCATAGCGCTCAAACCTTTTACAGGTTCAGACAGCAAGCTCTGCAAGTAACTATCTCAGCAAATGCACATGGAATCAAGTAAACAGTAACTGGTGCCTTATAATCTGAAAATGAAACGTTCATTCCAAAATGGGAAACAGTCTAAGAAATACCCTACTTGACAGCAGGCGGAAAAACTGCAGGATCCTCAATAGAGGGAAAGTGTGGTTTTCCCTTGGCGTTCTTATGAGGTATCTGATCTTGACACAAAGCTCCAAAGGACTAGCAGCAGGTAAACTGGAATGGTTATTATCAAGACCAAACCGAAGAACAATACGATCAGCCACTCCCAGGGCGCACCGAACAATCCTCCGAATTCTGTGAAGGTTGCGTTACCCATTGCAATTACCACTATCAGAGCTATTGCGATAGCAACTAAGGACCATATAATGGCAATAATCTGCTTTCCATTAATTGAAATCTCCACACGTTCACCTCCTTGATTGAAGCCTGTCCCTATGTCTCCTTCTCCACATGGTTATCAGTCCTCTGCATAAATAAATGCTTATGGAAAAATCTTCTATAACCTAACTACTCAGCACGTGCGATTTTGCCAGAAAAGTCAGGCGTTGATATAGTAATTCAACAAGATATGTGGCGGGCCCGCCGGGATTTGAACCCGGGACCCCCGGATCTCTTCGCAACCTCGTTGCTTAAAAGTCCGGTGCTCTATCCTTACTGAGCTACGGGCCCATCACTGTTTGATCTTTCGCGTTTAGAGAGTCTTGGAAGGTGTTTTTTAGTGTTTCGATGAACTGTTTACAGTTGTCCTTTTCAAGGCGAAGCATGTCTCAATGATGACATGTTTTTGACTTCAATTTGTCTTTAAAACGCCGAAACAAGCCCTGCTTAACACTTAGCGATATATCCACATGTTAACAAACGTTATTTGTCATTTCAGACGAAAAAGGGTTCACGGTGCACAAATTGATCTCATGGAAACATTCCTTTAGAAGATTAAGCGAAGAATTCGACGTAGCAAGGAAAAAGAAGCAAGCCTTGGACAATTTGCTGAATAATGGCAAGATTTCACAGTCAACGCACGACATATTCAACAAGGAAATCGACGAAGCAATCGCAGACATCGAGAAACAACAGAAAGCGTTGCTGGAGAAGATGGCCTCCAAAGTTGTTGAACTAGAAGGGCAAGTTAAGTCACTGGAGATACTTCTTGCAAACTACGAAATCCGCCACGTAACCGGCGAGATAGACGAAGAATCTTATCAAAGAGACAGCGAACTTCTCAGTATCGGACTTGAAACCGCAAGACAGGAGCTTGAACAAGTCAAGGACGCGGCAGACCATCTTGCCGTCGGTGAATTCCCCTTGGATGAAGATGCTGAACCACAGACAGCTACAAGTGAAGCTGACCAGACTGAAGTAAAATTCTTCACAGAAACACCTCCTGCCGAAGAAAAAGAAAATGATCAAGCTGTCGTTGAAACAGTAACAGTTGCTGAAGCGTCGCCTACAGACACTGAAATCAAGGTTGAAGAAAAACAGAAAAGCTAGTCAGTCTTCCACTCACTTCCTTTTTTTATATTCACATCCGACGATAAGACAGAATTTTATATCTAGCCCTACGACATTTCATTTCGGCGAATAGCAGGTTGTCCGATTCAACAGCAATAAGCTTCCATGAAAAATTCAAATCCTACGACCTAGGATCTGGACATCCCTTCAGAGGTGACCGTTTTTCAGATGCAATGCAATACTTCCAAGAACAAGGGTTGCTATCCGATCCTCGTGTCACATTGATTCAACCCCAACCTGCTTCTGAGAAAGATTTGCTGAGAGTTCACGATGAAAAGTACGTGAAGTTGATTTTTGACCTCGCAAAGATGCGCAAACCTTACGATGTTGAAACACCTGTGACTCCTGAGATCCTTGAGGCTTCACTCCTCATCTGCGGCAGCGCAATAGAATGTGGAAACACAGTTATGGAGAACAACGCTCGAAGAGCAGTGTCGGTCGGCGGAGGTTATCACCATGCTGGACGAAACTACGGTGGAGGATTCTGCATCTTCAACGACGTCGCCATCCTGACAGAACACTTACGAGCCAGATACAACCTTCGACGATTCCTGATTCTAGACTACGACGTCCATTTTGGAAACGGCACAAGCGACATATATTATCGAGACCCGACGGTCCTGTACATCAGTCTGCATCAAGATCCCAGAACAATCTATCCTGGCACAGGTTTCGTGCACCAGATCGGAGAAGGAGAAGGAACAGGTTACAACATCAACGTACCTCTGCCGCCACGCACTGGCGACGCTACCTATCTCTATGCCCTGAACGAGATTTTTGTGCCTTTGGCAGAGGAATTCTCGCCAGACATCATAATAGCCAACGGTGGAAGCGACTCACACTTTGCCGACACTCTTGGGGAGTTAGAATTGACAACCAAAGGTTTCTTTGAACTCTCAAAAGCAGTTAGGCAAACAGCAGACAAAGTCTGCAACGGGAAACTTGTCTTGTTACCTGGAAGCGGTTACAACCCCAAAGTATTGCCCCAATGCTGGTACGCACTTGTGGCAGGTGTAGTTGGTCTTGAAAAGATTGACGTTAAGGAGCCTTATGCTCCGCCGATTGAACCTTCTGATCGAAGAAAGATCGTCCAGAACACTATTGACGAGCTGAAGCGACTCTTAAGGAAAAATTGGGCCTGCTTAGACGGTTTTGCCATCTCCGGTGTCAACTAGAAGCGATATAAACCTCCAGACTTCATAAATAAACACAAATCACCCGGATTAGTCTGAAACGTACAATGGTGAACTCTGTGGACAGAATAGACCAAATTAGACAACAGTTTCCCGTGACTAGAAAGAAAGCCTACTTGAACCATGCCGCTCATTCTCCCCTTCCACAACCGGTAGCAAGGGCCATGCGCAAGTTCACTGACGAGTACGTGAGGCTTGGAGACACCTCTCTTGATTGCGAGCCCAAAGGAAAACCACAATTCGCAAAACTGATCGGAGCACGACCGGAAGAAATAGCGTTGACTGAAAACACATCGATGGGTCTTAGCTTGGTTGCAAACATGCTTCGATATCCCAGAGGCTCAAAAATCGTCACAACCGACATGGAATATTCTTCTGTTGTGTACCCTTGGCTTCGGAAAGATCGGGGAGTGAAAGTTCATTACGTAAAGAGCGATGGGAAGAAAGTGTCGTTGGACGACATGGAGAAAGCCGTCGATGACAAGACGGTCGCCGTTGCGATAAGCCATGTTTCGTATTTCAATGGGTTCCGTCACAATCTGAAGGTTTTAAGCGAAATTGTCCATGAACATGGAGCATATCTAATCGTAGACGCCATACAATCTGTCGGAACGATGCCGATTGACGTGTCAAGAGACGACGTGGATTTCTTATCTTGCGCATGCTACAAGTGGCTACTGAGCCCAGAGGGTGCCGCCTATTTCTTCGTTAGAGACGAGTTGATTGAGAAATTTGAACCGCCGATGCTCGGATGGGCAAGCGTAGACCAAAAAATGTTCGAAACAGTAGACTTTTGGGACATATGGAACCCCAAACTCTCAAAGACTGCGAGCCGATTTGAAGCAGGTTCACATGCGACCATAAGCTTCGTTGGCGGCTGAAGAAGGAATGAAAATGCTCCTGAATCAGGGCATCGACAATGTGAAGAGTCGAATCATGAAACTCACGGATCACCTGATCGGCTGCATTGAGCATCTAGGGCTCGAGCTTCAAACGCCAAAGGACAAACAATGTCGCTCAGGAATAGTGAACTTCAAGATCAAAAACCCACAGAAAATTGTGGAGAGACTGAAAAAGAAGCACATAATCGTGTCTGCGAGAGCCAACGGCATAAGAGTTTCTCCGCATTTCTACAACACGGAAGAAGAAATCGACAGCTTAATCACCGAAGTCAAAAAGGCGAAAGGCTAAGAAACAAAAATGTGATACGTCCTACCGATGATCTGATGACAACCGTCGAGAAAGTCACGCAAACAAATCAAGAACAAATCGTCAAATATCTAGGATCAAACGTTATCGAGAACGTCTTCGCTTTCTACGATATACAATACGAGTTTGAACGCACAACGATGCACGTTGCTCGAAAGAACAAAAAGATTGTCGGATACGTTCTGGTTTATGATGCGACCGATTTTCCAAGCGTGATCTTGGAATGCCAAAAAGAAGTCGCCGACAAACTCCTCAATTATGCGCCTCAGAACAACTTCATAATGCACACCTCGCCAAAACATCTCCAGACAGTCGTGAAGAAATTCCCGAGCGCAAAGGCATACGTCGAAAACTGGATGCTTGTAAAGAAAAGCGAAGCCAAATCATTTAGATCAAAGATGGTCAGGAAGCTCCGAACCAGCAGAAGATGCAGCCATGCTTGCAAAACTTCTTATGAGAAGAGAAGACCGCCCTAAACGACACCTGAAAAGATACAGGGACTGGATAGCAAGAATGCCTCTTTACGGTGTTTTCGAAAATGGCAAACTAGTCTCTTATGCAGGCTCATTCGTCAAGCTACCTCAACTGTGGATGATTGGAGGAGTCTACACGAGTCCAGAAAAGAGAAACATGGGCTACGCGCTACTGGCAACCTCAGCCGTCACTCAGGAAGCCCTGAAGAAAGCTGACGCTGCAGCCCTTTTCGTGAGGTCAGATAATTATCCAGCAATGAAGGTATACGAGAAAATAGGCTATCGGAAAATAGGCGAAAGAATCTGGGTGGACGTTGGAACAGGAATGATGCCTTAGCCTAGTACTTCTGGATTAGTTCTCTGATGAGTTTTGTTGCCGACCACGCGGCAAGCGCGCTTGTGCCTGGGTTATCTGGATCAGGATCGTTTTCAAACTGGAAGAACATGTTGCCATGTTTCCAAACAAGTTTGATTTCGTGAACGTTCTTGGTAACTTTCGGATCGGAAACTACTTTGACCTTTACCGTCTGAGGCTTCACTGTCAGAGCTAACGTTGCGGCGACATTCATTTCTCTTGGGAAGAGTTTGACTGCTTCTTCTGCTGATCCCTCGTAAGCCGTTTGTTCTGATGTATTGTTCAATTTGAGAGTTTTTGGATTCTTCCTCGTTGTCAATGTGACTTCTTTGATCCCCGCCAATGCAGCTGTCGAAATCGCGTCCAGACCTCCGATTGCACCTGAAGACACGTGAATCTTGCTGCTTTCAATATCCATATCCAAGAGGGCGCCGACGCTCATCACCACAACCTCAATGTTGGATGACAAGATTTTGGGAAGGTATTCTCTGACAGCCTGTTGAGAAGCAGCCTCAACAATGATGATAGGCTTGGCCTTGATCATCTCTTCAACATTGTTTGTAGGTTTAATTCCAGGCTTGAATTCGTCTTGAAGTTTCCGCGCCTTTGAAATATCCTTGTCGTAAAGAAGCAGTTCGTCACATTTGATCAATTTCTCTTTGAATGACTTTGCAATCAGTTTGCCTATCACGCCACAACCTATTACACCGATCTTTTTCAAGCTCTGTCACTTCGGGCTTTGCTGAAACTCCGCTATGAAACTGACAGTGTATTGTTCGATTTTTCTGCCTGGGCCATGTTCCGCGATTATATGCATTTCCGCGACTTTGCACGTTCCCTCGATATCTTCTTTGCCTAAACCGATCGTTTCGGCATCATCTTTTCCTTCAGCGTACACGGTCAATTTCTTTACTTCAGTGTTCAGGGGCAAGTGTTTTTCTGCCTTTTCTTTTCGAAGTTCGGTGATCATCGCTATTATTAGGTCACCCTGTTTTTCTGCCGCTTCATCAACCGTGGTTTTGTCAACTGTTGGCCAAGCGGAACGATGTATGCTTGTTTCTTTGTCTTCTACGTAAAGTGTGGAGTACAATTCTTCTGTGACATGAGGTATGGTCGGAGCGAGAAGTAGAAGAATTCTTTTGAGAACTTCGTGCAGAGTGTGCTGTGCCGCGACCTTTTTTTCTTCACCGTATTTCTCGGGTCTATAGAGTCGATCCTTCACTGCCTCCAAGTAGGAGTCGCAGAAGGTGTGCCAAGTGAAGCTTCGCGTTTCCTCAAGGGCGATGTTGAACTGGTTATTTTCCAAAGCGTCTGTAACTTTTTCAGTCAACCGTTCCGCCTTGCTAAGAATCCATTTGTCGAGTGGCTGAAGCTTTGGTTCCTTTTTCTCGTTAGAAGAGTAGTCCTTAAGGAGGTTGCTCACGAAGCTTGATGCATTCCAGAGTTTTATGAGAAATCGCCAACCGTATTCAGCGTCGGGCCATCTGAATGCTATGTCAGAGCCTGTAGCTCCGCCGGCAGCAGCCCATTGTCTCATGGCGTCTGCGCCGTACTTCGAGAGAACTTCAACCGACGAAACATAGTTGCCCAGAGATTTGTGCATCTCACGTCCATCAGTACCCAGAACCATGCCGTTTATCAAACAGCTCTTGTACGGTTTTTCGCCGAACAATGCAAGATGTCTGACCATCAGATAATAAGCCCATGTGCGGATAATATCGACTCCTGACGGATGAAGGTCTGCTGGAAAGAGTCTTCTCCAGTCTTTCTTGTCAGGCCATCCGGCGTGCACTGCGCAGGTTATGGAGGAATCAAACCATGTGTCCAGTACGTCTCTTTCGGGTTTGAACTCTTTTGCCGCCACACTTGGGACATTTTTCAATCCTCGGTTCCTCAATGCGCGGGTCTATTGGCACCCATTCGGGTTTAGCCAGCACAATTTCGCCACATTTCTTGCAGTACCATATCGGTATAGGCGTAGCGAAGACTCGCTGTCTAGAGATTACCCAATCCCATTCCAGCGATTTGGCCCAGTCGATCAAACGATGCTTCATATAATCTGGGGACCAGGTGATTTCCAAGGCGTTTTTCTCCACTTTGTCGGTTAGGATGCGAGTTTTCATGAACCATTGTTCTCTTTCAAGAATTTCGATCGGGGTCTTGCATCTCCAGCAGATGCTAACTTCCTGCTTGATGCTCTCTGTTTTGTCAGCTAGTCCCAGAGCCTTCAAGTCTTCCAGAATGGCTTTTTTTGCATTTCCAGTGGGCATACCTGCGTATTTGCCTGCTTTCTTTGTCATTCTGCCTATTTCATCTATGCACATTATGATGGGTAAGTGATGTTTCATCACGGTTTTGACGTCCGCTTTGTCACCGTACGTGCATATCATCACGGCGCCGGTTCCGAATTTTGGGTCCACCATTTCGTCAGTGATGATTTCAACGGTTCGATCGGTTGTGGGCACCTTGATCTTTGTTCCAACGTATTTTTTGTATCGTTCATCTTCTGGATGAACTGCAACCGTTACGCATGCGGGTACAAGCTCTGGTCTTGTCGTGGCTATTTCGAGAAAACCGCCTTTTTCAAGTTCAAATTTGATGTGAAAAAGATTGGCGTTTCTGTGATCGTACTGCACTTCGGCATCGGCTATTGCGGTTTCGCATCGGGGACACCAATTTACGGGGTAGGTTCCTTTGTAGATGAAATCTTTGTTGTAGAGCATTATGAAAGAGAGCTGTGTGCGGCGCCAGTAGTCCGGGTCCATGGTCTTGAATTCTGTCGTCCAGTCCATTGAGAAACCGAGGCGTATCATGGCATCTTTCATGCCCTTAATATTCTCGTTCACTAACTGCTCGCAGAGTTTGCGAAACTGATCTGGTGGAATGTCTGTCTTCTTGATTTTGTTCCTCTTTTCCACTTCAACCTCGACTGGCAACCCGTGACAGTCCCAACCTTGGGGAAAGTGAACGTTGAATCCTTGCATCCGTTTGTATCGGGCAACTATGTCGATGTAGGTCCAATTCAAGACTGTTCCCACATGGAACTCGCCTGACGGATAGGGCGGTGGAGTATCAATGCTGTACGTCGGAGTTTTTTGGTCTGCGCGATCAAAAAGGTACGTACCATTCTTTTGCCATTCGGCTTGCCACTTCTTCTCAATCGCGGGAATATCGAGTTTGGGCAGTGTTTTCATAACCATCAACGACGACCTGGAACTATTCTAGGAAAAGTAAATATACGGATAAATAACAATTGTCCTCATAGGTTTAACGGGGAGCTGGGCGTGTGACCTGGCTGAGAGGACGGTTGAACACCGTCGACCCATAGAACCTGATCCAGATAATCCTGGCGGAGGGAAAAACTTGACAACACTAACAGTCGAGAAAGGAATTTCAAATACCAAATTCTTGGCTTTCATGACGGTTTTCAGCGCACTTTTGGCTATCTTATCCAGCATAAGCGTTCCAATGCCACCACCGTTGTGGTCAATCAGCCTCTTCACCCTGGGAATATCTATCGTAGGCATACTCTTCGGGCCGAAAATGGGTTTTCTTGCAGGCGGAATCGGCGGCGCAGTAGCACAGATCTACGGCGCATACGGCACTCTCAGCGGTTCTGATACACTCATATACGTGATCTCAGCATTCATAGCGAAGGGTGCAGCGGGTCTTGTCATCGGCTACGGAGGCCTCGCCGCCGCACGCCTCGGGAAGAACGAGGCCAAAACCGCTACAGGCACAAGCACATTCGTCGAAGCTAGTGCGATGATCTCTGGTAGAATCGTTGAGTTAACGATATTCTTTCTCATTGACACCGTATTGTATGGTGTTTTGGCAGCGTCTATCGACTACCTTGGAATGTTGACACTGATCACCATTCCCATTGCCTTGATCATCAATGAGGGTGTCCGCAAAGCGTTCGGACGAAGATACTTCAACCTCTGACGACCCGGTAAGGACTTCGGATTCGAATTCAACCACGGAAGAATTACCGTGAGACAGCTCCAGAAAGAGACGCGCGCGCTGAAAACAGAAATCAAGAACCCGAGCGATCTTCACCAAAGAATTCGATCAGTACAGGTGTAGATGTTCATCCGTTTTCCACGTACAAATCCGACAAGAGTCAAGCCAACCTGACGAGCAAGATCAATTCCCGAATCTATTGCTGCAGCCATCGAAGCAACCAAAGGCAGATTTACCATTGCTGATTTTAGGACGATGTCTCCAGTCAGCCTACCTGTCAACGTTAGAAAGCATCGTCCCAAATCAACTTTGTTAGCGGTTGCCATTCCTATGACCTTGTCCACCGCGTTGTGGCGACCCACATCCTCTGCAAGGGCTACCAGAGTACCGTCCCCTTTCCAGATTGCCGCCGCGTGTACCCCGCCGGTCTTCCTGTATGTTTCGGCAAGAACGTTAAGCTGACTTGTGGAGTTCAAAACGGTTTCAGCTGCGACAGAAAATCCAGACTTGATCCTTGGAAGCCTCACGACTGGTTTGTGCAGCTTTTCGCCTCCACAGCCTGAGAGAATGACTCGCATAGAAAGCTTTGAAGTTCTAAGCCTCTTCTTGAAATCCACTCCGAGTCTTATCTTGATTTGGCAGTTCTCTCTCTTCAACGAGACGTCTATTATATCTTCAATGGAATCGATGATGCCTTCACTAAGCAAATGCCCAAGAGCTAAATCCTTCAGGCACGATGGCGAGCAGAAAATTGTTGCGTAGAATGTTCTGTTCAAAAATATCTGAAGCGGACTTTCTTGAGCAACAAGATCTGTGACACGATCTGCTTTTCTTTCTGCGACATTCAGTCTCAAAACTTCGATTTCTGACATGGTTTCACTTCTTTGCCTCAGAGATCACGAAATCTATGATGTCGTCTGCGATGTTGGTTTTTGTAACTGATTGAAGACCTTTCCATCCAGGTTGGCTATTGACCTCGACCACTTTCGGTCCCGTCGAACTTTCGAGTATATCCACGCCAGCTATTTTGCAGTCTATCGCTTTTGCTGATTTCACTGCGAGATCCTCAAAGTTCTTTTCAAGCCTTGTGTTGGATGGTTTGGCGCCTTGACTGTAATTCGTCTTCCAATTTTTCGCCACGCGTCGCATCGAGGCAACGACGCGATCGCCAACTACGAAGGCACGAATGTCTGAAAAACCGTGCTCAACAAACTCTTGAATGTAAATGACGCCGTGGTAAAACAAAATTGCCCTGAAAACTGTTGAAGCAACTTCCGCATCGTTAACTCTTGTGGCCCCTATTCCTCTCGAGCCGAAAAGAGGCTTAACAACAACGTCACTTCCCAATTCTCTAAACGCCTTCAATCCCTCATTAAGATTTTCAGTCACCGCAGTTCGAGGCACTGGCACGCCATTTTCTTCTAGAATTGCTAGAATGTCATATTTGTCAACGCAGTGTTCTATCGCTTCAGGCGGATTCACGATGTACAAACCTTCTCTTTGGAGCATGTACAAGACGTCCATTCTGAAAACCAGTTCTTCCAGTGAGCCTCGACCGATTGGTCGAATTATTAGCGCGTTTAACTCTTTTAGGTCGAGCCCAGCGATATTTGCGGGCGATTTGTAGCCGACGTGAGCTACGAGTTTCGGAAAGGCGATACAAACGTGCTCCAATTTGCGTCTTCGCAAGGCTTCGCGAAGTTGAGATGAACTGTAAGCTTCCTCATTCCGTGTGACGATGCCGATCTTCAAAAAAGTTCACGTTCCAATGTTCTGAATCTGTTGAAAATGCGCTTCACCGCGTTCTTAAAGCTATCGCGGTTTGACCACATCAGAATCTGTGAATGTACGGGATTAATTGCTTTGCATCTTGGATCTTCACAGACAATTCCAAATCCAAGTAAGCAGCCTGAGAATTGAAGTATGGAGGACCTTTTCTTGAAAAGAGAGTCAGCACTTTTCCATCGTGGTCAATTCGGAAACCCTCGTCGCACGATTCGTGCCCCCTGATGAGCACGTGGACTTTGAAGGCGTCCAAGACTTTTACGGTCAAGTCCTTTCCGAAAAGCTTGCCCGCGCCTCTGGGAGACGGGTACACTCCTTCTATAGTTTCGGAAGGATCGCTCCATAATATGTCTTGAAGAATCTCGGTGCGAGGATGGTTCCTGCCAGCGTACGCCAGATCGTCAATAGTGCGTATTTGCTCGGATAGTCCACCGTGAACCATCAGGTATCGATCTTCAACCAACACAGAAATGTAAAGGTGCTGGAACATTTGGAAGATCCTGTCATACACCTCCGTCCAATCTTTCCCGAACTTGTTTTGCAGTTGTTCAGGCAGGTCGTGAGGATAAGCCAGAAGATCCTTGGGACTTTCGTGATTTCCCCTCATCAAAACAACTTGAACTGGAAAATGAAGCTTAAGCTTCAGAACCGTGAAGATTACTTCTGGGGATAGATTCCCTCGGTCACCATAGTCCCCCAAGAAGATCAGGTGAACGGATTTGGATTCCTCCATTCTTTGAATTATCCTGCTTTCCTGCAAAATGTGAACCAGACTTTCGAGGTCTCCGTGCAAGTCACCCACCACAACAGCAGTGCCTAAGGGTTTCATTTCGACAAGTCGCCCGATGACTTGGTAGCTTCCAACTCTGCCTTTTTCGCCTGCGAGCAAGCGAGTCGCGCCTTCGACAACGTCTTCATAGCTTGCAAGAGAGACCTCCATAGATTCCCTGATAATCTGGGAGAGGTCAAAATCCAAAACGGTGCGCCTCAGATCAGGCGACAACAATTTTTCTACCCAAAAAGCTCAGAACATTCTTCTGTATCTCGTCCTTGTGATTCCGAATCTTCTCCAAAGTCTCGGTGTGATTTCGGCTTATGGCGAATTCCTCGGCTTCGATAACACCTCTGTTTCTCTTCAACAGCTCCATGTGTTCATTGAGTTTCGCGAGTTCCTTCTCCGTTGCGGCTACTTCAGCCGACGTCAAAAGTCGGGTCTTCCTAGTTTGACAATCTTTGCATTTTTGGTGCAAGTTGGTGAGCGAGTTGTTGTCGATTATGTTAATTATGACTTGTTCGGCTTTTCGCACCTTTTCAGGCTTCAACTTAAGCTTGTCTTCTGAAAGGAATCTGTTCAGTTTTAGTAGAATCTGTCTCAGCAGAGGATATCCTTCTTCTTCTGTCGAAAGCGCTTCAAAGGGGTTTTCAAGGTATTGAGCGAGCTTATTCAGTTCTTCAGGCGTCAAACCGCTTCCAGAACCGTGCGTGGCCAGAGATTGAAGTTTTATGAAGGGTTTTTGCAGATGTTGCAGGCTATGCTTGACTTCCTCAAGCATGAGCGCAATTTCGTCACCAGTTTGGCTGAGCTGAGTTATCCCACCTCTGTTCTTCATCTCATCCATTCTGTGTTGCATTTCATCAATCTGTTTCTGGATCGACGATGTCTCCGCACCTGCCTTCGCTTTCTTGTCCGCAAGCTCTTTCAACTGCTTTTCGAGGGACATCAGTTTGTCTATGAGTTGAAACGTGTCCTCCAAAGTTTTTGTCTTGATGTATTCCTTCGAAACAAAGCCCTCAAGTTCTTTCAGCGTTACCTTCGCTTTCTCGAGGACCGCCGAAAACTTTCTTCGATCAAGAATGAAAAAAGGTGAGATTCTCGGAAACCAATTTCTCACGTCAAAATCCGTCACCGTAAACGCTTTCTGGACCTCTCCCACGAAGGTTTCAGCACTGTCGTAGGTAACTTCTTCTGGAACTTTGAGCAGGCGATATCTTTCCACGAAAAGTCTGGCAAGCTTGTTCAAGGCTCGTGCTCTTCTGTAGACTCTCATGTTTCTTTTTTCAATCTCCTTTCCGCTGTTGTCCAACAGCATCTTGGAAGTATCAATGAGACTGTCGAGAGCCTTGCGCATCTCGTCCACTAGTTTTTTTGCTTTTGTGTGCACCGGAACGAAGATCGACTTCGTCTCGCGCTCAAGCCACACTTCTAGGTCCGTCGTCGAGAATTTCAGAGCTTCGGACAATTATGGTTCCCAGTATGATGTATACAGCTTGAATATTTATGTTTCAAGCCCGCCAAAAAGTACTCTTCTTTGAGTAGCTACTCTTAAATAAGAACTCCAAACAACATCGGTAGAGCTTCGAGATGAGTGAAATGGATGCCAGACAGATCGCGCTTGTCGCCATATTAAGTGCGTTGGGTACCGTGCTTTCCGCGATCTCGCTTGGCGTTGTACCGTTCGTGCCGAGTGTTGCGTTGGATCTTTCTCACGTAGCCACGTTTGTGGCGGCGATTTTCGGCGGTCCGTTTATGGGCGCAGCAGTTGGATTCCTGGGAGGCATCTACGCTGGCTACTTTTTCGGTTTCGGTTCAACCAACGGACTTGGATTTCTTTCGCTGATTGGAGTCCCTCTGGGGAAGGCGATGACAGGTTTGTTTGCCGGTTTCTTGTACAGAAAACTCAAACTGGGAACCGGAACCGGACGTTCCATTCTGACCATCCCCGCAACGCTACTTGCTTACGTTCCGGAGTCAATCTACACCGCTATATATTTTCTCTACATCGTAACGTTGGTCAATCTGCCACCGATGTCTTTCATGATAGTGCTTGTTATTCCAAAAGGATGGTTGGAAATAGCTGGCATGAGTGTTCTAATGGCCGCTCTCGCTGGCAACAAGGGATTTGTTGATACTGTCAAAAGGTTCTTCAATCAACAGAAGACCAAAAGGTTTACGCCAGAAAATCCAGTACGTTAGTTGGGCAACCCGAACGATTTCTTCAGCATTTCAACGTTGATTTCGCCGCTTTCGAAGGTGTTACCAGTCTTGAGATTGTTGATAACAACTGTTGCAGGCGCGAAGAATGCTGGATCTATCTTGTAGAAGTCGTTCTTTGCTTCTTGGAATATTTCATTGAAGGTTCTCCCGTAAACGTTTGAAGCGGACGAAGGAGCCATCTTGACAATCTCTTCAAGCTTTCCTTCGTCACCAGATTCAACCGTGTAGCTTGATGTCCCACCATACAGAATCGCATCATTCGTTCTTCCTATGGCTCTTACGAATTCGTGATGAACTGGTGGTATTGGGGCAGCATCCCCAAGCATAACGAACTGTTCCTGAGTCCAATCCGAGCTGCCTTAACTTGTGGAGTCCAGTCTCTACGATTCGTCCTGCAACCTGAGTTGCTCCCGCCAAGCTGGTCGTAGGCACCAGAATGATCGCCAACTTGTCTATTTGGACTTTGCAGTCTTTGGCTATTTGATCAACTATTTTCAGTGGCGGTGCCTTCTCGGTTTCCAAGACCACGACGGCTCTGTCGCTTTCATCCTCGTACTTGATTTCTTTGTAAATCTCCTTTGGTTTCAAAGCCAAAGCTCTGGCAGGACCCGAGCCTATCGCAGAATACCCATCACTGTTTATGCGCCAACCCGCAAGTTGACAACCCAGGGCTGAAATGGCAGGATGATCAGTCCAAACGAAGATCGATTGAAGAACGAGACCATCGTAATTTCTCGATGATAGTTTTGCCGTTCCCAAACCGCCCATGCAGATTTCAGTTATGATTCTCCCTGCTTGAAGACCGCCCTCAGCCTCTATGCCAGCGTCAACAATGACAGGTCCGTGAGGCTTTTTTTCAGCTTTCACTTTGTATAGGTCAGAGTGTTCAGTCAATTCCTCCATTAAATGCCATGCAAGTTTGTTTACACTCAGTAATTTCTTCAGGCGATATTCCTTCCCTAGAGAAACTTTTCGTAAGAACTCAATTGCGGATTCTTCTGCTTTGAGACGTAAAGCTTTCCGTTTCCACGCTCAGTTAGGTCACCTTGAAAAACGTAGAATGGACCTTGGGCAGTTTCATTTTCGTCGATTTTGACCTTTGGTTTGATGCTGTCTATCGAAAAACTCGGTAGTACGGAAGCGAGAGCCCCGCCAACAACAATTTTGCCTTCACGCATACACGCACCGACTCTTTCATCGCAGTCGCATTGAACACAGATTGTGCCGCCGCGCATGCGAAGTCCCGTGAATTGTCCTGCGTTTCCGAAGATTCTTATTGTTCCTTTCTTCATTAGAAGCACCTGCTTCATGACCAGCCGTTTCCACTTACTGTGATTCTTCCGCCGTGCATGCCTATTCGTGCTCCCGCGATAGGGGGCACCAAGATAGCTTCCTGCGTTACCGTTGATTTCTATTGTCCCGTCTTTCATCATCGTTCCCGCCCAGGCTCCTGCGTTGCCGTGAACTGTGATTTTGCCGCCCTTCATTTCAGCACCTAGATGCATTCCCACGTTTCCGTGGATTGTGATCTCTCCGCTCTGCATGCCTGTGCCTATTCTGCGGACCTTACTGACATCACCTTCTATCGATAACACTGCCTTGTCGAGTTCAGTTTCCTGTTGTTCAACTTTGAAAAGTTCACCCAGTTTCTTTTGCCTGTTGCCTTCCCACAATGGCATTTGTTCGATTTCGTTTACGGTTTTGTCCTCCAGATCGTTGGGGTTTACACATTCTGCGAATATGGGGAACCTGAAGGCTTTCGCGGGACGCAGTACTATCATCTACACACTTGCCTTGACCGTGATTGGGTTTGGAGCCCTCAAGTGTTCTTCGGTCACTGGATAATTGTCGTACTCCACCGTCCAGTAGTCTCTGAACCGTTTCTTCATGTCACTTGTTATTTCCAAAGGCTCAGACGTTTGGAGATCGATCCACATTGTAGTCCCGTAAGTGTGTTTCAATATCTCTCCTGCTTTCGCCACGATCTCTCCGCCCTTAATCGTGTAGGCGGCTCGCCTGAAGGCTCTTCTAACTCTCTTGTATTCCTTCGATGGATCAATCTTCTCTGGGTTCAGGTCGTAGACTGCTATGTCCGCGTCTGCTCCTGGAGCGAGATGACCCTTGTTACTAAGGCCCAGAGCCTTAGCCTGACCAGCTCTTGTCATGACTGCAATCTCGTAAAAGTCCAGTTCTCGATCTATTGAAGGAAGCAGACTCCTGCTTTTGGCCCGTGAATTGATTCTTTTCATTGTTGCTTCTCTTGCCTTTCTGCTCATGAGCCACGCGATTATTCGTGGATATGACGTGAATGGCCCCGCGTTCGGATGGTCTGTTGTCAGGAGTATTTTCCAAGGATCTTGGATCAGGAGGGCGAGTTCCAAACCTATCGTCCATTGAACCGCGTGGACATAGTTTTTGCGTCGATACCGGAAGGGAACGATTCCGGCGCTTGTTTCAGTTTCAACGTCATGGTTCACCCATTTGTTTCCAGTTATTCCGTACAAATCATATTGGAATGGGCCATCAGCAGTCATTGTGGTCGTGTCGGTAAAGATTATTTGCCCCATGTCCATCGTGACGTGAGAATGGTTATTGACGTAACTCGCTATCTCTTCTGCGCCCGATTGCAGTGTACTCCAGTCATCGCCTTTGTAGGCAGAGAATTGGCAGTGGGTCATATGGATCGAAGGTTTGCTTCCGACTGCCAAGTCCTCGACCGATTTCATCGTTTCCAAGGGCGGTGGAATAGTTTCCCGGTTTTCCAAGATTGTTTGTGTGAACATGAATTGTGTGAGGAAGATTGAGCAACTTGTTGACTTTGCATAATCCTCGAATGATTTCTCGTGGAGTTATGCAGAAGTGTGGGACTTGATCATCTAGACCTTTGATGTTGTGCCCGAATCCCCAAGCTTCCAGTCCGCCTGGATTAACAACTTTTATTGCATATCCTTTGGTCGAATTCATGATCCAAGCCACGTGCTTTGCGCACTCTTCAATGTCTCCTCGTGCCAAGTACTCTAGCATGAACCACCAATCGCCCAGAAGAGGATAACTGGCCTTGTCGACCATGGGCGTGTCGTTCAATTCTTCATGAGTGTGCTTGGCTTCCAAAGGAGGCATCGACGGATTCATAATAGTCGTATACCCCATCCGGGAGTAACGGTATCCCGTGGTGAAAGTTGAAGGGATAGAATGTCCGACACCCGACCTTGTGATCGAAGTTTTCCGTTCAAAATCTTTGAAGTGATCTTCTGGTCTCAGAAGTCTTCCCGTGTTGACCTCTGAACCTGCAATGTGAGTGTGAATGTCAATTCCGCCTGGAAAAACTATCATGTCAGAAGCGTCTATCTTCCTTGCATTGCTTTCATTGACCTTCTCGACTATCTTGCCATCTTTGACTGCAATATCCTTCTTTTCTCCATTCACTCGGTTAAGTGGATCGTATACAAAGGCATTACAGATCAGCAGGTCCGTTCAGTTCTCCTCCTCTCTCTCCTTCTTCTTGATTTTTCTGACTTCTGAGAGGATCTTCTGCAGTATTTCTTTGTCCGAGATTACTCCTTCCGGCGGCTCAACGATTTTCTTTAGCGTTATCGGCACGTGATCCATTCGGTACGCGCTGCCGCCAGTCTCTATTCCGACGAAAGCTGATGGAAAAACCACGTCAGCCACTTGACCAGTAGCGTTCATGTGTGGGTCTATGACGATCAAAGGGTTTTTCACCAAGTGTTCAGCTGCGAGTCTTGGAAAGTTGGAAACAGGATCCGAGGCTATGACTAAAGCTGCATCCGTTTCTTGTCGCATGAGAACGTCTACGGCTGTTGTTTCTCCAGGGTTATATCTTGGGTATCCTAGGGAAAAGTCTATGGCGTACGGGTAACCGGTCTGCCATGTGAAAATCGTGTCTGCTCCTGAAACGTTGAAGTGACCGCGCATCGGCATGATGACGAATTTGGTGCGAGTGTTCAGGTCTCTGGTCAGGGAAATGGCGGCGTCGACGTTTCTCATTTTGCCCTTACTCATCGTCAATCCGAGACCAAAGAAAATCACGCCGAAACTGCAGCCGATCATTGCCTCAACCACTTCTTCCAAGTATTCGACTGGAACTCCACCAATTTTTTCCACCTCGAGTTCTTGGTCTCGAACCAACGCCCTCATGGCCTGCAGAACTTCGTAGTCCTTGTTAGGTTCAACCTGAATGTAGTAGTCGGCAGCCGAGGCGGTTTTGGTCCTTCTGACGTCAACAACGATGAGTTTTCTGCCTCCCTTCAAAATCGCCGGGCATGGTGGTTGTCCGACGGACTGAGAAGCAAAAAGGTCTTGATGCGATTGGGCCATTTTCAAGGCGCGCTCAATTTTCTTCTTGCCAGCGGCGGCTTTTGTTTTAGTAACGTATTCTCTCCATTCGCTTTTCTCGAATTTTCCTTCAGAGAAGCTGGTGTATCTCTCTATGTGTCTTGGATGTGAACTCCATGGGTCGCTCGCCCAATAGATTATGAGGTCGGCACGGTGTCTGATCTGACCAAGTGTGCATGTCGAGATTCCAACGTCCTGAATGCTCAACACCGATGGACCGTGACATACAGTTGAAGTGTTGTCGAGTACTCCTCCTACTTCTTCCGCCAATTCGACACCGATGCTGCTGGCTTCGCAGCTTGTTGAACTCCAACCGTAAAGCAGAGGATACTGAGCAGCAGCCAAGATCTGAGCAGCCTTTGAAACAGCCTCTTCAAGCGATACTTCGACCATTTTTCCGTTTTTTCTGATTAGAGGATTTGTCACTCTGTGTCCTGTGTAGTTGAGGAATTTCGCCTCTGACATGGAGCATCCGTTTTTCACTTTGACTATCTTGCCATCCTCAACTTTCAGCTCTATGTCGTCACAGAGGCAACCGCAGACGGGACAAGGAACTGATTTGATGACTGGCATTTCACGCCTTCCTGAACTCTTTCGCCAGAAGTTCGTGCAGACCGAGTACTGCTTTCTCTGGAGCTGATTCTATTTCTGCTGGGATACCTTTGAATGAGGGCATTCCGATGTCATCAGTGACTGGACTCACTATCACGTTTGCCCACGGACCATACGGGATGAAAATCACGCCTGGGTGAGGACCTCTCTGGGATTTGAGAGCTTTGAGAACGACCGAACCATATTGCGTGGAAACGCAGACTTTTGTGTCATACTTTATGCCCAGTCCCCTGAGATCTTCTGGATCGACGAAGCAGACCGAGACGTTTTTCACGTACTCTTCTGAGGACTTACCATGTTCCTTTCCTGCGCCTTGGTCTATCGTTCGACCGGTAAGAAGAGTCACTTTCAGCCTCGACGCCTTTGCCATCAAATAACCACGCTTAATTGGGAGCCGTAATGGCTTTGAGATATTTTGAAGACTGTCTGAGTCTTTTTAAGTTAACTGAGTCAAACACCCATATGAAACATTTGAATCCGCGAAAAAGCTCGTCCCTTTGACCAGTGTGTGGCGCGCTTTGAGTTCAGAAATTGCGTTTGGTTTGGGATAAAACATTCCCCCAACAACAAAATGACGCTGAGGAAAAGTTAAAGCTGAACCGAAACAGACTACATTGATTGGCAGTTTGCGGGTGTTAAGATGGTTGACTTAACAGAGATTTCAGCTGTTGTTGCAGCAGCAGGCGTACTGGTTGGTGTTGTTTACTATATTCTGGACATGAGAAATCAGAGCAGAATGAGAAAGACAGACCTCCTCACAAGACTTTATTCGACAATGGTCAACAAGGATTGGCTGGAAGCTTGGCAGAAAGTCCAAAGCAGGGAAGCCCTAAACTACGGTGACTACCTGGAAAAATACGGATTTGTTGAGTTAAATGAAATTTTTGTGTTCTTTGACCAACTTGGCAGACTTATGAAAAAAGGACTCATAGATATCGAACTGATGCCCCTTACCTACGGACAGGTCAATGTCACATGGGAAAAGATAAAGCCTGTGCTTGAAGGCAGCAGAAAGAGGTACAACGCTCCAAACCATGGCGAATATGCCGAATATCTATGCAGTGAACTGAAGAAAAGGGAACAGAAACTTCAATCGAAAGCCTAGCTCATTCACAAGAATAGCGTATGAGCATTTGCGGAAAAGTTGACTCTATCCTCGCTTTTTGACAAAAAAAGAGACGGTGTGGTCAGTCTTGAACCCGATTTTTTGATAAAGTCTCTCTGCGTCTCCTCCTTTGTCAGCTTGCAACGTGTGCAGGTCGTTCCCTTCTTTGAATGAGTCGGAGACAGCCTGCATCGTCAACTCTGTTCCTATCCCACGTCTCCTGTATTCCTTGAGTGTTGAAACATTGAGAATACATCCCGTCTTGTTTGCGGAAAACAAACTGGTCGTTCCAACAGGTTGCCCGTCTGCATAGGCTAAGTAGTTTCTAGTTCCTTTCCGTATAAAATTGACAACGAGTTTGTCAAGTGCTCCCTTCCATTCAGGTGGCATTTCGAAACTTTCGACCATCAGTCTGTCAAAAACGTCTATTTCATCTTCCCTTATCTCATTCACCATGGCATTCGCATTGGCTCTATTCTCCGATGGTTTTCCCTCAAACACCATGATTGACTGCTCTGACTCCTTCTCAAACCCGTAACGTTCCAGAAGTGAGACGAATGATGGTCGTGTCAATGGGGAAACTCGAAAACAAGCAAAAGGAAGACCTATTGACGAAAAATGATTGACGGCCGTCTTGAGGAAAACCTCAGTTCTGTTTTCAGGAACATTGACGTTCGTGACGTGGTTGAAGATAACTACAGGCATCCGAAGGAAATGAGCAACGGTGGCTCCTTCCAGTTTCACGGTCTCAGGCAGAACTTTCACGAAATCGTGCCAAAACTGTTCAAGCCTATCAACGTTTTCCATAGTATATCTCCATGTTTCCTGTGCTCGACACCTAAAGACAAAATCAGTTAGGACAAGTATTAAAGAATAAGCCACGGGCTACGCTTTCAAAATATCCTTTATTGAGCCAGCCTGACCGCATTATTCTTAAAGAAAGCGAGAAATCAGACATAAGATGTCCGTTGTCGGGAGATATGACCTTTCTTCCTCCCTGAAAACCGTCTAGGGAGATATTTTAGTCGGGTAAAATATCTATTTGAACACGTCAATCCTGCTTAACAAACCGTGTAAAACATCTATTTCAGCTGTTCAGTTCAGTCTGTTTCTATAGCAGTACTAGGAGGAGGGGGGATAAAGTTTTATCCAATCAACCAAAACCACTACCTCCAGAAATCACTTGCAACCACTACCCAATCACTACGCCAATGCCACTATCACTACCTACCTATACCTACCTTCCCACACGCATCACACACGCACACGGCACGGGATGTTATTCCCCCCATTTGGCGATAAAATTCTGCGCTACGTGTCTGAGAGTTTCTCGCGGGCTGTCGACATTTCTCTCTACGAAAGAAATCACTTGGCCTTTGTTGTTGATTTGATCAAGGAACTTGTCGAAGGATTCGATGGTTTTTTCCGTTATGACCCTCTTGCACTCTTCTGTCAAATGTGGCGTTGTTGTTATGTTTTCGACTTTCAGAAGCTCGTTTGTTATTTTCTGGACTAAATATGGTTTCGCCACTGCAATCTTACTGGAGTGACCAACGACACTGGCTACGGTGACCATGTAAGGGTCATTCATGAAGCTGTAGTACTTGTTGAAGATTGCATCAAACTTCTTGTCCTTGTCAACACAAGCGAGGTTCGCTATAACGGCCATGGTATTCCATTTGAGGATTCTGTATTTGCTGTCTAGGAGGCTTGTGAAAAAATCCATGTAAGGATACAGTTTTTCTGGGTGTTTCTCACTCAAATCTATCAGTACCTTGGCGCAACCGTACCTAATTGTGGCTTTTGGTGAGGAGACGCCTTCGACCACTTCAGGAATCAGGTCAAAGTTGTGATATATCTTCTGCAAGACTTCTTCTTTTGTCATTGACTTGTTGACGAGTTTCTGTAACAATCTGGATTCCATAACGGGCGCATCTCCTTTTGAATCACTATCTTGTGTACGCGCCTTGTTGATAAGGAAATCCGCCGGTGATTAAGGTCTATATCCGTTCAGAGTGCACACTGCCAGTCCTGCAGCAACAATGTCCGCTGTCGTTCCGGGGTTCAGCAAATTGCCAGACCGTCGAAGTTCGCGATCAAACTTTCTCAACCTTTCTCTTCCTTCGGAAGTTACAACTCCGCCAAGATCAACGATTCTTCTCGCCTCCAATGAGACCTCACGAGCCTTCGGAATTCCTGCTTTTCGGGCAATGAAGGTGTCTGGAACCTGAGAAAGCACCTCTAGGAAAGTCTGAACAATTGCTTGGCTCGGGTCTGCGTCTTTGTTCAGTTGTTGTTTTAGAGTTGGATAAGCAACGTTGAAGGTCAGTGAATAATTGCTAGTCCATTCCGAGCATACGGTATCGTATTTTTCTGCGATCTTGAACACGTCATACAGTGTGATTCCATCGTCAAGTATCCTTTGTTTGGAAGCAGGGTCCGTTACATCCAAGTCAGGTGCTTTGCCGAGTCCCCCAGGATTGGCTATCTCTATGGCCGAGTAGAGGTTGACCGCATCTTCCGGCGTTGTTGATTCGACTACGGTCTTGAGATTCTTCCTAAAAGAAACAACTTCAAAATCTGTCTTGGCTAATGTCATGCCTGCAGCTATTGCCATCGGAGATAGCAGGATGACCGTGCCGAGCAGCGTATTGCCCCCGTGTTGCCAAGTTGCAATGTCGTTGACGCATTGTTTTATTGAACGCCCCAATTGAAAATTCCTTTTTTCAGAAGAACTCAATCCTTGTGTCGCCGCAGACTTGAACGAAGAGGATGCTGCTACGGCAGATGCAAGGAAGTGCTCGTAACGGGTGTGTTCAAAGTCAGTCACTATGTTTACGTTGCCCGGTTTGTGTGCGCTAGCTTCAAGTAGAATTGCAAGTTCGAGACATCTTGCAATTTTCGTTGCATCCTCAGGCTTGTTCATCGACAAAGCTCCATCAGTTTGAGACTTCTTCCGTAAGTTTATTAACGTTATGTAGAAATCTACACACGTAGTTAACCAGTTACACAAGGTGTTTGGTTGAGACTCTCAGCAATCAGAGTAGCGTTGATAGCAATATTCGCAGCGGTCCAGGCGCTTCTCAGCATCTTTCCTTTTTCGATTACGATTGGAATGGCTGGTGAGATAACTCTTGGCGTGATCGGCGGACCTTTGATTGGAATTTTGCTGGGACCTTTTTATGGAGGATTGTCAGTTCTCATAGGGTCCTTTGTCGGCGTTTTCCTGAATCCAGGCGGAGCCCTGTTTGGTCCATTAACGGTGATCCCACCTACAACAGCTGCCTTTACTGCAGGCTGCGTAAAGATCAAAAGAGGATACATACCAGGAGCAGTAATCCTCAGTTTCCTAATGATTTTCTATGCTCACCCTGCCGGTCGAGAGGCTTACATTTACACATGGATGCATGTTGCTGCAATGGCGATAGCATTCTCCCCTCTCTCCTACTGGGCAGGATCAACTTTCGGTTCCGCTGAAGGAAAAAAACTGACTGTTGGAATTGCTATTGCTGCTTTCATTGGCGTGATGGCCGATCATATTGCAGGATCGGCAATAGCGGTTTGGTACTTCTCGCCTGCGTTTAGCGCGCACGTGCTTGCACAGATGTTCCTCGCTGTCTCAGTGGTTTATCCGGTTGAGAGAATAGTTGCTCTCGTGCTAACGACAATCGTCGCGGTTCCTGTTTACTACAGTTTGAGACGAGCAGGTCTCTCCGAGCTACTCAAATAAGCCGCATTTCCACTATCTTCGATTGAAAGTGCGAGGAATTCAAGAGTTGAAGCCTCGAGAAGGAGATTTCATAGAGACGATAGAAGGACTGTTTTTCGACGTGAAGGGTCTGGTTCACCCTCCAAATCGCATAGTGGCATTCATACGCTATTTCCCCGTCAAAAAGGGCAGCAGAAATCTGAAGGGTTCAACTTATGCTAAGATCTATTCTTTTTCGGATCGTTTTGTTCTCCTAGAAAAAAACTACCCTCAATATCTCGTTCACGATCCAGTCTTCGATGAAAACATGTGCGAAGTGCCCATTGATCATCTGAGAAAAAAGGTATGACCCGATCACGAAACTCCAAAAGTTAAGAAGTAGCGAGAACTTGGATCCGCTTGAAAACAAAGCACTGAAATTCGCATCTTTCCTGAAGAAACAATCAAGAATACCTTGGAGCACCATTGGGATTTCAGGCTCCATTCTTGTGGGACTTCACAATGCTAATTCAGATATTGATCTGATCATTTATGGCTCCGAAAATTGCACAAAAGTCAATCTTGCTCTAAAAAAGAAAATGAGAGATTCTGATTCCGTGGTCAAATCTTACGGTTCTCAAGACCTGAGAAAATTGTTCGATTTCCGTTCGAAGGATAACGCTGCAAGTTTTGGAGATTTTGTTCGAACTGAATCGAGAAAAGCGTTTCAAGGAAAATTCATGAACACAGATTACTTCATCCGTTTCGTGAAAGACTGGAATGAAATTGATGAGAAATATGGCGACACTCAATACAAGAACCTTTGTCGAGCACAAATCAGAGCTACTGTCATCGATGATTCGGAATCGATCTTCACCCCGTGCAAATACGGCGTCACGAATGTTGCAGTTGTCGGAGGCTACAAGTCCGAAATGATCAGCGAGATTTCCTCTTTCCGAGGAAGATTCTGCGAACAAGCAAAAACAGGCGAAAGAGTTGTTGCTCAAGGCAAAGTCGAAAAAGTTGCCGACCTGAGAACCAATCATACGCGCTTGAGGTTGTTGATTGGCAATAGTCCTTCAGACTACATGGTTCTCGCTTAATTTTGATCCACGACCTTCAATGCCTGTTCATAGTATCTCGGGCAAAAGGTCAGAGCAATCTGATAGGAACAAGCTTGGACAGTTGTCACCTCTTCAAGATTTCCTTCGACGTATACTGTTTCGTCGACCATTACTTGTTTTCGAAATTCTTCGATATATGAGACGATTCTCGTGATCTCTGCTGCTTCTTTTGGTCCTTCGATGACTTTCTTTGGTTCAATGTCGTATATCGAGGGAATGAAGGGAGCCTCTGTGTCTGACGTTACTCTTGCGAGGATTTTAGTCCAACCAATCTTTCTTATTCTCGCATCTGGGTCATAATCATTGCGGATCTCATTCCAAGTCTTCACTGGCTCAAACTCGGTCTTTATTTTCCTTCCACTTCTGACATCATCAAAGATGGCATAAACCAATTTTCTTCGTTGATGCCACCAGTATTCTTTGAGACTAATGTTTCGGAAGTGCCAGGGTTTTCCTTTTACGGATTCTACAGTCGCAAACTCGTTTGTAAATCTTGGAGATGATGACTCATATAGTTCTTTCAGAACCCTGCTAACCCTGAGATTGTTTTCGTTTCCGTACACTATTAGGTCAATGTCTGAGTATTTTGGATGGTAGAAGTCGTGAAGCAAAGATCCAAATAATCCAAGACCCTCAAGATTTAGTCGAACGTTTTCTGCGAGAACGTTAACGACGTCTTGGGTAGCCTTGAGCAAATCATCATGGGGCTCTTTCGCCGCCAAAACTCGCAGCTTCTGTTCAGGTTTTCTTAATTCGGCAACATCTTTCCTGTTTACTCCAATAACCTGCCTTTGAAGCACATCACTAAAGATGAGGTATTGCCTGAATCCAAGTTTTAGAAATTTCCATGCCTCGTCTTCAAAGAACTTGTACCAAGTCTTTCCTGCGCGGTTTCGGAGGGCCTTTGGATTGCTAGAACTGAAGATCCGTTCGGGAGCATATTCGGCGTCACAGAGATAGTACTCGAGGGGATGTGAATAGCCAAGGACACGGAAAATCAGTCCTTCTCTAGTGACTATTGCGTCTCGATCGCGGAGACTCACGCGGGCCAAATGTGTTCATCCTCGCTCAAGCCCGTACCGACGACGACCTGATGGAAGACGTTCCCCGTTTCAAGATTCTCTACGCGTTCAAGCGTCCCTGAAACACGGATTTTGTCACTTTGATGCGCCACATTTCGGTAACATCCAATCATTGAAACGACAATTTCTGGAGTTTTGTCTTTGAGATCAAACGTTTCGGGATTGGAGTTGCAGTCCGCGATTCTGTAGATTGCTGGCCGAAACATGGCTTCGGAATCATCTGTGACGCTGCATTCAATCTCAATCTGTGAGACAGGCCTGAATTTGAAAAGACCGTATTTAGACTTGATTTCAGATGGTTTTCGAATGGCGTTGTACATGAAATTTTTGCCTTTGTACTTGCCTTTGAATCGTCTGGCTGCTTCTATTCGGTTTTTGGAGGAAAAACTCAGCGTCCCGTTGTCAGCAAGTTGTCTTAAGGCGGTTTCGAGTTTTCGAAAATTCTGAGCACCGTAAACGACGAGGTCAATATCCGATCTTGTCGTGTGCATCTTGAGCGCGATCGAACCGTGGAGTCCAAAATCCTTCATAGCAACATGTGATTTGTCAGATAGTAGTTCGATAAGCTCCAGTGCAGATTCTTGAAGATCATCTTTTCTGGAAGATTTAGCCAATTGGTTCAGACATTTTCTCGGAACATACACATTTCTAATGGATTTGATCGGGGAGGATATGATTTCTTTTCCCCTGAATGGGCAATAATAAACGTAGTCAGGAAAACTGGTTTTGAAAGTTTCCAAGAAGTTCTGATAGTTTTGAGCTGTGTAGAGTTTCTCGGCGCGAAAAACCTCTTCTCCCTCATAAATCCATGTGTTCCCAAGATAATCAACGTTGAAGAGAGACTTGAATCTGGCAGGGATGTACTTGAGAAAAGCGAAAACTCTACTCTCGGGATGTTCATAGCCAAATACATTGAAGATGAAACCGTCTTTGGTTACAAACGTATCTCCATCTTCAGGAAACCAACTTGCTAAGTTCGTCAGGTGCACCTTGGTGAAATGAGATTGAAGCGCCAAAAAAACCTATTGCAAGAACACATAACGCTTAAGACGTGCAAAGACTAGAGCAGAATAAAGTGAATCGACTTGGACGAGAATCTACATCCTTATGTAGTGTTCCTTCCAGCAGAACACAAGACCCGAATATTAAGTGCGATCTTCGGTTCCAAGGCAGCTGTCGACGTCCTCAAGTATTCATTGAAGCAAGGCATATCGAAGAAAATCTATCAAAAAGACCTTGTGAAGAAACTGACGTACTCAAACAAAACGATTATTGAAAATCTGAAGTCTCTCACAAACCTCAAAATTCTCGAAGAGAACATGGAAAAGATAGCAGAAAAGGGCAGAATTACATGGGTCAAAGCCTTCAGACTTACCGACTCTGGAAGATGGTTCGCTCTGCTCCTGGCTGAACACAAGGATCTTTCAGAAGATGAAATGGGCGAGATACTGCAGGATCTGTTCAGATCATACGTCCGATGGGTCAGAGACTTATCAGACAAATTACATGTCAGCAGGGAAAAGTTGGAAAGAACATTTGAAGAAGAGATTAGGCGTGAGGTGAAAACATGAAACCAATCGTCATCGCAGTCGTCGGAGGAAAGAAGTCAGGAAAAACCACGACGATCGAGATATTGATCAAACTCTTGAGCAAAAGAGGATTCAGGATCGCAGCAGTGAAACATATCCCTGAACCAGACTTCACTATTGATCAAGAGGGGAAAGATACTTGGAGGTACGCAAAATCCGGAGCCACCACGATCATAGGCGTATCTGCGCATGAAATTGCCACGATCGACAAAGTAGATTTCAGAGAAGGGTCTCTCACCAAAATCTTGAAAAAGTGCAGCAATTGTGAGTTAATTTTTCTGGAAGGTTTCAAGGGCTCAGTGGCTAAGAATAAGAATTTTCACAAGATAGTTGTGTCCAGCTCTGAGCAGCAAGTCGGCAGAAAGCCTGAATATCTTTGAACCGATTTTGGCTTTTGTGGGTTCCTACAATCCGAAGGCATCGAGAGAACAACCTCCTCACTTCGATATTCTGAAAAACCCTGACGATCTCGCTGATCTCATAGAGAAACTTGTCATCAAAAGTAAGGCAACATGAGTTTATGTTGGCGCTGGGCTGTGGGGTTGGGGAGAAATATCTGAGGGGGAGATGGGAGAAAGGAGATAGGTAAAAATACATTGCAACTCCCCAAACCTTTCCACCCCGCGCTTCAACACACTCTTGTGCCTTCATCACCTTCTAGAGAGCCTTGAAGGCGTCAGACCACCTGTTGTATAGAGCGAGCATGTCGAGGGAGACACTTGGCTTTCTGTCCTCAAGTATCTGTCTGAAATCATCCATTGTCAGCGAGCGAGGTTTGCCAGTTTGTCGGTTGCCTTTCCGGACTCGAAGAATTCGCCTATCAATTTCAGTTGAGCAGACTGGTTGACGTCTCTGATATCGCTTCCAGAGAAACCCTCGGAAAGTCTTGCAAGTTCATGCAAATCGACGTCCGTGGCCAACTGCAGATTGGTCGTGTAGAGTTTGAACATAGTTAGCCGTGTGTGATGGTCTGGCAGAGGAACCAAGATTCTCTTCTGGAATCTTCTTATGAAAGCCCAGTCCAGGTCCCATGGTTTGTTAGTTGCGCCTATGACATAGACGTACAAGTTCTTGCCTTTGTCCGTTATTCCGTCCATTTCCTTCAGGAACTGGTTGCGAACGCGAATTTCTCCGCCGACCTCGTTTGAGTGTTTGCCCATCAATGAATCGAGCTCGTCGACAAAGACGATGGCAGCCTTTCCTTCCTGCGCAGTTTTTCTGATTTGGCCAAACAGACGGGCAACATTCTGTTCAGCTTCTCCCAACCACTTGGACATTACGGATGCTGCATCTATTGAAACGAACGTTGCGTCGATCTCAGTAGCCACTGCTGCTGCCAGAAGCGTTTTTCCACAGCCAGGTGGTCCGAAAAGAAGTATTCCCCGCGGCCAACCGAGTGGAAAGAGATCTGGTCTCTGAACAGGATAGATTATGGCCTCTTTCACGGCCTTCTTTGCTGGGTCAAGTCCTACAACTTCTTCCCAAGTCACATTTGGTTTCTCTGTGACGATCAACTCTTCGTAGCTTGACTTGGTTCCGTCACCGTTGTTTTTGGGTCCTCCTTCAGAATCGCCGTTTTTCGTCTCCAGGTGTGGCATTTCACGTGGAGTGACAGCGCCCTGAATCGCTTTTATTCGTTCCTGGTACGCTATGGCTCTTTGAACATAGACTTTGTTGAGGCTATATTCCGGATACAGTTGGACGAGTTGAAGCAGGCTTTCGATAGCCTTCTGGTACAGGGTTATAGCCATGCCTTTCGAACCCTGTTTGTCCAAGCGTACCGCTTCAAGAGCATTATTAGTCGCGGATTTCTCAAGTTCTGCTGAAGCACTCATTTTTTCATTACTCCCCCGAATTCAATTCGATTTTTATCTTACCTTTTGACCCTAAACTTTGAAGGGCCTTTTCAATCTCCTCATTTGAGGTTGACAGATCGACTGAACATCGTGTTAGGTCGATCTGTCCATTACTCCTTTTAACGTAATCGAGCAGGATGTCTTCTAGATCTCGATTCTCCACTTTCAGCGAGATTTCCTTAATCTCTGCTTTTTTATAAGAAAATAGGGTTTGGGAAGAATCTCGTTGAGAAGATTCAACTGATTTCTTCCCGCTTGCTTCCGCAATGTTCGAAGCGAGCGCAACCATTTCTCTAATCGCACTTTGTTCAGTGTCAGTAGCCTTCGTTGTAATTGGAGGTTCCGGAAGGTTCTCAGAGATTTTCTGTTCGAGGTAACATGAGACTTCTTTAAGTATCTCTTGTCCACCGACTGTTTTTGTGTCCACAGGAATTGTCGATTCATCCGCGGTCAGCTTCGTTGAATATAGAGTCTCGCTTATTGTATCTTTGACTTGGTTCAATTCAGTTGATACGTCTGGAAGTACTGACATTAGTTCTTGGGATACGCCTTGAAGAAGCCTGAGAGCTGGTTTGAGGTCGACGACTATTTCGCTTAGTTCTCTGATCGTTTCAAGCCTTAGAACGACCCGTTCTATCGCTAGCTCGACGTTGCATAAAAATTGTATTAGTTTTCGCACTTCTGAGAGCTCATTTGCGCAGATTGAAGCTTTTTCTCTGTTCTTGTTCTTGAGCGCACCGACACAAGTCTGGAAGAGCACTCTGTCTCTTTCCTTCAGCCTGTGAGTAGCGAATCCAAGTTTACCTTGTTGCACTTTTAAAGTCTGAATGGATTTGTTTACGGTCTCTCGAAACGGCGGAGGGCGCGGATGAATAAAACCTTTGATGAAGTGTCCCTCCGCGTCACGCTCTTGTTTTCAGTTCTATATTCCGGTTTTCCCGATTTCTTTCACGTATACGACTACTGGCGGTTCAGGCAAGTTTGGAGTTGGTGGAACGGTGGTCGAACTTCTGGACATTTCGATTCCTTTGATCTTTAAAGGATCTCCCAAAATGATGTTTGAGAGCTTGCTTTTCGTGAGTTCTAGATCCGTCTTTTGTGTGTGAATTCTTTTGAGGTTTGCTTGGATCAATGCGAATGCAGTTTCGTAAGTTTGGTTGTCGATCTTTCCGATTTCGTGTTCGATTTCAAGGTTGACCAACGCATAGTTCAAACCCTTGATCTCGTCGGCGCATCTTGCTGTTTGATCGTCTATGTCTTCCATTAACGCTTGAGTTTCTGTCCTGAGCTGATTTAGTAGTCCTTCAAAGCTGACGTGTAACTCCACATACGATTCTTTGGTGATCTTCTTCTTGTCTGACAGATCCTTTAATGCCTGATCTTTACGCCAGATGAGAGGCAGCTGATCGCAAAGAATGCTTGCCTGAGCTTTGACACTTGAAATCAGGGTTATGTCGGCACCGTCGAACTTCAGGTGCTCGGTTGAGTATTTTGAAAATCGTCCATCGCCTAGTTCTACAAAGACTGATTCGAATTTTCCGCTGGGAGTGACGGCAAAAGATGCAATCTTTCCTATTGAAAATCCATACTCGTCTTTCAATTGTTTTCCGACGGAAAGAAAAAGGTTGGAGTTTTGTGACATAGTCCTTCAACTCCGAATCTAGGAAGTCTCTGTGGTGGATTTTTCGCCTGCTGGAGATGTTGGAAGTCCTGGAATGCCTGGTGGCAAGTCTGGGAACTTTTCTTTGATTCTTTGTTCTGCAACTGTTGAGGCTTCTGTTAGAATCTTTGCGGCATCTTCGTTGACGCTGTCGAAACTTAGTGTCATTCCTGAGCCTTGGCCTGCTTCGATCATTATTCCGCTGAGCATGTTGCCGATTTCGCCGAGTTCGCTTTCAGCTTCTGGGAATACGCTGACGAGACCGCTCTTGACGGATCTCAATACGCTGACTGCTGGTCCTAGAGTGGATACAACGTCTCCGAGTTCGGATACTGTTCGTAATCTTAACACTATTTGTTCAAGCGCCAGCCGTGCATTTATGATGAGTCTTTCCATCTTTCGAATTTCAGCCAGTTCATTTGCAAATACGTTCGCTCTTGCTGTGTCGTGTTTAGTGTAAGCTTCGACAATTCTGGCGAAGATTGTCTTGTCTCTTTGAGAGAATCTCTCTGTGGCTTGATCGAGCTTCTGCACCTGCAATTCAATGCGTCGAACTGCAAAATCTAGTCGTGGTTTCAGAGGGCCTGGTGGTCTTACTGCTTCTTGCATGCGTTTAGTTAGCGGTTGTTCTTCTCTTCTCGATTCCCATTTTTTGCTAAACCTATCTGACAAATTAATTACCTCCTGAGAAACACAGATCACCTAAAACAATCTTATACATTGTTAACATGGCTAGAATATGCTCGCATATATGTAGAGATATACGTCTAAGCCAGGGCGGGTTTGGGCTTTAATTTTCCAACTAAAAGCCAATATCACCGCTTTTCCGAGAATAGACAAAAAAGTGTAAGTTAGACTAAAAAGCGGCTGAATTCAATTGCTAACCAAAGGTGAATTAAATGGGCGAAAGGTTCAAGATTTTCATCTTCGTCGCGATCTTGGGATTCTTCGCGGGCGTCGTCGCAGACTTGGCTTCCACATATGCAATTCCAGCACTCATGTCAATCTTACCTGCATTCCTCAATGCCAGATACTTGCTGTCAGGATTCGCCGGAGCCTGTCTCACACTTGTCTTAGTCAGCGTCTGGGCCTATATCAGTCCCTCAGAACGCTAGCCTTCTCCCCCTCCCTTTCTTTATTCATACAATATCGATCACGTTTTCGTCTTCTCTGCATCTCGGAAAAAAATAACAGCAATTGCATTGTGGACTCAGGAGCGGAAAAAGAGGTCATTCGCATAGCGTACCCGTACCTCGATTTCTTCATCGTCCAAGATTATAGCGCATCGACCAACTTATTTACGTTTTTTGAACAGCTTGAAGCATTCAACATCAGTGATGCACTCAAAGCGTGCCTTCAGCTTTCTATTAGTGAACTCGATCAGCAGCGAAATACCATTCTGGTCGATTGAAAGCAACGCTGTGAACTAGTGTATGCCTATGAAGGAGAAGTGGGTGGTCTGTCCATATATGACGCTGTTTGCTGTGTCGACGTGTGAGGTGATGTCCGTCCAATGGGAAGTCTGACCAAAACATGCGACCGCGAAGGCTATGTCTCGCATATTGACACCCCGTCCGGCGCGCCACTTGGACCGAAGATGTCGCAGCGTGGATTCCAATTGGTACTATTGGGAGTCGATGCGAAGTGGGCTATGATGTAGGCTATGTCTCGCATGTTAACCACTCCATCGGATACGCCGGGCGTTGAACCAGACATGTCGGCTATCAGTGGCGTGTACTGCAGCATTCTCAAATTGCTTTTCTGCTGTTCAGTCATGTTGGAACCATCAAATATCAGTCTGACCGTGACGTTGCCCGTGAAAGTGGCATTCACTCTCACCTCGTAGTAGTCTCCGACAAGACTTGATAACGGAGGTGCGAAAGTCGGCGTTTCGTTGACCGTGGCTAAGCCCGGTGCTGTAACGTTTTGAAAAGTCAGGGCAATGTGTTCTGATAGAAAAACCGTCACGTTTAAACCTGCACGGGTTGAAGACCCGCATGAACCCATCAGGGGATAATGATCTGTGTTGTTCGCATAGACTACGTAAGACGTGTCGCCTATGCCGTCGCTTCCGGTCACATTCTGGTAAGATCCGCTGTACAAGTCTGTGCCGTTGTAGTTGCTCCAATAGTTTCCTCCCGAAGGATACCCTCTATCCCAAGCGTTGTTGACCGATGCGTTGTCTGCTACATAAACTTGGTTTGAGTTGCCAATGAAGTTGTTTTGATACATGGTGTTGTTTGAAGAAGAGAGGAGAGCAAATCCATAGGGGCTGTTTGCTGTCAGCGTGTTCCCATTGACCGTGTTATTGTTGGATGAAGCGGAGAGAAAAATGCCGTAAAGGCTGTTTGTTGACACGGTATTCCCGCTGACATTATTGTAACTCGAAGAAGTGTCTAGCCGAATGCCAATTTGACTGTTTGTGGATGCATTGTTCCCACTAATAATATTGTTTGGAGAAGAATAGAGACGGATGCCATAGCTGTTTGCATTTAAGTTGCTCTCGAATATGGCGTTGTGGTTTGAATTTGAGAGATATATGCCGCATTCGAAGTGTTGGACGTTGACGTTTCTGATTGTCACGTTGTTTATGTCCGTCAAGTCTAAGCCGTTTGCGGTATCGTTCATGCTTCCTTGCACTGTGTAGCCGTTTCCGTTAATCACAATGTTGCTTTTCGCGACGACGATTCCGTCGTAGGTTGGGTAGTTGATGTTGCCAGTGAAGGTGTACGTGATGTTGTCAGGGCTTGAGATGGGCGCAGAAGACGGAGAAACACTTCCATCACTGTTAATGTAGACCGTCACGGCTGCCGCGGCTGGTCTAACAGTAAACGCCAAAAAGATCGTAACTGCTAAAAGCAGTGTTAACATTATTCCAGAAACTACTCTCTTCATGTCCCTTCTCTCTCGATTTGAATGGTCTACTAACTGAAAGGTCATATTTCACATTTCTCTATATACGGTTATAGAAGTAAGTTCCATCCACGCTCGAATTACCTGGCAGCGTGCGCCAAACGATGCGCGCGCGTGGGCGTATTCTACCGCGAATCTCCATCAACGTTATGGCTTCCGCCAGTAACAAACAGATTTAAACGGCAAGAAGCAACTCATTTCAGCATCAGATTCAAGCTGAGAACTGAGAAAAGGCTGAGATAGATGTGCGGAATATTCGGTTTTTCGTTTGACAAAACGGTTCGAATTGACCGAGCCTTCAAAGTGCTCCAGAAATTGGAGATAGATCAACTTCCTCAAGAGCCATTGCCAGTGGGAGGTTACGGAGCGGGCGTGGCAGTTCTTCTCGAAGACGGAAACGTATTGGTGAACAAGATTGGCGCAATCAACGGTTCACCCGCCAAACGTCTGCCTGAGATTGTAGAGATCAAAGACGCAGCCGTGCTCCTCGGTCATGTGAGGATGCCGAGTCCAGAGTTCAAGAACACCGCCCATCACACCGAAACGGCGCAACCATATATAGTTGCTAGAAACTCAGACTTGACCATCGCCTCGGTCCACAACGGCAAAATGGAAAACTACAAAGATGTCAGATCGAAGTTGGGTTCAGACCACATCTTTGAGTCCGAGAAGTACGAATTGATCGATTCAGAAGTCATTCCCCATTACTTTGAGGAAATGATCAGCGAAAAGGAAGACGTTGCAGAAACTCTCTACGCATATTTCTGCAGTTTACAAGGGTCAAACGCCATTGCCATTCTGCAGCTGGCCGAAGAAGAATCATACCTTCATCTAATCAACAAAAAGAAAACGAGGGGACTCGTGGTCTGGGAAAATAGCAACGGAGAAGTGATCTTTTGTTCGAGGAAATCTCCTGTTGCGGAGGAGTTCGGCGAAATAGTGGCGAAGGGCAAATTCAAAGAAAAAGCGGAGATACTATACCATGAAGACATCGGACTCGTCCTTTCATTTCCCTTGATTCCGAGATAAGAAATAAAGCCTCCCACAACTCATCATTCTCGGCTTTCAATGGCGCAGAAGCAAGACAACAATTCATTCAATCAACTTGTCAAACCCGTTCGAAATTCACTGGCAGAACTGGGATTCACAGAGCCCACGCTACCTCAGAAAATGGCCATTCCATACATAATCAGAGGAGAAAACGTGCTTCTAATCGCACCTACAGGAAGCGGCAAAACCGAAGCCGTACTTCTGCCAATCTTCTCAAAACTGATTCAACAGGAAAATAGAAGAGGAATCAGCGTAATCTACGTGACACCCCTCAGAGCTCTGAATCGAGACCTCCTCAAACGTCTGTCCTTCTGGTCATCAAAACTGGACATAACTATTGAAGTCAGACACGGCGACACTGAACTCAAAATCCGAAGAAAACAAGCACTCTTCCCACCCGACGTACTCGTGACTACGCCAGAAACGCTTCAAGCCATATTGCCAGGAACACTCATGCGACAACACTTGACCAATGTCAAATACGTCGTGATTGATGAAGTTCATGAAATCGCATCCAGCAAGCGCGGCGTCCAACTTGTGGTAGCTCTGGAAAGGCTACGTGACTTGACAGGAAAAGAGTTTCAGAGAACAGGATTGTCCGCAACAATTGGTAACCCAAATGAGGTTGCCCAGTTCGTCGCAGGCACCGGCAGAAGCATCGAAGTCGTAGATGCTTCATTTCTTAAAGGCTACAAATATCGAGTTGAAAACCCCAGCCCAGTGTCTTCGGATTATGACCTCGCCGCTAAGCTTGACACTTCGCCAGAAGCAGCAGCAAGAATCAGACGCATATTAGAACTAGTCGACAGCCACCATTCAACTTTGATATTTGTCAACGCCAGAACAATAGCAGAAATGCTAGGTTACAGATTCCACCAGCTCGGACGCAACGACATCAATGTTCACCACGGTTCGCTATCAAAAGAAGAACGCGCACAAATCGAAGACGAATTCAAAACAGGCAATTCAAAAGCGATAGTCTGCACAAGCACGCTGGAGTTAGGCATAGACATCGGAACCGTTGACCTTGTCATACAATACCTCTCTCCACGACAAATCAACAGTCTAATTCAAAGGGTCGGACGAAGCGGACACCGCCTAAACACTCTCTCGGAAGGATCGATAATAACAGCTTTCCCAGACGATACAATGGAATCAATCGCAGCCGTAAAAAGTGCAAACGACAACAAGCTCGAACCCATCCTGATCCACGAAAACGCTCTCGACGTCTTATCTCACCAGATCGCGGGAACATTAATGGACAAAGACGTGGTCAAAACTGAAGAATTGTTAAAGATGCTCAGGCGCGCATATCCTTATCGAAACCTTTCACGTAAGAATCTCATGGAAATGGTAGACTTTTTAGACCGTCTGCGCAACGTAAGTGTTGAAGAAGAAGGCAGAGTCTTGAGAAAGAGCCGGAAGACGAGAGGCTACTATTACGAGAACTTGTCAATGATTCCAGATGAAGTGCGCTATCCTGTCATCAACATAATCTCAGACAGAAAGATTGGAACATTGGGCGACGAGTTCATGGCCCTCAAAGCCCGAGTGGGGCTAAACATCATCGTCAGAGGCAGAGTCTGGAGAATCGTCCAGATAGAGCAAGAAACAGGCACTGTTTACGTCGTCCCCTCTGAAGACCCACTAGCAGCAATTCCTGGGTGGGATGGCGAAATGCTGCCAGTTCCTTTTGATCTGGCTCAACAAACAGGAAGGTTGCGTGAACAAATCGCGGAACAAATCAAGAAAACCCCCAATGCTGAGGAAACAGCCGACAGACTTGCACTTAGCCTCGCAACAGACAAAACCGCGCTCCTCGACGCCGTGAGAGAGATCGAGGAACAACTCAAAACTGGAGCTCCACTGCCTACGGACAAACACATCGTAGTGGAAGCTTTTGACAAATATCTGATAGTTCACGCTTCTTTTGGGGAACTGGTGAATCGAACACTCGGCTGCATCTTTGATGCTGTGCTTTCTGATCAGGAAGTCATCGTCGGCTGGTGGAATGACGGATACCGCATCTTGATTGAAATGCCTGCGAAAACGACTCCAGCTGAAACGACAAGACTCTCTTCAAAATTGTTAAGTCTGACGGACGAGGAAGTGGACAAGGCTTTTCAAGATTATCTGGAAGCCAAGTTCCCGTTCTCTTCAAGAATGAAGTTCGTCGCAGAAAGATTCGGGGCACTGACACGCGGAAAGACAATGAGCTATGAAAGGCTGGCTCAGCTTCCGAAACGTTTCGAAAACACGCCTATTTACGGCGAAACTCTGCGAGAGGCAATGATTGAAAAAGTCGATCTTGGCAGAGCCAAAGAAATAATGCGCCAAATAAGAAAAGGTGGCATAAAGGTAAGCGCCGTTTTGAGTGCAGACAAACCCACGCCGTTAGCGTATCATATATTGTCAAAGTTTTCTGACATGTCAGAGTTGATGGCACCGGAACGTGTGCTGCTGAGCAACATCGAGAGAATGAAAAGGGCAATAGAAGCCCGAACCGTCAAGATGTTCTGCATGTCGTGTGGCAACTGGTTTCTGGAAGAGAAGGTCAGAAACCTGAGCGAACAACCAGCATGTGGAAAATGCGGATCAAGGCTTCTTGCACTTCTGTACCCAAGTCAGGATCAGAGCCATCTTCAAGATACGTGGAAGAAGAGACGTGAAGGCAAAGAGGTTACGGACGAGGAATTGAAGGAGCTGACTCATGCTAGACGGGAAGCTGACCTGACGCTCAGTTATGGAAAGAAAGCGATTGTTGCGATGGAAGTCAAAGGTGTAGGTCCAGAGACCGCTTCGAGAGTTCTTGGAAAAATGCACGTTAAAGAAGAAGAATTCTATATGGATCTTCTCAAGGCGAAGATACAGTATCTGCGCACAAGGGGTTTCTGGGAAGACAAAGACGGTCAGACGAAAATGCGTTAAAGACCTTTGAACATCGATTGCAGGCTTATTAATGGGTTCTATCTAACACGTTGCCAAGCCTAGAACGCGATGATGTTTAACGTCAGGGAAAAGGCAATGCTCGATTTGATACTGTTAGTCGTTTTCGGCTTCCTCATCGGGATACTCGCATCCATGACAGGCGTAGGCGGCGGTGTCTTCATCGTTCCAATACTCACATTCTTTTATGGCTTTAGAGTTCAAAACGCCACCGGAACAAGCCTCACTGCAATCATCTTTACAGCACTCGCTTCAACATTGAACTACTCAAAACAGAATAGAATCTACTTCAGAACAGGACTCATTCTAGCCGTCACCGCAGCTCCAGGAGCTTACCTAGGCGGGATCGTCGCGAAAATGATCGAGGAAAGACTATTGGGCTTAATCTTCGGCACTTTCATAATTCTGGTCGCGGTCCGCGTCATTGTCGGCTTGATCAGAGAGAAGCCTGAGGATAAGACCAGTCTAGTCAAATCAGACAAGGAACTTGCACGGTCTGGAACAATCATCATCGCCGGTGCATTCTTGAGTTTCTTCGGCGGATTCGCTTCAGGCCTGCTTGGGATAGGTGGAGGAGTACTCATAGTGCCCATAATGACCTTTGCTTTGGGAATGCCGATTCATTATGCGACTGCCACCTCGATGTTCACGATCATTTTTACAGCAATATCTGGGTCTACAGAGTACTATCAGTCCAACCTCGTCAATTTTCCAGTTGCGCTACTCTTTGCGGCAGGAACTGTCGTCGGGGCGCAGGTAGGAGCCTATTCGTCCGGAAAGATATCTCAGCGGAACTTGACTTTGATTTTTGCTTTGATACTTGTAGTCGCCGGAGTCAACATGATTCTGAAATTCATGTGAAAGAGAAGTAATCATTGTTGTCTTCTTTTCAGCATGTTCTCCAAAACTGGGCGCAATTTGGCATTTTCTGCCTTGATCTTCTCTTTCCCTAAAGCGCTAATTTGAGCCGCCATTTCTTTGATGAGCTCTGCGAATTTTATGCCTTCAGCCGCAGAAACGTATTCAACGCGTAACCGTTCGGGGCTCATGCCTAGTTTCTGAAGCATCGGTGCCAAGGCATCCATTCTCGCTTTCATTTTGTAGTTGCCGCTGATGTAGTGACAATCATAGGGTAGGTGACATGCACCAACCAACACCATGCCCGCGCCGAGACGCAACGCTTCGAGCACAAAGCTCCGATCCACCCTTCCTGAGCACATCACCCGGATGGGTCTTATTATTGATGGATAATCGAACCTGCTGATGCCCGCGAGGTCTGCACCTGCATAACTGCACCAGTTACACAGGAAAGCAAGAATCTTATCTTCGGCGTTTGTTTCGAGAGCAGCTCGGATCTGCGAAATGATCTGGGCGTCAGTAAAGTGTTTTTGAGTTATCGCCCCTGCAGGGCATTCTGCCACGCACGTGCCACAGCCGTGGCACATCGCACTTATCGATTCAGCCACTTGCCCCTCTGGTGCTCGGATTGCTCCGTAAGGACAGGCTTTGGCGCACATTCCACATTTGACTTTGGTGTTTCGACATTTTGTTGGGTCAACAACAGCTACAATCGGTTGAATTTTCCATTTTGGTTGTGACAAAATGGTTGCGGCTCTTGATGCAGCTCCCATTCCTTGGGAAACGCTGTATGGAACGTCTTTTGGTGCCTGGCATCCGCCTGCAAGGAAGACTCCGTCTGCCGGCGTGTCAATCGGTTTAAGTTTGGGATGGCTTTCCATGAAGAATCCGTCGCCGTCGCGGCTGATGTTGAAAAGTCTGGCGACCTCTTCTGAGCCCTTGCTGGGTACAGCTGCGGTGGCCAGTACAACCATGTCGCTTGTCACTCTGACAGGTTCGCCGTTTTCTTTCTCTGCGCAGATTACGAGTTTCTTTGTTTCTGGGTCTTCGCTCACGTTTCTGTTGGTCAGTTTGACGCGTATGAAGTCGATTCCCATTTGCTGCGCCTTCCGGAACAGTTCTTCGTAGCCTTTTCTGTTGGCTCGCATGTCGGTGTACAGCACGTTGATCTTCAGTTTGTCACCGTATTTTTCCTTGAGAAAAACAGCGCTCTTGAGCGTGAGCATGCAGCAAAATCCCGAGCAGTACTCGAACTTGTTGATGTCTCGGGAACCTACGCACTGAATGTAGGTTAGGCTTTCTGGAACTTGACCGTCTGACGGCTTAGTGAGCTCTCCAAGAATTTGTGTGTTGGAGTCGATTATTCTCTCGAGCTGCAATGCCGTGATGATGTTCTTGCTCTTGCCGTAGCCGTACTTTGCGAGATCATTTGGCTCGTATATATCGTATCCCGTGGAGACGACCATACATCCGACTTCAAGGTCCTCCTCAACTGGCTTTTGCGCAAAATCCACGGCTCCTTCGGGGCAGATTTCTTGGCATTTCTTGCAGCTTCCATCCTTGAAGTAGAGACAGGTTTCCTTGTCAATAGTGTAAGTGTAAGGAGTAGCGTTTTGAAAGGGAATGTAGATTGCTTTTCGCTTTCTCATTCCTGCGTCGAACTTGCTGGTTGTCTCGACGGGACACACCTCGGAGCATTTGCCGCAACTTGTACACTTGTTCTCATCGACAAATCTGGGCTTTCTCTCCACCTTGACCCTGTAACTGCCAATCACTCCTTCCACGTGCTTGACGTCTGAATAAGCGTACAGTTTTACTTTCGGATGAACTGCCGCCGCGCCTATTCTTGTTGCCACGCACGAAAATCGTTGACAATTAATCTGCTGCGGGCAATTTGAACATTCAAAAACCGGAAAAGTTTTGCCTAGCTGAGCCATGTGTCCTCCGATCATCTCTGCTCGGTCTACAAGGTAGACTTGATAGCCCATCTCTGCAAGGTCCAAAGCTGCGCTCGCGCCAGCAACCCCCGCACCGATGACCAACGCCTTATTTGTCACCGGAACCTCGATGACGTCCAGTGGTTCGAGGCATCTGACTTTTGCCACAGCCATTTTCACGATTTCTTTAGCTTTTTCGGTGGCCTCTTTAGGGTTGCTTTGATGACACCACGAAGCGAATTCACGGATATTTGCCATTTCAAAAAGGAACTGGTTCAAACCCGCTTCCGAGACTGTTCTTCGGAAGGTTGGTTCATGCATTCTAGGCGAACATGCCGCGACTATTACACGGTTCAGATTGTGTTCTCTGATTCCCTTTCTAATTTCTTCTTGACCAGGATCAGCGCATGTATAACGGTTCGTCTTAACGTACACGACGTTGGGAAGTGCGCGGGCATACTCGGCTACGGCTTCAACATCGACGGTTCCGGCTATGTTGAGCCCGCAATAGCACACAAATACTCCAACACGAAGCTCCTCGATTTTCTGGGGTGCACAAACGACCGTTGACTGTTCGGTCATTTCTTTTTCACCTTTTCCTGCATGACGGCTTCGATCTGTGCGACGATCTGCTTGTCTGAGTAGTTGGGCATCGTTACAGCGTCCATTGGACACGCGGAACTGCATATCCCGCATCCTCGACACAGACCTTCAGCGACTTTTGCCACTGATTTGTCCCCTGTTGTTTCAATTTTGATGGCGTTGTAGCCACATGCTGATTCGCAGACTTTGCAGCCGCTACACAGCTCTTCGTTGACCTTTGCGACTATGGGGTCGACGCTCCAGTAGTCTTTGCCCAAGATTGAAGCTACCTGTGCCGCAGCAGCGCTCCCTTGGGCAACGCTGTACGGGATGTCCTTCAATCCTTGACACGCGCCTGACAGGAAAATGCCTGGAACCGGACTGTCGGTAGGTCGAATTTTGGGCTGGCACTCAACGAAGAATCCATCTTTGCCTTGAGGGATGTTCAGGATTTTAGAAAGCTCAGAAGCCGTTGAGTGGGAGATGGCCGCGTTTGCTAGGACGACCATTTCCACGTTTGCTGTGACGAGTTGACCTTCTTCGGTTTCTCCGTATACTGTGAGGTTGTTGTTTTCTGGGTTTTCGGTTATTCGGCGATTCTCGAGTTTGACTCGTATGAATTTTACTCCTGCTTTTTGAGCTCGGTTGTAGAATTCTTCGTAGCCCTTGAAGTTGCTTCTCATGTCATTAAAGAACACGTGAACTTCAATTGCTTCCCTATACTTTTCTTTGAGCATGACAGCATGTTTGAGAGTGTACATGCAGCAGAAGCTCGAGCAGTACTCGTAGTGGTTGATGTCTCGTGAGCCTACGCATTGAATGAAAGCTATGGAGTGAGGTTTTTCGCCATCCGAGGCTCGGACTACTTTGCCGCCTGTGGGTCCTGCTGCCAATATGAGCCTTTCGAATTCTAATGCGGTGAAAACGTTGGTGTATTTGCCGTACCCCGTCCATTCTAGATCTTTGGGATCGTACATTTCGTAGCCGATGCTCGCGATTATGGCGCCGACGTTGATTTCGATCTCTTGGGGTTTCTGGTCGAAGTCTATTGCTTCTCTGGCTCCGCAGGCGTCTACGCACTTGAAGCATTCGATGCAGTAGTCTCGGTTTATAGTGTGAGTGAGGGGAACTGCTTGCCCGTACGGCGGAGATATTGCTTTTCTCACGCCTAGGTACATGTCTGCGTAGTTTGGGTATTCAATGGGGCAAGCTTCTCGGCATTCGCCGCAGCCCGTGCAGTTTGCGGCTATAACGTATCTGGGGTTCTTGCGAATTTTGACTTTGAAGTTGCCGACGTTTCCGTCGACTTTGAGGACATCAGCGTAAGAGAGTATTTCGATGTTTGGATGTCGCGAAACATCGACCATTTTTGGTCCTTCGATGCATATGCTGCAGTCGAGTGTCGGGAAGGTTTTGTCGAGGAGCGCCATGTAGCCGCCGATTGTTTCGGTTTTTTCGACGACGTAGACTTTGAATCCCATGTCTGCGAGGTCGAGTGCAGCGCTGATACCGGATATTCCCCCGCCTATGATCATGACTTTCTTCGTCATTGGTAGTTCTATGGGTTTTAACGGTTCGAGGAGTCGTGCTTTCGCAACGGCCATTCGCAGTGTGTCTTTTGCTTTTTCGTTGGCTTCTTCCGGCATGGTTTTATGGACGTAGGAGGTGAATTCTCTTATGTTGGCCATTTCGAAGAGCCAAGGGTTGAGTTCGGCTTGTGACACGCAGTTTTGGAAGGTCGGTTCGTAGAGTCTTGGGGAGCAACCGGCTACAACAACACGGTTGAGCCTTTTCGTTTTGATGGCCGAGATTATTCCGTTCTGCCCTTGGTGGCTGCAGGGATAATTCATGTTTTCTGCGTGAACCACGTTTGGTAAGGTTTTGGCATAATCCGTCAGTGCATTAACGTTTATTACTGAAGAAATGTTTGAGCCGCACTGGCAGATGAAGCACGCCTACCCGCGGTACTTCAGCTTTCGGTGTAGGCGGGAGTTTCTTGGTTGCTGTCTTTCTTGGTTGCTCTCTTGGCTGGAGGCTTTTTTTTGAGTTGGTTTTTTAGGCATTTTGTTCTTCCTCCAGCCTCATTCTTCTCATCACTGATTCTCTGGCTTTTGCAGAGCCCTTGGTTTTCAGTTCCTTGGTCATGTCAGTGGATGAGGTTAAGCGTTCGAGGGCTTTGTTCCATGCTCCTGAACGTACTGGTGAGTGGTCAATGCGAGTTCGTTTCAGCTCTAATGCGTCGTCAACTGGGCAGACGGTCTTGCATGCTCCGCAGTAAACGCAGAATGTTTCGTTGGTGTGAACCTTGTTGTCTATCTTGGACAGATGGAGCGCTCCAGTTATCGGGCAGACGTCGAGGCAGTCTGTGCAGTTTGTTGGGCATTTGTTTTGGTTGATTGTGATTTTTCCTGAGAGGAATTTGCGGACTTGCATTGCTCCTGGTGGGAGCTTTGTTTCGCATACTCGCAGCATGGGCAATGTTCTTTGTCGATGTTGACGTTGGTGTGGACCCAGCTGTGTTCGGGTTCGGCGAGTATTTGCGGGTCTTGTACTGTTTTTCCGTCGCTCATCTGGTAGGTGATGTTGATGAGGTTGAGGGGGCAGGCTTCTTCTGCTTCGGTGTGGTCTCTGGGGAATTTTCGGGGATTGGCTTGTATGTTGCGAATTAATGTTGGGAAGCTTTTTTTGTCGACGACTGAAAGCATGTGTTGCCCGTCTATCGCGAGTTTGATTGCTCCGTACGGGCAGAGCACATCGCATATGCCGCAGAAGTTGCATTTGCTTAGTTCTATGTCGACTTTGGGTTTGTGAGTTTTTTCTCCCTGTGTCTTTGGGAGTTTTTCGGTTTTTATCGCTTGTTTTGGACAAGCTAAACTACAGATTTGGCAGCCTGTGCACCTGTTTTTGTCCAAGTTCAGTTTGTAGTTCTTGATTTGCAGAATCCATTCTAGTGAGAGCGAGTTTGAAGTGTCTTTCTTAATGGTCCTCAACGGCAAATATAACACGCCCTGAGCTTCTTCATGCTGCGAAGCTCGATGGATCGGCGCTATTTTATGGTCTGCGGGAAACTGGATTTCCCAACTTCCTTCAATTTTGTTTTCAGAGGCTATGCTGTGGATATAAGGATTGCTTAGTGACACTTTGAATGTGCATGTAGATCCAGCTTGGTCTTTTCGGGTTCGTTTCTGAGCGCGCGTTCGTTTGTCCTTGGGATTTTGAGTGATTCGACGTGTGACATATCGGGTTTGGTAATCAGCTTTATATATCTTATAGAAAGTATGAAATAATGTTCTAGAAGATTTGCACAGATGTTACATACTGAATCACTTAAATATATGTGCAGCAAAATGAAGTTGAATGGGGTGGAGTTGGGAGCACGGGCGTTGTAGCTCTCTCCGGTTTTCTTATCCGTGGGGAGCCCTCTTCTATCTGGTGAGACCCATAACCTATGTCCGCGGAAACCTCCTCAGCGCAACAGCCACAACTCTCTACCAGACCATTGACCGAATAATCAAGGACCTCGATATAGAAGGCGAGGCCATTTATGTACCACCTTATTCGAGCGAAGCCAATCTTCCCCAACGCCTGAAGGGACTCAAAGAAACAATAATATTCCTGCCAAAAGAGAAAACCGGAGCCTCGCCTTCAATAGAAGAAATGGCTACTGGAAAGTTCATGACCAGAAATCCGAAAGGAGTAATTTTAGTCCCTCCAGGCTCAGGTTACTTGGACCAAATCGATAAACTCCTCAGAACCGATAATACAAAAATAACTCTTGAAGACCTATGCACAACACTGCCCCAAATAATCCTCGAAAACTTCCAGTTAGCCAAAGATATAGAGATGAAGACTGAAAACAACCAGATCCACCTGAAAACGACGAATTCAATCTACAAAAACCTGTACCAAGAAGAAAGCCTTAGAACAGTCAAACTTCTGGGCGATCCACTCACAAGCGCAATTGCATGCACGATAGCAAAGATAACAGGCAAACAACTCACAATCGAAACCCTCAACATCACACCAGACAAACAAACACTCGAAACAACCTACCAACTAATGGAAGGATAAAAACAAAATGCAATTCCCCTTGTCTGTCTCAGACATCGGTCTCTGGCTTGCCGTAACAGCCATAATCCTTCTTGTAACCTCAGAACTTCTCTCGACTTCAACGGGCTCGCTGGGAAACGTTGCGATAGATAAGAAACGCCTCAGAATAATTGCATTAGCGTTGGGCGTAGCTTTCATGGCAACCGTCGTGATCCGTATTTTCCAACCAACGTAACAGAACTAGCCGCAAAGCTTCATCTTCTTTTCAATTCGAAGAAAAAAATATTAAAAAACGCAAGAAAGAATTGGTAAGAGCCCTTTGGCTCCTCCAAATCGCTGAATCTAGTATTGGGTTCCAGTTATGGTTGCGTTGAAACCAAAGTTCGTTATGCCCGATACACCACTTGAAACAGTCAGCGTCAACACCGTTGCAACAAAGTTACCCACATTCAGAACCGTGCCTTCCTGATTCCACGTCAAAGTCATGTAGCTTGAAGCGTTCGCTGGATTCCACGAGTTCACCGTCATGTTCAACGAAACCATCGTAGTGCCCGTGTTCTTGATGTAGATCGTCTTGCTAGCCTGGGTACCAGGAGTTATTGTTCCCCAGTCAACCGTCGACAACACCTGAGTGCAACCACTGTCCGAGAAGGCTCCAACGTTCACCGTCGTGATAGCTCCAGTATTTGAAAAAGTCTTGTTTGCCTGTAGAACCGCAAAAACCGTTGTCAACAATATGATTGCTGCCGCCGCAACCGCGATGCCTGTCACCGTCGTCTTCTGCATTGCCATGTCTTTTCACCGAACACAATCTCATTTCGTAAGTCGTAATAAACCTTACTGTCTAATGGAACAACACAAATACACAATGCCAACTTTACACGAAAAACCTGACTACGACCAAGAAGGATGGCAGAGAAAACTTGAGAAGACACTCGTCAGCACCGAAAACAGGTGGGAATGTTTCGGTCGCTTAGCTAAAACTCTCAGTCCATGTCCACAGTCATCTGTGGTTCTCTATACTGTTATTTCTCACAATCTATGTCTTTCTCTTACCCTCTCTACCAATCAGCTCTAACCAGACGCCGTTGGGATCTCTGACGAAGGCCAAAACCCATGAACCTTGGCTGAACGGTTCAACCGCCGGTTCGCATCCAAGCCCTATTAGCCGCTTGTACTGTTCCCTGACGTTCTTCATGTACAACCCGATGTGGTCAAGCTCCGACCCATTCACATACTCCTCGTAGAATTTGCTCGTCTTCGGATAATAGTTCAGTTCAAGAATCTGCTTACCTGTCGGAGTCTTCATTTGGACGTAAGTACCCTCGTGAGCACGCATGTTGCCCTTGAAAATGATGTGGAAGCCAAGTGCTTCCCTGTAGAACTTTGTCGATTCCTCAAGGTTCTTCACACGGATGCCCGTGTACCAGAATCGGACGCCTAAAACGTTAGATTTCCTTCGTGAACCTTCCTTCATGGTATAACCTCGCTTTCAACGTGAACATTTTGTTTTGATAAGATTTTGCTTTTGTTTCTCAGCACAGCACACTGGACAGTTTCTAGGTCGTGCTAAAGTGTCCATCATGAAGGGTTGGAACTGTTGATTTCTGCTGTGAGTTGGTGAGAGTCGCGTCGTACAAATGCAGTGAGCAACTGCCACTGCTGCTAACGTGGAATTGGATTATTGCAAGCACACCATTTCCATTTACTCTGCCACTTGCGCTTAGAAGCGTAGAGTCCACAAGAATGTAGCCAGCAGTGACCTGAGGCGCGAAGAAGGTGTTCCCGCTGTTGTTAAAAAATGTGCCCTCTACAACTCTTGGGCTATCGAGTACCGTGCTGTTCCAACTCAGCGCGAACTCCCATGCGCACAAGTCGGAGGCGCCAGAAACTCTCACGTCAATCGTGAAATTCTGTTCTGGTCCTATCACGGTTGTCTGCGGGTCTATGTAGATCTGGGCTTCGTTCGGGTTTCTCGTCACTAGATATATCAAGACCACTGCCAGAACCAAGATTGCAGCCAAAGAAACAACGATGACAAGCCTCTTGTTCATCTCGTAAGCCAGCGTATCTACTGACTTTTTCTTCCTCTAATAAATCTTATCAAGACCTTCAAACCAAATGAATTTTCGGTCGAGTTTTGTTGGTAAATTTCCGAGAGAAGGACAACACTCATAACTGCTAAAGCCACAAGAACAAGCAGCAACGCTTGACTACGAGCGTGCTTTATCCACATATTTTATCTGATGCCTTCTCATATCTCTCAATAGATGAACGTTGAAGTTTTCTCCTTCACGGCTGGGTTATGAACTAGCATACTCCGGAAGACTCACGAGACCAAGCAATTTGAGCGAACCAGATGGTTCAAGCCGGGTAAAAATGACAAGCTTGGAAAGATTCTACATTCGAGTGTTTGGTCTTCCTGACACGATTGTACAGCAGCAAGCACGTTCAGTTCTAAAAGTTCTTCAGAGACGATCATTTTCAAGTCTGTTGGACGCAGGCTGCCGACAAGGACATTACGCCATAAGAATCGCCAGGCTATATCCTGACGTTGAAGTGAAAGGAATTGATATTGATGGCGAAAGCGTTCTAGAGGGCGAATCAGTTGGGAAAGTCCTTGGGTTGAAGAACCTCAGTTTTGAAGAAGAAGACGTTGTTTCTTTGCAGTCTAAAGGAAGCTATGATGTTGTGCTGTTGCTCCAAGTCATGGAACACTTGGTTGATGATCTGACTGCTTTACGGAATGTTCGTCGAGTTCTCAGAGATGCGGGCATCTTGGTAATTACCGTGCCGAACCTCAATCTCAAGAGCGAACGCACTCGCAAGTTGCGAAAATACGTGAAAATTCAGAGTCATGTTCGACAGGGTTACAGACCTGCTGATATGGAACGACTGTTGGAACAGGCAGGATTTAAGATACAAAGAATGGAATTTCTTTCGGGTGTGATCGGTCAGAGGGTGGAAAGGACGGAAAGATTTCTCAAAACCTATGTACCTTCATTGTTTGCCCTTGCATATCCTTTATGTTATTTTCTATCGTTGCTTGATGTCCGCCCTCAAGAAAAAGACAATGTGGCAACATCAGGCATGTTAATTGTGGCGACGCCAAGCAAATGACGCCTGAGCACTTCGTCAACCTAGCGCGCGCGAGGTGGCAAGGAATGGGTATGCCGCTTTTTGGGATCTTGTGGCAGGGTTTGTTCAGCCTACCCCCCTCCTAGGTTTCAATGTACCCTGAATATTTGGATCCAAATATGCTCGACTCAAAGCGCGCGCTCCATGAACACACCCTAATTGCATGTAACGAAAGAAGTTAAAGATGTACGTAGGTTGTTTTGCACGGGGACATGAATAATGTTCTCGAAGGAGTTGTTGAACGTTTGGAAATAAAGTTTAATATGTTGTTCGAAGACGATATTTGTTTGGAGAATAGGTTCAACTTCGGACATATTGTAGGTCCGTTCAACCGAACAACAGATACGGAGAAGGCACTGAGTGAACAAAAGCTACACTGTAGCATTGCTTTTCTTAACGCTATGTATGACGCTCTTGGCTACAGAAAGCTCTGCCTCACTTCAATTCAGCACTTTGCAATCACGACAACAAAGCCTGACAACAGAAATGCCCACGATAATAAACATTGACGGAGACGTCGCACTCGCTCCTGAGCAAAACAGAATATACTGGAACCCGCATTCTACCGGACTCACAAATGCTTCAGCTTGGAAAACAACTTTCGATAACGAAACAGAAATCTATTTGAGAACGACTGACGGCGAGGCAGGACATGTCGCAACCGGCGCATGGTGGACGACAAGCTTCAAAGCCGCGGAAAAACTGCCACTCTACACGTTAAAACCCGTACGAGTCGTAGCAAATTTCACAGTGAACATCGTTGAGATAGACCTTTTCAAAGGCAATGAATGGTTACGCATTGCGCTTGCTTGTGCGGTGCAGCGCAGAGATGGTCAAGTCGTTTACACGGAATCAGACATCTGGGACAGCCCAGCTACTCTCTCAAGCCCAAACGGCAACGTCGTTACCGGAGGAAACACTATTTACAAGGGCGGCGACGTCGTCGAGTACAAGATAGACCAAGCAACAGTTGGCAAGTGGACAAACTACTCAGTAGACTTGACAAAAAGCATAGACTCTGCATGGTCGCTCAAATCAGGCGACGTGCTCGAAAGCGCGTACATAGTTGTCGAAGCGATCGGCAGCTTGTCAGTCACGGTCGCAATCGATGACTTCTGGCTAGTGAAACTAACTTGACCAGCTTGGCCCGAAACCACTGACCTCGCCGAAAACAGATTTCTCGCGGCAAACAATGCCCATTTCAAAACAGTGGAACTCTTCAGCTTTAGTCTTACCTTGCTTCCGATCTATGAAAGTTATGGGTATTTCTTTGACTTTGAAACCGCTCTTGTTCGCTACGACCATTGCTTCCACAACCCATTCAAAACCTCCTGATGCGGTCGAATTCACGATCGTTTCAGCACATTTACGAGAATAGACTCTGAAGTTTCCGGTGCAATCGCGAATCGAAGTGCGCAGAAGAAGTCTGCAGATGAAGTTAGCCACGAAGCTAACCAGTCTTCTTTTGAAACCCCAGTTTACGACTGTGCCGTTCTGGATGTACCGGCTTCCCTGCACCAAATCTGCAAGTTTGGCAGCTCGCAACAAGCGAGGTATTTCGTTCGGGTCGTGCGAGAAATCTGCGTCCAAAGTCACTAGGCATTCAACATCTTCATTGGAGAGCCCAGCCTTCAAACCTGCAATAAGTGCAGAGCCCAGACCCGACTTTTTTGCCCTCACACTTATCTTTACGTTTCCGTAAATCCGGTTTAACTTCTCTGCAATTTTTGCCGTACCGTCTGGACTGCTATCGTCGACTATCATCACTTCAAAATCCAGGCCTTGTAATGCACGTTCCGTTTGAGCAATCAATTTTGGAAGGTTTTGAGCCTCGTTGTACGTTGGCACCACGACACAAATCTTACTCATCCTAATCACCCATTGCAAATTGTATTAAAGCTAAGTGAACTTCGTCGATTTTATGACTGGCCACACACCGTATTGCCGAGAAAATAATCGATCAAATAATGACAACGTGTAGATGACCGCTTCCACTAGTATTGCGCTTAGAAGATAGCCAGTGTCCTTGGGTCTCTCTGCCACTTCTTCAGCCAGAACCTGCAAGGCAATCTGAGGCTTTGACAACACAATGGTGTCTAGGACTGTAGGATATTCACCTGTCATCTTTTTTGTCTGAAGATGTCCAAACAACCATCTTCTCCTCTGATTTACGTAGTCTGTGACGCTCGAAGGCATTAGGTTGTAGCAGATGGCGTTAGAAGCGAATTTTATCAAACCCTTCCGTTTTGCGGCAATCGCGATGTAAGAATCGTCAGCAGCACAGTCATGCGGAACCTCGGTCTTTACGTCGCTTCGGATGGCCATGAACTCGCCGCTGCAATGAGACATTTTTCCCTGATCGTTCAGTTTTGCCATCAACCTGGCCCAAAGACGATAAGTCATGTTGGCCAGATACCCCGAAAACCCTTTAGGAACTTTGGCTGGATTCTGCATGGGTCGACCACTCACGGCTGAGACTTTCTTGTTTCTGAACGGGATCAGCAAGTGAAGCATAGCATCATGAGCGGGCAAGACATCTGCAGGAACCAACGCAATGTAGTCGCCTGAGGAAACTGCAAAGGCTTTGTTCAACGCTTCAGCTTTTCCAGATCTTTCAGGTTCTTCAATTATCTTGATCTTTCTGAATCTCTCCATGCTTTGTTTCACCACTCCCACGGTATTATCTGTACATCCCGACGTGACGACTATAACCTCTCTGTCAGTTATTTCGGGAGGAGTTCTCTGATCCATCAGGTTGTCGAGAAGGGGGCGCATCGATTTTTCTTCATTATAGGCGCAAACAATTATACTCAACTTCAATTGCACATCACGCTCCGCAAAATCTCATTAAGTTCAGACATGACTCTGCTTCGTGAACAATTCTGTCGAACAAACCTAGATCCTTCAGCCGCAATATCATCAATGTCTGCCGAGCTTGTGAGAAGCCTACGCAGATCTACTGCCGCATCATCAATGTTTTTTGACAACAGGAAACCGTAAGTTCCGTGGAATGGAGTCTTAGGCGACACTTTAAGCGCCGCAACAGGTGTTCCGCAGGCGAGACTCTCTTGTATCGCGCCGTCAAACCATCCGTCAATATCATACACCTGAATTGGTGCAAAGGTCAAGGTTGACGACTGGTAGTATTCAGGCAATCGGTCATGAGGAACGTATCCATGAAAGACCACGTGGTCAGCCACCCCCAAATTCACGGCAAGAGCTCTGCCACGTGTGAGTCCCGGTCCATCTCCAACGATGTCCAAGTGGAAATCGCATGATTGGCGCAAGAGTTTCTTCAAGATCTGGATCAATAAGAAAGGAGACTTCTCACCGTAAGCGGTCTCAGGATTGGGAATTCGCCCAACGTACAGCAATCGATTTCTGCGCTTGCGTCTCTTCGGCTTGAAGATTTCAGGATCGATTCCAGGAACTGCAAGTTTCACGGCTTTGTGTTCTACTCCGAGTTTTGAAAACACTTTTTCTTCAGGAGCGTAGCTGTAAAGGATTCTATCCGCATTTCTTAGCGCCAACAGACAAGGCAGATACATCCATTTACGTATCGAACGATTGTCGTACCCGTGAAGTTGAGCGATAAGCGGTATCTTCAATTTCCTTTTGACGAATGCTGCCACGTAAGGAAACGAAAAAAGGTAATAGTTGTGAAAGTGAACGATGTCTGGCCGATCGATGAGCATTTCCTTGGCGATCTGTTTAGGGTTGTGATCGTTGCCAAAGTTCAAGAACGGAGGAAAACGGAATTTCACAGGGAAAATCTTCACAACTCCAGACTGATCCAAACGGGAGGTTTGCATTGACTTGGTTTCTTGATGGTACGAGTAGAGAAGCGGTTCGAATCCTGCTTCTTTGTAGAAGCGGAGATATTCGAGGGAGAAGTGTTGGCGTTCGATCTTATCCTGTGCAGTCCAACCGCTGAAGCGTTCGTCGTGAAGAAGAAGTGTTAGAGCTTTCGTCATGACCACCTCAGTTTTTTCACAACATAATGCCACGTTAAGGCGAGCCATCCAAAAGTCAAGACCGTCATGATCAGCAGCCTGGTCCATCCCAATGGTCCGTCAGCGAATGCACTGCTGGTTGTTAGACTCCACGGCAACGGCAGCCAAAAGAAGGCCACGACAGGCACGTGTACGAGCACAAATAGGAACAGCAATAGCCAGAGCAATTCGACCTTGTCCCAATCTTGCGGATGTTGAAGGAAAATGCTGAGCGCAAAAAAAGCAAAAAGGAAAATCAAGTTCTGCTCGGAAACCCAAGCTCGCGTCGTGAACAGTGTTAGAAGGAGCAGAAGCGACCATTGTACCGTTGATTTGAAATCTGCGCTGAGGTTGATTCCTTTTGGTGCCATTGCATGAGAGCGGAACAGTAGGTAGTAAACAGCGATGCAAGCAGGAATCCATGCGTAAATAAGGATTTCTGGTGGCGAGAACATAGCGCCTCCCACATTGACGAGCAGCGTGAAAGTGTTGAATGGACTAGCTGCTCCATATGGAAAAGATGCCATCGCATCGTATGATGAGACGGAAGGCGTCACGTGATAAATTAGGGCGTTGTACATGTTGTAGGTTGGCCAGTTGAACGCAATCATTGGGAGAAAAGTCAAGACGCCCGTGATCATTATTGTGTGAAACAAGTAGATGGCAGCTTTTTTCTTGCTGCGCACTGACTTATAGATAAGCAGCGAGTAGAGAGGAGCAAGCACAAGTGGAAAGAGTTTGAGAGCCGAAGACACAGCTAAGAAGACCGATGAAGTTCCCCAGTTGCGGTAAAGCGTGTAAGCGGCTAGCAATGCGAATATGAGGGCTACTGCATCGAACATGCCCCATATCGTGCCAACTGCCATTATGAAAGGGCAGAATAGGAATATGAGATAAGTTGCGGTTGCGACTCTTTCGTTGGCTTCAGCCTTGAGTATGTTATAGATGACGACCGCAAGAACCATTTCTCCAATTATTATTGGAATTTTGAGAGCGAGAACGTAAACGTAAAGGTTATTCGGTGCAATCGCGGAAGAGAAGATTCGCATCAGACCGTCCATTAACCCCCATAACGGAGGGTAACCTATGCCTGGGACCACACCATACAGATGTGGATGTGGTGAAGCGGCAAAAATATCTTGAAGAACATATTGCCCATACGGGGTTGATCCCTGAGACACGGCTGCGCCCACGGCCATGAAAATGCGCATGTCGAAGGGATGGCTAAGAAATGGCGCTAGGAAGAGACGCAAAAGTAAGCCTGCGATGAAATAGCCTTTCTTTGGAATATCATGTTTCAATTTCTTGAAGATAAGCATGTAGGTCGAACTACGTCAATGTTCCATAGAGTACGGTTTTTCTGCTCAGAAGCGTATTAAGTATTATGTATTGCTACTCACTATGTCTCGACTTCAAAAGAAAGCTTGCAGATGCAACTAGCTGGAACTAACTGTCACGTTCACTCCAAAATCAGTGACGCCTGAAACGCTGTCGTTCACAGTTAGCATCAGCATGATCGGTATGGTTTGACCTGAGGGAATCGGAGTCCCTGAGTAATTCCAGTCTACGGTAAGATAAGTCGAGGCTGCCAGTGGGCTCCAACCTGAAATATCCAATGAAAGGATCGTGCTGTCAGCCCCTTCATTTCGCACAAAAACAGTTACGTTCCCAGCTTGGCCTGCAGTCAGATTTCCCCAATCTATTGACTGCACGACATTTGTGCAAGCTTGATCCCAGTATAAGTCAATGCTTTTTCCAACACCTACAACTTCTACTACACTCATCGAGTCCAAGTATCCATCACCGTTTGAATCATAGTATTTGACGACGACTGAATCTCCGAAGAGGCTCCAGCCTCTGTAAGTTGCAAGGAGTCTTGACGCTGCAATTGTTCCAGGCCCGCCAAGTCCTGCTGCGATAACGACCCACCAGCCATGATTCGAGTCATAATAAAGCGTCACCATCCCGTAGTCGGCGCTGACCCTGCCCAACCCATCGCGCTCAATAGCATACTCGTGTCCAGTGGATGGAACGTAGATGTAATCGGTTCCATTAGGAAACTTCTCGAAATATACAGGTAGAACTTTAATCCAGCTAGCGTTTCTCAGATCGTTGTAGTACCATGTGACCTGATTCACTCCCGGACCACCTTCCAAAAGGAGATTAGTTGTCATCGGGGAAAAGGTCATGTGTCCAGTGGGAATATCATAAGTTGATATGTAGTCGTCCAACGTCGAAGATACAGAGCCTCCTGTGGCATCTTCACCAAACTGTGCAGCTACCATTATTCCACCCATCACATCCATGGTGTGCGCAGCGCCACACGGGCCATGACCTCCAACGCTACTAGAAGCAACAATAGCTGTGGTATTCAACAATCCCCCAGCAGCAACAAAGGGATGCGACAGATCTCTGAAAGTGAGGAGCCCCGCATCCGGGTCACCCGAATAAACGGTTAAGGTTAGCTGTGCGGTGACTGCGAAGATTAGAATTATGCAAGCTCCTAACAATCGACGTTTGCTAAAGATCTTCTTTTTCACAGAGTTCAGTTTTGGCAATATTGCTACGGCAAAAAGCTCAAGCGGAAGCGGTCCGAGTATATTCGAGAGGTTTATGGTAGTCGGGACAGTTTCAACGATTTGAAGTGTATCCAAGAATCCGTCGCCGTTTGAATCGTAGTATTTGACGATTGCAGCACCGCCTTGTAGATTCCATGATTCAAAGGAAGAGACTATCTTGCATGCCGCCCACGTGCCCGATCCGCCGAGACCTGCGAGAATGAGGACCTGACGACCGTGGTCATTCAGAGTCGTGATAAGCCCGTAATCTTCTTTCACTCTGCCCAGACCGTCATATTGGATCTTATAGTGATGATTGGTATTCGGAACATAGATGTTGTCGGTTCCATTTGGAAATTTGTCAAAGTAAGCAGGCAACGCTCTGCTCCCGTTTGAATTCCACAGATTGTTGTAGTACCAAGTTACTTGATTGACACCTGGTCCACCGACAACCACTAAATTGGAGATGAGGTCGTTAAATGTGACCTTCGCCGACGAGAAATTGTAAGACGAAATTGTATCATCCATCGTCGATTCCAAAGTGCCGTTAGAGGCTTTCAATCCAAATTCAGCGCCAACCATTATGACACCCATCACGTCCATAGTGTGTGCCGCGCCGCAAGGACCGTGACCACCCGGAGTGCTGGAAGCGACAACAGCCGTGGAATTCATTAGTTTGTCTGGTGAAACGAATGGAGCTGGGAGGCTGTCGAGCCCTAGCCCGTCTCCGTAAGCACTTTGTGTGAAGTGAGAGAATAGAAGTAAGGCTAACGAAACGATAGATAGAGTTAGCAAAACTGACGTTTTATTGAATAAACGGAACCGTCTCGATGTACCATGACCCAGCAATTTTGAGTCTCCCGGGATAGGGTAGGATGTATCCTCTCACACGCTTGAATGAAAGTGTGTCTGATCTCTTAATAAACCTTATTCATCATGAGTATAGCGCCCTTTACGAAACGCGCAGATTTGCAGAAAACGAGTCTGATTGTTGGTTCTCTATGTAGATGGATATCCGAAGTTTGTGGCAATTTCGACAAGGTCAAAGATGTCGATCATGTTGTCCATTTTCACGTCGTATTTTGAGATGGCAGGCCACTCAGGGTCTGTCGAGCCTTTGTCAAAGTAGGCTGCAACCGTGCGCAGGTCAAAGACGTCCACTTTGCCGTTGCAGTCAACGTCACCTCTAATCAAGTGCACTGTCAAAGTAAGCGGTGGTGGGAGCGCAATGCCTGTTATTTGAATTGAGCCATTCGTGAAGTCGAACTTGCCCACGTCATTCCTGATTGAAACAGTCGCATTCAGCTCATGAGACGCAGTATTTCTCCAGATATGATTGATGTCATCATTGAACTCTACATGGAAAGTCAATGCAAACAGGAGCAATCTATCTCCAGTATGGGAAGCGCCTGCATTGTTCCACACATGAACGCTACCAGTTGCATTGTTGCAGAGTCCAGTCCCGAAGGCCCCCCAATAATCAACGTCCACGAACCTCAGCAATCCCGTATCGAAAATAATCGTCAAGTCGAAGTCCGTCAAGTTGGTCACATCTGATGCGTAAGCCTCAACATTCAACATCTTGCCATATTCAAAAGGCTTGGACGGGTTAGGATCCACCAACACTAACTCGACGTCCGGTTCTGCAGCACCTATAGTGTAGTGCCCATCAGTCGCCGATGCTGAGATGGCTTTCGCGGTTGAGTTACTTAGCTTGACCATATCGAAGTGGATTAACGTCGCCAACTGGAAGTTGGAGGCCAATCCGACGCGAAATGTAATTTTGAAAAGAGTTCCAGAGCCTGTGAAACCTTTTCCTCCCGTTGCCACTGCAGCGTACCTAATGTATCCTGCACCGATCTGATACCCTGGGAGGGGTAATGGTTCGAAGAAGCCCTGAGACCATATAGTGCTGAGCGAAGTATTATCGAGACCTGCGAATGCTATCAAAGTGCCGTCCCATGTTAGGTTGACGTCGAAGCCAAACAAGTCAGAAACATCTGCAATCTTCACTGACACATCGAAGGTCGTACCCACGTCAGCGGGTAACTTTGTCAGCGCAGGCGGATCAATATAGATCGTTGAAGTTGGAGGACTGAGGTGCACATCACTCCACGTAGTCGGGTTAGCCTGGTTTGGTGTACCATCATAGACTACTGCGCCTTGAGGCCAGAAAGCAGCAAACCCATAAGGCGGAGGTGGAGCGGGACCCAAGTTCCTGTCAATAGACATTTTGATAGTGTCATTAAGTGCTATTCCATAGTCAGTGTACTTCACTTTGAATTCAGTTGCCACGTTCGAAACAGCAGAGAAACTGCTTGGACCCTGACCTGCCCAAGGACCTGAGGGTTTCACATATTTGTCGTACGCTTGAACATGATCGTCAAACAGGACAAAGGCGTATAGATATGAAGCCGCCGGACCCTGGTCTATGGCGAATTCAATCCAAGACTTATGACCACTCGTCGCAGGAACAGACTCGTTCACAGCCACGTAAAGGTACTGAGTATCCCAAGCTACGTACGCGTCTACGTTCCAGCTTGAATTCGTTCGTCCAACAAGCTGAACGGCCATACCACTGTCATACTCACCTGGGCTTATTATTCCGTCAACAACACGTCCGCTTGGCGGCTCTTGTGATGAAGCATTGCCGAGCGTCACGGTGCCCCATTTAGCTAGGTCAGGGGTAGGGTAGACGATTTCTTCGTGTCCAGGCCAGTATGCTGATTTCCCAATTGGGTATGGCGGCGGTGGACCCAAGTTTCGGTCGATAGCCATCTTTATCGTGTCGCCATAGGCTATGCCGTAATCAGTGTACTTGAATTTGAATTCAGTAGAGCTGTTCGTGGCAGCTGACCAAGGATACGGTGATGAATACCAGCCCCAACCGCCGGATGGTTTGGGGTAACCACAATATTGTAAAGAACCGTCGTCGAAAAAGCAAAAACAGTCTAGGTAGGCACGTTGAGGACCAGCATCCATGCAGACTTCAATCCACGATACTCTTCCAGTCGTTGGACCAGGGACGGGCTCGTTCACAGCCACGTACATGTACTGCGTGTCCCAAAATATGTAGGTGCCCACAGTCCAGTTGGTATCCCATTGTCCGGTGAGCTGGACCGCCATAGCGTCATCATATTCATGTGGACTTATTATTCCGTCGACCACTGGGGCGCTCTTGTAGTAGGAAGCAGACCCTACAACTTGGCAGGTGTATACGCGCCCATTTCGGTTCGGATGGGGATTAAGAATACCCCTGTGGTCATCGTTGCTAGAAGAGGCAAACATTGAATCAAGGACATTCCAGTTTTGAGCATCTGTTGATTCTAAAACATATAGTGTACCATCATTACTTTCTCGTCCTGTGGCAAACACAAGATGGTTGCCAAGTTTAGTCGCGCCGTAAAAGTTGGTGGCAGACGGGTTTGTCCAAACTGTTTGTGTGGTGAATAGAGTGTCATTTCCATCGTCTCTGAACTTGTCTATACTGGAATATCCGCCAGCATTATCTTCCCCAAGAACAACCGTATCGTTGAGGAACGCCATACCTACAAACCCAGAGAGACTAGTAGGCTGTTGTACCACGCGAGTCCATGTTGCTCCATGGTCTTTGCTTCTGAATATTGAACGAGATTCAGTATCACCCAGTCCGGAATCCTCACTTGTTGCAACATAGAGCCAGTTGTTATATGGGTTCATTCTTACGTTGTGAAGGTGTCGAGTGTCGAAATCTCTTATGCTGCTCCAGCTCCCTGGTTCGCCACCTGTACTGCTTTTGAACAGTCTTGCACTCTTGTCAGCACCGTATTCACAAGCATACAAATTGCCCAATTCATCTTCATCCATGTTAATGATGCCGCCATCGTTCCATGCGCGACCGAGATTCAGAACCTCAACGAAACTCGTTCCGCCATCGGTACTTCGGTAAAGGCGATTAGTGCCTATTGCACTTACAAAGACGTAGTCACGAGAATCAACATATACACTCCAGATTCTCCCGGCCATCAGAGTCCAAGGATTGCTTTGGTAAGGAATCGTAAAAACTAAAGTGAAATTTCGCCCATTATCAACACTCTTGTATATGCTATAGTTGTATCCAACAAACACGTTTCCTATGCTGTCAACATCGCTTCCCTCAAAGACTGTCTGTCCAAGGGGTACATTGCCTTTGATTAAGGTGGCCGAATCATCACCAGTGATGCCTGAAAAACTGGTTGGGCTTGCACGCACCCAATTTTGCAGCAATGCCACGAATAGACCTGTGAACAAAAGTGCAATGATGATAAAAGCATACAATTTTCTAGATATTGATCTGGACAATGGTGTTCCCCTTTCTCCCTCTAATTTGCAATATTGCAAGAAGTGAAAACACTATTTAAAACTTCAGGAATCGGCTTCTATGTCCAAGGGATTGAATGTTAGAAAATAGGTTTTTGCATTGAAGTCCCAAATACTATAAACAGAACCACCTGACATAATCAAAACCTGAGGAGCAAGTTTGTGAGCAAAACAGGAAGAAGAAAACGTATTCCGTCGCTGAAAAAGCACCTTTGGTTCGACGAACTTAGCACGAAAGAAACAGAAAAGATGGTTAAACCCAAAATACCGATAATAATCCCCTTTGGAAGTGTTGAAGAACACGGAGAACATCTACCCCTATGTACAGACAGTATACAGCCCGAATATGTTGCACTCGAAGTGGCAAAAAACAGGAATTGCCTCGTGGCGCCACCTTTGCGCTATGGTGTGTGTGGTTCAGCACGGAATTTCCCAGGCACTCTATCGATAAGTTTCGAAGCTTTGTACAGAATCACTTTGGACATCTTGAAGGAATTCATTCGAAATGATTTCACACGGATACTAGTCTTGAGCGGTCATGCAGGTCAACATCACATGGCCGCGCTGAGACTCGCGGCTGAAGAAGTCATCCTCGAACACGAAAAGGACAATCCGGACAAGATGCCACGAATCATGGTCTGTTCAGATTACGACTTCGCTTACGAATTGAAGGGAAAATACTTCAGCGAGAAAGACGGCCATGCTGGCACGATCGAGACCTCGCGTGTTATGGCTATTCGACCTGACTTGATCAAGAAGAAGGGCAAATGCAGTTATCCACAACTGCCTAGATTCGAGATTGTTGCTCATCCTGAACGCTACTTTCCAGCTGGGGTTATCGGTGATCCGACTGCCGCAACAAGAAAGAAAGGTCAAACGATCAACGAGTATGTGATAGAAAATGTGGGAAAACTCGTTGATGACCTGCGAGGCTAGTTCACTTTACCAGAATAGGAAAAAGAGGCTCTGATGGTCTATTGCTTCTTCGGCGGATTAGACGCTTCCTGGAAGAGTTTCTTCACCGCGGTTATTCTTGCCTTCTGTGCTAACGTATCGCTCGTCACGAGTTCCAAGGCTTCTTCCGGGCACCATTTGACGCATTGAGGCTCGCCCTTTTCTTTACAGAGGTCACAGACGTAGACCACTTTCTTGTCTGGATGAAGCATTATGGCACCGTAATCGCATGCTTCGATGCACCATCCGCATCCGTTGCACTTGTCCTTGTCAACCGATATCAGCCCTGTCTCTTCCGACTGCGTAAGGGCGTCTCGAGGACATGCTGCGACGCAAGCTGGATCTTCGCAGAGTCGGCAGGTAACAGCCATGTTTATAACTTGGTTAATTCTGACGACGCGTATCCCTGATTTCAACGGGTTGAACACCTTGTCTCTGCTCATGGAGCAAGCGTATTCGCATATTTGACATCCTACGCACTTGTTTGGGTCTGATGAAACGAATTTTCTATCGTGTATCTTCACCATTCTCTCATCCTCTTACTTCTGAATAATCGACATCAAATCGTCCATCCCGAGCTCTTTCAGTTTCTCATGGCTCGGTATCCCTTCCTTCGTCCACCCGCGGGCTTCATAGTAGTCATCCAGAAGCAAATCCAATTCTTCCTGAGTGACAAAAGCTCCCTTTGAAGGACCTTCATCGGGTATTGGAAGGTGCATCACCTTGTAGGGCAAAGTGTCGTCCTTTCTGCCTAATCCTTCTCTAATGTTGAAGAGTCGGGCAACGTTGTTTATTCTTTCTCCGGCAAGTTTCAGTTCGTCGGGTGTCATGCCGTAACCAGTTACCACATTGTAAAGTCTCGCCATGTCTTCGAATTCCTTGTAGTAAGTGCCTCTGGAAAACTTGCAGATAATGAGCGAATCAATAACAGCGTACGATTCCTCCATTCCCTTAACCAGTTTTCCTCTGCCTTTTTCGGCAGTAAGGCGGTTGACTTTTCCTTTGACGTCAAAAGCGTAAGCCCCATGTCTGTTATGGTCTGCACCACGGAACGATACTGCAAAACCCAAGGCCGCCGTTTTCAGGCATCTCAAGTCATAACCTGTGACTTCCACTCCCTTGATATGAGCTGCCAATTTGTCGGAGCCTTTTCCAATTTTTTCAGCGGCCACTTTCACGCCGTCGGCCAGAGTATCGCCTATGCCTTCCCGCTTTCCGATTTTCTCCACAAGTTGAACCATTGCTTCGGCGTTGCCGAAGTGGGCGTCTATTCCATCCAGTTCTTTCTGAGTCAGTATGCCGTTTTCGTAGCAGTCCATAGCAAATGCCGCAATTACGCCGGCGCTGATCGCGTCTATTCCGTAGTAATTTGACAATTCCATTCCTTTTATTATCGCGTCCAGGCGGTCAACACCGCAGTACGGCCCAAATGCCCATAGCGTCTCGTATTCCATTCGTGTCATCGTGTTCTTGTAAGGTCCTTCAGACACGACGCACGTGTGTTCACACCTCATTGCACATGAACTGCACCCTATGATTTTTGTGACATATTTTTCGTTCAAGTTTTCTCCGCTGACTTTTTCTGCTCCTTCAAAAGATGCGTTGTTGTAATTTCTCGTTGGCATACATGCAAGCGAGTTGTGCACCAAAACGTTTTCAACCGTACCGAGAGTGCGGTATTTCTGCGCCGCAGGACCTTTCATTCTCTCGTGAAATTCCTTCACTAGCTCCATGAACTCGTCCAGTTTTGCAACCGTAATGTCGTGTGTGCCTCGTGTGGCAATTGCCTTGAGGTTCTTTGAGCCCATTATGGCACCCAGTCCTGTTCTCCCAGCCGCTCTGGTTTTGTCGTTGATGATGCACGCTATTCTCGAGAGCTTTTCGCCAGCTACGCCAATTGCTGCAACTCTAATGTAATAGTCACCGAGTTCCTCTCTTATCGCGTCCTCGGTTTCTCCTGGTGACTTCCCCATAAGTTGCGTCGCGTCGAGAAGTTGGACCGAATCATCATCAATCCAAAGATAAACTGGCCTTTCAGCCTTACCTTTTATGATTACAGCATCGTATCCTGCCCTCTTGAGTTCAGTGCCGAACGTACCATGCGCTTTGGCTTCTCCAACTCCGTAGTTGGCAGGTGATTTTGAAACAAAAGCGTGTCCGTTTCCCCCTGTTGGCCACATCGTACCAGCAATCGGACCAGTCGCCAGAATAAGAGGGTTTTCTGGGCTAAATGGGTCCACCCCTGCTTTGGAGTTTTCGAGCCACAGGCGCATGCCAAGACCTATTCCGCCAATGTATTTCCTGGCATACTCTTCATTCAACGGCTCATCATGAGTCTTTCCTGAAGTCAAATCTACGTGCAGAACACGTCCCGCATAACCTAACAATCGTGTTCCTCCAATTTCCTTATAGGAAATGCAGATTTCTGCACTAATTTATCTTTCTGTGAATAAACAAAAAACCGATCTTGTGCCGTATGATGACAACTAGCACAGAAGAAATGATTTGGGAAAAACGAGTCTGCGGGTCATGTGCTTCAAAGTGCTTCTTTAACCAGTTCGAGTATGTCTTTGATCACGATTTTGTTTTCGACATCTGAAACTTTGACCGCGTCTTCAAGGGTGGTCACACAGTACGGGCAGGCTACGGCTATCGCGTTCACATTAAGGTCGAGTGCCTCATAAAGCCGATTATTGCTAGGTCTTTTTTCTGGCAACGCATCCTCCGTCCAAACTCTGCCAGCTCCTCCGCCACAACAAAAGCTGCTCTGTCTTGTTCTCCTCATCTCAACAAGTTTCAGACCACTTATTGATTGCAGAATTTGTCTGGGCGCATCGAAAACATCGTTGCGCTTTCCAAGGAAACACGGGTCATGGTAGGCTACGGTTCGATTGACTGGTTTTGACAGTCTGATTGCACCATTTTGTACTGCTTCAGCCAAGAATTGTGTGTAATGTTGAACGTTCAGCCCCGCGTCCTTGTAAGGCTTGTCATTTTTGAAAGTGTTGAAGCAATGTGGAGACAAAGTCACTATTTTCTTGGCTTCGAACTGTTTGAACATGGAAATGTTGTGTTCGGCAAGTTCTTCAAATAGACCCTTCTCGCCCATTCTCAGCATGTGGTCTCCGCAGCACCATTCTTCGGCACCCAGCGTTGCGAAAGACACGCCCATTTTGTCGAAAATCTCGGCCATATCTCTTGCGACTTCTTGGTTCCTGATGTCGTAAGTGTTTGAACAGCAAGTGAACAGAAGCACGTCAGCCTTCGTGACTGCTGGGTACGACTTTACGTTCAAGTCTTTTGCCCAGTCCATTCTTTTTGATTGTGATGTGCCCATAGGATTGTGGTACTTGTAGACGCTTTCAAGAATGTCCTTCACAGTTCGAGGTATGTTGCCAGTTTCAACTATCAGGCTGTGATCATCGACTATCGAGTCCGCGCAGCTCAGCTTCTTCGGACAGAAAAGAGTACATGAATTGCACTGGGTGCACAGCCAGACATTGTCGGTCATGGGTTTCAAACGCTCATCGCCACCTTGATCTCGCGAATCGGCTATCCAGCGATAAGTGGCGGTCAAAGCGGAAGGACCTAGGAACTTTTCATCAATCACAGCAGGGCATGCAGAGTTGCATATTGAGCACTTTATACACAAGCTTAAGTCCCAATACTTCTGGAGTTCAGCTGGAGATTGAGTGAATTCGTTGGGTTTCTTGAATTCTTCTTCCGGCTTTATCAAGTGGGGCTCGATTCTCTTGTACGTCTTGAAGAACGGTTGCATGTCGACCACTAGATCCTTGATGACTGGAGCATTCGAAAGAGGTTCGACAAGCAAAGAATCGGAGTTGAGGTCGAGTACTTGCGTGTAGCAGGCTAGCATTGGTTTTCCATCGACGTTAACGGCGCAATCTCCGCAGATTCCCATTCTGCACGACTGCCTGAACGTGAGAGAATCGTCGAAATTGTCTTTAATGTAGAGAAGCGCTTCAAGGACTGTGGTGCCTCTTCGGATCGGCACTTTGAACGTCGATGCGATATTTTTTGTCGTTATCCGGGTTGTAGCGACTTATTCTGAACTCAACAGTTTTCTCGATATGAGTGCTCACCGCTTTCATCCTCCTAGTAAGTTCTTGCCGCAGGCTGCCACCTGGTAATGGCAACAGGCGCATATTCCAACCTTGGCCCTTCCCCTGTGTAGTACGCGAGTGTGTGTTTCAACCAGTTCTGGTCGTCTCGTTTAGGAAAATCTGTCCGTGAGTGAGCTCCCCGTGACTCGTGTCTGGGAAGTGCACTTGCCATCGTCACTTCCGCGAGGTCTAGCATGTAATCCAACTGCAAGGCGTTGAGCATTCCAGTGTTGAATGATCTCCCCTTGTCGCTCACTCTTATTTTCTTGAACCGTTGTTTGAGCTGTCTTATCTCCCTCAGACCACTTTCAAGTTGCTCACCCGTGCGATAGATCCATGCTTTCTCGTTCATTATTCGTCTCATTTCATCTCTTATCTTGGGCACGGCCTCCGGACCTTCGCTGCCGAGAACGTTGTCGAAGACTCGTTTTTCTTCTAGCATCAGTTTCTGCGGAGGTATCTCTTGAAAGCTAGCGTTCATTGCGTATTTTGCGGCTTCTTCACCTGAAACTGTTCCGAAAACCAGACATTCGCTGGTCGAGTTTGTTCCAAGACGATTTGCCCCGTGTAGGCTCAGACAAGAGCATTCTCCCGAGGCGTATAATCCTGCAGATTGGCGTTTCGGTTTTGATGTTGGCCTTAATTCCTCCCATCGAGTAATGGGCCGCAGGTCTGATCGGTATCGGTTCTTTGACCGGGTCCACTCCTCCCAGTTTTATGGCCACATCTCTGATCAAGGGCAGCCGCAGGTTTATTTTTTCCTCGCCCAAATGCCTGAGGTCGATTGCAATGTACGGTCCGTAAGGTCCTTTCAGCCCCCTTCCTTCAAGGATTTCAGTCTGTTCAGCTCTGGATACGACGTCTCGTGGGGCCAGTTCCATTTTCTCGGGAGCGTACTTTTTCATGAAGCGTTCGCCATTGGCGTTTATCAAGATACCCACCTTCTCCCCTGGCTCCTTCAGTTATTAGCACGCCTGAAGGAACAAGTCCTGTCGGATGAAACTGCACAAACTCCATGTCTTCGAGCGGGGCTCCGGCACGGTATGCCATAGCCATCCCGTCACCAGTCGTCGTATGAGAAAAAGTCGTGAATTCATAAATGCGTTCATGCCCTCCACTGGCCATTACTATAGACTTTGAACTGAAACCGTGCATTTCTCCAGTTCTCATCTCTATTGCTGTTAATCCAATCGCTCTGTTGCTCTCAACTATGAGTGAAGTGGCAAACCATTCATCATAGAACTTTATGTTGCTGTACGACGAAGCCTTGCCGTAAAGAGCATGCATCTCATGAAAACCCGTCATATCTGCTGCAAAACAAGCGCGCGGAAAAGTGTGCCCGCCAAATGCTCTCTGATCAATTTTCCCGTCCGCAGTGCGGCTCCAAGGGCACCCCCAATGCTCTGTGAGAACGATCTCTTTCGGAGCCCTTCTAACAAAAAATTCTACGACGTCCTGGTCCGCCAGAAAATCAGCGCCCTTCACTGTGTCGTAAGCATGCAGATCATAAGAATCTCCTTCACGCATTACCGCGCCTGTTCCACCCTGCGCACAAACCGAATGCGAGCGCAACGGATGATGTTTAGAAATGACAGCGATGTCCAATTTGCTATCAACGTCCGCTGCAGCGACGGCTGCTCTCAGACCTGCAATACCTGCCCCTATAATGGTTACGTCGTGCGTGAATTTGTCCATTATTTCACCAGATTTCAGGATTTGTTGGAGATTAAGTTAACTAGACGTCTGCGTTTTATAGTTTACTAGCCACTCCAACCGCCAAATCCAACATCGATGCTGGTTTATGATTTGTTTTGCAAGATTTTTATACGCAGAAGTTCATGCTAGCATGTGAAGATCCGATGTTTGACCCTCAGAAGTTCATCGACGAAGCGATTGGGGAGATCAGACGCAAGATCGCTGGTAACGCTGTTATCGGCGTATCTGGTGGAGTAGATTCGACGGTTTCTGCGGTTCTGGTCAACAGGACCATCGGGGAGAAATTGCGCTGCGTTCTTGTCGATACAGGCTACATGAGGAAGAACGAAATAGAGAACAACGCCAAAATGTTGAGGAAAATGGGCTTGAACGTTATAGTCGTTAATGCCCAAGAACGTTTTTACGAAAAACTCAAAGGTGTGGTTGAACCGGAAAGAAAAAGAAAAATCATCGGCGAATTGTTCATCAGGGTCTTTGAAGAAATAGCGAGAAAAGAAGAGGCAAAGTATTTCGTTCAAGGCACGATTGCGCCAGACTGGATAGAGAGCGGAGGCGGTCTCAGAGACACTATCAAGTCTCATCATAATGTCGGAGGTTTGCCGGAGAAAATAGAATTTGAGATTGTCGAGCCTTTGAGAGACCTGTACAAGGATGAAGTCAGAATAGTCGGGGAGAAATTGGGATTGACTAAGGAGATTTATGAGAGGCAACCTTTTCCCGGTCCGGGCTTGGCGGTGAGAATTCTTGGTGAGGCCAGCCCTGAGAACACGAGGATCATCAGGGAAGCATGCGCTATAGTTGAGGAAGAAATCGAAGTCGCAGTGGCAAACGAGGAGATGCGCAAGCCTTGGCAGTACTTTGCAGTGCTGCTGCCTTGCAGAACAGTCGGTGTGCACGGTGACGTGAGAGTTTACGGAAACATGATTTCAGTCCGTTCCGTTGAAAGCCTAGACGGTATGAGTGCCGCCTACTCAAAGATACCTCACTCCGTCCTGGAAAGGATATCCGTTAGAATTACGAACACGCTGAAGGATGAGGTAAGCAGGGTCGTTTTTGACATTACAAACAAGCCTCCGGGAACGATTGAGTATGAGTGAAAGTGTGAAAGTCTACGTTGTTGACAATGGTGGTCAATGGACCCACAGGATTTGGAGAGTCCTGCGGGAAATTGGATGCAACACCAAGATAATTCCAAACACAACACCAGTCAAAGAAATAGACGCTGACGCACTCGTGCTCAGCGGCGGAGCACCTCGTGTCGCTTGGGAGTCACCTAAGCTGGGCAACTGTACGGACTACCTGAACGAGTTTCAAGGACCTATTTTCGGAATATGCGTAGGGCTGCAGCTGATGGCCCTTCACTGCGGCGGCAAAGCTGGACCAGCAAAGGCCCCAGAATACGGATTGGCGAAAATAAGGGTAATTGAAAAAGACGACCTGTTCAAAGGATTGCCTGACGAATTCTGCGTCTGGGAATCGCACAATGACGAGGTGAAAGAAGCACCTGGCTTCACAATTCTCGCGGTTTCAGACAACTGCGGTATTCAAGCTGTGAAACACGATCAGAAACGCTATTATGGAGTCCAGTTCCATCCTGAAGTCAACAATACTGAACACGGTGAAGAAATCTACAGGAATTTCATCGCCACCATCAGAAAAAAGTGACCGCGCCACCGACATGTTTCGAACTTCAATAGACAACAGAAGGACGTCTGGCGATAAGAAAGAACAACTTTCCATCGTTGCCGAAATTCTTCAGGAAGCGAATTACTCGAGTCTTTTGATGATGTGATATCCGAACTTCGTCTTGACTATTGCAGAAGTCTGTCCTTTCTGAAGGGCAAACGCTGATGTCTCGAATTCCTTGACCATTTTTCCTCTGGTGAAGGTTCCGAGGTCACCTCCTCTCTTTCCTGAGGGGCAAAGCGAGGCTTCTTTGGCGATACTGGCAAACTTTTCTCCTTTGTTCAGGCGATCTGCGATGGTCTTAGCTTCCTGTTCTGTCTTCACAAGTATGTGAGCGCAGTGGACTTTGTCTGTCATGAGTTGCACATATTTATGTAATGCTTAAGAAGCTTTCCCAATCAAATTCCATCACAGATCATTGTGCAAAACACGGCACACGTCTGAATGCGACACGGGCAAGTCAGCTAGATTCAGCTGAGTCAAATTCCTGTTGGTCTGCTTTCTCTGGTTCAGAAACTTCTGGCACATGAAGCGTCGGATGGTGATGTTGAATTCCGATAAACATTTTCATTCGATAGAATTGCTCACTTAGAACGTTCAACCGTTCAGAGGCAGGGAAACTGAAAACTCTCATCTTGACTCTATTAGACACAAATTGAACGATGAAAATTGTTGCGCCGAACATCAAAGCTGTGCAGAGTATGACAAACGGAGGAAAAAACCACAAAGTAGCACTAGCGACAAATATCAGCATTGCCAATCCTGAGAAGACCGACACCGCGGCATTCACAACATAAGGCATAGTTAGGGAGGCAGCGAAGAAAACAATCGCAATAATAAGATGATAGTAACTGAGCCTCGGCAACGTTCTTCCCAAGAAGTTCAGCACCTCTAGATCACCTTCTCCAAACCTTATCCCCTTCTTCAGTGCATTCAGAATCTTGTTGGTGTTCTGTTGAACTTCCAAAGTTTCATCGACCAAAAGAAAACCCAGACAGACAATCAATGTGAAAAAAGCAAGCAGAAATCCAAATTCAAATATCGCCATGAAAACAAAACCTATGCCCACAAAAGATCCGAATATAGCGAATAGAAGGAGGAGTTCAAGATGCTCATGGATTACTGTTCTCTTCTCTGGATACGGATTGAAAACGTTGAAGGTCTTTTTGAAAATTCTAGCCTGCATGTTTTTCGGGAAATCGTCGATCGCACGCGATTTTCTGCGAAAGTTGAGAGATATCAAGAGCGATATGCAGCTCATTGTAACCAGAACCACAGACGCTGCGAAAAAAGATGGATCAAAGAACTGCATGCTGAATGTCTTCTCAGTAGTAAAGATAGAAGTTAAACTTAAATTCCTGCCGATACGTCAGATGATTCCCAACCAGAACTAACGCCAATGGTGGTGAACTTGACTTCGCGCATGAAACTCGACGCGTTTCAGGAAGGATTAAGCACCAAAAGATGTGGCAAAATCATTCTCTTCAAACCCATCGTCAGCTCGACCAATGAGTGGGCAAAGAAACTTGCCGAGGGAGGAGTTGAAGAAGGAACAATCACCCTCGCAGCACAACAAACGGCTGGAAAGGGAAGGCTAGGGAGAAAGTGGATCTCACCGAAAGGAGGGCTATGGTTTTCGATCATCCTGTATCCAGATATGAGCATTGGTGAAGTGACTAAACTTGTTTTCATAGCCAGCCTAGCTGTAGCTCGAGTTTTGCGTCAAAAATATCGGGTCAGAACAGAGACTAAATGGCCTAACGACGTATTGGTGGCTGGACGCAAGATTTGCGGCATATTGGCTGAGACGAGCATTTCAGACAGCAAATTGAGTTATGTAGTGCTTGGGATTGGCATAAACGCGAACTTTCACCCAGACAAATATCCAGATGCTTGCAGCGGATCGCCGGTTACGTCAATTCAAAATGAACTGGGCAGAAAAATCCAGCTTCTTGATTTGTTAGGTGCACTGCTCAACGAACTAGAGAGACTGTACGATCTCTTCAAAACGAAAGGTTTTGATCCTATACTTGAACAATGGAAGAAGCATGCAATATTCCTGAAACACGAAGTAGTGATGCATGATGGAACTCAGGATGTATTTGGTCGGGCATACGACGTTGACGATGAAGGAGCTCTTGTCCTCGAACTTGATAATGGTGAGCTAAGGCGTTTCTTCACTGGAGATTTGTCTATGCAGATCAAATCGACGTAGTTATCTTTGTTTTTTAATGCTCTTCTCATATCGTTCGGCGCATTTTGAGCAGCAGAACGTGTATTTCTTTCCGTCTATTGTCGTTGTCTGTGCTGCAAGTGCACAGGCTTCTGAAGGAATTTCCGTCTTGCAATACTCGCATTGCACGAATTTGGAATTCATCGTTTCACCTCTTTGCCACATTTCTTGTAATAGTCTTCTATCGCCGCGTGCAAAGCGTCGGCAGCAAGGTTTGAACAATGCATCTTGATCGCAGGCAATCCGCCAAGCGAATCGGCAACATCCGCTCTCGTGATTTTCAATGCCTCTTCAAGGGTCTTGCCTCTGGCGATGTCGGTAATCATACTGCTGGTGGCTATTGCCGAGCCGCAACCGTACGTTTTGAATTTGATGTCCTGAAGCCTGTTGTCCTTCACCTTGATGTATATTGTCATCAAGTCTCCGCAAACTGGATTTCCCACTGTCCCAACTCCGTCGGCGTCGGGTATTTCGCCCATGTTGTGCGGGTTTTTGAAGTGTTCCATCACTTTCTCGGTGTACATCATCCGTTCAACTCTTTTGGTGTTAGAGGTGACATCGCTCTTAATCTTTTCACTATCCCGGGCATTAAACTGACGACATAGTCCACTTCTTCTTCAGTGTTTTCACTTCCTAAGGTGAACATGAGTGAGCCGTGAGCTTCCTCATGTTTCAACCCGAGTGCCAACAGAACATGGGAAGGTTCAAGAGTCTTTGAAGTGCACGCTGAGCCTGAAGAAGTGAACACACCTTCGATGTCTAAACTCAGCAGCATTGATTCACCTTCTATGAAATTGTATCTTACGGACGCGTTGTCAGGAAGTCTTTTCGTCGGGTGCCCATTCAAGAAAGAATACGGAATCGGTTTGAGTAACCCTTCGATGAGTCTATCTCTCAAACTCTCAACTTTGGTGCTTATGAGCTTCATCTCTTTTTGCGCGATTTCTGCTGCTTTCCCAAACCCCACTATTCCTGCTACGTTTTCTGTTCCAGATCTGATTCCACGCTCCTGCCCTCCACCCTGAGTCATGGGTTCCAGACGCACGCCGTCTCGGACATAAAGCGCACCAACACCTCTGGGACCGCAAATGTCGTTAGAAGAGATGGTGAGAAGATCTATTCCTTCACCTTTCACGTCGATCGGCACCTGCCCACAAGCAGCAGTCGCGTCCACGTGCAAATACGCGTCCTTACAGTGCACTATCTTACTGATCTCTTTGATAGGTTCGATTGTCCCTATTTCACCGTTTGCATAAACCACTGTGACTAATGTCGTTTTCTCTGTCAATTCCTTTTCAAGTCTGTCCAACATCACAAAACCGTAGTGATCGACTGGAACGAAGATCGTCTCAAAACCTTTGTTAGTTAAGTATTTGACAGGGTTCACAACTGACATGTGTTCAACGCTGGACGTGATTATTCGCATTCCCCGATCCTTGTTTCGATTCGCAACTCCTTTAATTGCAATGTTGTTGCTTTCTGTTGCGCCAGAAGTGAAAATTATGTTTTCTTTCTTTTCAGCATGAATAAGCTCTGCAACTCTCGTTCTAGCTTCTTCCAGCGCGCGTTTAGCCTCCTGACCGAGAGTGTGAAGTGATGAGGCATTGCCATAAGATGACTTCATGTACGGAAGCATTGCTTCTAGGACTCGAGGATCCACGGGCCTGCCCGCCGCGTGATCCATATAGATCTTTCGCGGTTTTGACATTAACGTCACTTAGAAGCACAGAACAGCGTCTGCTTCAAGCGCCAAATCGTTAAGCGTTGCCGCTCCGACCACATTCGCGTCCTTTACAAAAGCTCCACGCGGTATTCCTAATAGCCCGCAACTCTGCTCGCAAACCGCCAGTTTCACGCCAGCTTTGATAGCTTGGTCCATTACCTCTCTCAGCGATGGAAAACTGCCTATTTTGATTTTTTCTGCCTCGCCTTTCTTGACCAACGTAACGCCTTTGATGACAAAATAAACTGTTGCCTCGATGTTCATCATCGACGCAGTCGTGGCCAATATGAAGGGTGCATAGGCTCGTTCAGGATTATCGACACCGCTCGTTTGGACGTACAGTATTTTCTTTTTCGCGCTCATATTTTTCTTTCTCCTATCACTTTATCTTCTTGATAACTATTTGAACTTGATCTCCTTTTCTGGCGACGCTCACAAGTTCTTGTTCCAGATTCTTTACAAGGCTTTTTATGTCTGATTCTGCCGCCGGGTCGTCTGCCAGAACTTCCAGAGTCTCTCCAACTTTCATTTCATCAAGTTCAAGCCTGGTCTTGAAAACTGGCTCAGGACAGTACAGTCCCACGCAATCCAAGGTTCTGTCAGGTTTAGACTTCATATTTTTTCCTCAAGTCATACTAGAGCGGACAGAGAATAGTAGAAAAAGCTTTCGCAAATCATTGAGTCAAGAGTGTTGTTGGAAATAGAAGCTGAAAAATAAGCGCTCAAGGTAGAGATTTCAATAGGATGTATGCTCTGAGACCTCGATCAGACATCACAAAAGCTTAAAGCTTTTGGAAAGAAAGTTACATACTCACAGGAGACGAAATAATGGAACAAACCAAGCTATATGCCCTTCCAAAGTTGCCATATGATTACGGTGACTTGCAGCCATACATGTCCAAAGAGCAGTTGACTATTCACCATGATAAGCACCACCAAGCATACGTGAACGGTGCAAACGCGATACTTCAAAAACTCGACAAGGCACGAAAAGAAGGAACGGATTTAGACGTCAAATCGACTCTAAAGGAGCTCTCTTTTAACATTGGAGGAAACCTACTTCACTCACTATTCTGGAATAACCTAGCACCACCAAAGAAGGCAGGTGGAAAACCCAGTAATGCACTCGGTGAGGCAATCGACAAGGAATTTGGAAACTTTGACAGGTTCAAGAAGGAATTTTCTCAAGCTGCCTCCAGCGTCGAAGGCTCAGGGTGGGCAGCACTGACTATTTGCAGACAGACCAAGAGACCAATAATAATGCAAATAGAGAAACACAACACCAACGTGTACCCAGGATTCCACATCTTAATGGTTTTAGACGTGTTTGAACACGCATATTACATCGACTACAAAAATGACAGAGCCAAATACATAGAAGCATTCTGGAACATAGTCAACTGGAACAAAGCGAACGAAAGACTTGAGGATTTCTACAAGAAGACTTGAAAGCATCAGCCAACATATCACCCTCTCTTTCTTTATTCCAGAATACTTAACGAGAGTAAATCAGCCGTGACTTTCGAATTCAATAATTAATATGACATTGCCTCTAATAAAAACCAAAGATAGAATCTCTTTGACCGTTCAGGATTTGAATTATGCCGAGAGTATCCAGTTTCACTACTTCACGATGAGGACCGACTGGTTCGAATAGTGAAGAACTTGGTCGCTCACGTTTCCCAAGAGAACCCTTCTAGCACTACTATGACCATGGCTGCCCATGACTATTATGTCATAGTTCTCCTCATCAGCCAAACGCGTGATGACCTTCCCGGGATGACCCGATTCCAGCTTTTGTTCCACTTTCACGTTTTCGAATTGACTAGCGATAGATGAAAGCACTTTTTTCCCAATGCTTTCGGAGAGTTGAGGTCGCATTCTGAACAGACTCTGTTCTTGCACGTACAGTAGCGTTACTTTGGAGCCTGCTTTAGCAGCAATAGCTTCTGCGTGTTTGGCCGCCCTCTTTGAAGCTGACGAACCATCAACTGGCACAAGCATCTTCTCAAGCAAGTTCTTGTTGGCGACTACTAATACTGGAATCTTTGCGTGCCGTGCAACCTTTGAAGCTAAACTACCCAAGTGCGGTTTCTTCTCGGCTTCTCCTGAGCTACGTCCTATGACGATTAAGTCATAGCTTTCCAACTCAGCCTCTTTGACAATGGTCCCAGCTGGATCATTATCTTGAACAAGCTCCTCGTCTGCTGATATTCCTTCGTCCTTGAAAAGGGCAACAGCGTTTCTGACGATTTGCTCTCCCATTTCGCGGTATATGCTGGTAATCTCGCTTACCATTTTCTTGGGTGGAGAAGTCGAAGGCTGTCTGGGCAGCTGCGTCGGTATGGTGAAGTCTCCTCGGGTTATTCCTGCGGAAAAAATATCGGTATCTGCTCCTCCTAACGTCAGGTCTTGCATGCCGGCGTTCATCAATTCATGGGATACGACATGCATAACCGTGACTTGTGAATTGAATTTCTTGGCAATCGACGCCGTCAACTCTTGAGCTGCCATAGATATAGGTGAACCATTGACGGCTACCAAGATTTTGCGGAAGAATTCTTTTTCTGGCATTTTTTCACCTTTTTTGGTTTATGGTGGCTGACTTATTAAGGCTTTTTGAAATGTTTTTACGAAGTCTATTCGAGGCAGCAGATTTTCGGCTTGGATCCAAGATAACTTTAAGAAAGCCGAATAAATATCAGATGACCAAAGTTCTCTGGAACTAAGGCGATCTCATGGAGAAATTTGATGTCCTTGTTATCGGTTCAGGATCAGGAATGATAATCGCGGCGAGCGCTGTGGGAGCAGGTTTGAAAACCGCCCTGATTGAACCTGGTCCAGTTGGTGGGACGTGTCTGAATCGTGGATGCGTGCCCTCGAAGATTCTTATTCATCCCGCAGATGTCGTGTCGACTATTCGGGAAGCCGAGAGCATAGGAATAGAGGCGACTGTGAACTCGATCGACTTCAAGAAAATAATGGGTAGGATGCGCACAGTCATAACGGAAGACGTAGAACGGCAGACCAAAGCGATCGAAACAGACCGAAAATTAGCATGGTTCAAAAACTTCGCCGAGTTCATTTCAGATTACACGTTGAAGTCAGGAGACCAACAAGTGACCGCGGACAAAATCTTCATCGTGTCAGGAGCTCGCCCAGCGATTCCGCCACTGAAAGGCATGGAAAATATTGATTACTTGACGAGCGACACTGTACTGAACCTTGAAAGTCTGCCAAAAAGCATCGTGATCATTGGCGGAGGATACGTCGCTGCAGAATACGGGCATTTCTTCTCAAGTTTAGGTACAGATGTCACCATAATTCAAAGAAACACAGGGTTAGTGCCAGAAGAAGAGACTGAAGTGTCTGAACTTCTAACCGAAGAAATGAGAAAGAGGATGAAGATCTTCACGAACTATGATGCTAGTGAAGTCAAAAAGGATGGCAATATGAAAACGGTGGTTGCCAAAAGCATAATTGATGATCAAGTGAAAGAAGTCTCAGCCGAAACGTTACTTGTTGCTGCTGGACGCATTCCCAACTCTGATCTCTTGAAACCCGAAAGATCCGGAGTCGAACTGGACAAAAGAGGATACGTTAAGGTCAACGAATATTTGGAAACACGCAAGAAAAACATCTTCGCCTTCGGAGATGCAATAGGCAGGCAGATGTTCAAGCACGTCGCTAATTATGAAGCACAGGTGGCATGGCACAATTCGATTCATGATCACAAGGTGAAAGCTGATTACACGGCAGCTCCCCACGCTGTTTTCACATATCCACAGATTGCCTCAGTGGGGTTGAAACAAAGTGAGGCTGTGAGAGCAGGTTACAAGATTCTCGTTGGAAAAGCTCTCTACAAAGATACGGCTCAGGGAGCCGCGATGGCTGAACCAAAAGGCTTTGTCAAAGTCATTGTTGAGCGAAAAACAGGGCAAATACTCGGTGCGCACATAATAGGTCCTTATGCGTCTATGCTGATTCAGGAGATTATTAATGCCATGTCCATCGGCGACAGAAGCTTTCTGCCCATCATCCGAGGTATGCACATTCATCCCAGCCATGAATGAAGTTGTTCAAAACGCTTTCAGCAACTTGGAAGAACCTCCGCGTTAAAAAAAGCGCGACGATTAGCGTCTTGATGATTAGATTAGGTAAATGATTATATTTCAGGTCACAAGTAACGACTCCTAGAATAAATAGGTGAAAACGTGAACAAGATAAGAGTTGAAGGCACGAACAACAAGCACAAAGTCCTTCTATACGCGCTCAGCACCTGCGCCTGGTGCAAGATGGCAAAGAAATTCCTCAAAGATAGTGATGTAGAATACGAATACGTTGATGTTGACCTAGCCAGCAACCAAGATCATGAGAAAATTCGAGATGATATCATCAACCGAGGAAGCGAACCCAGCTTTCCGACCATCATCGTCGACAACAAAGTCGTCATAACTGGGTTCCGCAAAGATAAACTGAAGGAGGCATTAGAACTCTGATCACGCTGGACAAGGTGAAGCAGAGAGCCGAAGCTGATGCAAAGACATACGGGTACTACCTGCATCCAGATCCAAGCTTTCTTCAAGACCTGTTCGATGGATTGAGGAGGAACGAGGAGAGGTATGGCTATCCATCCTGCCCATGCAGAGTTGCTTCGGGGAACTTGGAACTTGACAGGGACATAATATGTCCGTGTGATTATCGAGATCCAGACGTTGCAGAATATGGAGCCTGCTATTGCGCCCTGTACATGAGAAAAGACCTTTATGAAGGCAAAACACCAATAGTCCCAATTCCAGAGCGCAGACCGTCTGAAAAACAGAGCAGAGCATACGCTTTTGCCCAAGGCAGCACTTCCATAGAGACAAGCAAAGATCAAGCAATCAGGACTGGAGAACAACTTGGACCTTCTAAAGTGAAGAAAAAACTTTGGTACTGTAAACAGTGCGGGTATGTTGTATTTCGCGAAGACCCACCATACGTCTGTCCAATCTGCAAAGCCAAGCGGGAACTGTTTGCCCCTATTGACATCGGTGCGAGTGGCTAGGAAAAGGAATTCGCGCTCGATTCCTCTATTTTGTGACTTTTACTTCGATTTTTTTCCAGTTCTTGTTTATACCTCGCAGAGAAGTGACAGATCCGGCGATTGTTCCGCCAAGTATGTTGTTCACGAACTCGTTCAAGGGAACGTTTTTTCCATCTACCAACAGTTGGACTTCCGTTGACCATCACCTGTCAAGCAACTTGAGCGATACGCAGTAAAAGCTTTCCGTAAACCTTTTTTAACTCAAGAAAATGAATCAAAACAGAAATGAAGAAATTTAATGATAGCGAGAACAAACAAAGAGTGAACCAAATAACTAGGCTCTTGGAAAAAGAGTTTCCCAAGGCAGAAATCGCCCTGCACTATACTGACCCTCTTCAACTCCTCGTTGCAACGATCTTATCGGCACAGACCACAGATGAAACAGTAAACCGTGTCACGAGAACACTGTTCAAGAAGTACAAGAGTGCAGAAGATTTGCCAATGCAGATCTGTCTCAGCTTGAACAGGACGTGAGGTCAACTGGTTTTTACCATAACAAAGCGAAAAATATCAAGAAAACTGGAGAAATGCTGGTCCAGAAATACAACTCGCGAGTTCCAAAGACGATGACAGAAATGATTGAGCTTCCAGGCGTGGCGAGAAAAACTGCGAACATAGTGTTACAGAACGCTTACGGTGTAGTGGATGGAATAGCCGTCGATACCCATGTGCGCAGAGTGTCGGCTAGACTTGGACTGACGGTTAAGGAAGATCCAAACAAGATCGAACAGGACCTGATGAGAATAGTGCCAAAAGAGAAGTGGATGAGGATAACTGATCTGCTCATCAGTTTGGGCAGAGAAGTCTGTACGTCCCAGAAACCTAAATGTGAAATATGCGTTCTTAATGAAATCTGTCCATCGGCGTTCAGTTTCAAATGAATTCTCAATCAAACTTTGACCCATTAAGTTTCCTTTTGTTTAGGCCTCAAGCCCTGACGTAGTCTCACTCTGATCGTTTGAACAAAGAAAGATACTATGATAAGAAAAGCTATCGCCGCAACAAAGGTCGCAACAATGATCACGAAAGTGTTATTGGTGTCGATTAGGAAAGCTATCGAGACTGCTTCTACAAAAACAGCCAAATAGAAACCACCACGACTGCCTGAGAAATAACCGAGTTCCTCCAAGATCGTTTTGTGATACTTGTTGAAAAGGACCAAGATAGAAGCGATAGCCAAAATGATTATTATGGAAGTGTAGCTGATCCCAGCCCAGTAGTTGTCGCTTTGAAGTGTCACAAGTATGCCGATCTCGTCTCCTATGAACCCTCCTCCAGCCCCGAAGATGATCGCGGCGATGCGATCAATCCGGGGATCGTTGTAGCTGATTCCGAGCCAGCCACCAACAGCAAGCATGAATATGCCGTACCAGAAATGGTGAATGTGAAAACCGAAGGGATGAAAAGAGACATCTGGATTCATTGTGGTGAACAAGCGAACCACCGCAAATGAACAGGCAAAGGATATCAAAGCCAAGACGGACAGGTTGGGACGTCTTTCAGTGATCTTCCCTTCAAGTGACAACCCTTCATCGTCCTCCTGTTGCCCATTTTACCGCGAGTTTTCAGTCCTTGTACTCACAATGCTCATAGTGAAAAAGTCAACAAACTTAAGTATTTTCATTCAACGTTCCAGAGTTAGAAAGGTTGCTAGTATCGGAGAAGGAAGCTGACACTAATGGCGGGGATTCTATGTTTCAAAAGAACTTGTCAAGGCATTGCGCTTAAGGTAATGTCGAAATATTGTTGGAAACCTCTCCGGAAAACCGTGATCCTCACTGTGTCCCCCACCTTCCTCTTATGAATTTCACTCAATAGATCTTCTATACTTTTTATCTCAACGTTGTTCATCTGGAGGACGATGTCGCCCATTATCAATCCCGCAAGCTGAGCCGGGCTACCATCAGTAACTTTGGTAATCAGCACCCCCTGTTGCAAAGGCAGAGTATAATATCGGGACATCTCCGGGTTAAGACTCAAGCCCACGATGCCTAGCCAAGGTCTGACAGATACCCCTTCTTTTATCATGTCGCTTGTACATTGTTTTGCCGTGTTGATCGGAATGGCGAACCCAATTCCCTGTGCATAGGGTATTATTGCAGTGTTGACGGCAACAACTTTCCCCTCTAGATCTAGGAGTGGACCACCACTGTTTCCAGGATTTATCGCCGCATCGGTCTGAACCAGATTTTCAATCAGCCCTCTCTGAGACTCTATCGTTCTCTTCGTTGCACTAATAACACCCGAAGTCACTGTTGGTCCTCCGGCAAGTCCGAACGGGTTTCCAATGGCGTATACTCTTTGTCCGACTCTGAGCTTCTCGGAGTCTCCTAACTCGGCAGCCGGCAACTGCTGCTTATTGACCTTCACTATTGCGGTATCGTGCACGGAACATGCGCCAAGGATAGTGCCGTCTAATACCTCCCCGTTCCAAAGTGTCACGGAAATCTTCTCTGCACCCCCAACAACATGATTATTGGTCAAGATCTGTCCGTTAGACTCGATTATCGTTCCGGAGCCCATCCCCTCAACAGGTATGGCTTGGTAGAAAATTCGGCTGACGAGTTTCAGAGTACTTATGTTGACCACGCTTTTGCTGGCTTTCTCAAGGATGTCAAGAACATCTTTCTCATCAAAGGAGGACAAGGCGTCACATCCTAGTTTCTAGAAGTTTAGTTCATTCTAAAGACAGAAGCCGCAGTCTTCTATTTTGGTTTTCGGATCGGACCTCGCACAGAATTGACAAGCCAGACCTGTTTTTCGGACGACCTTGCAGACATCGCAGAAGAGTTCCATAAATTCTTTTCTCTGGTACGTTCCATCCATCAGCATCGTTGTCATCTCACCTACGAGCGGGCGAACCTGTTCCACGTTGTCAATAGCCACTACGTATCCCCTGACCTTGTTAGAATACTTGCTCACCGCAGATTGAGATATGCCTAGAATCTCAGCGACTTGTCCTTGCTTCAGACCGCGATTATCGACAAGCTCCTGAGCCATCAACGCTTTGATTGCAGGTACAACGGATTTTACAGCGACCTCGCATGGGAGTATCAACAAGACGCACCAGTTGACAGACGTTATGCGGAAAAGTATATAAAGATGACGTATGTCATATGGTTTATGACGTATGTCATGACAGGAACAGCATCCCCAAAATCGGATTCTGAGCGCAAGTTTGATTCCTTTCTCCTCAAACTGCCATGACATACTTCCTAAAGAGATGGAAAAATGCAGATTGAAGAACATACGACATCCGCCAGTTGGGCGGAGAGTCAAACCAATTTGGGACAACTGATAAAGAATTTAGAACAAAAGTGTAGAAATTGTAAACCTGTTTCACCGATAATATGTGTTTCAGACTGTAAGACTTGGAGATTGAAGAACCAAATTCGAAAATTGCATGAAAGAATGCGAGGACCAGATTTTCTGGAACGTTTACTTAATACTTTGAAGAATGAGAGAAGACTACAACTGCTCGACATGATAGCTAAACAGCACCATTCATTACCTCAGTTGCAGATAGAACTGAGATCTCAAGGTTACGTCCACAGTCAGCAGACGATCATCGAAGAATACATCGCTCCGATGGTCGAGGTCGGACTTGTGCAGGAAGACCAGAATCCGTATGCGACTACGTTTTTAGGGTCAATGGTCAACGATTTGGTGAGAGACTTTCGTCAGCTTGAACAGGCGTTGCCTGCGCATTCTGAATGTTACGAAGAAACTGTGTTGGGTACCCTGCTTGAAGGACCTAAGACATATGAGAAAATAAAAAACGTCATACCGACCAAGAGTGCACCACGCGTTGTCAGCCGGTTACAGAAAACAGGATTGCTCCAAACACCAAAAGAGAAGGATTACATCTTCTTCTTCCGAACAAAAAGAGATCCTAACCAGTCAAGACAACTACAATCAGAGAAGAAAGTGTACGACAGCATTCCTGAAGATGGAATCTCAGCGAAGAAACTGGCATGTGCAGCTAAAATCTCTTTGAGAAGAACCTACAAGTATCTGCGCAAGTTGAAAGGGAAGAAGTTAGTCTTCGTGCGAAAAAAACCGCTGTCTTATTCTTTGACCGATAAAGGGGCAAAACTGGCTGAGATTCTGAAAGCATTGCGGAAACTTTCCGCCGAAACTCGGAAGGTTACGGAACAGTTCCTTCTAGACCAAGAGCAAAACTCGTCTCAGAAACTGGTAACGGATGCACTCACGAAGAACAGTGGAACTACTGGGTTTGCTAAGATGCAGTCGAACTGATTGCTCTCATAATTCCTTGAAAATAGGATCGGAACGCTTCTTCTGAAGATCAAGCTCTCAAATGTAGAAAGATAGAAGAAATTATGTAAAGCGCGTTGAGTCTTTTGGATTTGGTCTAGCCACCTGGCGAACCGTGGAAGGGAACGTCTTTCCAGAGGATGTCCCACCAATCAGCTTCCGTTATCGTTTCTCCCTTTACGAGAATCTCCAGTATCTGCTTCAGAAGACCATGATGTCTTTTTTCATCTTCGAGTATCGCCTTCAACAAGAGCTTGACCTTGTTATCTTGGACAGTTGGCAAGACTTTGCTGATTTTCTTAATCAGTTCCGCTTCCATTTGGATATGTCGTTCCACCAAGTCTTTTTGCTTGTCGAGATTTTCCTGCGTCAATGCCTTTGAAACAGTAGTCATCAATCTTACAGCCGAAGCGTACATTTCAGCGTGTTTCACCGAGTCTAAAGACACGCCTTTCAAAACGCCTTTGACGGTTGGATTGTCGATCTCAGGCAATGACTTGTTCAAGCGAATCAACGATCTTGTTCTCGACTTTTACCTGTTCTTTCAAGAACTCGACGAGTTCCTCCTTTGAACTCATTTCTTTTCCTCCTTTTCATTAGGACGTGTTAGACTACATGAATAAGGTTTTCGGCGACCTCTCTCCTTATTGTACTTGTCGCTTCTTACCTGTAATGATTATCGGTGGAGGCTTCGTGGGATATTTGCCCAGTTCTTTGAGCAGTTTGCTGGTTTTGGGATATCTCGACAAATCCGCATATGGTATGCAAAGTGAGTTGCAGAAATCCGCTTGAAAGTCTGATTCTGTCGCAAGTTCCACGTACTTGATCTGGCGAGATACTTCTTCCGCCTGACTTCTTGCTTTTTTCGACGTAAGTGCCATTCTTGCTCCAGTCCCTGCAGCGTTTCCTACGACCTTCACCTTTTCCAATTCTATTTCGGGATACATTCCGATGATCCTAGCATTTGTCGGGTCAATGTAGGAACCGAAAGCCCCGGCTATGAGAACAGTATCGATATCTCTCTCTGTCACGTTTCTCCTCCTCATCAGAGTGACAGTTCCTGTGTGAATTGCAGCTTTCGCAGATTGGATTTCCCTAATGTCTCTCTGTGTGATTGTGATGTCCTGTCCGGTCGAAGTTTCTTTCCTACGAACAATTACGAATTCGAGTTCATCTTCAGAATGCAGTCTGGTTGAACGAAGGTGCTTATTGAATGCGCCCATGACGTTTATGATGCCTGCTTTCAACATCTCTGCAGTTACGTCAACGATGCCTGAACCGCAGATTCCGTAAGGCTTGACGTTGTCAATTGTCCCGTATTGGACGGCAAAGGTAACAGGGTCTATCTTCACCTTCTCGATGGCGCCACTTGCTGCTCTCATCCCGTGCTTTATGCGTGCTCCTTCAAATGCTGGACCCGATGCGCAGGAACAGGCCATGAGTTCATCTTTATTTCCCAAGAGAATCTCGGTGTTCGTGCCTATGTCCAAAACCAAACTTAGCGAGCTCTTCTTGTGGATTTCCGTTGCCAGTGCTACGGCAACGGCATCGGCTCCTACGAATCCTGCCACGACAGGAAGGACGTGAATGTTGCCATGTTGGTTGATGTTTACCCCGACGTCGTCAAGGGTTTACATCTAGGCCGCTTCTTATTGCAGGTGCGTACGGGGACAGAGCCAAACCTTTTGGGCAGATATTCAGAAACAAGTGATGCATAGCCGTGTTGCCTACAACTGTCATCTCATAGACCTCGTCAGAGCCTACGTCAGATTTCTCGAGAAGGTCTTTGAGAATCTGGTTCAAGCCTGTCACAACGAGTTTTTGCAGCTCTCTCTGTTCGTCTTGTCCCTTCAGGGCATATGCTATTCTTGCTATTACATCCTCACCATACGGTATTTGAGGATTCATTGCAGAGTCAACTGCTACCACTTCTCCCGTGCTTAAGTCAAGGAGGTATCCAGCCAGTTTCGTTGTGCCTATGTCCGCGGCGTATCCGAAAATCCTTCGAGCAGTGTTTTCCGATTCAACATTCACAACAGTTTCATCATTCCATACAACGACTGTGGCTTCATGGTCGCCATCTCTAAACTTCCCTGGCAACTGTTGAATAGCTGTAAAGTCAACTTTGAGGTTTTTGGCGTGGAGTTTCTCATTCAAAAGACGCAGTAACCTTTCAGCGTCAGAACTGTTGTCAGCTAGAGTCGGACTTGATAGTCTGAGGGAGTATTTTTTGATCATGGGGGCGAGTCTTACATGAGTTCTTATTCCTTCCACCTGCAGTCTTTGCCTTCCGGTTCTGCTTTCTTCGGGAACTCTTACAGTCAAGTGACCTTTGACGGATGTGTGGCAGGCAAGCCTGTAGCCTTTTGTTCTCTCTTCTGGTGACAGCAACTGTTTTTCGAGCTTGGTCAGAGTACCGAGGATCTTTGTTTCCGCCGTGATAAGGACTCTGCATTTTCCACAATTGCCCTTCCCTCCACAGGTTGAAACTAGATCTACGCCGGCAAGCCTCGCCGCTTCCAAAATCGTTTGTCCTCTTTTGATCTTTGCTCGTTTGCCCTCAGGTTGAAAGATGATTAGTACCTCGTCAGTCATTTAGATCCTCTTCGCGCAATGCTCATTGTTCAAGACGGTCTAGAGTCGGAGGTCTAGTCTAATCTGTTTTTTCCTGCTGCAGGACATGTTATCGCTTTCTCCACTATTTCTAGAAATATGTCGAAATGGGGGATAGGACGAAATTCAAGTTCTCGATTCGACATAAGAACGCAATCTCTGCATCCCTTCCTTGACCTGTTCATAGTCAGGTGAATAGGATATTCTTAGGTGTCCCTGTCCAGCTTTTCCAAAACCTGATCCCGGTACGGTGACTACCTTGACTTCTTGAAGGATGTCTGTAGCCAGTCTTTCGTCCGATTTGTCGAGTTTTGAAAAGTCTGGAAAGACATAGAACGCTCCTTCTGGACGGACACAAGACAACATGTTTAGTTTATTGATTTCACTGAGGACTAGTTCTCTTCTTCTGCTGTAATCAGCGACCATTTCCTCAACGCAAGTCTGAGGACCAGTTAATGCTGCAAGAGCAGCTTTCTGTGATATTATGTTCGGGCACAGGGTCATGTAATAGTGCAGCGTGCGGAGCGTTGACGATAATTCACGGGCTGCAACCATGTAGCCTATTCTCCATCCCGTCATGGCGTAAGCTTTTGAGAATCCCTGCACCGTTATTGTTCGGTTCTCCATTCCTGGTAAAGAAGCCATGCTGACAAGTCTCTTGCCTTCATAAACGATTTTTTCGTAGATCTCGTCAGCAAAGACCAGTAAGTCGTGTTTCTTTGCCACTTCTGCAAAGATTTCCAAGTCTGATTTCGAAAATACATGACCTGTTGGATTAGACGGGTTGCACATCCAGATCATTTTTGTCCTAGGAGTGATTTTCTTTTCCAAGTCTTCGATCTCTATCCTGTAGTTGTTTTTCGCATAGAGTGGGACTGCAATTGGAACTGCTTCTGCTAGCAACGTGTCTTCAAAGTAGGCGGGGTAATAAGGGTCGATCACCAAAGCTTCGTCGCGGCGATCTAGGAGACCTAAGGCTGCAACAAGCATTGCTTCTTGGGATCCGGCTGTGACTATGACTTCTGTTTGCGGGTCGGCATGAATGCCGTTTTCTCTCTCAACTTTCTCGCTTATGGCCTCGCGAAGTTCCATTGTTCCACTTGTGTCCGTATAATGTGTTAATCCTTCTTTCATGGCGTCTGCGGCTGCGTCCAGAATGTGCTGAGGAGTTACGAAGTTTGGTTCTCCTTGCTCTAAGTGGATAACATTTTCCATTTTTGCAGAAAGGTCTAGCATTCTTCGTATTGCTGATGGTTTTATTTGACTAACTTTTTTGGAAGCTCTTGTCGTCAACTTCTTAATCCTCTCGTTTTGAAGGGTTCGTCCGAAGGTAACCCGCAGAGACTATGTAAGCTTTGCTTGAAAGTCTTTAAGATATGAACACGCAGAGCGATAAGTCTGGTTTCAGCCGATCTGAATTGTTATTCACGTTCTGAAGATTCTGAACAGTGGATGCGTGTTGGTTATTGGGCGAATATTGTATTGTTGCATCATCGTATAGGCAATGTAAGCGTCCGTCACTGCTATTGGCGTGTATATTTTTGCGGCACTTGTTATTGGACCGTAGAGCATGAAGTTTGAACCCATAATCACGGGCAAAGTGTTCGCAACCACACTGCTTGTCAAATGCGAGTCTGGATCAAGTTTCTTGCGTCGGTGCCACATGTCAACGGCATTGTGAGCCCCGCAACCGCAGGGTAGCCCATATTTTTCTTTGATTAGGTAAGCGGTTTTTCCTGCTGGCCCTGGGTCAGGTACGTCGAGCACGGTGGTGTCGACGAGCATCGTTTCCACGCCAGCGTTCTTCGCCTTTTCAATGAGTATATCAATAACTGCGAGTCTTCCTGTTATTGTAGGATTCTTGGTGTTCAGGGCAAGAAGTAATGCCGCCTTGATCTTTGCGTCTCTGATGGCTGCTAATTCGTTGTCTTTGGTTTCGGGGCTTATGCTGTTATAAACAACTCTGTCTGATAGACCAACTTCTTTGACGTATTTTGCTCCTGCCATTCGGACTTCCGCCGTGGTCCCGTCGATGGTGAAGGGGCCTTTGGCAGCGTTTGCAATGAACTCGATTTCTTTGGGGAAGGCTTCGGACCATGACGCGCAAACGTCGACCAGCCTAGGGTTTCCAGTTGCGGTTGAAATGTCTTGTTCTGCGTTCAATGTTTGTTCGGCTTGAGCCTTGTCAAAGATGCCTGCTTTGGCGTCAGTGACAGTTTTGTCTTTGTGATAGAAGATGCTTCCGATCATAACGGTTGGCAGTTGTCCGGGTTGCCCACCAATTTTCAATCCACAGATATCATAGATTTTCTGTTCAGTGTTGAATTTGAACAATCTAGTCTTCTCCTCTATGTTTGGGGATCAGAGCTATGTAGCTTTCTGGGGCGTATTTGAGGGTTTCGATGATCTCTCTTAAGAACTGGTTGCTCGTCGGATTTGTAGCTGTATGGTAGCAGTCACACACTCCTAATAACACGATAAACCGATTTTGTTTCGGGGAAGACAATGGCATCTCTGCTCACGAATAGAAGAACGCCTCACGAAATAATGGCCGAGATTTTGGGCTTATGCGTGGAACCTCAAGGCAAGACAAGAGTAATGTACCGAACAAATCTTTCATGGTCGGATGCACGTCACTATCTTTCTGTGCTCACATCACTTGGGATGCTGGAAGTTCATAACAGTTGTCCAAAGTTCGTCACCACTGAAAAAGGCATTGCATTCATCGAAAGATGGTCTCTACTAGAGGAGCTCATGGTGCCTTCCAGAAAAGAGGCTCCAATTATTGAGTGCCCACAATACCGTACAAACCGGTTTGTATCTAGAAGACGCCTGTTGAAGAGTTCAACCTTCTTCTGATCCTTAAAGCATTGTAGTTCAACACACACAATGGCAAGACGTAAATACAATTCGATTACTTCAAACTGAACGGAGATGCGAGACAATGGTTGATGCATTAACCCCGGAAAATTTGAGGAAAGAATGCAAACCAGACCTGATGCGTTGCCCGACAACGCAAGAACTGAACCCTCTTCAAGAGATTATTGGCCAAGAGAGAGCTGTAAGAGCACTCAAATTTGGTTTGGGAATCAAAGAACGTGGATTTAACGTCTACGTTGCAGGTTATCCTGGAACAGGAAGAACAACTGCTGTCAAGAATTTTCTGGAAGAAGTCGCCCAAGCGAAACCTGTACCTTCGGACTGGTGTTATGTTAACAACTTTTCAAATGAATATGCGCCTAAAGCGATAGAGTTGCCGTCTGGTCAAGCTAAGGAATTTCACAGAGACGTGAAAAGTCTTGTCGAGAACGCGAGAAGCACACTTTCAAAAGCTTTTGAGAGTGAAGACTACGCCACGAAGAGGGAGGCAACGATCAAGCAGGTTGAAGACCAAAGAAAAGGACTGGTCGACCAGATCAATGCCGAGGCTCAAAGAGAGAATTTCATAATCCAAAGTACCCCAATCGGACTGCTTTTGGTTCCGGTTATGAAGGGGAAACCGCTCAGCGATAAAGATATGATCGTTCTACCGCCGAAGGCAAGGGAAGAAATCCAGAACAAAAGAGAGTTGTTGGAATCGAAACTGAGAACTGCAATGAGGCAATTATTGGACATGGATAGAAAGATCCATGAAGAACTTGATAAGATGAACAGGGATGTTGCCCTCTACGCCATGGGTCACTTGTCGGCTGACTTGAACGAGAAATACAAGGACATACCGGATGTTATTGCGTATCTGAAAGAAGTGCAGAATGATATTTTGGACAACTTGTCCCGGTTCATTAGAAATCCCGAAGAAACGCCGCAGACTCCGTTTCCAATGCCTTGGTTGAAGGAAACGCCATACAAAAAATATGAGGTCAATGTCGTCGTAGACAATTCGCATACCAAAGGAGCTCCTGTCATTATGGAGTCTAACCCCACGTATCAGAATCTTTTTGGTAGAGTGGAGAAGGAAGCTCAGTTCGGCGCTCTAATAACCGATTTCACAATGATTCGTGCCGGAGCCTTGCATAGGGCAAACAACGGGTACTTGATTCTGCCAGTTGAAGAGTTACTTCGAAACCCGTTCTCCTATGACGGGCTGAAGAGAGCCTTGAAGAGTGGACACATAAACATCGAGGAAGAAGAGGAACGATTGGGCTACATTACCACAAAGAGCTTGAAACCTGAACCCATTCCTCTCAGCATCAAAGTGGTATTGATCGGAGACCCATACCTGTATCAACAACTATACATGTTGGACATGGAATTCAGCCAGCTCTTCAAAGTGAAGGCAGACTTTGACACCACGATGGACCGCACGGAGAAGAACGTAGACCAATACTCGGCATTTGTGTGTGCATTATGTCAAAAAGAGAATTTGAAACACTTGGATGGTTCAGGGTTGGCTAAGCTTATTGAACATAGCTCGAGATTGGCTGAGGACCAAGAGAAACTCTCCACGAGATTCGCAGATGTGGCAGATGTGATACGTGAAGCTAACTATTATGCAACTGAGGAAAAAGCGGAGTTTGTGACAGCAGCCCACGTGAAAAAAGCCATCGAAGAAAAAGTTTACCGCTCGAAACTCATACAGGAAAAGATTGAAGAAATGATCGAGAGAGGCGTTATCTTGATAGATACGGTAACCGAAAGCGTGGGTCAAGTCAACGGCCTGTCCGTGTTGGAACTGGGGGACTTTGCATTTGGAATGCCTTCTCGGGTAACAGCCAGCATTGGTCTTGGTCGAGAAGGAGTAATGGACATTGAACGTGAAGCCAAAATGGGCGGACCGATTCACACGAAAGGCGTCTTGATTCTCAGCGGTTACTTGAATGAGAAGTATGCTCAGGACAAGCCACTCAGTCTTTCAGCGCGACTTGTCTTTGAACAGAGTTACGAAGGAGTTGAAGGTGACAGCGCCTCAAGCACTGAACTCTATGCTATTCTCTCTGCACTGTCTGGATTGCCGATCAAACAGAGTTTCGCAGTGACGGGCTCGGTGAATCAGAAAGGGGAGGTTCAAGCCATCGGGGGAGTAAACGAGAAGATCGAAGGCTTTTTTGAGGTCTGCAAAGCAAAAGGTTTCACTGGCAAACAAGGAGTCATGATCCCCCAAAGCAACGTACAAAACCTAATGCTGAAGGAAGAAATAGTTGAGACTGTCAAAAACGGGAAATTCCAGATATTCGCTGTCAAGACGATAGACGAAGGAATCGAAAACCTTACAGGAGTCAAAGCTGGCGCGAGACAAAAAGATGGGACGTTCGAGAAAGGAACGATCAACTACATAGTTGATCAACGCCTCAAAGAAATGGCCGAAAAACTCAAGGAGTTTCCGCCCTCCTCAACTGAAAAGAGCAAGAAAAGCGAGACTTGATCTCACTGCCTCCTTAACCAAGTCGTCCATACAGAATGTGAACACTTACTTCTGGATCGAAAAGGTCTGTTATGCCTTAAAACGAAAGCTAATTGGAAAGAACTAACTTGATTTCATAAAGCATGGGCCACGTTTTCCCAGTGACAAAAAGGCGGTTTCCAATTGCGTCATATGCAATTCCGTTCAGTACGCTGTTTGGATCTTGATCTGGGGGATTATACAGTCCAGTTAAGTTTATCCAAGCCCTCACCTCTCCAGTCTGAGGACTTATTATTGCGATCCTTTGTTCCGTCCAGATGTTGGCGTAGATTTCTCCTTGTATGTACTCGAGTTCGTTGAGTTCAGTCACAGGCGCAGTGTCATGTACCTGAGTCTGCCCGACTTTCTGAAAAGTCTCTGGATCTAGAAAATACAGATTTGCGGTTCCATCGCTCATTATCAGCCGAGTACCATCAAACGTGATGCCCCAACCCTCGGTCGGATAGCTGAACTCTTTCAACAAAGCGAAGCTATTCTTGTCATAGACGAAACCTATGTGAGACTGCCATGTTAACTGAATGATCCTGCTGGCAACGATTGTGATGCCTTCGCCAAATAATTGAGCCGGCAATGCATGAACCTGCAGAACCTTGCCAGTTTCTAGTTCTACACGACGCAGAGTGGAGTTACCGTAAAGCCCTGTGCTTTCATAGAGAGAACCATTGTCGTACACCAGTCCTTCTGTGAAAGCATTGCTGTCATGTGGGTACACGTTCACGATGCTATATGTATAGTGAAGCGTTGTGGAATTGACTGGTTGATTGCTCATTGTGACGAAAAAGATTGCGAAAAGCACGACTGCTGCAGCGAAAATCGCTGTGATAGTAATGTACCAGTTTTTCAATGGAAGTTTCCTTCGTTTCTAGCATCATAACTGCCAATGAGTGTTTAAGTAGTTTCCCAATGGTATACGGAAAAGTGGAATCGGTCTGATTGACGAGAATCTTGAACTGGCGAAACAATACAAGTCATTCGAGATCTTCAAATCAGCAAAGTTGCCCTTAGGTTTCCGAGTCTGTTCTCACGTTTTCTGGCTTCACAAGCAAGACCCATGACTCGTGGTACAGAACATTGTTCTAGAAAAATGTTTCGAAACTCTTAACTTCGAGCATTACCGTATGAGAATTGAGAGGAGAACTCGTCGTGAAATCAGTTCTACGAATAGTGCTAACGATTTTTCTCCTTACGACGTTGATAGTGTCTATTCTAGGAAACAGTGGTGTTTTCTTCGGAATTTCCGTTTCGAAAGCTGAGAGTTCGGAAGCATTACCAACTGCTATTGATCCGCTGAATCGTGTGTTTATCAATCAATCTTTCGATACCGAGGCTGTTGGATCGATTCCGACAAACTGGACAGTGTCGTTCCCGCAATACGGGAATATCTCGGTTGTCAACAGTGTATGGTACGGTTCAGGCGCAACAGGCAAATCGGCAATGATCGTGGACGGCTACACAGACAGTAATCCAGTTCCCTACAGGCTTTTCCTTCAGCAAACCAACACGGTTGTGATCTCCTTCGCGATCAGACCAACGAGCAACATTGGAGTTAAGAAAACCATTGAAGTCTTCGTTGATGACGGCAACTTCAACGGTGCGTGCATCGTATTCAAAGATGGACAGATCGGGTACGAAGCCAAAAACTTTGGCTTCAATGTTCTGCGCAATTCGTATGTTCCAGACAAATGGTACAAGATAAAGTTGATTCTGAACGTCCAACAGAACATCTACAGCATCAGCATCGACGACCATCTAATTCAAGTAAACGCGGCGTTCACTGGTACGTGCACTCAGATTCAGAGAATCGTGTTTAATGAAACGTCGGGACAGAATGCCCAACTACTTCCTGTGGCATACATCGACGAGATCCTAGGTGTGCAGGGCATTGAGATACCAAAAGACTACGGGACAATCCAGGAAGGAATCAACGCCGCAAGCCAAGGAGATCTAATATTCGTTACGAAGCAGAGAACTTACGTGGAGAGCATTACGATACCGATTGGAAAAGATAGAATATGGCTGTACGGAGAAGACGTTAACACCACGATAATCGACGGCAGTTTTGTCCAAACCATTATGACGAACGGGATTTCTGTTCATGCCAGCTACGTGAGGATATCGGGGTTGACCGTTCGATCCACGCCCTATGGGACAGGGATAATGATCGATGGTGCCTCCAACATAATTGAGAACAATATCGTAGTAAATGGACTTGGAGACGGGATAGACGTTTTTGGCACAAACAACACGATCAGAGGCAATGCCATTAGGACGAACCTGAATTGTGGTGTACAAATTACAGGCTCAAACGCTACGTTGACAGGCAATATCATCGAACTAAATAATCAACAAGGATTATTGATCTCCAACTCGAATTCTGACATAGAAGACAACGTCATCAGATTGAATATTGGGTGTGGTATTCAGATTGTTCAAGGGGAACAGGACTTCATCAGGAACAACACGATCAAAAAGAATGGAATAGGAATCGAATGCGACAGTGGCGCAAGAAGAAACCTGATCTATGAGAACAGATTCATCAACAATACCCTCCAAGCATCTAACGCAGACGCAACCAATGCTTGGGACAACGGCTATCCATACGTCCCTAGCAAAGAAGTGGGCGGGGGTAATTTCTGGAGCGATTTCGCCTCAACAGACATATACTCGGGGAAAAATCAAGATCAACAAAACCCTGGTTTGCTCCCAGCACCCGATGGCATATGCGACAAACCATATAGTCTATCTCCAATTGGCATAGATGACTACCCACTTTTCCTGATACAAAATGTCACCCAAAATCCTCTAGACCCGACCAAGATCAACTACACAACACCTGTGAATCGTTAACGCCACAATCCTTAGTTCAGTGGATATGGGTGATGCACACCTCGAGGTGCAGTATGATTCAAGTGGACAAAATATCAGCATGACGATTTCGGGAAACACGCTGAAGGGAACTATACCAGCGCAGAAGTACGGAACGAAAGTCACATACAATGTGACCGTGCACCCGGAATCCGCGGAAGTTCCGGTGAAATCAGCTAACTATCCTTTGCCAGGACCGTATTTTGTCGGTGACCAACTTGCCCCGAACATAGGCACTCCGATCATCAGCCCTCCAGCGCCTAGCATTGGTCAAAATATTTCGATCTCGGTCAACGTGACCGAGCCTCAAAACGCAAGTGGCGTAAACACAGTCTATTTTACATATATCTTCCTCGGCACACCTTGGACAGCGAACATGACCGCCACGGGCAACAACACTTATTCTGGAAACCTATTTCCACAGAACGCTGGGATGGAAACTTGAATATGTCGATCACAGCCATTGATAATGCTGGAAATTCGGCGACACGATACCATTCAATGGGACTGTAAGCCACTCCCAGAGCTGACTGTTAGCTACAAGAACATTAGTTATTCGAACTCATGCGTAATTGATCTCGGTGTTCTGGCGCCCGGCCAAAAGCTCGTGGATAAAAATCTGAGGCTCAGCAACACTGGTAATGGAAATCTCACATGGACAATAAATATGACCACTGTTCCTGCGTGGTTAAAGATAACTCCATCCAACGGAACTATAGCTGTCAGGAAATAGTAGCGTCGTGACATATCACTGTGGTCACGGCAGGTCTGAACAACGAGACGTATATGGCGAACTTTACGGTCACTGCAAACGGCTTAGTATCTTCTTATAAGATAACCGTGAAGTTCACTATTAGAGACATAATAATCGACTATTCTTATGCTTCTTCGTTAGTGCCAGGACGGTCTGAAGTGAACACGACTCAATTGTACGGTTTTCACGCTGCGTGGAATAATGGCTCCGATGCCGTCGCAGGACAGATAGAGGTTAAAGGGATAGGCTGGGTCAGTGTAGATGCTTCTGGGTGGGCAAACTTCAATGACTCATCTTCGGTTCCTGCAATGAGAACGTACTATGTGGAAGACGTCAATTTCACATATCAAGCCTATTTCGTTAGATTGTTCACGCAGAAAGCGTCAAACCTGACTACAATCTGGGACGACGTGAAAATAACGCGAGGTGGATCTTCTCATCAAATAACATCAGTCGGAAGTAACTGAAGAAGTCTGGTTCACAGCAGTATACGAATATGATAACACTCTGTTCAACGGAACCAACGGCATCTTGTACTTGAACACATATGAGTACGACTTGACCAACCAAATCTGGAATTTGAAGACCGTCGCGGAACCAATGAATTGGTCAGCGGCAAATGATCGATGGGAAAAGTCTTACTCTTTCAGCACCCAAGGTTCAAGAAATTTCACAGTTTCAAAAGTTGGTGACAACCTATTCAATCTAACAACGATACAAGATCTTTGGGGACCTGTTACTATAACCTGGCTTGCCGGCGGAACTAACACGCTTTCAACACTAGGAATGCCTTCCTGGGCGATCATATCAATCGCTTTGACTCTTGCCTTTGGAATGGCTGCAACCTTGATAATATTGATTAGACCTCCGAAAAATCGAGCCTCGAAAGAAGACTTCAAATCACGCGAAAAGTAGGATGACGACAATTTTATACGGACCGCGCCGAGCAGCTTGTTGGTAATATTTGTGATTGCTGCCGTCAATTCGCACATGCTTAAGAGCCATTACCGCTGACATGCTAAGACAACGTGAATACATGACATTGACGCTAAGGCTCCAAATACTGTTTATCTCATACAAAAATACTTATATGCCCATTACGGCGTGTTATTTACTCCTTCACACAGTTTGTGGCACTGACAATGCAAAATGTACACTTAGAACACGCCAATTGTACCATCTGAGCAGGAAGGTTGCTTTGGTAATGGATTATCTAAAGCAAGTTCGTCTTCTGAAGCCATTATCATGGGGAATGGGTTTTTGAAGAAAACCGTTGTTGTTGCATTGGGTGGCAACGCAATTAAAACTGCGAATGACAACGGCACAGCGCAAGAACAGTTCAGAAATGTAAGAAATGCGTGCAGACAGATTTTGGAGTTGATTAGAGATGGATATCGAGTGGTAATCACTCATGGAAACGGTCCGCAGGCTGGCAATCTACTGCTTCAACAGGAAGAGGGAAGCAAACTTGTTCCCCCTCAACCGTTGGATGTTTTGGTGGCTATGACTCAAGGCCAAATAGGATACATGTTACAACAGACTATGACAGAACTCCTTGGAAAAGCCAATTTGAATGTGCCCGTTGCTACAGTCGTAACTCAAGTCGCAGTGGATCTGGAGGATCCAGATTTTGACGATCCTTCGAAACCTGTGGGACCATTTTACACTAGACGCGATTCAGAGGAGCTTGTCGCAGCCAAGGGCTACACCATAAAGAAGGTGAAACCAAAAGGAAGAAAGGCATACAGAAGAACCGTGCCCTCTCCAGAACCAAAGGACATTATTGAAAAGGACATCATTAGAGAGCTAGTAGAAATGGGCAAGGTCGTAATAGCTTCTGGCGGCGGAGGAATACCTGTTGCGAAGGGAAAGGATGGATCCTTCATAGGCGTTGAGGGCGTGATCGACAAAGACCTTGCTGCGGAAAAATTGGCGGAAGCTGTTGGTGCCAACATCCTCCTTATTTTGACAGACATTGAAAGGGTCAAACTCAACTATGGAAAACCCGACGAAAAAGATCTTAAGACGCTTACACTCGAACAAACCCGAAAGTATCTGAGGGATCACCAGTTTCTTTCAGGAAGCATGGGTCCGAAAGTTGAGGCTTGCGCTCGGTTTATTGAATCTGGCGGAGAAAAAGCCATCATTGCATCCTTGAACAGGGCAAAAGACGCACTGGAAGGGAAGACCGGGACTCTGTTCACTCGTAAACTCGTTTCAACAACTCGCAGATCCGCCAAGAATTGAGATTTAAATAAACCATGAAAAGAAATTCAAGAACTTTTTCCAATCTTAATGCCGCGACAATGGCTGTCTCTATTTTTTCTGCCTAACTCTCCAATAGTTTTTCTGACGAGACTCTCAAATATGTAATTGCCATTGAACGATGGATATTGTTGCTATGTCGGTCTTTTTCCGTTGCACACTCTCTTCTTGTAGTCTGGGCACCAATCTGGATCACAAACGAAGCAATTGTCTTTCGCATTCAAACCAAAATCTCTCATTCTCGTTCCAGCCTCCTTGATTCGTTCCAGTTGCTTTGAGGCGCCTGCCACCAGCGATCTGGAGAACTCGTTTGGCTCGGGGTTACGTTCAGCGTCATCCAAAAGTTTGATATTGGTTTCGTTGTCGCTTCTTTTTGGTTTTTCAATCTCGCCAATATGGGTTTTCATGACCCGCACCAACAATCCTCTCACTTGGCTTATAAGATTTACTTACATGTTTGTGGCATACTCGAAAACAGCATGCGAGACGAGAGGACACGTTAGTGAACTCAAGATCCTTGGCGAAAGCTTTCCCATAAAATCGTTCAACTGGATCTTTTTGGCTGTTTTCAGCCCAAAAACACCCCCTCCCCCCTAGTTTTTTGGATGTGTTTTCTAAATATGAATACCGTCTTCATAAACGAGATATCCCAAACTCGTCGAGGTTGGCTCATGCAATCGAAGACTGACGAATTCGTTGGTGAGATCGAAGCAATTGAAATCAAAGAGAAAGCACCGAAGAGTATTGCGCTGTACGAAGAGTTCAATCACGAGGACATTGCTGAAACTGTCAGAATACGTAGAAGCAATTATGAGAAGGCTGATGACCGCACAAGAATGAAAATATTCAAAGAAGTAGAGGCTGAAGTCATTAGCTTCGGCACTTGGTTGGAACAAACGAAAGATTTTGAGCATGATATGGCGTATCATTTTTCCCAGAGTCTCAAAAGTCTACTTCTCGGGCTTCCGATGGGTCTGCAAATCGCATATCTTTTCGGGATCGTTTTAGACAAAAAACTTGAGTAATCTGTCAGGCGTGAAGCGCCCTTTTCCTAGCTGAGAAAAATCAGGAACGGGAAAGATGTGGTTTTCAAGCGTGAAATAGTACACGAGCAACTGCGCGAATGACTTCTAACCGCGTCTGTTCCAACATTTTCCCGTTTGACATCTTTTCAATTCTTTCATACATTCTTTCCATGTTTCTTCACCTGAACTAACCAAACGATAAAGTCCTTATAAGACTCGACGCACGTACCGAATACACAAAAACTACTCACAGAACGTTACTAGTTCCATTTGTCCTGTCTCGATGCTCCGGATTCCTGTAATATCAGAATGAACTTAACTCGAGTTGATATCAACTCTGTTGAGCGGCGTTGGTCAGACGCAAAGATCAATGAGGATTGTTGTTAACGGTCAAAGATTATATTCTTGCAAGTATTCTGGCGCGCTTACTTCCCATCCGTTCTTTGAATGTAGATAGTCCTCCAAACTTGAAATCGCTTCTTCCTCACCGTGGGTTAGGAAAATATGTGTTGGCGGCGATTTGAAGTTGCTTAGCCATCGTTCCAAGTCATCTTTGCCTGCGTGGGCAGAAAAACCTTCGATCCTTTCAACCTTCATTGTCACAGGATACATTTGTCCAAAGATTCTGACAGGAGAAACGCCATCTGAGATTTGTCGTCCCAAGGTTCCTTGGGCTTGATACCCCACAAAAATAAGCGTGGACTCTGGGCGTGTTATCTCCCTTACTAAATGATGTTTTATTCGTCCTCCTGTTATCATTCCCGAGCCTGCCATAATGATTGCCGATCCTTTGATTGTGTTGATTGCTTTGGATGCTTCAACTGTTTCCACTAGCGTTAAGCCTGGAAATTCGAAAGGTGATTGGTCCCCTTTGAACAGTTCTGATTTTTCTGTGTCGAGCTGTTTCACGTATTGCTCGAAGACTTTAGTTATTTCCACTGCCATGGGGCTGTCGAGGAAGGTCACGATGTAGGACATTTTTCCTGCTTGTGCCAGACGATTGAAGTAGTACAGTAGTTCTTGTGCACGTTCGATGGCGAAGGTTGGGATCAAAGCGTTTCCGCCTGCTTTTATCGTATCGTTAACGATTTCGCAGAGTCTATTGACACAGTCTTGACGATTTTCATGATTGCGGTCTCCGTAAGTGGACTCCATGACCACGAAATCCGCTCGATCAAAGACGCATGGATCACTGAGAAGCGGGTTGCTCCACTGCCCGATATCGCCTGAGAAAATGATGTTCCGTGTGCCATTTTCATCCTGGAAAATTATTTCGATCATAGCCGAGCCGAGAATGTGGCCGGCGTTGTGGAAACAGACCTTGGCATGATCGTTTAAGGGATATGATTCTTCGTAGCCGATAGCTTTCAAGAAGGGTAGACACTTTTGGACATCTTGTGTGGTGTATAGGGGGATTTCTGGGTGGAGCCCTTCATGGCCTTCTTTTTCATGGCGTTTCTTTTTGAATGCGGCGTCTTCTTCCATCATTCTGGCGGAATCCGATAGCACAATTGAAAACAGTTCCTTGGATGGAGGAGTTAGCAAGATAGTCCCTGTGAAACCTTCCTTGACAAGTTTAGGAATCAAACCAGAGTGGTCTATGTGAACGTGTGTCAGCAGGATGTATTGGATCTGATCTGGAGAAACGGGGAAAGGTTCCCAGTTTCTGTAGGAATATTCTCGTTCTTGAAAGAGTCCGCAGTCGACAAGAATCTTCAGTCCGTCTATGTCTAGAAAATAGCTTGATCCTGTTACTTGATGAGTTGCCCCCAAGAATTTTATCTTCATGTTTTTTCCTCTTCAGGTCCTATTGTTATTTGGACTTCGTTACTTTTCTAGATCAATCAGTATCTCAACAGCACTTTTCACAAAATTACAGCACTGTTGTTCGCGTACGCTCGATTTTCGCATTTTTTCGAGGTCCTTGGGATCAGTCAAATCGTACCCGATGAGCTCTCTACAGAAAGGGCTGCCACATTCTTCCACAAATCGATCGTAGAATTTCAGAGCAATCTCGTATGCTTTTTCTTTCTCTTTCAAGACTGTCTTGTTGGTTCCATGTTTTAACCCGATGGCCATTATGGCGCCTGTTAATGCCCCACACAGCGAGCCTCGTCTCCCTATTCCGCCTCCAAATGCTGTGGCGATCTTTGGGATTAACGCGTTCTGACGAAGGCCATAGTATTCATGCATCGCCAGTAGCACGCTTTGAGCGCAATTGTAGTCCTGTCTAAAGTGTTCGATGGCTCTTTCAGGGTATGTGCTTTTCTGCTGTTTCATAAGCAGCCTCTCTTGCTCATGAAGGATTTGTACGTTGCGATTTATGTGTGTTTGCTGCTAAGAGCGCGTCGTGATCAAGATAGACAAGCAAAACTGACAAAGCAATCTAGTGCCACGAACTCGGAAAAGGCGCACAGGAAATCAGTCCCCTGAGCAGATGCGTGCTGTTGCTGTAGCTACGCAGTAACAATTCCTTAATTAGCTCAGAGCTTTCTCTTGTTTAACAAAAAGGTGAAAAAATGGATCATACTATCGTTCATTTTGAAATCCCGGCAAGCGACACTGAGAAACTGAAGAAGTTTTACTCAGGAGTCTTCGGATGGAAAATAGAGAAAGGCAGCGAAGACATGAGTGGACCAATGGAATACTGGCTTCTCGGAACCGTACCTGTGGACAAGCAAATGAGACCATTGAGACCAGGAATAAACGGAGGCCTGTACAAAAAGACGAACAAAGAGATGAAACCCGTCGTCTACATTTCGGTCGAATCTGCAGACGAATACATAGAGAAAATCAAGAAGCTAGGCGGAAAGATCATCGTTCCGAAGCAAGAAGTCCCACAAGTAGGCTGGACTGCAGTCGCTGTAGACCCAGAAGGAAACCAATTCGCCATACTCCAGCCGATGCAGCCGTAATTACACCGTTTTCTCCCTTCCCAATCCTTTTTTTGGAAAATCCGCTCATATAGCATCTTCAGCGTAGACAGTTGTGCCTTTCGTGAACAAACCTGTGCCCACTCACATTCAGTTGGCACAGCTGCGTTGACATTAGGGATCAATGAATGTGGAGACACCATCTGAGACCTATCCTTTTTGCAGAAAGCATAAATATTACGTATGTCATATTCGCTTTCATCATCAAAAAGGAAAGTGTTTTTTTGCCGGAAAAGAAGAAACTAGCGTTGATAGTTCACAGCGGGACGCTGGACAAACTGTACTGTGCCTTTATTCTCGGGTCAACCGCAACTACGATGGGATGGGAAGCACATCTCTACTTCACATTCTGGGGTCTCCAAGCGTTGGTTAAGGGAGCCATGGACAAAGCAGGCTTACCAAGCGATTACAAGCAAATGGAAAAACCCATGGCAGAAAGCCTGAAGAGAATGAAGTACCCGACTCCCTACGATTTGCTCAAGAGAATGAAGAGTTCTGGGCTTTTGACGATCTATGCGTGCACTCCGAGCATGGAAATGTTCGGCATCAAGAAAGAACAACTGATTCCGGAAGTGGATCAAATGGCAGGCGCCACCACATTCCTGAACGTAGCTGCAGAAGCGGACGTAACTCTTCTGGTCTAACTCAAAAGTTGAATAAAGCACACGTTTTACAGTCCCCCTTTTTTTGAGTCAAGATTTTCTTAGATAAGTGATTAATAGGACGAAAATGAAGCTTGATAGAGTCTAATTAGCGTGAAAATCATGGTTTCAAAGGGCAGAAAAACGAAGGCTCTGGGGCTTCTTTCCGGCGGATTGGACAGTTCACTAGCCGTGAAGCTCATTCTAGACCAAGGTTTAGACGTTGAAGCAGTCAATTTTGTAAGCCCCTTCTGTCTCTGTGGAAAAGGCGGTTGTGGCGCCGTAGAAGTTGCCAAGAACCTTAAAGTCCCCCTGAGAAAAATTAGCGTGGGCGAAGAATACCTCAAGATGGTGAGGAAACCACGATTTGGTTATGGCAAAAACATGAATCCGTGCATAGACTGCAGGATCTTCATGTTGAAGAAAGCCAAGAAATGTGCAGAAGAAATAGGTGCGTCATTCATTTTCACGGGTGAAGTCTTAGGGCAGAGACCAATGTCTCAACGATGGCGAACCCTAGGCATTATAGAAAAAGAGGCAGGTCTGGAAAACCAGATCGTTAGGCCTCTATCCGGAAAACTATTGCCTCCGACTCAAGCTGAAAAAGAAGGATTGATCAAACGAGAAAAACTCTGCGATATTGAGGGCAGGACAAGAAAGACGCAGATTAGGCTTGCCAATGAACTGAAAGTGACCGATTATTCGTGTCCAGGCGGAGGTTGCCTGTTAACGTACAGAGAATTCGCCTGCAAACTTCAAGATTTATTCGAGAATAAGAAGACAGTCACTTTGAAGGACGTTCAGCTGCTGAAGATCGGACGACATTTTAGGTCAGGAAAAAACAAAATCGTCGTCGGCAGGAACGAAACTGAGAACAAACTAATGTCTAAACTGAAGATGCCGAATGATTATTGTTTTGAAGCCCAAGACACTGGAAGTCCAATTACGATACTCCAAGGTCCCAAAATAAGAGGAGCCATCGAAAAAGCTGCTGCGTTGACTGCCTACTATTCTGACAAAAAACAAGGTCAAGTGTTAGTGAGATTTGGCAAAGAGGAACTGAGCAAGTCAGTTGAAATTCTGGCGCCAAACCGAGAAGATGTTGAAAAGCTCAGCGTAGTTTCGCGAAAACCAAAGCGTGCCTAACTTTTTCTAGCGCGCGCCGCACATGCTTCTTAGAACTGTGATGAAGAACTTCTGGGGACTCCCTGAAAAGGAGGGTCAAATATCTTGCGAAAAAAGTCAAGTTTTCTTTTCAACATGTTCTTTCTTGATTAATTCTGCCAGATACCTGAATGTGAGATTTCTGATTATGCTATCACTGGCTAAACTTATGACAAATGAGCCCATTATTGCCATAATACCTCCCCATTCTTGTCTGAATTCTTGCTGGAATTTGCTGTAATCGCTAAAGTTTTTGTGAATTGATATAATCACTCTGTCAGAGTTGATGCCTGTCCCAGATGAGGCAAAGATGAGGTTGGGATGTTTTTCTGCAAAGTCCTCGGCTTTTTGAATTTGCAACTCAGCATGCTGGGGGTATGCAGCCCTGTTGCCAAAGGTTATTGCAAGAATCTCAAATTCCAGTTCCTTCAGGTTTGGAATTGAAGTGTATTCAAGCAGTTTTTCTTTCTCAATTTCTCCTCTTCTTCTTGTAATTGTTGGCTGAGAGGTCTTCAGAATCTTAGCCAAATGCCTATCACTGACTCTTGGGTTTTTGATCAACTCAGAAATGATCTCGTAATCAATGGGCTTTAATTTGATCATGGAATGCCTTCTGTTCAAGCCTTCAGAAAAGTCATGTGTAGGTCGGCTTTAAATCTTCTCAATCGGAAACAAAAAGGGGTTCCCTGAAAGCTCCATTGATTCTGGAAAGGTGTTTCATTGATAGAATATTGCTGTTATGGTTGCTGTATTGGTTCTGTTGGCAGGAGTTCCAAAATTGACAATTAAACCAATATTCATCCATTGGTCAGGAGAAGCCAATAGTGGAAATACTGCTGTTCCATTCTTTCCAACCAGTTGCTGGTCAACAAAATTGTATTCATAGTTTGTCCAAGCAACTCTGACAGTTGTGTTGGAAGATGTTGATGTAACATTAACCATGACATATCCACAATAGTTGACAAAGAACTCATTGAAGATTTCTGTATCCTGAGTAGTGGTGGTTTGATTAGCAATCCAAATTATGGAATCTTCAAGTCTTGAGAATTTGTAGAATCTGTCATTAAGGTCAGAAATTTGAGAGTTCATTGATGAAATGGTGCTGTCCTTTTGATTCAGGTCAGGGATTATTGATGTGTAATAGTATGCCACAATTCCGCCTAGACTAGCTATCAAAATAATGCAGATTATCCCAAATGCAATAGCAATACTTCTTCTAACCATTTTCTTTGGTTTTGTTTCATCCACAGCTTGACACCCAGAAGGCAATATTAGGTGAATCAATATAAAAGAATACATCATAGCAAATGAGATTGAAATGGACTGGTGTTGAGCCTTGAGTTGTAAAGTGTGTGGTTTACCAGTGAAGAAGGGCATGAGGTTCGTGCTTGTTGGATCTTACCCTAGTCTTGTTGATAAAATGTTCTTTGGCTGGAGTTTTGGGCTTGACTACTATGGAGAATTGTATCATGAAGCCTGTTACCTGAAATCCATAAGAGATCAAGAGTCAAAGCAAAAGTCTGCTTGATTTCATACTTTTCCTGACTTCATCATGTACAGTCCTATCAGAATGAAAATAGTAGAGCCTACAATTGATGGGACAATGTAGAGCCAGTTTCTGTAGTAGAATACATCTCTAGATGAGATTAGGAAATACCATATTGTCGAGAACAGAACAGCTAGAGCAAGACCTAGGATTGTGAGACCAGCCCAGAAGACTGCTGTCCTTTCCCCCTCAAACAAGACTGAGCAACTCAATCTACTGGAGACAATATCAAAGATTAAAGCTTACAAAGACTCCCTGAAATCTATGGAATTCAGGCTTTTGATTGTTGGAGCTTCTGTTCTCTCTTCTTCATTTCATTGTAGAGGTATTCAAACCACTCAAGATCCGTTGGTTCATTTCTGACTTTTCTAGTTTCTAGTGTAATATCCCTCAGCTTTTCCCATGTTGTTTTGATAGGCATGGTGAACATGTCATCAACTAACTCTATGTCTATGAGTTTTCTTTCTAGAAGAATGCCGATTCCTTCAAAGAACAAGCCAACTGTTAGTACTTCAGCCTGACTATACTTTTTTTCGTAATCATTAAGGTCCTTGGCTTCTCTTTTCAAAACCTCTTCCCATACCTTCTGGAATTCAAGACTATCAAAAATTGAATATAGCCTCATTACAAGGTCGGTCTGTCTTACCTTGCTCTGATGTCTCATATCGAGAATATAATAAACAACACCAACAAGTACGCCAGCAGCAGCCACTATTGCAGAAATCTCTGTAATACCAACCACTATTTGCACCCAGAAGACAGGATTAGGTAAGATCAGTATTAAAGACTACATCAAACCATTAAGAAAACATCAGATAGAAAAGAAGCTCAATAATAGCTCTATATGTTAATAACAGACAGTTTCTTTGAAGTTCTTGTCTTGCGTAACATGTTCACTGATTTCATTGTAGCAATAACTACAAGTAAACTGATCGCAAACCAGAATGCAATATCCAGAAGTAATGACTCCAAAGAGAACCAATAGGTCTCAGTTAATGCGGGAAGAATAGGTTGAGCAAATCCCCCTCCTATTTGATATCCATACCAACCAATGGGAAAACCATAAGACACTCTGTAAATCACAAAATTCTGATATATCTCGGTATATAAACTTGAAAGAATTGTTCCAATAACAGTAAATGTAAGAATTGCCAAGACAATTAGAAGAGTTCTCTTTCTCATTTCTACCATTCACAACTATGACAACTGCAACTCTTAGTACTAATGTCTAGAACAGATACAGAAACTTTCCAGACTCCCTGAAATCTCCATAAAGTTCTACGAGTAGAATTCACAGTTAGTCATGTATTGCTGTCTGGACAAGTTTTCTCATATTCCTCTTTCAGATTGACTAGAACTTTTTGTGTGGTATAGCTTATTCCTTCTTAATGTTTTTTTCATTGTAGAGTTCGATGTATCCACAGTTTTGACAACAGAATGGTACAACCTTGCCAATGGAAGAAAAGAATCCCGTATATAGTTGAACTCCACCATGCCCATCTGATAATTTGTCTATCTGAATCATTTCGTTCCCACACTTAGGGCACTTCTTGACCTCACTCATTTTTGAACCCTCAGTTTGTCTTCTGTTGCTTGGTTTGGTTTTTCCCTGTTTTCTGGAATTAGCCAGATGACACAACCAATAACAAGGTGCAAAATTGCGTAGCCAGCTATTTGAATTTCAGGGGCAGTGTAGTCGGGATTTAAGGACCTCTCATAAATCTGAAAAAATGTCGAAAGAGGTGAACTGATTAGAAGTGCAAAAGAAACTAGCAAAAGAAGACTTAGAAATAATCTTGCATTATCGTTCATTATTTGAACCCCCTTTTGTCTTCTGTTGCTATACAGATTAAAGATTTCTGCCTTTGAGATTGACCAAGATTTCCTTTGTTTCTAATATTCTCCTTTCAACTGAAAACTGAAGTTACCAACCAAAAGGTGGTTGTCCTTTCTTTACCCTCAGATGTGCTCTAAGAAGCAAACCGCCTAAGAAAAAGAAAGGAATGGAAAATCCTAAAACTGCGCTTAGAAAGCTTGTTCCAGTATTTAGCTTAAAATATAGAGACACGCCAGCTATGAGGATCACAAAACCGATTATTAATAGGATAATGGCTCGTAAACGAAAGTTAATTCTTTCACTCATTTTTAAATCCCTAGTGTGTCCTTCTGTTGCTGTGCAGATTTAAGAATTCTCCGCGGGATGGCGTAGAATCAAATTCTTAAATTGGTTCATGCAATGTTGTTCAATATCTGAGGCTTGAATGTGCTTGGCTTGATAATAGCGTTTGCAGGAATCGTAGTGGTGATAATTGCTGTGTACAGCCAGCTTCCAGAAATTAGAGTTGGTGTTCCGAACACATTTGCTTGGGAGATGCGGAAAAGCCTCATGGTCGCTAGTGCAGGGGTGCTCATATTCCTCTTGGGAATCCTTATCGAAAGAGCAGGCATTTGAGTTAGTATCTAAACTTGTTTGTCTTCTGTTGATGTGCAGAATTAAGATTTCTGTCCTTTGAGGTGTTGCGAAAAAGTTATAGCTGACCATCTTCCAGAATCTTGTTTAACTTCTCTAGGGCTTCTTTGTTCTCTTTCCAATAGAGCAATTGCAGAGCGTCTTTGATGCCACACCATCTGTATTCACTATGCTCTCTTCCGTCAAGCACTACCTCTTCTGTGGAAGACACTTCTACACCATAGACGTATTCCTGATTCAGGTTGGGGTTTGAAAACTCGAAATAGTATAAATCTTCTATCACTCTGATGAGATTCTTTATTCCAGTTTCTTCCTTTATTTCTCTGCGTAAGGCTTCTGTTCGAGTCTCTCTTTCTTCCAAACCGCCCGTAACAGGTTGCCAGTGCCAGAATCCATTTCTATCAGGAAGCCGTTTCAAGAGCAGATATTCTATTGAGTCACCATTTCTTCGAAAGATTATCGCTTCGACTACTTGTATTGGCAACCGCATGGCAAAAGAAAGTTACGGCTGGCAGTAAAATCTGTTTTGGTGTTACGGAAAAGTTATAGCTGGAAACAAAAAAACTGTGGACAAGGTTTTATACGTCCAAAACGATGAAGATAGCTGAAGTTGGGAGTTGAGACTTGATGGATAATGTTAGAGCGTTCGATATACCCGTTGATGATATTCAGAGGGCAAAAACGTTCTACGAGAAAGTCTTTGGTTGGGAGATTCATCCAATTCGAGGTAGCGGTGGCAATTTTCATGCCGCTCATACGGTGTCTGTTGACGAGAACGATGAACCACAAGTTCGGGGAGCAATCAACGGTGGTCTGTTCAAAAGGGGCACGGATGGTCTGAACGAAACTTTTCTTGAAGTAACTGTTCCGTCTATTGATGAGTATCTGAAGAAGATAGAGGCAGAAGGTGGTCAACTGATAAAGCCTAAAGGTCCAATATTGGGCATCGCATTTTTCGCGGTAGTCAAAGATACTGAAGGCAATGCTATAGGACTCTGGGAAGACGTGAAAAGATAAAGTTGTGCGTGAACATCAATTCTTTCATCTGTCGAGTTCTCATACCCTTTGATTTGGAGTGAAATAGAAGACAGTTCTATCACAGTTCTTAAGCCAGTTTGACCACATTTTCCTTGGGTCTGAGAGCCTTGAAGAAAAAAGTTAAGGCTATTTGGATCCAAATATTCATGGTACATTGAAACCTAGGAGGGGGTAGGCTCTTGAGCCCACTAGATGACTTCTTAATCCACCAAAATCTGAGAGCCGGGGATGGGAGTTGGACCAACGAACAATGGTGAATACACCCGCAAAATCCCCTTTTTTTCTATTTGGTCCGAGCTATCGTAGTCAAAAAGTGGTAACCGGGGAGCTGTCGTTCCCAGAAAATGATTCCACCAAAATCCATACTTGCCTTAGAACACTAGAGTACACGTTCATTGCAGTAGGGTCGCTGGGATTTGAACCCAGCCCCAAGTGGAGATGTCTCCCGTACCTTCCTCTTTTAGGAGATGTCCAGCCAAAATCATTCGTGTTGGTTGAAGTTGAGAATGGCAAATCCAAGACTCTTTCGTTGAAGTGTAATACCAAGAAGGCAATGTCTCGCATGTTGGTGACACCATCTCCATTCACATCGCCCAATGGCAACGGTTTCACTGTGTAAATCTTAATGGAGCTCGTTGCCCAGTTTCCAGCGACATCATACGTTGAAACGAACAGTTCAATTGTGCTATTTCCCTGCTGTGCAGGAATTGTACAAGTCCATAGCTCGGCAGTTGTGTTATACGTCATTGTAGTGTTCCACCATTCTCCGGCATCAGCTCTGTAGGAAAGGAGAACGGTTGCTACACCGCTGGCATCAATTGGTTCTCTTGCGTTTGCTGTGACAAATACTGGTTCGTTGGCTCTGGTTGCATTAGATGGCACATATGGATATGGACAAGTTGGTTTCCAATCCAAAAACGCTATGTAAGGAGCAAAAAAGTCTCCCACTGTATAAGAGTAACTGCCTGATTCAACCCAGTACTGACTTGTATCTATTGCGATAATACGGTAGTTCACAGTCGTATTGAAAGGTAGAGGCGGAATTGAACCAGTGAAGTTGTTTCCACCATAGTTCGTCATAGTGACGTTGAATGCAGAGTTTCCGTAGCTATAGGAGACAAAAACCGACTCAACTCCAACGCCATCCAACACAACTGCTTCAACTTGCACATTGTCATCATAATTAGGAACTGAGGGAGCTCCAAAGACGTTTTGGATGAGCGGACCAACTGGATATTCATAATACCCATTAACCGGCGAAAAGGGAATGTCAACAAGGTTATTGGTGTTGTCCGTGAGAAACGTGTCGATGCTAATCCCTTCGAAACTAATCGGACTCTTTCCCCTATCCTGAATTATCGTCAAAAGGACTTGAGCCAATGTACCACTTCCAGTAAAACCTATTTGGCCGGGTCCTGCGGCCACACCATAGGTCACTTGTCCAATAACAGACGTGTCTGGACCAGCGACGACTGGATTTTTGCCAGCGAAAACGTTGTCTGAAGGGAGCGATACGCCATTATATGTTAGTATGCTTGAGTTCCACTGCAACGTAAACATCCAAGAACCCAAATTGGTCACGTTAGTGACGGTTATGTTTACGATGAATGTGTCACCCACAGTCATTTGCAGGGTAAAATTGAACCAATGATCCCCTGTAAGCGGATTAACAACATTCAAGTACGTCTGTTCCGTCGCCGCTACTTTCTGGTTTAGGAAAGTGAAAAATGGCAGAAGAATAGTAAACAAAACAATCAAGACTTTAATATTTCTGTGCAGGAACAGACTCCCTTCTCCTCAAACAAAGGTTGTCCAACATGTCTAATAGGCTTTTCCACGTAAGCATCTAGAAGAAAGTTCTCTGACCAACCCGAATCAAATCAGTCTGAAATCAGAACTGAAAAAGAGAGTCATTCATGTTGGTTGAAGTAGAGGATGGCTATGGCTATGTCTTTCATATTGCAGACGCCGTCGTTGTTCACGTCCGCGTTGGGGTTCCAGTTCGGTGAGCCAGGGTGAGTGTAGAACAGCGATACCAAGTATGCTATGTCCCTCATGTTAACGACTCCGTCATAGACGCCAAGGGTGGAACTGGAAACGTCTCCTGGAACGCCAACGTGAACAGGGTACGTGCATGTGCTGTTGTTGTTCGTTGTGTTTGCTTCGCTTGAAACCACGTCGGCACGTGATGAAACCGTGTAGTTGCCGTAGGCAAATCCTGTGGTGTCCCAGCTCAACGTTAAGATTAAGAAGTTTCCGCTTGCCAGAGTGACGTTTTGCAAGAAATAGGAAACTGTGTTTGCGTAGTTAGTAACGTTGAAGCTTTCAGTGAAGTTGCCTTGATTCTGAACAGTTATTGTTACATTTCCTTCATAGCCTTTGCCAATAACTGTCTTGGAAGATAACACATTTGTGACGGCTACGTCATGGGTTCCGATGTTCACTGTACCATTCACCGGAATGAAAGGAATGTCCGCGAGACTAGTAGCTAGCAGATAGGTGTCGCTAGATACTCCTTCAAAGCTTATTGGAGATTGTCCCGCACTCTGAATCCTCAACGTGACTTGAGCCAGTACTCCACTTCCGGTAAAACCAGTCTGTCCTGGACCCTCACTTACACCATAGATCATTTGTCCAGGAACAGACAAGTCTGGACCTGCAGTAACCGGGCTCTTATCATGAAAAACGTGGTCTGAAGGCAGAGTTATGCTAACAAATGTCAGTAGGCTGGGGTTCCATTGCAACGCAACCTGCCAAACATCCAAGTTGACCACGTTAGTGACTGTTATGTTAATAGTGAATGTGTCGCCCATTGCTTTGCCTGTCAAATTGAAGAAGTTTGTGCCATCAACAGGGTTGATGATCGCCAAGATAGGGACGCTATAACTGTAGTGTCCGTTGACTGGTGTGAAGGCAAGGCTGTTCAAGCTTGGGTCAAGGAGGTACGTGTCTGTTCCAATGTTCGTGAAGTTGAGGGCGCAAGAAACCATTGATGGGAGTGGCGGTCCTCCGACGCCCTGAATTATCTTCAATATCAAAACGCCCAATCTTCCAGAACCCGTGAAGCCCGTGGTGAAACCAGGACCTAAGGTTGCACCGCACGCGAGGCTTCCGCTACCTGGTGTGATAGAGGATATTGGCGAACTGTAGGCCAATATGTTATCGCTTGGAAGCACGAAGCTCTGGAATGACAGAAGCGAGGCATCCCATGTGATGAGTACCTGCCAGGTGCCTACATTAACTGCGTTATTGGCTGTGACGTTGATGACAAAAGTGTCTCCAACATTCTTTGTGGCTGTTGTAAAGAAGAAGTTGTTTGTACCGTCAAGTACATTCATCATCACCAAGCTAGTGGAAACCGTACTAACAGTGACTGATGCAATGTTAGATTTTGCTTTAGAACCGGCATTGTCAGTCACGTTCAAATAGACGTTATAGGAGCCAGAAGAAGAAGGAGTAAAAGTCCATGTTGGGTTGGTGGCTCCTGAAACCGGATTATCATTCAAGTACCATTGATACGAAAACGGAGACGTGCCACCTGTAACGCTTGAAGTGAAGAGTTGAGGCTGATCGACGTATATTGCAACTGAAGAAGGCGAAATGGACACCGAAAAGTCGCGAGGGGGGACAACAACTATGTTGGAATAGCTTGAGAAAGTATTTCCAGGTTGCCCTACGATGTCATACAATTGAAACCAATATGCCGTAGAGACAGATAGTCCCATTTGTCTGAAATTATTTTGAGAGGGGTCGTTCATGCTGGCGATGGTTGACCACGGACCGCCTGAACCCGAAGTGCTCACCTGTAAGATGTAGCTGACGAATGGCTCGAATGAAGAGTATGGAAGCGTGTTGTAATCATACCATGCAAGGGTAGCACTGGTATTATCGTAGCTGGTGATCCAAAGCCAAGGATTGTAAGTGGTTGTCACTTGGATCGTGTTTGAGGGATAATCTACTAGCAAACCTTTGTCCTCTACATAGAACCAGTAATTTGTATTACTTACTAAGCCGGTAACACCAAGTGAGTTCTGTGCTTTGTCTCCAGTGGTCCAAATGTCGTAATAAGGTCCGTTGACACCTGTATATGAAAACCATAGGGTGTAACTATAGAACCAGACATCGTCGGATTGAGGCCACCACAAAGTCACTGTGGTCTCAGTCTGCGCTGTCGAAATCAACGGTGAGCTGAAGGCGGGAGTTGGCCCGAGCGCTTTAACAGGTTGAATTTTAACCGCTAAAATCAAAATGCTCGTTACGAGCAAAACTAACATTACGCTGGAAACAGTTTTCCTAAGCAAGCTAACTCCTTCCCTCCGCGGCTAACACGTTTCGAACAAGTCGTATTTAATTTTTCGGATGATGCTTCTAGAAGAAAGTTCTCCTTGTGACTTCAGCAAAATCAGCCTGAAGCAATGGGCTGAGTAAAAAAACATGACTTATTCGTGTTGGTTGAAGTTGAGGACGGCTATTGCTATGTCTTCCATGTTGTCTGCTCCATCCACACTTCATGTGACTTATCAAGCACAATTCCTGACGGAGTAAGCGAAGCAATACAGGATTATGAAGAATGCAGTCAAAGAGTGAATTCTGGAAAATCGATCGACTAACAGAAAGAGTTACCCTCACGATTCGAGATTCACAACGTTTTTACATCATTTTCTCTAGGTATCCATGAGGATGTTTCAAGATGGTTAATTGTCCAGAATGTGGGAAACCATTGAAAAAGGACTCGGGCAAGGCCAAGTACTGCTGCGAAAACAGCGCGTGTTCCGTCATATTTGTTCGTCATCCTGACAGGCACTCTATAATGGAGATAGCATACAAAGCCAGCAGGCGCGCCAACAGTAAATAAACACAACCTCTATTTTGTTGGTTTCTTCAATTAGCACGTGCCCGGATGTCGAAAATTCAATGCTTCTTGTGTCAATACTTCTTCTGGATTCAGTCCCCATGAGCGGGTGATTTCTATTAGATCGCGTATTTTGTTGGCTTTGGTTCTTGGCTGAATGCTTAGGCCAGATTTCAAGTAGATTGCTCGCAGGAAATCGACCCCTTTCATCTTGACATCATGATAGATGCTCAAGGTGTGACCCATCATGTACTCGACGTAATCGCGTTCCGTGCCCGTTGATATCATTTGAGTTAGGAAGAATTTGCGGAGGCTGTGAGCGTTCAGAGCGTATCTTCTGATTTTGGGGTTCTTAGTCAATACGCCGGCTTTGATGTAGAACGCGTTGACGATGTCTTGAATTGTCGGGGCTGCTAACGGTTTAATCTCGCGATAGTTGCTGATAAGAGGTGATTCATCATTGAGACATTCTGGCGGTTGCCCTATTGTGCCGTTTTTCCGGGCGTCCAGGTAGGCTTTAGATATTCCGAAGCTTCATTGTTCAGAAAAGTATCGTAATCATTACGTTTTCCCTTTGTTATTGTGGCTTCAACGTGAACATGAATTGGAATTGTTCCTTTTTCTAGGTCTAGTTTGACGTGGCGATATTTGAGTTGAACAAGGGTACCGCTTCGAAATCCACCGACAGCCATCATGGCGATTATGACCTTGCCGCGGATGTCTGCTACGTTTAAGGTCTTCTGGAGTTCTTCTGGTGTGGGTGCACGTTCTTCGTAAACGCTCCATCTGGATCTCCGACATGGCAATCTGAATGTGACTCCATTGAGTTGGAAGAAGAATTCGGATGCTTTTTACCATGTTGTAGATTGTGGCGGGAGCCATGCCATTTTCTTCTTGAAGATTGTCGGCGAAGTCGGCGAGGAGACGTCCCATTTGAATGACGGCCTTGGGTATTGGAACTTGATCCTTTCCTTTGCAGTCGTTCAGAAGCTGGTCAGGTTCTTTTTGTAGCCATTTGCTGAAGCGATATATGTCATATATCGTGATTGCGAAGCGTGCTCAGACTGCCTGTTCGGTGACGTAACAGATGTTTCGCGAGCTCAATAGTTGTGGAGTTTTCGAAAGTGAATCTCGCCAACTTGGGATGCCATCCGGCAAACGTGTCTATGACGTATTGCCGTAGTTTTCTCTCGAGCTGCGTTTTCTGTTTCGGGAATTTCAAGCGTGAAAGGCTGTTTTAGTCTGCGCCCACTGGGTCCTTTTGTCACTGTAAGGAATTTCATTTGAATGCACCAGTTGATCTTGGTAGATGGATCGCTCGATTGGTGATTCTTGGAGTTTTGCTGTATGACGGCAGTATCTCTGTTATCAGCTTGCTCTTGCTTCGCGGTCGGGGTGATTTGGGCCAGGGCTTCATGGGTCAGGATTTTCTGCGGGTCCAGTCCCCATGTTTGGAGTATTTCTTTCAAGGCATCGATTTTGTTCATTTTGATTCTCGGTCTTATGCGTATTCCAGATGTCATGTACACGCCGCGCAGGTATTCGACACCTTTCATTCTAACATCATGGTAGCGATCTTTCACTGCGCGACCCATCATGAAATCAATGCAGTCAGGATCAACTTCAAGCGAAGCCATTTGGGTTCGGAAAAACCTCCTGAAGCTGTGGGTTCTCAATTCATATCTTCTGCGCAAAGAATTCCTTTCTAACAGGCCGCTTCTGACATAGAGATCGTGAATAACCTCCTAAATCGTGATAATAGCTACTGTTTTGACTTGTTTGCAATGGCGTGTCCTGATCAGAGGTGATTCATCGTATATTTGTTCTGGTGGAATCTTCTCTGTGCCCATTCCTGCGAGCGTCAAGATAGGCTTTGAGGCACTCTGATGCTTCCTCGTTCAGGAAAGTGTCGTAGCTGCGGCGTTTGCCCTTTGTCACTTCTGCTTCGACATGCATGTGAATTGGGATGATGCCTCGTTCAAGGTCGTTCTTAACGTGTCGATATTGAAGCCTCAGAAGTGTGCCTATGCGGAGACCGCTGACTGCCAGTATTGTGATTACGACTCTTTCTCGAAGGTCCGCCAAGTCCAGAATTCTTATGAGCTCCTCGCGCGAAGGGGCTCGCTCATTGGACAGATTCCAAACGCTCAAGCCATAGGGCAATTTGATTCCTATGCCATTGATGCGGAAGATGATTGTGATGTTTTTCATACGACTTCTTATAGTGGCTGGTGCCAGGTTCTTTGCTTGCAGATGGTCAATGTATTGATCAATTGCGCTCGTCATCTTTGCTACTCCTTTTGGGTTTGTATCTCCGTTCTGGTTTCGGCACCTTTTCATGAGTTGATCAGGCTCAGCCTTAATCCATCTGCAGAAATAATAGAAGTCGCTAATGTACCCGTAAAGAGTGTATCGACTCCCAGTTCTATTGAACAGGAGATGTCTCGCAACCTTCATTGTGCAGGAGTTCTTGAGGGCAAAAGGTACCAGACTGGATCTACAACTCAACGATTCCAGAATGTATTGTAGGAGCCTCTCTTCTGCCTTGTTCTGTCTATCCGGGACTCTTAGCGTCAGTGGCTTCTTGAATTTGCCGCCGCGAGCGCCTCTTTCTATAACCAAGGTCTTGTACTTCACTTCTTCAACTCTCCGATTCTGAGAGTCGTTAGTTGACTTAAAAAACCATGGTTAGCGCAGCCGTAGTCTGTTCTGAACACCCAGCGCGAAATTACCTATCTTGGAGTTTTCTACCTTTCAGGCAGGTGTGAAAATTCGCATGATGACTGTTGCCATGAAGCCCAATCCGAGGGCTAGTGCTATGATTCTGAGGCGTTTCTTGTCTATGGCAACATTTCCCAAGGGACCGGTTGAGGTGGAGATTAGTTCGGACGTTATCAGGAGCATGATAGCTGTTACTGCAAGCCATAAGCCTATGTCGGAGACTGATAGTGGGAATTGCATTTTGCTTTTATCCTTCTATTAGTTGGAAGGTGGCTTCGAGTGTTTGCGAGTCCGGCGTGATGTTGATGGTTTCGATTGTGAGTTGTTTACCTGTTGTTTTCGCTACCGTGCATGCTATCGCACTTGTGAGTGGGTCGCCGAGGAGTTTGACTGTTTTGAGGTCTTCGTCGTAGAGATTCCTGTAGATTGAATCGGTAGTTTTCAGGTGGATCTGATTGTTTTCGGTCTTCATCTCAATATCCTTAGCTAACTGGAAGTTTTCGAGGACAATTTGCGGCAGCGTTGTGCACAGGTCTTCCAGAGTCATTTTCGTAATGTCGGTTCTGAAGAGTTTTTCAATTTGGTCCAAATAACCTGAGCCCGGAGGGATGATGATTATGCCTCTGGGGTTTTTGGTCATGAATTTGCCTGTGGCCATTTCCTCTATTGGTGGTGAGACTTGATCTGTGTCTTTTGGTAGGAAGACTACGGTTTCTTTGAGTCCCTTGAGACGTTGGGGGAGGTTGGCTTCTCTCGAGTAAGGTGGGACGTAGATGGCTTTGCCTCTTATGTCGAGGTCTTTGATTATTCGGTCGATGGTCTGATATAGAGTTGCAGCTGTCGTGCTGAGGAGGTTTCCTCGGACGTAGGTTACGGGCCTAACAAGGTAGAAGAGGGCTCCCCAAAAAGTCAACCCCAATCCAACGAATGCCAAAACTTGTGATCCTGCTGTTATCGAGAATATGAGTGACAGTATGCCTGGGACGGCGAAGACAATGCTTACTATAAGTGTGGAATTTCGGTTGTGGCCATTGAGCTGTTTTTTGAGACTTCGGTTTTCTGTCTGTAGTTCTTCAAATTCTTTTTTAGATTCGAACTCCGTGGATATGCCGTTGAGTTCGGTGGTTTTTTGTTCTTCGGTGTTGGTCATTTTCTTTTTCATATGTGGATTGCATCACCATGCTTTTATGTTTTTTAATGAGAGAGGATTGTTTTTCAGACCCTGATAGAGTTTTTGTCAAGGTTTTGACGCAGTTTCCTTGTTAAGCCCCATTCTTCACGATTTTTGAGCTCTATATGGTCTTTCTTGGGGGACGTCCAGCATTTTCGTCTCCATGCTTGGTTTCCCTGCCGTTGCTAATATGGATTCTTCCCAAATGGAAAAAGTTTGTGCTGGTTCTCAAGAAAATGTTGCAGAATTCTGAAAATGTTCAATGCTCGATTTTGGAGAAGTTTGATTTGATTATTGTTCTGAATATTCTTTGGCCGTCTCGGGCGATTTTTAGTCTGGACATGCTGTATCGTCTTCTTTCGCAGGTTATGGGCTTTTCTTGGAATTTGAAGCCGTTTCTGAGTCCCTTGACTGTGATTTCGCTTTCTATTTCGAAACCGTCTGAGGTCAGGTTCATTTTTTCAAGGACTTCTTTTTTGATGGCTCGGAATCCTGTTTGGCTGTCGGTCACTTGTTTGCCGGTTAGGCTGGTTATTGTTGCGTTGAAGAGGAAGTTGCCAACGCGGTTGATTCTGGTTGTGAAGTCAGATCCTGAGCCCATGAAGCGTGAGCCGGCGACTATGTCGGTTCCGTTGAAGAGTGGTGTGACGAGGTCTGGGATTTCTTTGGGTCTGTGGGATCCGTCTGCGTCTATTGTGACGATTATTTGTCCTTGTGCTTTTTGGATGCCTCTTCTGATGGCGTAGCCTTTGCCCATGTTTTTTGGATAGGAGATGACTGTTGTTTTGTAGGTTGAGGCTACTCTTGCTGTGTGGTCAGTTGAGCCGTCGTCTACGACTATGATTTCGTACGGTGCTCCCAGGCTGTCCATGACTTGCATGGTCTCCTCTATAACAGTGCCTATGGATTTCTCCTCGTTGTAGGCAGCTATTACAACTGAGATAGCCTGGTCTTGCATAGTCTTCTCCCTTCAGTCTTCGTTTGACATAACGAACTTACGGCGATAATTTAAACCGATAAGGACTTTTGCTATAGAGCAATCCTCTACATAAACGTTCTGGGATTTTTCAGGTGGTCATTCATTAGATTGCGTTTGATTCAATTTTAATCGAGAAACTTATTCTGGGTTTGCTCTGTTGGTGGAATTATACGTCGTCTGGCTTGAAGTTTATGATCAAATGAAACTTCTGCAGATTTTAGTTCGTGATGTAAAACAATGGTCGTGGATCTAAAGAATCTGTACGTTGGGCCGGTTTTTTGCGGCGGGAAGAACCGTTTATTTGCGATCGTGTCCTATGAGGAGGTTTTTGTGAAGTCTTGACAGGCTATGGCTACGTCGTGCATGTTTACTTTGAGGTCTCTGTTCAGATCTGCGTTTGGGTTCCAGTTGGGTGAAGCGGGTGTCGTGCCATAGACTCCTATGAGGAGGGCTATGTCTCGCAAGTCGACTTTTCCATCATGGTTAACGTCTGATAGCAAGTAATCTGTGCCTTGCATTAGCATGTTGAAACTGTAGTTTGTGATGTTGGTTGTTACTATAGATACGGTCAGGCTGCAGATGACTTTGTTCACTTCGTTGGCTTGGACCTTCTGGTCGTCAGAGCCGCAGACGAAGTGGATATAGCTCTGAGCAGTTGTTGGGTTCCAGTTTTTGTCTATTGCTGAGAGGAATATTGAGGTTGAACCTTCGTTTCTAACGTAGAATGTGATGATTTTGGTTTGGCCGAGTGTCATGTTTCCCCAGTCTATGGTGGTGACTCTTGAGCTGCAGCCTGAATCCCAGTATGCTCCTAGGGTTCCGCTCGTTTGGACGGCTGCAACGTTTTGAATAGATCCTCCGGGTTTGAGGAACCATATGGCCAGGATTGTTGTGAGAAGTGTCAGGAGGATCGTTAATGTTTGCCATTTGTTGTGCAATGAGCCCCTTCCCTGTCTCCATCTGTACTCGGTGGGGTGTGATTAATCTATGTATCGGAAGCTGGTTGTCGTTCATGGTTGCGCGTTCTGGATTATGGTTCAGGTGTGAGTTGCGGTGGTTGTAAATTTGTCTGTCTATTAACCGTGTTGGATTCGTGATTTTGTGTTTGATGCGGGTTCATGTTCGGGTTCTTACTTTAAGCTTTTAAGGAGAACCATGTGATACTTGGCAGTGATGGTTTGAGCACTCATGGTTTCGACGTGGAATTTGCAAGATAAGAAACGAATGACCTCGTTTCTCGTAGTGTTGGTGCTACTATCAACTTTTGCGGCTGATCTTGCATTTCAACGGTCACTTTACTTCCAGGGTTTCTGCGGTGGAGGCTGCGACCTCTTTGGGTGTTTATTGGGATGCGAATTGCAGTACTGCGGTGACTTCGATTGATTGGGGTTCTATGATTCCTGGGCAGGTGAGCAATGTTGCTTTTTACGTTCGAAACGAAGGAGGTCAGGCGTGTGTTTTGATTGCTTCGATTGTTGGTTGGCACGGAAACAATGGTTCTAATTGTTTGTCGTTTAGTTGTGCGACGCCGATGATTAAGCCGAGCCAAGCTGTTCAGGTTACGCCCAGTCTGTTGATATTTCCGAATGCGTCTGCGGTCAGTTTTAGTTTTGGTATGCTTTTGGTGGGGGCTTTGGTTTCTATAGGCCAGTTTGGCGCTTTGTTCGGTAATAACGTGAACGTGAGGGTGATTTATCCTTCGAATAGTTCTTTGAAGCCGCTTGGTTGTGGTGCGGCTATGGTGAGTGATTGGACTGCTTCGGCTTTTGTTTCTACGAAGTTGACGAATTTTTCGGAGGGTTTTGATACGCAGGCTAGTTTTGTTAATCAGTCGACGGGTAGGGCCTTGGGTAGTTCAGGTGCGGGTATTGTTAGTTTCGGTGGTCCTTATGTTAATCCGGTTGTGAAGTATGCAGAGAGCAGCGGAACGATTCAGTCGGATAGGGCGCCGTTGATGTTTGTGGGTTCGGGCGGGACCTGTTACTTTAGGTTTAGTAACGGTTCGAGTATTGCTGGGGCGAGTTTGCCTGTTTCTGTTATTAATACTAATCAGGATATGTTTTTGATTGAAACATACGCTGATGGGAGCGGACGGTATGTGTTTTTGTGTTATGGTTTTGGTTGGCAGGGGACTTATGCGGGTGGGAAATATTTTGATGCTGTGTTGTCCCCGAATATGGGCTCTCAGTCTGAGAGTTGGATTGTTGTGAAGTGGCAGGATTCGAATGGTAATGGATTTGTGAATGGACCATTTGACGGGGATACCTACACTGTTATTGCACAAGGCAATTGAAGAAATAGAGTTTGGTTTTCTAGTTGGCTATTAATGTGTTGTTTTGATGTGTCCTTTTTCTGTTAGATAGTTCGTTAGTGCTTGTTTCCAGTTGGGTGTTGTGATCCCGTGTTCTTTGAGTTGTGTGCTTTCCATGGCTGAGTACATTGGTCTTTTGGCTTTGCGCGCGCTAGAAAGCATAGACTCGGAAGGAAAGAGAGTCCGATTGTCAGCCCACGCTTCAGCATCTAGCGTGCGTGCAAGTGTATATTTGAAGCTCTTATGAACAGAAGCACTCTAATTCATGAACAGACTATGAAGCTAGCGCGCGTCAAGGTTAAGCCTATGCGTCTGAAAACTTTGCTGAAGAGCAAGTCCACACGTAGACGTATTAGTAAGCAAGACTGGTATGGCAGCTTTTAGCTCTTGGTTTTCAATTTCATGTACGCTACGAACCGAAAGGATGAATAAGGCAAGAGAACGAGTGGTAGAGGGGGCTATCAAGCTTGGTAAGGAGATCGGTGTTTGAGCGAATTCTCCGAGAAATGCAGGAAATACGCTATCGACTTGATGATATTGAGAATTCTATTTCAAGTTGGGACCCTCAGCCATTGGAGATTACCGAGTCAGAGTTGTTTTCTCTACCTGACCACCTGCGAAAAACATACATGACCGTGGCATCGAAAGGTGAACCAACAGCAACCGAAGTTTCAAACCTCACAGGACGTTGTCGCGCAATTGAGAGCAACTACCTAAACCAGCTAGTTCGAATAGGTTGGTTGACAAAACGAAGGAACTCAAAAAACATTTGCTTCCGCCTAGGCTCTGGAAAAACGATGAAGAAGAAAAACGCAGCAGACGTGGATAAATGCAAACAAAGGCCTGCGAGGTCGCGAAAAGGATGTTTACCAAATCAAAATGTCCAAACGGACAAAACCGCGCCCCGAAAGATGAAAATAGAGTGTCTGTCGTCGGACTATGATGGAACAATAAGCCCTCTTAAGGTGCCGAGAAACGAATCACACGTCCCAATGGAAACGCGAGTAATGCTTCAACGAATCGGCAGATTCCTACCCATATCAATCTTCACCATGAAAGATCTGGAGTTCGTGATGGCGAGGACACCATTTGCCCACACATGGTCAGCAATGGGCGGGTTAGAGACACGGATTGGCAGAAGGGTACTTGAAACAGAAGGATTGGAACCCAAACTATCAACCATTGCTTGTGCCATTGAATATGCTAGATCGCATTTTACTACACCTGGGGTCGAAATCGAGGAAAAACAAGATTCCGAAGGTCGCATGGTCGCTTTCTGCGTAGACTGGCGCCGAGCGAAAGATACTAACGCAGCGAAAATGCAAGCGGAGGTAGTTGCCGACTACTGCAAAGCGCTGAAACTCGTGTTATTACGGTACGAGAATCAACCTTTCATTGACGTGTATCCTGTTGCCCCCGACAAAGGCAGGGCTCTGCAGGAAACGCTTAACGAATTAGCAGTGAAAAGCGGCGCTTTGTATCTGGGAGATTCGGAAATGGACAACCCAGCTTTCAAAGCTTCGAATATCAGTGTCGGCGTAATCCATGACGAGACGCCCTTGAAGCTCATCGATTGTGATTATCTCGTGAAGTTCGAAAATGTTCCCAGTTTTCTGAATACTCTTCTTGAGAACAATCTCCAGTTCAGCTCTGATTTTCCTATGCTTGAGACCAATCCTAGCCGAACAAAACGACCTAGACCCATACACAAGGCTGGAAAATGATCCATCAAGTAGATTTATGAGCTCGTTTGAGTCATTATCGAAGAGCCTGGGCACGATGATCACAGCTCCCAAGCTTTCAATCTCGCACAGACGCCGTGCTCAATAGTCACAAGGTAAGTTAAGATGCTGAAGAAGCGAATCGGAGTCATAATGTACCAGACTAGCAGCAGCAAAGGGCAAGAGCTAGTCGCACAGAGGATGGTACGTGAGTTCATCAGGCTTGGGCACGAAGCATATCTTATCACAAGTATTTACCACGACGGTTCAGAAGTAATCTCTTCGGCAGACTTGACCAAGTACGGCGGATTTCGGTATTCAGACTCAGACGTCGAACTTGGCATACCAACAATTCGAGTGGACAGCTACGTTTCAAGATGGCCCCCTCGCCGAATAAACTTTAGAGATTTCGTCTCTGTCCTAGAGACAATTGTTGACGGTTTTCATTTGGATGTTCTGATCACACACAGCACTTTGTGGAATGGGCCAGAGGAGGTTGCCCGATTCATAGAATGGAGACGGTACATGAAAAAAATAGGAGGGTATAGAGACCCTCTTGTCTTCTGTCACATGTCCCATTTCCAAGAGCCTTCACCCAAGAGGTACTCCTTGACTGAAAGATCTTTCAGAGTCGCGTGGAACAGGCTCACACTTCCTCAAATCTTCTCGACCGCCAACCTCATTCTAGTGGTCACGCCCCTGGAAAAAGAGGCCAAAGTGAAAATGGGAGCAAAACCGGAGAAATGCTTAATGTTCCCTGGCGGTGTGGACGACGAGGCTTTTGCGCGCTATTCGAGAAACAATGCGCACAGCATCAAGAATTTCCTCAAACAGTCCAACATCAGCGAGGACAAGAAAATAGTGTCATACTTGGGCAGCATTGAAGAACGCAAAAACCCGCTTGCAGTCCTCAAAGTAGCCGAAACGTTGAAGGAAAGAGAGGACATTCATTTTGTCATCGCGGGAAAAGGTGAATCGCTTTATTCTCAGAACGTCATAGAGAACGCCCACAGTTTGGCGAACGTAACGTACCTTGGAGAAGTGAGCGAGGAGCAGAAAGTGCTGCTCATGAAATCCTCCTACGTTAATGTCTTGCTGAGCCGTTCAGAGGCTCTCGGACTAGCACAGCTGGAGTTTATGTACTGTGGAGTTCCAGTGATCACATCCGGGGTCGAAGGACAGGCTTGGCTCATTCGAGACGGTATCGAAGGCATCCATGTCAAGGGACCAGACGACATAGAAGGTGCAGCCGCGGCGGTCACCAAACTATGCGAGGACTCAACTCTGTGGAGTGAGATGTCGGCCAACGCCAAGAAAAGAACCTCAGAATTGACCGTGTCAAAACTCACCGGAGAACTTGATGAGGCCCTGTCAGAAGAGTTGATTAAAGAGAGAGGTTTGGTCGCGATTCCCCCTGAAGTTCGAGTGACAATAGCCGAACCTGAGAACGTCCTGAAGAGCTGGTCATCAGGTACTTGGGGAGTGGTGGCCACCGGAAGAAGGCTGTTTATTAGAAGAGGAGTGATCTCCAGAAAAGTCATCGAAATTCCTTACACAAATGTCACCTCGATCGAATACACGAGGAGATATCCATGGAAGACGCTCGTCGCCGGTTCCCTTATCGCTATAATGCTCTATATAGGTCTCTTCCAATATCAGATTTTTCCAGACGGCATTAGAAACCTCATTCAAGATATACTGAACTTTTTCACGACAAAAGTACTTGTGCAGCCTCAAGCAAATCTGTTTTTGATTTCGATCACTCTGGCTCCAATTTTGATTGCTGTGGCAGTGTTTGCCGTGGAGGCAAGAACTGGATTCACGCTTCGGGGACCAGGAAAAGAGACAATATACCTGCCGGGTCAGTTCAGAGAAGTGATAACCTTCATAAGGAACATGCAAGACGTTGATTTTGAGAGAATGATCGCCGAAAGGGACCACGGATTGGCGAGCCCACAGTCTTCCTGAAGATACCTGTCACTGTGCTCCGAGCGCGCGCTTTCGGATTCTGTTTTTGTGTGTTTCGCTTGCACATCAATGTATACCAAGTCAGCACGGACAACATAACAGCTGGCGCACGCGATGGTTTGATACCCATGGTTGAAGGCTGGGTTCTGAAGGATAAGAAGCGGTTGACGACGTTTCTGATAGCTTTGGTGCTCCTGTCGACTTGTGCGTCTATTCTCTTTTTCAATAGTCACTCGTCTCTTAGGGTTTCTGCGGTGGAGACTGCGGCTTCTTTGGGTGTTTATTGGGATGCGAATTGCAGTACTGCGGTGACTTCAATTGATTGGGGGTCTATGATTCCTGGGCAGGTGAGCAGTGTTGCTTTTTATGTTCGAAACGAAGGTGCGCAGGTGTGTGTTTTGATTGCTTCGATTGTTGGTTGGCAGGGAGACAACACGTCCAATTGTTTGTCGTTCAGTTGTGGGTCGCCGACGATCGTGTCGAGTCAAGCTGTTCAGGTTACGCCCAGTCTGTTGATATTTCCGAATGCGTCTGCAGTCAATTTTAGTTTTGGTATGCTTTTGATGGGGGCGTCTGCTGCTCTAAGTGATTTTGGTGCTTTGTTTGGCAACAATGTGAATGTGAAGATGATTTATCCTTCGACTAGTTCTTCGAAGCCTTTGGGTTGTGCTTCGGCTATGGTGAGTGATTGGACTGCTTCGGCTTTTGTTTCTACGAAGTTGACGAATTTTTCGGAGGGGCTTGATACGCAGGCTAGTTTTGTGAATCAGTCGACGGGTAAGGCTTTGGGCAGTTCTGGTGCGGGTATCGTTAGTTTCGGTGGTCCTGTGGTTAATCCAGTTGTGAAGTATGCGGAGAGTAGTGGCACGGTTGCGGCGGATAGGGCGCCTTTGATGTATGCGGGTTCGGGTGGGACTTGTTACTTTAGGTTTGCTAATGGATCAAGTATTGCGGGAGCAAGTTTGCCGGCGTCTGTTATTAATACTAATCAGGATATGTTTTTGATTGAGCTTTACCCTGATGGGAGTGGGCGTTACATCTTTTTGTGTTACGGTTTTGGTTGGCAGGGGACCTATGCGGCTGGGAAGTATTTTGATGATGTGTTGTATCCTAATTTGGGTTCTCAGTCTGAGAGTTGGATTGTAGTGAAGTGGGTGGATTCGAATGGTAACGGGTTTGTGAATGGACCTTTTGATGGGGACACTTACACGGTTGTTGCACAGGGCAATTGAATTGAAAAATAAGAGTTAAAGTGTTTTGAGGTGTCCTTTTTCTGTTAAGTAGTTCGTTAGTGCTTGTTTCCAGTTGGGTGTTGTGATGCCGTGTTTTTTGAGTTTTATGCTTTCCATGGCTGAGTACATTGGTCTTTTGGCTTTGTATTGGAGCGGGTTTGTTTTTATCGGTTTGAGGTTTGGGTTCAGTTTGAGTTGGTTAAAGATTTCTTTGGCGAATTCGTACCATGTGCATTGACCTTGGTTTGTGGCGTGGTAAGTTCCGGGAGGAAGTTTTTGTTCGATGATTTTTTGTATGGTGTTTGCGGCGTCTTTTGTGTATGTTGGGGTCATTGTCATGTCGTTGACGACGGTGATGGGTTCGTTTTTGTTTGCTTTGGTTATCATGGTTTCTATGAAGTTTCCGCCTTTGCCGCTGGCTCCGGCTGTGCCGAAGAGGCTTGAGACTCTGATGATGTAGTGTGTAGGGTGTTTGTTTTGTGTAGAGTTCTCCTGCGAGTTTGCTTATTCCGTAGGTGTTTATGGGGTTTGGCGGGTCTTGTTTCGGTGTAGGGTTTGGTTTTTGTTCCGTCGAAAACGTAGTCAGTGCTTATGTAGATTGGGGTTGCGCCTGTTTCGGTGCTGATTTTTGTGATGTTTCTTGCGCCTAGGGTGTTTATTTGGAAGGTTTTGAGGGGTTCTTCTTCGCATTGGTCGGTTTTGTGGAAGGCTGCGGTGTTGATGATGATGTTTGGGTTGTGTTGTTTGAGGATTTGGCAGCTTGCGTAGTCGGTTACTTCTATGTCTTGGTGTTTTAGTGCTGTTACGTTGTGTTTGGTTTGGAGGGTTTTGGTGAGGTCGGTTCCGAGTTGGCCGTTTGAGCCGATGATGGTTATGTTCATAGTATGGTTCCTTTGATTTCGAGGTTTTTGATGAGTTTTTGGGTTTCGAGAAGGTGCGTGTACCATTTGACGGTTATTGTTTTGGGGTCGTCGGGGTTGAGTTCTCCTTTTTTGAGGGCTTCGTATACTTCTTGGGCTCCGTCTTTGATGGTGTATTTGGTTTTGTATTTGAGGGTTTTTGCGATTTTGTCGAAGCTGACTTTGTAGCTTCGGTTGTCGGTTGAGCCGTACCATTCGTAGTTGAAGGGCATGTTGATTGCTTCGGCGACTTGTTGTGCTAAGGGGTAGATTTGGACGTTTTGTTCGTTGCTGCTGACGTTGAAGGTTTGGTGGTTTACGAGTTCTGGTTCTGATTCGAGTACGGTTTGGTAGGCTCTTGAGGTGTCTTTGACGTGGATGAAGGGGCGCCATTGTTTTCCGTCGCGCATTATTGGGATTTTGCCGTTTTTGTAGAATCCTAGGACCATGCCGTTGATGGCTATGTCGAATCTCATTCGTTTAGAGTAGCCATAAACTGTTGCTTGTCTAAGTGAGGTTGCTGTGAAGTTTTTGTCGGCTAGTGGGAGTATTTCTTTTTCGGCGTAGACGTTGGCTTTTGAGTACGTTGTGAGTGGGTTGAGTTTTGATTCTTCTGTTAATAGGCCTTCTTGGAATCCGTAGACGCTGCAGGTGTTGGCCAGGACGTATCTTTTGATTTTGCGTTTTTTGGCTAGTTTGGCTACTCGGAGTCTTCCTTTGTAGTTGATGTCGAGGGTTTTTTTTGGGTCTAGTTCTCCTGAGGGGTCGTTGCTGAGTGATGCGAGGTCGAGGACGGCGTCGATGTTGTTTAGTGTTGTCGGTGGGAAGTATCTGATGTCGTTTTTGACTATTTTTATTTGGTCTTGGATGTCTTTGAGTGATTCTGTTCCGAAGTAAGAGTCGGTCTAGGACGGTTACGTTGTATCCTGCGTCTAGTAGCGTGCGTGTGAGTATTGAGCCGATGTAGCCTGCTCCGCCTGTTACTAGGATTCGCATATTGTGTTTCCTTCTATTTGTGTGGGGGTTGGAACCAGTCCCAGGGTTTTCCTGTGCGGGGGTCTTTTTTGTTTCCGTTTATTTCTGTTGGGATTATTGTTGGGCTGTTCCATGGTACGCGGATTTCGTCTGGGTCTTTGTAATCGTAGAGTTTTGTTACGAAGTAGATGGTTAAGCTTGGTGTGTTGCTGACGGTTTTTGATCCGTGGAGGTATTTTCCTGGGATTCTGATGAGGGTGGGTTTTGATTCGCTTCCGATGATTTCTGCGAGTTTGCCGGTTGTTTCTTCGTAGGCGCAGATTTTGACTGAGCCTTTTAAGATGAGGAAGTAGTCGATTTGTCCTCGAGTGTGTTTGTGCCAGGCTCTGATGATGTTTGGGTAGCTGTAGCTTATGTTTGCTTGTTCTAGCCAGTCGTTTTGGAGGAAGTCTTTTTGGTCGTGTCTTAATGCTTCGGCGAAGTAGCCTCTTTCGTCTGGGAGGAGGTTGATTTCTTGGGTTCTGACTCCTTCTAAAGGATGTTCCTTCATGTTGATTTGCACCTTTGTGAGAAGTTTCATGTGTGAATCTTGTTATGCATTTGGATTATCGTGGGGTTTGTTGATAAGTTTTCCTCAACGCACTGTATCTTTGTTCTTTGTGGGTGTTATGGTTTGTTTTTGATTTTTTGGAGTCTGATTGTGTAGAAGTAAGCTTTGTGCGTGACGTTGTTGCTGTAGATGTCTAGGGTCATGTGGAGGAGGTAGCTGAATGTTGGGAAGATGAGGAAGGGGAAGATGATTGATAGTGCGGTTAGGATTGGGATGTTTTCTATTCCGTGGAAGATTACGTACATTCTTCCTTTGTTGAATTGTGTTTCGAGGCTTTCGTGGCGGTGATATCTGTTTAGTTGGTAGTCGAGGAGGTGGTCGAGGTCGATGAGAACGCCGGAGACGAGGCATAGGCAGAAGACGGTGATGTTGATGCTGAAGATTTCGATTGTGAGTATTGGGGTTTTTTGGTTGAAGAAGAGTGAGGCAGCGCCAACGGCTAGAGCAGCGATGAAGTGTTTGTGTGGATACAAGGCACGTTGTGTCTCCGGGGTTCGTTTCTGTGTGTTTTTTTATGTTGAAACGTGGATGGGGAGACTGAAATAGGTTTCTTGCGCGGATGAGTCTCCCCTCTAGGGTTCTGTGTTAACGTTTGTGGTAATGTTGTGTGGTAACAATTTCTTCTTTGAAGGGATAGGGTGTGCAAGCGTGAATTGCCTTTGTTGCTGTTGCTGAGCCAGTTGCCTTTCCATCTGAATAAAAGGCTTCGAGAATGCTGGCTACATTATCGTGTTCCTCTGGTGTGCAGACACATGTAGCAATTGGAAATGAAATAGACTGCGGATCATGTGTGGGTTCTTGGTGAGGGTGACGTGGACGATGCCCTTGCGAGGTCTAGACTGTCTTGAAATGTTGTTTCTATGTTGACTGACGGCTTTTTTGGTTGTTTTTCAGCCAAAAACACCCTCTCCCCCCTCGTTTTTCAGCCGTCGTCAATATCCGCAATTCGGTTCCATGCTAGGCCCGATTATGGAGTACAAATTCTAGATTGACTTTGACTTGATCAAGGTAAACTGCATACCAGTTCACTCAGATAGAAGGGGTCGCGGCCAACTTCTTTATTGACTTCCTCAACTGCTGCTTTGGGACCTAATCTTTCTAGGCACAAGGCTTTCACGAGTCCTAAGGCTGCTTCATCTGAATGTGACAGGTCAACGTATCCATCCCATGAAATGTAAGCTTTGACCCCTCTTTGAAAGAATCTCTGAATATCGTAAGGTGTCGCCGTTCCGTTGCATCCAGTCAGAATTATCGTCGTGCCATTCAGGCCATCAGGCTTGTTATTTCCCAGAAACACCGCGTTCAAGGCAAAATAAGGGCCCTCACTTTTGTCAAACGTGTATGCTTTCTTTACAGCTCCTGCGAGTTGCTCGTTAACGTAATTGGATTCTGTGTAGTTTTCGCCGCTGAAAAGGTACAGAAACCCATCCGTGTGTATTGCGCTGTGAAGTCTGAGGATGAGAATCTTGTATCCACCGACGTTTCTCAACAGGTCAATGGTAACGTTTGTTCCTCTGAAGACGTCAACCATGTATCCCGCGTTTGAGAGGTACTGCACCATGCTTTCGGTCAGCGTAGCGTTGGGTTCAGTGTCATACAAGCCATCGAGTATAGCGGCCCTAGGCACATTGACTTCTGCATTTGGCTGAAGCTGCTGAGGTGCAGAGGACCAGTTCACCCAGAAAATGCTAGCAGAGAGAAGAAGCAGGCCAAAGGCAACAAGAATTGCCACATTCCTCAACCGTCGAGGGTGCGATCCTTTCTCGTTGATTTCATCATTGCTTTTCTGGATTCGTTGCGTTAATTGACTGTTCTTCTTTTTTCTCGTCTCTTGCTTGCTCGTTTTCTCGTCAATTGGACCACGCAAGTCAAGCTACCGTCGTTTATTGCTCCTAAAGCGAGCGCGGAAATCGTGAACTCAGCACCCTTCTTAAGAGCAAAGCGATGCTGGCGATCGCGACGGTTGCGATTGCAGTCATGATGAGGTAGTTGAATGGTGTCGGAGTGTCTATGATTTCGCCGCCTACGATGTAGGGCACGTGCTGAGTTTCATAGTTGCCAATGACTGTTCCAGAAGCCGTCACAGTCAAGACTCCTGACTGACCCGTCTGGCCGAGTCCGCTCGTTGAATCCCAATTATAGTGCGTATCAGATGGCGAAGAGCTGGAAGCCACAGGACTCGAAAAGCTCCATGAAAGCGTGGTGCCAGAGTTGATCCAGTCCGTCGTGTAGGGCAGATCAGCTGCAGTCTCGGGATTTCCGCCAACAGTCACGATCGTGTCCGTGCTATCACTTTTAACATTGCTCGAAGCGTCAAAGGTCACCTTATACCGCCCCATATAGTTTCCCGTCACTGTGCCTGATCCCTGTAACCGTCAGGGTGCCGCTTTGTATTGATGAAAGACCTGTCGTAGACTGCCACAAATATTGTTCGCTGCTGCTCACGATGAGCGGAGAGGCAAACGTGAAATTATGCACCGAGGTTACCTGCCACGAAAACGACATGGGCAACTGCAAGAAGGAGTAGTCTATCCCGTCTACCGTGACGACTGTTCCTGAGAAGTCTGAGCTGAGCCCCGTTTGGTCGAATATGACTTGACCAGCAGCGGGACCGATGTAGGCGTCCGCAACAACAACAGCATCAAGATATTCAGCTGATGATAACTGCGCTTCGCCGCCGACATCAAGTCGGTCAGCATCGTAGAACTCAATACCATAACTTACTGCTGAAACGCCGTCTACATATAGTATCGTATTTCCGCCGGTGGTTGTTGTCCTATTTAATTCAATACAATACCACGTGTCCAATTGAACGTTGTCAGAACCGTAAGTGTAGACGTTTGCGCCACTCTGCATTCCGAATCGGCAGTTAGTTCCATCGATATTTTGAAGCCTCACAGTAGTAGCATAGCTCCAACTTGCGTCTGACCCCACGGTTAGGATATTATCGCCGTAATCTTGAGCAGCGGGGAAAGCTGAGAAGCGAACGTACAGGCGAACAAAGATGTTTGCGTAAGCAGAACCGAGCATTTTTGTAACGGTCTGTGTGTTTGCAGTAATGTTCATCGCATAAGATCCATCGTAGACAGTAGTCGTAGTCAATACGGGAGAACCTGTGGTGCTTGTCCATTGGCTGAAGTCTCCAGTTTCGAACCCGTCACTGAAAATAATTGTAGGATTTGCACGCGCTACTGAGTGAGAAACTACGAGTAGAGCTAACGTGCAAAACAAAAACACTAGGGGAAGTATCAGAGAGAGTTTACGTTTACTCACACGAATCATTCTCAAAACCGAAAATATCGCGTCATTCCATATTTAAGATTTGTCAGCATGGACCTGAACAAAACTGCAAGTCCGTGCCACTCGATTTCTGTTTGACACAGAACCATCGAGCAGTAAGAAGTTCTTGCACTCAAGTGAGGTGAGCGCGAGCTAAAACTAGTCAATATAGAAGCGTGTGGCTGCTAGCATGCAGCACTTGACGCACCCAGTTATTAGAATCTTGTCTCAAGGCTCACTGGAAGAGGACCAAACAACAAAACAGTTTAAGCAGGCATCGAAGAGGCTGATTCAAAATGGAATAGAATTAGGCTATTTTGAGGGGACAAGATGATTTCGGCACTTGGGACATAGGTCGTAGCTTAATACTTGGATTACTTCTGAAGGTGTCAGTTCCCGTCCACAACTATCACAGAAAATCTTTTTGGACACATTACCTCACCTGATTGATTCGCTCCAATACTTACGTCTTCATTTCCAGTATTTTCTAGGCTTCTGTCTACTCTTAAAGCGTTGTGACTGCATGCCATCAGTAATCAATCGCGCGGTTTTGTTCTCTTGGCAGACAATTTGCACTGGAAGACAGTTTGCAGAGAAGATTCAACGCGATTTTTTCCTCATCAGCATTCCTGGTTTGAATGATTTTGGCTTTCTCAGCGCTTGAAAAAAGCTCTTCGCCTTTCTCGGATCGAACTATCACAAAACTCCATCCTTCCAAGCCTAGGCCTCCGACTGAAATGTCTGCGAGTTCGGAGCTGAAGTCGGAACAAGATCTGCAGCTTTTTCTAGCGTATTGTTTGACTTCGGTTAGCGGAAGCGTGAGAATTCTCCGTCTTTCATAGTTATGATCATTTTTCCTTTTATGTTGATCTTGATGATGTCTTCCAGATTGAGTCCGAGTTCTCTGTGAAGGTGTTGTTCAATAAGCGTTTCATAATCGAAGCATTCTGAACACATGAGCCCTATGAGGAGTTTAACTGAATTGTATTTCTTGAATCCTGACAACTGCATCTTCCTAACGGCGTTGATTTGGCAGGGTGTTCCTACGAAAGCTACGTTTCAGTGCTCTGTTCTGTCATCGGTGCGAGTGCAAGGAGATTCGGGGAATAGGAGTATCTGGTTCCGGCGCAGGCTAAGATTTCTGCGGGGCTTGATGCAAGCTTTGGAACTGGATATAAGGGCTTTTTTAGGATCAATGCCAGAAACGACGGCACGGGAAAAATAACCAGTTCTCAATCCATGAAGTAAAAGTGCCGTGACAACTCCGCCGTCTTGGGCAACATGTCGTATTTTATCGTCGGTTGCTTGAGCGGCAATGATTCGGCGATAGACTCCAAACACTTCCTCTTTTGTGCGTTCTCTGCCCAATGCGAGTTTCTCCATTTCTGACCAGGAATGCGCGCTCTGAAAGTTGCGTTTAGATAGACTCAAGGCGGATCAACCTTAACGAGAAAAGGCGTGAATTTAAGCTTTCATAACGTGCGCGTCTTTCTGGTCTGACTCAGCTATGCGTCAGAGCGCGCAGGAACTACTGTCATTTTAAACTGTTCAAAGAGATTCTGAGGAAGTTTTAGTAAATGGATGCGGTTTGCCTAGTCTTCTAAATGTCGTGCGCACTAGGAATCAAAGAAGAAGAGAAGGCTCCTCAAGTTGCTTTGATAGTAGGGTCTCATATACGTGCATGCCAATAATGTTAAGAGATGCATCTCTTCAAAATGTGGAGATGAATGAAGGACAAGACGATCTAATTGCCGAACATTTTTTCCGAAAGCTACGAAAGCATTTATTCGCGTTCTCGTATTTTACATAATCTGCGAATATTGCAAAGAAACACATGGTTGTCTTCTTCCGAATTAGAAAGGATGCAAACGAAAAAACTCCGGAGTATTTTGGAGTATGCATATGAAAACGTTGCTTTTTATCATCAAAGATTTAATGTGGCGAAAGTTAAGCCGAGTGACATAAAATCCTTAGAAGATCTGCCCAAGATTCCAATTCTTACAAAATCAGAGGTCCAAAATAGTTTTGACTCTCTTATGTCAAGGCGAATTACAAAAGAACTATGCAATAAGCAAGAGACTTCGGGCACAACTGGCATCCCCCTATCCATTATTGCTGAGAAAAGAGTGGCCTATATCATGGCAGCAAACAAGTTGAGACACTACGTAGAAAATGGGGGAAAATTATTCAGAGAAAGGTATGTCGTGCTACTCCCATCATTCAAGTCCTTCAGAAGAACTCATCTGGGTGTTCTTCTTAGAAAGTTAGGAATCCTAAAAAGGGTTGATTTGAATACACGCTATCCAATAGAAGATATAATTAACAGGTTAGTTGACTTCAAGCCAAAAGTAATTGACAGCTATCCGAGTTTCCTTCTCCTATTAGCGAGGGAACTGGAAAAAAAGGGAAAAGCGATTCATCCGAGACTTGTTTTTGTCGGCGGAGAGCTCCTTGATGCTAGGAGTCGAAAGCTGATTAATTCTTCGTTCGAAACCGAGATTTTTGACACTTATGGATGTACAGAAGCGGGATTTGTATCTTGGGAATGTTCTGAACATGTTGGTTATCATACTAATGTGGACTTGGTGGTTGCTGAGTTTGTAAAGGATGGTGAACAAGTCGCAGCGGGAGAGTCTGGTGAGATCATCATCACGCCACTCTGGAACTATGCTATGCCCTTGATAAGGTATAAAGTCGGTGACATTGGCACACCAAGCGGTGAAAGTTGTCCTTGTGGAAGAGGATTACCTCTAATGAAGGTATTAGAAGGGAGATTTGAGGATCTTATAATATTGCCAACTGGTAGAATAATTTCTCCTCTCGTCGTTTCATGTTATTTTGAAGGTATTGAGGGAATAACTGAGTACAGAGTAATTCAAGAAAAAATAGATTACTTCATTGTACAAATTGTATTAAAGGAGGATTATGGAGATGACACGCTTCTTCAAATCAGAGATAGACTCATAAGAGGGTTCGGGGAGGACATAACGATAAACTTCAAAGTTGTTGACACCATACCAAGGGACGGTAAACTTCGGCGCGTAGTCTCTAAGTGCCTCCCCCGAGAACGCTTTTTCTCTATTTAATTCGCGGTCGATGTATGCTAAACAGCTAAGAGTGAATAATGGACACGCAATTAAGAGAAACACAGTATGATTCTTCAGTCTTCCTTCTCTGTTCTATAAGAGAGTTCCACAAGGAATATATGAACAAACTAGTTGTAATAACAGTCATGAAAACTGATCTCGCTATTAAAATACGACATGGCTGGACAAAAGACGAAGATGAGTCCGTACTAAAACCTAAGGTAGCCAACTGCGGCGGAGGATGCGGATGCGGCGGCGGATTTTCGCCGGCGACTGAAAAAACACGAAAGTAGAATGTCCTGATCGTCACCCGCTAATTGCAGCTAGGTACAGAGTCGATTCAACACTACCATCGAGACCTAACAAGTCGTTGAGTTGGTTATCTGAGAAGCCGCCGATTGAACAACACTGTAGTCCTAGCGCAGTTGAGATTAGGTAGATGTTTTGCATAAGATGACCAGCCTCGAAAAGAACATATCGATACCCTCGTTCTCCGTATTTTGTTTCTGTCCTGTCAAATACCGCACTAATTGCACAGATAAAAGCAGCGTTACGCGTCCAATCCTGATTGCTTAGATACGTACTGAACTCTTTTGCGTTGCTATTCGCCTTAGTTTGTTCGAGCGATTGCGATTTAACATTGAAATGGTATATGCCGTTCTTCAACCTTTTCACGTTAAATGATATGACGTAGACTTCCAATGGGTAACGTGCTCCTGCTGAGGGATAGGCACGAAGCTCTGATAGATCCTTTCCTTCAACAGTGTGTGTGATTCCTGCTGAACACAGTAAGACGGTAGCAACTTCTCTCAGCGTGACTGATTTCCCAACAAAATCTCTTTGTGATCTGCGGCGGTTAAGAACCTCGTAAAATGGTATGGAACATTTTGCTGCATCGCGCATGCGCGACAAGCCAATTTGCTTAAACCTTGGATACGATTTGTAGCTAATTTCTTTCCACTCGAGAGGCCATTCAATAATATCCATTTCTGGATTTGGAATGAACTGCTTCGTGTTTTCATGAAAGATTTTGGAAAGTGAAATTTCTTTATTGTTCGCACTAGACTCGTTAGAAAACATGGTTATCACAGAAATGGATGAGGGATGGGATTTAATCTTTTTTGTGCAGCCGTCTTTTTGTGCATCAAAGTTTCAGGCACGTTTCTCAGACGGCTGCCATCCCAATACCTGAATCTCTCATCTAGGTACAGTGGCTGAAGTTCAGGCATTATAACCTTCACTACTTTCAACCCCAGTTCCTCAACATCAACGGTTGTAACGTCAACATAATAACATGGTTGATTGTGTTCTCGTAGGATTTTCAGGCATGTTTTGAGTTTGTTGCTCTTTCCCTTTTTTTTAGTAAGAGGATTACCATTCAGCGGTTTTTTCTTTGGGAATAAGAGAAATGATAGTTTTGGAATCATTGATACATCGGACCATAATAGTCCTCTCTGTTCAAGATTGCTGATATTTTCCCACGTAGGTTTCGTTATCTGGGGCTGTGTCGTTTTGTCTTGTTTTAGTGTACGCAGCCAATGTCTTGATTGTTGGGATTCCTCCATGCATCCAAGAATTGCTTCTTCTGCGTTAAGACTTGCTTTTGCTCCAACTGAAATTGCTGGTCCAATCCCCGTTCTGTCTATGAGCAGACATAAGAAAACAGGTATAGGAATGTCTGTAGTAATATCGTATACGTAAGCTTCTAGATTTGCATCCTTGAATCGTGTCAGAAGGGTTCCGATAAGATCATCGTTTACAGAAGAAAGGTCAACAAGAGGGGATGATAATTTATTAAGATACGTGATGATGAATGCGTCTCTTTCGACAGCTTCGCAGATCCCACGGTACAAGGCATCGGAGATGTCCAACCCTGTTGCTGCACCTGTTGTTATTGGCAATCTGATTATGGGTTCATTGTGACTGTATATGTAGGGCACGTAGACCAATTGTGCGGGTACAAGTCTTTCTGAATCATCGAAAAGAGAACGGCCAGAAACCCAATTGAATTGTGAATGTCCATCGAAAAGGAATCTAGCATACTTTTCTTGTCGCTTTTGATTTTCTGAAGGACCGACTACTGTGAATGGATCTATAGCACGTTCTGATCCAAGTTTATTATATGAGGTTTTTGTGAGATTCTCTTCGAAGTATATCGAGAGGCAGTATCTTTCGATAGCTTCTCCTATTGCCTTAACCTTACCTCTTTCTTCGTTAATCGATGTGCCACCCACAGTTTCTTCCTTTATTCCTCCTGTGCTGAAGACAGTGGTATTGCAGATTTCAGATGCGTAGTGAAAAAGTCTGGGTTCATCGTCATAAGTTGATGTCCTGTATAACTTTCGGATGATACCGATTCTCGGATTTATTATATGCCAAACAAGGTTTAGAAAGTTTTTTTCCTTGTCGTCTTCTTTGCTCACTGTTAAAGGTCAGCTTCCTTTCTTTTTCCGCAAGTAGGGCAGTTAGGAACTTTTAGCAGACGATCCAAACTGAAATTGTACTTTTTGAAGTCTACATGAAGAACTCCCGACAATGTGGCTGGGTCACTATACTTTCCTAAGTACTTGAGGGCCTCTAAAGTTGTTAAGCCTGCTATTATGTCCGCAAAGGGGCTTAGTAATCCAAGTTGTTTCTCGTCTGACATGAGTTGTTCTTGATATGCAGTATGAAGCTCGATGTCGTCTATGTTTGATTTGATCCTGAGGAAATAGCAATCGAAACATGGAGACATGTAAGGAATGACGGTAGGACCCACCTCGCCATAGTCCTCGTAAACTGCAGTGTTTAACCATGTTTTGCCTTGAGTAACGCACATGCGATTTAGCGACGATCGGTACAGTAAGGATCGATTTTCAGAACAACAAATTACAAGATCGGCAAGATTTAGGCAATCTAAGAATTGCTTATTTGACAAGTCAGCCTTAACCCAATGGAGTTCAGTTTTGTCTGGAACTATTGAACGGAGTGCTTCGCCTCGTTGGGTACCGGCATTATGGTTTGTGTATGGACCCAACTCGATGTCTGCTGGTCCAACTTCTTTTGAGTCAGATGCGAACAGCTTTCCTACGCCATTAAGTGCGAGAGAAGAAGCGACCCTAGAGCCAACAGCGCCAAGTCCTACTAGAAATACAGAGGAATTCTTGAGTCTTTTTGTAGGCTCATACATCTTAGCGTGGTTACCAATCGAGGCAAAGTAGAGTGTTTTCAAGGCATGAGCATTAATGTCATTTTCAGAAAGGCTGAAATGGTTCACGTTGTCATCATCAAATACAATTGAATTATCGCTTAAGAATCGAATAATGGATTTAACACGCTTTTTGGGATACTTGGTTAACCTAAGAATCTCCTCAAAATCATGCTTACCATTGAAAAAAGGCAACAAATTTTCCAGTAAATCTACCGATTCGCCATGGACTTCAACTATCTTATCCCCGCATATGAAATAAAGGCTACCGTGTTTTCTGACAACTGTAAAATACAAAGGAATTTTTGGCTTCAAACCTGAATCTCCGAGTCAAAGTCAACTGAAAAGTACTTACCTTATTCTAAATATACTTCTTTCGTTAGCAATTAGCGTGCGTTTCTGACAACAACGGCGATTATGGCTTTCCGTTTCGACATTCAGCGACATTACCATCTTGACGGAGTTGGCTTTAATAAGTTCCTTTCGCATTTGCGATGCACTTAAGAGGTCTATTAAACGTTCGCAATTGGCCACTTTGCTTTGGGATACTTAACGGGAAAGGGCTCTTCAAAGCTTGTCAAAGTCAAAGCGAACTTGCCGCTTCTGCTTGCGGCTTCGGTTCTTCCGGATGTTGATCTGCTACTGCGTTTCCTTATGCACCGGGGACCTACGCACTCATTCATTACTTTGACTGTGTTAATGATTCCGTTTTTTGTTGTTTATCGCAAGCAAGCCATTCCGTATTACGTGGCTTTGCTTTCTCACATTCTCATAGGCGATTTTTTCACCGGAGGAGTCGAGTTGTTCTGGCCTTTGTCCCAAGGTTCATTCGGAGCTCTAAACATTGACGTAACTAGCCTAACTAACGTTGTGGTGGAGCTTGGCCTTTTCTTTTTGACTTTGCCGGTCATGTACAAGCTGGGTGATTTGCAGACTCTTTTGAAGCCGCATAACAAGAACTGGGCTCTGATAATCCCGTTGGGTGCGGTTCTTGGACCTTTGCTCACGGTTGGTCGAGGCCAGGAATATGCTCTTCCACTCCTTCTTGCGGTTCCGAGCCTGTTCTACGTAGGTTTGTTTGCATATTCCCTGCTTGTTGGATTTAGAGCTGAGCACAATCAGGGTACTGACAAGCTGCAACCTGTTGCAGCGCGAGCTTGATTTTGCGGGCTACGTAACCGCTTTGTTGGAAATCCAACTCCCATCTCCGACTCTTAGATTTTGGTGGGTCAAGAAGTCTTATCTAACGGGTTGATGAGCCTACCCCCCCTCCCTAGGTTTCAATGTACCATGAATATTTGGATCCAAATATGCAGGTTCTTAGCTTGCGCTGGTCTTCCGGTCCGGGTCACCTTTCCTCCTTTTTGGGCTTTGGGTGTTGTTCCTTGGGCTTGGGAAGAATCTATTCGATTATCCTGCTGGAGAAAGCGTGTCTTTTGTCAGTTTTCGACATATTTGCCATTTCAAAATCTCGCTTATATGCGATCAGTCTTTTGTTTCTGATGGTAGTCCCGTGTTAGAGGAGAAAGCGCATTGGAACTCTATTATTGTGAATCTTGCAGACATATGATGATGGAAAGAAGATCCGCCTTCTGGCATAAACTGCAGCATCTTACTCACAAGATTAGACTGCTAACATATAACGGAACATAGCGCAAGCGACTTCTCATCGATCACCTGTTCTTGCTTTCACAAGCGCCGTTTCAGGTCAGACCTTATTAGCGTGCGCACGTATGAGATCTACTTCTTTGCTGGAATATTTCTTGTCAGGAATACAGTATATAGCTGCAAGCGACGCAAGTTGTTGCAAGAACAGAGGGACTAGGTTTGAGTTCGGAAATCAAGGAGCTTAATCGAATCGTCTGCAGCAAGTGCGAAGCAAAAGAATACGACAAGTGTCAAGGTTGCAGAATATACTTTTTGGTGAACAAGATAGCTGCACCCTAGAGCATATGCCAAAGCTTCTGCTCAAGCAACTAACATGTAATAGAACGTAAGGTTAGTATTTGTAGCCGAGGTTTGAGGCTACTACGACTAGGTCGTAGATGTCGATGGTTGGGTCGCCGACTAGATTGTAAGTGTCGTTGGGTTGGTCGTAGTAGATGGCGACGGTGCGGAGGTCGAGGACGTCTACTTGTCCGTTGTTGTCTACGTCTCCTCTTATCGGCGAGAACGTGTAGGTGACGTCGGGGCCGATGTTGATCTGGTTTATTGTGCCTCTGATGTAGGTGAGGTCAGGCTTGGTTGCGGATGTGAGGTTGGCTGATTGGATGAATATTGTGTCGCTTACGTCGTTGGTCCAGCCTGAAATAACTTTCCAGATGTGATGGTATGTTGCGGTGAACTGTACTCCTATGAGTGTTTGGTTGTCGTTGAGCGGGGTTCCTGATGTGGAGCCGTTGATTACACCGTTCGTTTGGTCTACGGTGATGCTTCCTGATCCCCATGCGGTCCAGGTTATGCTGGAACAGTTCAGGAGTGTTGCGTTGTAGTGGATTTCGAATTCGAGACTTGTAACATCAACGGGATCGGATATGGTCATGTTGAGTGTGAAGGTTTCGCCGTATTTGCGGCATGTCTGATTTGTCGGCGTCAGTTGGAGGGTTGGCGTGTACGGTGCTGTTAGGGTGAGGTTATTCTGGTTGCTGCTGCTCCAGTTGTTGCTCGTATCGTTTGCGAACCACAGGTAACTGACCGTGTTTCCTGCCGTGTCGTTGAGGGTTTTGGTGACGTTTGCCCATGCAGTGGTTGAGTTGTAGAAGTTTGAGAAGGCAATGGCAGTGTCGTTCGTCCATGTGCCTGTGTTGTTGGTGCTGAAGATGTAGGTTGAAACGTTCGTATCATCACTGATTAAAGAATCGAAATTGCAAGGTGCGCCAGCGATTGATGTATTGGTGCTGATGCTTCCATAAGTCGGCGGTATTTTGTCCAATAGTCCTGGGCCAATGTAAGAAGAATCAACGACAACATCGTCGAAATAAATGTCAACTGTGGAACTGTAGTATCGTCCTCCCGTAGGTCCGAACTGGGTGTTGCTTAAGGCTCCCATGTTGTTTGTTGCAAGTCCTGTGGTTGTCAAGTCAGCTACTTCGCTTCCATTCAAATATACGCGATATTCGCCCGCATTTGCATCTCTTACCCATTTCACTTCGATTGAGTACCATGTGGAAAGGCTTAAGGTTGTGGCGCTTGTTTTGCTTGGGAAATCGTCCAAGTTAGTGTTATAGTTTAGTCTGAGTGCGCGAGTTGTGCCTTCTATATACAAATTCCATGCTTGCCAGCCGCCAACACCTATGGTATGTGAAAGTGAATACAGAACGGCGCCAGAGCTGGGTGAGGAGGCTATGTAAACATACCAGCGAACAAAGGTTGTTGTAGCAGAGGTAGAGATATCTTTGTCGAAAGAACAAAAGTCATTGTCATTGTTTGGGCAGTACGTTCTGGCTGCATAAGTTCCAGAATGTTTTATAGGATTAGCAACTGTGACTGTACCAGCTCCACCACTCGATGTTTCAGTCCATTTGCTGAAGTCTCCGCTTTCGAAGCCGTCGGTGAAAATGGCTGAATTGCCGTTTGCCACGAAGCCGAGCCGGCCGAAAACGAGAGAAAGAGTGAACATGATAACTAGTGGTAAAGCAAACGCACGCGTTCTCATCTTCTCTTTCTCTCCTTCAAAATGCTCAGGGATTTGTGGCTAGATGGTACTCTAACCGTCTCCCACTTTCCCCTTTAACCCACAATTTAACAAATTGTGAACAGGGTATTTAAGAATTCAGGAAGAGTCCTCTACCCAAGAACTTGATCGTGGCTTACGCTGGGCCTCCCCGTCTGGTGAAGGGTTGACCCTTTTGGGGTGTGTTCTACCTAGACCTAGGAAGGCTGGATTATCATGTCAAAACCGAATGTTGTAACGTTGTTGTTTATTATGTAGTCGACAAAAGTTTGGTCGAACCTGATTGTCAGTGTTATCGTAACGTTCACTTCTTGGTCTGGGTTGAGGGGTGTGTTGTTGAGAGTCCAGTTGACACTAATGTTGTTAACCGTTGGTGGATCGACTTGTTGACCTTGTTGATCTTTGAACATCCAGTCGGTTGCGTTCAGTTGAGGTGTTGTGATTATGTTGGATTTGTTTTTGAGGATGAATGAACGGTTTGTTGAGGCTCCAATGTAAATGGTGCCCCAATCGAGTGTTTGGTTTTCAGCTGTGGTTTGGATATCCCCACCGCGGGCTTCATAGCCTGTTGTGATGATGTTTCCTATGGTGGGCATTCTGAAGGGGCTGTTGCCGTCAATTATTGAGACGACTAGCGAAGTCAAGACCATCGTGTACGCCACCACGACTACAATTATCATTACTGTTTTAATCGAGGGAAGAGGTATCCTGTGTTTCGGCAAAACGTTTTCTCCAGAACCAAGCTATTCTCATTATTAGTCTATTTGGCTGAGTCACTTATCTCTAACGGTTTGTTTGACAAAGTTTGGTAACTCGTTCAAAAGTGATGGTCTAGTGCATTTCCCAAATGGGTTAAGGTTTTTTAGTCTTGTCCGAGCTTACAATCAGTGCAACTCTTTCGGCTGCTTTTAGCGGGACATTTATGATTTTCGATAATAAGCCCAAGCCGGAGAACATTTTTCGGAGGTTGTTTATGTCTGATTGGGATACTGCGCCAATCAAAGGTGCACCGAGGACGTAAACGACTAGGAAGATGGCTAAGGCGATTACGAGCCTTAACCAGTTGGCAGTATTGAGCAAGATGGCGGGTGCGTATGCCGCGATGGCTGCTATAGTTGATGCTGCGAGGATTTTGGCTGAGGATTTGAAGTCGGCTTTGGCGCTGTAGTGTTTCCATATCCAATAGAGCGCCCATATCATGCTAGGGATTCCAGCCAGGAGACCTGCCAATATGAGGCCTGTCACTCCGAGCGTGGGAATGAGGAGAACGCCTAAGGCAATGCCGACGATGATGGTTGCTATGCTCTGGTACATTGGTATTCTTGTTTTTCCAAGGCCCGTCAGGAAACTCCCTAAACTGAGGCTTCCTACGAGGACGAAGAGGTTGTTAAGGACCATTAGAGTTTGAAAGAAGGGGCCGTACGGGTATTTTCCTGGGTATAAAGTGCCGATCATTGGACCTGACAAGATCATGAGTACCATTGTCGCGGGCACTACGAGTATGGAGGCGTACTTGATTGAAGACGCATAAACGTTTTTCAAGAGCTCAGGTTCGTTTTCTGGGTCGATCTTCGCGAATGCTGGGAACATTACTGTTGCAATGGGAATCGTGAAGAAGGTTAGAAGAACGGTGAAGTTTGCTGCAACGGCGTAGTTTCCGTACAGCGTGTTGGTGGTTAATGGGATTACCATGAAGGCATAGATTTGGGGCAAGATGCCTCCCAAGATGGAGCTTATTGAAAGTGGCAATCCGTAGTTCAACATTCCTTTGAGCGTCTTCATGATGTGGAAACTCTTGGTTCGTTTTTTTCCAAGTGGTCTGACCAAGATTACATAAAAAATTGCTACGCCTATAACCCCAGCACCTACGGAGCCCAAGGCTGATCCGATAACGGCCCCTAATACGCTGTATCCTAGGAGGACCAGGATTGGTCCGATTGCAGTTTTTACGATTGCTTGGGAGATTAGAGTAAGACTGTTGAGTTCCATTCTTTCGTAGCCTACGAAACCTGCTTGCGAAGCTGCAAGCAGAGATCCTGAGATTATCGTGACCGAGAATATTGCTATATAGGACGCGGATTCTGGCCTGTTGTAGAACGAGGCAATCACACTGGCTAACACAAAGGATAGAACTGATAAGGCAAGACCGCTTACGACTTCGAAGATCATTCCAGCGGCTATGACGTCATGTATCTCTTCGTCTCTGTGTAAGACTCTGAGGCTGGCGATTTGCTTGGTCATTGCAGAATTTATGCCCCAGTCTCTGAACAGATTGATTAGAATGGAGGGGGCCAACGCGATCGCGTACAAACCATATTGGTCTTGACTGAGTAGATTGCCGAGAATTATGGCTCCTAGCGCCATGATTATTGTGGATGTGGCCACGCCTACAAGCAGTTGAACGCTTCCTGTGGCCGAGGTCTTCCCCATTTCAAACGCTTTTTCCATGATTCATCCACTTAGGGTTATCTCTGTTAAGTACTAACTTGGTCAGCGTGCGAGTGGTAGCCGAATAGAAGTTTATTTGAGGCTTATTTGGTTCTTGTATGCTAGCAAAATCGCTTCTAAGTCTCTCAATCCGTCTTCGCCGGAGGGTGAAGGAGTGAGGTCCCTGCTTACGCAGTGTGCGAAATATCCCAGTTCCGCGAAGTGCGGCTGGAAATATTTTGAGCTGCCGGTTGCGAACACTTGGATAGCGGTGTTCAGGGGGTTTTGGAGACGTTGCCGTGAGTCTGCATGGTCAACGGTTCCGAAGAGTTTGAGTTCCATCCGATTCTTCTGGGTGAACCATCCCACGGTTATGACAGCTCTGACGCCTGAATCAAATTTGGCTATACAGAGGGCGCTGTCTTCCATGTCCATGTTGAGTCTGTAGCCTAGTTGGCTTTTTACGTCCGTTATTTCGCCGAAGTACCATCGGACAAGGTTGATTAAGTGACTGCCCACGTCGATGAGCGCGCCGCCTCCTGTCAGTTCTTTGTTGAACCACCATTCAGGTACAGGGACTGGAGCGTACCCTTCAGCTCTGTGAAAGAATGGCCCACATCCGACGTAAGTTGCATGCGCGATCTCTATTTCACCGAAGAGACCGCTGTGGATCGTTTTCTCAACTCGATAAACTCTGTCTTGAATCTCAGTGGGTAACCGATCATGAGTTTCACAGAGTTTCTTTTGGAGGCCATGGTTATCGCGTTCGCTTCTTCAAGGTTTCTTGCAATCGGTTTCTCAAGGAAGATTTGCTTCTTCGCTTCGGCGGCTGCTATTGCGCATTGTAGGTGAAAATGAGTGGGCAAAGCGATTATTACTGCATCGATGTCTGATTGTTTCAAAAGTTCTCTGTAGTCTGTGAATGTTTTTTTGACTCCGGCGTTTCGGGCTCTATTGAGGGCTTTTTTTGATATGTCTGAGACTCCTATGAGGTTTGCATTAGCAAGTTTGAGGCTGTGTTTCAAGTGAATGCTGCCGACGTATCCGAGACCGATAATGCCTAAGCCAACTTTTTTCAGTATCTCAACCCCGAGCTTATTCCAGCCCGATCCTCTTGCCCAATTTCAGGCGAGTTATGAGACGATATGCTTTGCCCATGACTTTTTTCGTTACGTTTTTCCTTGGATATCTTTGATAGAAATAAGTTGGAGAAATGCCCTTTGGAGTGAACGAAGTTGTTCCCAAGCCTTCTTTTTGTGCCAGTTGAAGATATTTCATGCTTCTAGGTCTGACTCCGGCTATTCTTGCGGCTGCGGCATCGATTGCAACGGGGTCTTTGCTTGCCATAACGAGTCCCAGTCTGCGGGGTTGGATGCCCGAGACAATGTTGGCGTCTATGATGCAAAGATCGAATCTCATGGCCTTGTTTACTGCGACTATCACTTCTCCCAGTCTAGGGTGATATTGGAATTTTTTGGGGTAGGGGTTGCAGCCGAAGATATTTTTTAATGCACAGGTGATTTTGATTTCCTCCATCGTATATTTTATTTTTGGCACGTTGATTTTCAAGTCTGCTTCCTTTATCGTTCTGGGCACTTTCACCGTGAAAGGATGGTTGTTGACTGTGACTTTGGTGGCTTCGCAGGGGTCTTCTGAAAGATTGACGAGTTTGACGTCGTATTCTTCGGCGAGCTTGTCATAGCCCATCATTTTGAAAATATATTTGCATTTCATGGCTGAGGCATCAGATTCTACTAGCGAAATTTCATTCACTGTCGTTTTCTTGCGGATTGCATCGATTAAGGCGCCCGTAAATCTCGGATCTGTCGTTTGACCGGTAGTGTAGTCCCAGTAGTAGCACAGGTTGGGTTTGATGACGATGTTTTTGACTTCTTTTTCAAATGAGTAGTTGATGGTAACCAGACAATCTAGAATGGCTTGTCTGATCGAGTCCACTGTGTTGGTCGAGACTTTGGTAAAACCGACGAGACTCATTTGGTGGCCCTTCCTATTCTCTGTTCGAGATTGATCAAGACAGTTTGTCTCCAATAATTAGGAATGTAGTTCTTAACTCTTGCCTAGACGGCGCTGTTCAAATCTGATTCCACTGAGTTGGAACGCGTTTGTTTGAAGTACTGCAAGAAATGACCAAAGATGAACTTCGGTCTGTAGTTGAGATTGATTGCCCACCTCATGCTCCAATCGTAGCATTCTTTGACGCCTGATTTGCTGATGTTCAGAGTTCTGTTCGTTGATTCGAGTTTTGGTGTTGTGTCGATGATCTGCATCTTACGTAATTTGGAGATGTTGCTGAGCAACGAATCGAAGTTGTGAAGTAAATGTCTTGCTTCTGCAGGGTTCCTGGGAAGCGGTGGAGTAAGCGTCTTCGGGTTGGAATAGAAATAGATTGAATCCCATTCGGTTTTGTTGACCAATAGGCTTGGATGACAGGTCAAGACAACCAGTTTTTTCTTGAGAATTGAGGCGAGTAGAAGGCGTTGCTCCCAACGTTTTCCTTCCCACTGGCCGAGGACTGGATAAGGGTAGAATGTCGTGCCCTTGAAGTTGGTAGGTGTTGATGAGAGGTCAGTGGAAAACTCGAAGTTTACGCCTAGAGTTTTCAATGCCTCCAAGTGTGGTGGGGTCCAACAATGTCCGGGTGCTCTAAAAGAGTCTATGGGTTTGTGGGGGAAAAGCCTTTTGAGTGCGAGGATTCCGCCTTTCCCTTCAATTTCTCCAGTGCATGGATTGATGTGTGCTGTTTCTCTTTCGAGTGAGTTCTTGTATGCCTTTTTATAGTCTTCGACATCGGTGAATTCGAAGATTGCTGGATGGACGGAATGGCTGGAAGAGTGATAGCCTATCTCGTGTTCGGTCAGGAGATCGATGACGGCTGGGCTGTGTTGGAGAGTCTCTGCCATGTGACCTGTCATGAAGAATAAGGCTTCTAAATCGTGTTTTTTGAGTCGTTCAAGAATCCAATGCAAAACGGGGACGGAGTTATCACTCATGAAATCTTCGGTGTCAAAGGTCAGAAAAAACTTGCGCAACGGCATTTCTTATCACTTTCGAGAGCTTATGTTATAAGTTCCTTGTAGATGGCTAGAAGTCTCTCTACGACGATTTCGTTCGAAAAATTGTTTGACATCCATTTTCTTCCCATGTCGCCAAATCTTCTTCTAACGTCTTCATTGTCCAGAAGATATTGGAGAGCGTCTGCCAATTTTTTTGCGTTGTTTGGTTGGATTATTAACCCATTCTCTCCGTCGCGTACGGCCTCAGAGACGCCGCCAACGTTGGTTGCTATAACGGGAGTCTCACAGGCAAGTGCTTCCAAGTTCACTATTCCTAGGGCTTCATAGTCTATTGTGGTCAGAACAAATATCGACGCTTTTTGATACCATTTCACTATTTCATCTTGGTTCTTTTTGCCTAGGTACGTGATTTGATGTTTTCCTTTTCTGTTCTCCTTTTCAATTCTCAGTTGCATATTGTTGAAGTATTCTAAGTCCCAATCTGGTGGTCCGATCACAACTAGTCGCACTGACTTGTCAAGGTAATTCAGTGCATTCTAACAGGATGTGGAGCCCTTTGCTGGGAGATATCCTGCCCACGAACAAGATCAGATTATCTTCTTTGTTTTTGGATGGGTGGAAAACTTGGGTGTCGATACCATTGGGAAGTAGCCTGATCTGGCTTTCAGGGATTCCTAGACTGATCAGTCCTTGCTTCATTTGTTCCGTCAGGCTGATGTACAAGTTGGCAACATGTTTGAGTATGAATCTGCTTATGGGATATTTTTTGAAGAAGCTGGGGTCCAATCCATGAAAATGCATTATCTTCGGTCTTTTTGCAAGACAGGAGAATGTTGGAAAGCTTAGTTCGGGACCGTGAAAATGCAGGATGTCGTAATTTCTGCTTGGATCCGTCAACCGCCCGGGGATAAAATTTACGCCCATTGTCACTTTTTCAGAGTGTAGGGGAAACCAGTCTAGAGCAGGAATCCTGAAGATGTGAAAACCTTCTGCGGACAGTTCAGTCTGTCCTCTCCATATGCAGGTATGTGACGCATTCATGTTGAAGGTAAGGACATCGGTACGCACATCTTTCTTATTGAGATCAATGGCAAGGCGGCGGACTACAGTTTCCCGTCCACCAGTGACTGGGAAATACGTCGGAGTAACCATCAGTATTCTCATGAAGTTTCCCTTTCCAGCACCATTGGGCTTTCTAATCTCTCTTGGTCAGAAGCCTTGGGGCGTTCTTCACAACATATTTGAGACGCCCTGCTTGGTGCCAGTATTCTTTGTAAAACCAGTTAGTGATGTTCGTCAAAGGACCCTCTCTTGGTATGATTGCTTCGTAATTCCACCTCACCAACGTATTCCAACGATCTTTGTACTCTTCCGCTCCTCTCATGAAATCAAACTCGTTGAGTTCTTGTTCTATGCATTTTTTAATTGAAAACATAAAAAGCAGACCTCCCACACCGTACTTGGAATATTTTGGATCAAAACCTGAAAGGTAGGCGTAGTATTTGGAGAGGTACTTGAAGCCGTATAGGGCAGCAACGGGTTCGTCTGAAAGTTTCAGACAATATAAGCCGAGCCACCCATTCTGAGAGAAAATTCGTGCAATCTCAAGATTAAAGTCCCGACTCCGTTGATCCTCGAAAACCCCAGGAAACCCTCTAGACTCCCATCTTTTCTGATGGAGTTCGTAGAACAAATTCATTCCATCACGAATTGACTGGGGATCTGAATAATCTACAAAACTTATGTTGAAACCTTCTCTTTCGATAACTCTAATGTTTCTGTTCAGTTCTTTTCTGTGTTTGCGAGGCAGGCTCGTCAAGTACGTATCAAATGATTTTGGTAGGGAGGTGTAAGGGCACTTATGGACAGGTTTAAGATCTTTTGTCATATTGGAGAGAACTGGTAAGGCCTTGGATTCATGCGGCATGTCGGTAAGATTTATGCATCCCCATTTTTCAGGAATGCCGTTCAAGTATTCTACGAACAATTCTAGGCATTCCTCAATATTCTTTGTCAATATGAAATCATTATAATCCGTATCAGGCTTTCCTATGAACTCAACTCTTGCCTGTCGGAGACCGAGCATTTCATGGACGGAATACATAAGAGGGGCTATGCCGACTATCTCATCATTTTCTTTTGCCAGAAGAAGTACGAGTTTCTTATCATGTCCTGAATATTTCCACCAGCATGTGAGCCACTCCCATGTTGAAAAAACACTGTGATCGCATCTGCTTAAAGTCTCTGTCCATTCCTCTTTAAGAGAAAGAAAACTGGGAAAACTGTCAATCGCGACTATCTTCAATTCTATGCATCCTTTCTTCTTTTGCCAAACGCGCGTGGCTTGTCTAAATATTGTCGAAATGCTTTGGAGTTGGAACCAGTACTTCATCCAAAGAAGTAGCACTCATCAGGAGAGTCGACATTGCAGTGACTAGCATGTAACAGGAAGTGAAAGACCTGTCTGAGAAGGTTGCAAAGAATTCTTGTGCCAACGCTCCCACTGAAATTCTCAAGGCCCAAATTCGTGAATTCCTGCGTTTCAATATGAGCTTGGCATTGATTATCCCTCCGCCGATGGCGTGTCTCAAAAGGTATCTAACAGTAAGCCGTTCAAGGATCATCTGGTGATAGACCTTTGAGTAAGGAGTATACAGTAATTTGTGTCCCGCATCAGTGATTCTTTCACAGAATTCCGTGTCTTCCCCAAACAAGATGAGTCTTCCTCTTTTCGTAACTCCAAGGGTTTCATCAAATTGAATGGTCTCAAATATCTCTCGTCTGAAAGCCGAATTCGGCATGACTATACCCGAAACTAACTTCATTGTGCTCCCATCATAATAGAAACCTAAAGGTGCCAGTACGAAGATCTTCGGAGGGACGACTTCAGGATGCAATGGAAAGACAGGTCCTCCAACACCAACCACATTTTTCGAATATTTCAGTCCCTTTACGAGATTTCTTAGCCAGTCTCGGTCGACTACACAATCATCATCCACATACGCGACTATTGAGCCACGAGCCAGGCTGGCTCCCTTGTTCCTGGCATGTGCTAGTCCAGATCTGCTTTCAACAATAAATCGGATGTTAGGAAAGTCCTTACGAAGGTCTATCGTACCGTCCGTCGATCCTCCGTCGACGACTATGACTTCATAGAGGGACGAGGGATAATTAGCGGAAAAGATCGAATTAAGACAATCCTTCAGAAGGTCTTTTCTGTTGTATGTGCAAATGACTATGGAAACAAACGGAGTTTCATCCATTTCAGCAGATGGCACCCTCTGGTCTTCCTACGTCCAATAGTTGGTAAATTACCTTAATACCTATTTGGCTGTCAAACCTGTGAGAATGATATTTCTAGAGAAAACATCATTATATGCATGCTATTACTTACTTTTTGGCTATCCAACAACTCACGTCAGGGTCAGAGGCATATTTGAAGATATAAAAGAAGGGGTTCGGAATTTTCGTTCTGTGAAGATGATAGTTTATCCGCAGGTAATATGCGAAGTTCAATTCTTTGAAAACGCGTTCTATTTTTGCATTGTCAATTTTGCGGTCAGGTTGTCCCCAATAATCGGCCAAGGCAAATTCTGTTTTACTTATCATTTTGAATTCATCTTTCCCGTTTGCAACTTGGAGGTATGTTGATCCAATGAGAACGTTCAAAAGCCAATCGGAAAAATGATAGAGACGTGCAATCCTTCCAACAGTTCCCAAGAAAGGCGAATTCTCATGATCTAGATAAACTACTCCACCTTTTTTCAAGGATAATGAAACCTTCTTGATGACTTCTCCGTAATCTGGGATATGATGCAAGACTGCATAACACGTAATCAGGTCGAATTCTTCAGAACCCAGAACTAGGTCCTCGATTTCTGAATTGATTACGTGTAGCGTACCTGTTTTGAGGAAATCTGCATACCTATTTCGTAAAACTGTGCACATATCTTCCGAAATATCGACCGCAGTAACTTCATATCCCATGAGTAAGAGTTTGCTCGTTACGTTACCTGTCCCTGCACCAAAATCAAGAGCTTTTTTCCCATTACTTGAAATGAGTTTAGCGATTTTTTTCAGTGATCTGGTCAACCGTTTTTGTTCAACCACATTGTATATCTCTGGATGCAACATTTCGAAGTATTTTGCTTCAAATCGGTGAGCTTTAACGTTAGCTTGATGAATTTGCTCTCTTAGCCTTCGGTTCTCCAATTAGTCTTCTCTCCCATCTGATTCACTGTCGAATAACAATGAAGGCTGGGGTTTCGCCTACAGGGTATTTCACTTTTTCCCAGAGACTGAATAATACAATTGGGCTATCCTAGGATAGATTGCTCTAACATCATATTTCTCTGCGGTAGCACGTGCGTTTGTTGAAAGGAAATTGCGAAGCTCTTTATTTGTCAATATTTTTTCCGTTGCATCAGCGAGTTCTGTTGGATTCATGGGAGAAATCAACAATCCATTCTTTTTGTCAACAATCCACTCCCTAGTCAGTCCGGTATCAGTTGCAACAACTGGTAGACTTGAAGCCAACGCCTCCAACAACGAGTTTGAAGGATAATTATTTACTGGGGATGTGGCCCAGAAAACATCGCTCATCTGAAGGAAACTGTCTACGTCACTGCGAGCGCCGTATATTATCACGGATTTGCCTATATCCAACTGTTGGACCAGACGCTGAATGGTATTTCTTAGAGGGCCGTCGCCAATGATGTGTAATTTGGCGTGAGGAATTTTTTTCAACAAGACGTTAAATCCAAGTATGGCAGTTACAGGGTCTTTGGCAGCCGAAAGCCGCCCCACAAAGGCGATATTCGGACCATTTTCATTGCGTAAGGTTCGTTCTTTGCACAGAGACTTTTCCAAGTCTATTGCATTGGGTATCAAGGAGCTCTTGTTTTGCAAGTTCCATTCTCTTAACTTGCTAAAAACATTCTTATCTTGAGTTACGACCGCGCTTGCATAGAGCAGTATTTCCATAATCAAGTCGTTTGGAAGAGGCATGGCTTCTGGCCCAGGTAAGTAATATCCCCGAAGGTGGACGATAAGCGGCTTTCCAAAAAATCTGCTTAGCTGAAATGCCAATAACTCATATTGATCGCCCCACAGTCCATGTACATGAAACACATCCGCTCCTTTAACCTCCTTTATCTTCTTAGCTTCCTCGAAAAGCCTTTGAATTACTGAATTTTGAAGTTTTTTCGAGTATACGCGGTTCTGTATCTTAACTCTCATCTGAAATACGGAAGAAAATTCGTTAACCAGTTTTGGAATGTTGGGTCCAAGTCTGAAAACTTTCAGATTGCCATAATACTCAAGCTTGGTTAGATTCCTGTGCAGAAAAGGTAAAAACACTTCTCTATCCGTAATAAGACTAAAATGTAAATTCCGATCATATTTTGAAAGGAAATTCGATATCAGATCTATTTGTGTTTCTACTCCACCCATGCTCAATGGATAGAACAAGTGATAAACGTGACAAATCTGCAAGAATCTTACCTTTGGACGTTCCAGTCATTGTTCACTCGCGATTTTGCTGTCGCTTAAATTGCCCAAAGTCCAGACACGTGCTGTGAACGTAGCATCTTTTTCAGTTCCTTAAGTTGTGCCGTGACAGACACAATTTGAAATATTGGCCTTAAGAATAGCAGGACAGGCTGTACGTTGAGAGAAAGTGTCACACCTTCTTGAAAAGATTTCAGTATCGAGTAAGCGAATCTGAGGTAAATCCTGAACAATGAATAGAATCTTATTTGATCCACGAGTTCTCGCATACGGGGAGCGCTCTCTGCCCACCAGCGAAGGTGGTTAAGATATTCAAATAAGGTCATTGGATGATAAATGACGACTTCTCTGTCCCAAACCCATTTGTATCCTGCAGCCAGTATTCGTTTATATAAGTCGTAATCCTCTCCGGCACCGGATATTGTTTCGTCAAAGTTGCCTACTTCTAACACTAAACCACGTCTGAAAATAGTGTTAATGCAGCCCCAATCCTCAGGACGCCTCCATCGCCAATATTCAGAAAGACGCTGGATTGGAGGAAATCCATAACCGTATATATTTGCTCCCATAACAGCAGCAACTTTAGGGTCTTCAAAATGCCTCAACAGGTGTTTGTACCAATTCTTGCTTAGGACCACATCAGTATCAATCATTGCTACTAATTCCGAAGAGGATTTTCTAATTCCTAAATTTCTTGCTGCTCCAAGTCCCTTATCTTCATCCCAAAAGACTTTTTTTGTGTATTTCTCGGCAACCTCTTTTGTTTTGTCCTTTGATGAAGCATAAATCACAATCAACTCTCTGAAAGGAATTTCGCATATGATCTGTTGTAGAACTCGCCCCAGCATTTCAGCCCGGTTCTTAGCACAAACAACAACGTCCAAATCCATGGTTTTAACCTCACACATTTCATAGATCAGGCTTGTGTTTTGTAGGCTCTGTCTTAGCTCGCCTGGCATTTTTCAAGCGCCTCTCCTTTTCAGAGACAGCTGATCGGTGTTGAAAGAAGGATCGAATTTGCCATTTCCCACAAACTCTACGTTTGGAGGGGTGCGACGTTCATCCTACTGCTCAATTGATTCTTGAGATAGATCAACTTGAAGGGACTTCGTAGATTTCGCAAGAACCGGTCGAGTAAATGAGGTTTGTTTCATTAAGGCTAGGTGTAACCTGAGTAATATTGAATGAACCAGAAGGCCCATAGCTGGTGAGAACTGTTCCATCAAACACGTTGAATTCTCTAAGATAAATGAAGGAACCTTCCATTGTCGACACTCCCAAGGAAAGTGGAACCGGACTCTGGGCACTGGCATAATCGAAAATCACTCCAGACAACATGTCTGCGTAAACGGTTTCGTTCACATTTCCAAAATGTGCCAACCAGTTTGCGCCCGAGACTTCACTTTCTTGAAGCACACCAAAGTCAGCTAGCGTGAATGCACTGAAACGATATGAACTCAGTGGCAAAGAAACGCTTGATTCTCTTGCGACTTCATAGACGAAATCGGTCTGGAAAAGAAAGAAAGGTATGAGTATGGCCAAGACAACAATGGCCAAAATGTACTTCTCATTGATTTTTCTCCGCGTCAAGAACCGCAGTATGCCAATTCCTCCTACGACACAGAGAGGCCCCAGGAAGAAAAGAGTCATTTGATAAAATCTGGTTGCGTTGAAAGAGGTTGCCAAGTTAGGCACAACAATACATGCCACGAGAAGCGCCATATTGAGAAATGCCAATATATTGTAATCATCATCAAAAAATGATCGCCGCTTCTTAAGCAGGAGGCCCAGTAAGCCTACTATGATAAGCAGTTCTGTTGCGTAATAGAGGTAAGTACCTCCCACATGCCAGAATGTTCCAATCCCACCTTGAAGTCCAGTGCCCTGCAAAACTTGGGTTCCTCTGGATTGGGAATTGAGAAAGTCTGAACTGAAATTCGAAACAATATTGTTGCCCATGTTTATTAAATCATTAAACGTTTCTGACGAAGAGGTGTACAAATACCAAAGAAAAGTCATGACTGCAAATGTTGTCACCATGCCGAAATTTACTACTGTTTTACGTTTTCTCACGAATCCAAAAAGCCAAAAGATAAAAATGAACGCAAGGAAAATGTAGGACAAAGCATAATGTGAAACGATCAATCCAAAGCTGAAAGCGAAGAAGCAGAACCATTTCGAACGGCTCTGGATTTTATTGCTAACAATACTCAAAAATAGCAATATGTAGAATAATTCACCAATCATTTGCCTTGCCAAAGTGACGATTTCAGTGAAGAATACCAAATTGGATACGAAGAAGAAGACGGAGAAAAAGGCGATTTCCTTATTGAATTTGGATTTGAAGAGTTGAAATACTCCCACTGGGACCAATGCAAATATCAGAGGATAGACTGCCTTCAGTACCCAAGTTGATTCCAAGCCCATTATTTTGGAGTAAATTGTCGGGAGAATTGTCACACTCAGCATCGTGTATATTCTGCTCGAAACCGCTGGGTTCCAGTATGAATCGCTGGACGCAAGTTTGAGTGATGCGTACTCCCCGAAGATATCGCCACCGTGTATGTAACTGGAAAATAGAGAAGTTTGGAATAGAAGAGCAAGCGCAATTGCAAATAGAATAAAGGGATAATACGCAGGAGACACGAACCCTCTGGAGATAGCTGTGACTCCAATCAAAACTGATATGAAAATAAACAAGAGAAGCAAAACTAGGTTATTGTTGTGTGGAGGAGCGTTCACCAGCATCGTTCCGACCACGCCAAACGCGATTATCGCGGATATGATGGCTCCAGGAACGATTAGGTTTCTAAATTGCATAGAAAATGCGCGAATATTATACTTGTCTCGTCGAACAAGCAATAGGAGAATAATAGGTCCAGTAACGACAACCATGAGAGGAATTAGTCCAAGAGGCTGTGATATGCCAAGCAATGGACCTAGTAAATCTGTCAGAAGACCCACGCCCATCAGAAAAGCAATGCTCAAACCCACAGCGAAGATTGTCTTTTCTGTTGCGTCAAGTTCCAAGTCTAACAGATGCAAAATCGCAAAGCCTGGGATGAACGTCAAATAGAAAAATCCAACTGCCTGTCGCAATACGGGGAGGTCAAAAATCACAGCGATCAAAAATGTCAATTGTACGATGAGAATCGCAGGCAAGAGTTGCTTCATGCCTAGGCGAAAGGAGGACTGATTCTCCATCATAGAACCTCTATCCACGCGATTTGCAGATGAAGAGTCGTTACTGAGGATATGAGAGAGTTGGTTTTGACCTTTTTCTGCTGAATCATTAAGATCGACTTCTGGGATGTACTATATATTAATTCAACGTGTTTGGGTCGTATTCCAGAATCTTGGAAGATTGCTTGATGTTATAGTAAGACATAAGATTTATTATTCGGTCAAGTGTTTGTATGTGTGAAGAACTCATGAACAGAAACGCATTAATCCATGAACTGCAGATAACAACATGGATTACTAAATTGCGAAACCGGAAAAACCCTGCCATATTCTTGGCCTTTGTGACGTTCGTTTCTATTTTGTCGTTAGCATATTCTTTACCGACGAGCTCTCTCGTCATAGGCAATACGGGCACAATATCGCTTTCAGGGGTGACCGCGAAAAGCGGTTCTCCAACCGATATTCAAGCCGCTGTAAATGCGATTGTGGCTTTAGGCGGCGGAACTGTCCACGTTCCCGCTGGAACCTTCGCATTTAACCCCACAGTAAGCGGAGGAGTGAATATTACATTTACAAAAGCTCCCATCAACATCATAGGGGCTGGAATAGGAGTCACAATCTTACAAGAGACCATAAACCCGGGAGGTTCCAGCATGTTTTCTCGTGTTTGGAGTGGACAAAACTACAATGGTTCAGCGGTTCGCATTTCAGGAATATCTTTTGTGGGTTTCGTTGTGGATGAAACTACAACAACCAACAATGCCATTCACATTGCGTGCACCCAAGACTTCAGGATTGACCATTGCTCTTTCCAAGATTTTACGCAAGCAGCAATATACACGAGTGATGACGACGCGCATACTTACAAATTGATAAATAGAGGAGTTATAGATCATTGCAGTTTTGACAATCCGTATAAAGACAAATGGGCTCCTCATAATTCAAGTTCATCAACTTGGTCGCTTTGGGGCTATGGCATAATCGTTGTGGGAGATTACTATACGTGGGCACCAAACATTTCCAGTTTTCTGGGTCAGTACTATCCAACAATAGCTGTCGGAGGATTGCCTTTGCCTCAACCGATATACATTGAAAACTGCAATTTCACTCGAACGAGACATGCGATTTCAGGCAACGGTGGCGGCTATTACGTTGCTCGTTTCAATTATTTCCAAGAATCTGCGCCGTATGGAGCCTGTGACGCTCATGGAAACGCTGGAAATCCAAGCTACCCTTGGGGAACGCGAGGAGTAGAAGTTTATAGCAACATCTTCAACTTTACAGATGAAAGCTACAGTTATGGTCAAGACTATGCGGTTGAGATGCGGGGCGGTGGAGGTGTAGTCTGGAACAATACCGTCATCATCAATGTTGGATACGGTACTCGTACTGTAGGGCTTCTGAGTGATGGAGAACCTGCGCCATACGACGTTGAACAGTTTTACATCTGGAATAACATGGCAGTATATTCCAACGGAACCCCTGTAGACTTCAGCAGCAAAATGAGCAATCCCCCAGGCTACGTTGCAGACGTAAACTATTTCCTGCGAGTACCAAACCAGACCTTGGACGGATTCGTCTATTCGCCCTATGCGTATCCTCATCCACTGACGATTGGGTAATTAGATTTGGCTCAATAACCTGCGAATTGATCGTCCTTCTGAGCGAGATTACGGTTACAACTGAGTGTTTTGTATTACTCCATGGAAAATCAACGGGCTGCTGATAATGACCACGCCTGTCGTTTCCACAGCATATTCAACTGATTCTCAGTCGCACACAATATTCACTTGGCTGGCGTTCCGCGGTCGGCATGTTTCTTCAGGACTTCAGTTACTCGATTTATCAGTCTTTTTGAACCCTCATCTGAAATCTTTCTTGCTGGTACACCGGCAATTGTTATTCCGGATTCTTTGAAAGATCTATTGACGAAAGCATTTGCTCCGATTGCAATATTATCTGCAATTTCTATCGGACCAATAATTACTGCGCCAGGGCCAATAAAGACGTTGTCGCCGATCTTTGGAGCTCCCATCTTCTCTCCAGCACGCTGCTCGCTTCCAATGGTAACGCAGTGAGATATTCTGCAATTTGCACCCACCTTCGCTTGAGGATTTACGACAATCGGTCCTGAGTAGTAAGCAATAGACAAACCAGGCCCGAACACATTTCTAGGAATGCAGAATCCAAATGCCAGACTCATTTTGTACAATCTGTAATGAATATACCCAAAGTAGATTCTTGAAAACAAATCCTTTTTGCAGTTTTGAAAGTATTCGGCTTTTCTTAATAACCTTTGGAATTTCCAGATCTCGTCACCCAACAAACGTGGTCGCCTGTGATCTACCCCTAAAGCCAGACGATCAGCCTCTAGGTAGAACCTGTAATCTTCCTTAGACTGGATCATGGCATCCCTCCAAAAGCGTCAAGCGAATTATCCATGCACTTTTGATGCGGATCATAACAACCTTAAAGTTTTTACTGCATGCGCAATCGCCAAGTTTCATTCATCTTTGCGTACTCCGGCGAGTCAGAAAGATGCTCACCAAGAAGAATAATTGACTGGCTTGCGCTCTTTTAATGATTCTTCGATGCATTCTAGAAGTCTGATCGCGTTTCTGCCGTCTTCTCCAGTGACTGGTGAGGGAAGCTTTTTCTCAAGACTTTCTGCGTAACTTCCTATCAAATTAACATGTCCCAACTGTGGCTTACTGATTTGGTCCGCAGCGATCTTCCACCATTTTCTAAACAACCTCTTCTCATCAGTTAACCAGTTGCCTGCTGCACCTGCCAGACTTGCGGGAGCAGGTTGCGTTCTCTCCACGACGTAACCATGAGGCAAGAAGGTCTGCACTCTCCTTCCGTTGGAACCAGTTACTTCGTACACCATCTCGGGTTCCTGAGCAATCCACGAAATCTCCATTATGCCCCAGCGTTCAGAGTCAGTTCGCAAAAGAATTGAGAAGTCATCAAACACAGAATATTTCGCTTTAACGCCCAACGCATATACTTCTTTCACGTTCTTCAAGAAATTAAGCTGCAAATATGCAAGATGCGTGCCGACCTCCCAAAGGATGCCTCGGTTTTCAGGACTCACATTCCAAGGCTGAGCCAAACCATGAGCCTTCAGCCACTCAAAATTCTCACGATGAGAAGTTCGAAAACAAGTAAGATTAAACCCCTCAGATTCCGCTACCGCCTTCAAATATCTGACATACGGATAGAACAGTTGATTGTGACACACACACAAACTCGTTCCATGCTTCTTGGACTCCTCAATCATCCTCTCGCACTCTTCACTGGTTCGAGCCATCGGCTTCTCCATCAACACATTAAGACCAGCTTTCGAAGCATCCCTAACTATAATCTCATGCGTTGACGTCGGCGTACAAACATCCACGAAACTTATGTCCTTCACTTCGAAAAGATCCTTGTAATCCGAAAAGACCTTGCCGATCTTGTACTGCTCCGCGAAAGACTTTGCCTTATTCGCATCGGCGTCTGCCAGAGCTACAACATTCAGGTTCAGCGCCCTGAACGCTGCCATGTGAATCTGAGCAACCCTTCCACACCCTATAAGACCAACATTCATTATGCTTCACATCCTGCAAACTCTGATCTTCAATGTTTTAAATCTTGTTTCCAACACTGACATTTCGTTTCTCACTTGACTTTGCCCTCACACCACGATGCTACATGGCTCCTGCTAGGGAGGGAGAATAAGAATCAAAGTGGCTTCGAACAAAACCAAAATACCACGCGGTCATTTTGAAAGCAGATTCAGAAGGCAAAAGAAAAACCGCTTTCTGCCCAGTCAATTTGAACAGCGCAAATGAACTGAGAAGCCCAGACAACGAAGCAGCAGGAGGAAACATCCTATAATGCCTGATCAAACCCTTATTCTTGTGAAGAAAATAATGAGTGTAATATCCCCTCAGCCAATACTTGCTCCACAACGCTTTCCAAGTCAACCCGTACCTTTCATAATCATGGAAAGCGACATCCACCGTGTGCATAGACCAACCAGCCTTCCTCAACCTTAACTCAAAGTCCCAATCCTCATTATACCCCCTCAAGCTCTCATCAAACCTTCCAACTCCTCTGACCGCCTTCAACCGGTAAAGAGCTCCGCCAGTCCCCACGGCCTTAAATCTCCCTTTAGACGATTGATAATCAACCATTCTTCCCGCAGCACGAGAATACGCCTCGAGAGTTGCCAACAAATTGCGACCCGGTTCAAGGGCTTGCCTACCCTTTGCGATTCCAGCCTTCTGGTTCTCTTCCATGAAATCCACTAGTTTCCTGAGAAAATTCCTTGATAGTGACATATCGCCGTCAACCCAGAGAATGTAGTCACCATCGGCATTGGCAAGTACCGTATTGCGGGCGCTACCCACGCCTTTCCAATCAGTGTGAAAAACGGTTGCGGCCATGTCCATTCTTGGAATTCGATCTTTGATGATTGAAAGTGTGCTGTCCTCGCTTCCATCATCAACGAACACGACTTTGATGCGGTCATGAGGATAATCTTGGTTCATAATACTGTCAATGGCATCTGCTACCGAAGTCTCAGAATTCCTTACACACAAGCCGACAGTCACTTCAGGAAACATAGGATTCTGCTAGCCTGCCTGTTTCATTGAACTCTACAAAGATTTCGGGACGAGGAATTACTATCCTAATCAGTTTTTAGGAAAGGAGACCGTGCAAAGCAATTTCCAGGTTGCGAGTGATTTGGGACCAATCATAACTGTCTGCGACAAGCTTTCTCGCAGCTTTGCCAACCGCTCTTGCAAGATTCTTGTTCTCAAGCAACTCAATTATCCGAGAGGCGAAGCTATCAAGGTCATCTTCGATGAAAATATTGACACCGTTCTTGACGTCAAGACCCTCAGCACCAATCGATGTAGAAACCACGGGCAAACCACAGGAAAAGTACTCCAAAATCTTCAACCGCGTACCTGATCCGTGAAGAAGAGGAGCGACAGCAACCTCCGATAGGTTCAGAATTTCTGCAAGATTATCAACGAACCCAGTGAACACTAGTCTTGGCATTTCCATCTTGTCTTTGCTTCTTCCCACGACGAGGAATTTTGCGTTCTTGACTTTGTCCTGAACCTTTGGCGCAATTATAGATGACAATGCTTGAACTGCCTCACGATTTGGGGGATAATCCAGATTACCAACGTAAACAATGATTCGCGAGTCCTGTAAACCATAATTTTCCCTTGCCTCACCCTGCTCCCCTGAGACAGTGAAGGACCTCGTGTCAACCCCGTTAGGAACAACGATTATCCTACCTGCGTTGAGGCTATTGCTTGAAATCAAAACCCTCTTTTCATTCTCCGAAACCGTCAAAACCAGATTAGCATTCCTGTAAGCCAATTTTTCCAAGAAAGTCTCAAAAATCCTCCTCAGAAATTCCAGTCTGTTTCAGACGCAAAGCTTGAAAAACATCGTGACAATCGAGCACGACAGGTCTCTTCAGAACCCTCCTGATGAACGGAACAAAAAGTGCTCCCGACGCCTGCTGCTCGATCTGAACAACATCCATTCTCGCGAATCAGTTTACTCACTCGGAAAGCGAAAAAGAAATCGTAGAAATAAATCGACGTAGGCCTCGAGATCCCCGCGACTTTGCTCAATACTTCAAGCATAGGACGAGGAAACAGACCTTTCACTCCATAAACCTTGACACCTTCAACAGATTGAAGAAAGGGCTTATCCTTAGGCAAGACCACGCTCACATCGTTTCCAGACTCTGCCAGGCTTCTTGCCAGATTGTAAGTACGCGCCGAATAACCAGAACCTTTCTGCATCGAATCCTCAAAAGAACTCAAAATGCATATCTTCAAATTCGCATCTCGCACCCAGCACCGTTCCATAAAACGCTTTGTCGCAAATTCCTGTTCCCAAGCTTACCGATCACAGTTGGCTTTTAGTCCTTCGATCACAGGAGGAATGACGTCTCCGGTTACTTTGCGATAAGCACTTAACATCCAAAATTCGATGCCCCACAAATATTTAGAAGCCACGAAACCCTCCTTAGGAAAAGCCTTCGCAAACTCTGCCAAGCTTCTCCCCAACAACTCCAACGCCGTCAGAGTTTCCCACCTTCTCCTTGACCGCAAGTTTCAGAAACCTTGTGCTGGACGGGTTGTAACCCATGATTTGTGAAGCAACCCAGTCAACCGAAAACACGTCAGTTCCAGCCATAACAAGCCCGAGCTTAGAGGGACAGCGTCCGAGACAAACAAATCCATCCACAACAGTGAGATGCGGATGCAACACCTTGTTTATTCCCACTATAGCTTCATCCAAAAACTCGTGATAAATCAGTTTTCTGTGATAGCCAATGCAACCGAACACGTTCTTCATCGCACAGGTAATCTTCGTTGCCCTCATAATCTTCAACTTTGGAACACTTATGAACAAATCACACTTTTTCAGCAACGAAGGAACCTTAAACGAAATCTCACGATCATTCACCCTAACCGTTTCATCCAGCAACTCATCAGCGGATAGATTTACCAACTCAACATCCTTTTCTTTCGCCAAACGCTGATAACCCAACACCGGAAAAACATGCCTCGTACGCATGGCTGAAGCATCAGCTTCGGCAACTTTGATATTAACGTCCTTGCCAAATCTCTCGCGAACAGAATCAATCACGCCAGAAACAACCCGCGGATCAGTCGTGTACCCAGTACTAGCATCCCAATAGTAACACAGGTTGGGCTTGATAACCACGGAATGCACGGGACCAGCTGGTTTGAAATCGATTAGGCTTATAGCCCGATCAACAGACTTGCCGATATCTTCTGGACCATTTACTCTTACCAGACTTACAGAACTTCCCATCAAACCACATCCCCATATTTGACTTGATGATTCGGACCTAAACTTGTCGTATGCAGCTTGAATGATCTCAACAGTTTTCAAGCCATCCTCAGCAGAAACCAACGGAGTAGAACCATTTCTCACGCAATCAAAAAAGTGAACCATCTCCTTGTAAAAAGATTCATAATAGTACGTGTAGTAGAGATAACGAATCTTCCTTCCCGCAATTCTTCTCAGAATATTCTTAGCTCCCCTCTTTCACGGCGTGAAATAGAGATTATGCGGAACCAAGTCTTCGCTTGACAAGTATCCCGCAGTCCCATGAAGGATTGTTCTGAAATTATACTTGGGAAAAACAGTCTGCTGATACCAACCGATGTTTATTATTCCCTTGACAGAAGAATCAGAACGCAACACCAGAATCGCGCCATCTTCAACTGGAAGGTTGAGTTTGTAATTAAGATAAGAATATACAACTTCGGCGTCTCCAGCAAAAAACCTAAACAAATCAATCATGTGATAACCCACGTCCAGAAGCGCCCCTCCTCCAGACTTCTTCGGATCAAACCACCAGTCAGAAACCGGAGCCGGCACCCTCGGATGAGAAAACGGACCATTGATGATTTCCTCAATCGTCGCGACCTCTAAGTCTCCGATGTGCCCTTTCTCCAATCTTTCTTTCATCGTCATAAGAGCCTCAACAAATCTCATGGCATGACCCACCATGAGTTGCTTGCCGCTTTTTTCAACCAAACGGACTATTTCTTGGCACTCACCCACAGAAGTCGCCAAAGGTTTCTCGGCAAAAACATTCAGACCAGCTTCCAACGACAACTTAATGCTTTCAAAATGCATAAAATTCGGCAAACTCAAAACAACCGCATCCAAATCGGATGGATGATTGAATATGTCGTGGTAGTCCGCGTAAACGTTTTTTACCTTCAACGCCTTCGCTTTGCTCAGTCCTTTCTTCGACGAGTCTGCTGCAGCAACTACTTCAACATCATCCAATTTCAAACAGTTCATCAAATGCAGCATGCCCATTCTGCCTAGACCGATAATTGCAACTTTAGTCATTTCAACACCAACTTTTTACAGATTTTCGTTTACGGTTTTTCCCAAGCAGTATAGCGTCTTCCACGCATCACAGACAACAGCGCGTAGAAGAGAACCAGATTATCAACAAAGACTTCAATAAATGTTCTTCGGGCGAAAACAAACAAACAACCGATGAACAAAAGAATGCCTACAGTAAAAAGTGAATATGGAATGAACAGAATCGCGGATGCCGTTGTTGCCATCAAGGCTATGAGAATCAGTGGGCTGAAAATAAACAGGAGCATTTCTGGAATGAGAATCTTCTTAGGAAGAAGAAGCTGCCTCTTAAACAGAAGCTTGGAGCATTTCACCCATAAACTCATCAATTGAGTTGCCCGTCGCGCCTTCGTTCTTAACTTCTGAGCAAAAACAGTCGGGAAAGTCGTGTAAAAAACCGTGTCAGGCACCATTATTGCCCTATATCCCCGCTGAACAACCTCCAAGGCCGTGCCAGAATCATCCGAGCCAGTTTCCGCGTCAAACTTATCGAAAGCCGACCTTCTTGAAAGCACAGAACCCCCCCTCGAACCTTATCGTCGAATGAACTTTCGATTCGCCCAGCCTTATCAAATTGGTAAGCTGCAGGTAAGTGTCTTCACCCTTCGTCACCCAAGTTTCGCCGACGTTCCTGTTCACCCCCCCACAAGTCACGGCTCCAACCTTCGAATCCACAAGATAAGGCAACGTTTTCTGAAGCAGATCCTCAGGCCACTGAGTATCCGCATCAGAAACTATGACGATACCATTTGTCGAAAAAGGCAAAGCCCTGTTCAACGCAACTGATTTTCCAGCTCGCTCGTTCGGTCCGAGAATTCTAACATTGAGTTCAGGGTTGAACTTGACAAAACTCTGCACTTTCTCCAGAGTACCGTCGCTAGAACCGTCATCAGTCACTATTATTTCGATGTTTTCTTTAGGATAATTAACGCTCTTAATGTTTGTCAGCTTGTCCACTATAGTTCTTTCTTCGTTATGAACAGGAATGAGAATTGATATCTTTGGTTGAAAGTTTTCCTCAACGACCAAACCCCATGGCTTTTTGACCCACATCTTGATACAAGCAAAGTATATCCCATAAACACCGACAAAAAGCCCAAAAAACAGGAAGAAAAGCGACATTATCAGTTCTAACATTTTCTTCCCACTCGGACAATCTCATTGATACTGATCTTTGCGCGCTATTTCGATTCGCGGAAAATCTCTTTGTTTCTCAAAAATTTCTTTACACTCGTATGAAGAGGTTCTTTCTGCTTGCTCGAAATGACAGTCATTTCACTTTCATACGTGTCAAGCACCTTCTTTTTCAAGGCAACAAACGCTGACACGTCTTCTCCAACCTCGTTTCTCCTAAGAATGCTCAGAAACTTCTCCACCAATGGACCAAGATGCGCGTACGTGTGCGTGATAGTGTATTCATAAGATCCCGCATATCTCAATCGCTGCAAAGCGTGACGAACTATTCGGTTGGTCGCTCTGTGATCCGGATGGCAGTCTCTTCTGAAAGGATAGTACATGTCGGCAGGCCAATACTTTTCTATGATCTCCATTGTTTTTTCTTCAGCTTCTTTCTCATGCTCTTGCAGCTTTCCATCCTCGTAATCAAAGAACAAAAGATTCTTCTTAGGCACACCCAGCAACCCTGCGGCTTCTATGAATTCATCTTTCCTCATCTGCTTCACTTCTTCCGGACTTGGCTCAGAGGTTATGCCCAATCTGTGAGTGAACGCGTGCCTACCGTCAGTCAACATAACTACGTAAACTTCGAACCCTTCACTCGCTTTCTTAGCGATGGTTCCTCCACAACCCAAAGCCATATCATCAGGATGCGGCGAAAAGACTATCATCCTTTTCCTCAAATCACGTTTCGTCCGCAAGCAGTTTTACCGTCCGGAATCTTTGGTACAGAGTTCGAAATGATACTCTCTCAGTTGATCAGGTAATTATCTCTTACAGCGTTCTGATTAATAGGCGAATTCAAGACTCAAAGTATTGCTTGTAACCTTCATTTACGTAATCAATCGATCACATGACAACTATTTTCTTTGGTTCAATTGCTTCGCCGCATTCACAGCGTAATAAGTCAAAATCATGTCAGCCCCAGCCCTCTTAATCGAACCAAGAGTCTCCATGAAAACAGTCTTTTCTTGCACAGGCGTATGATCAGCAAGAAGCTTCGCCATAGCATATTCCCCGCTGACTTGATAGGCAGCAATCGGAACCGTGGGATACCTTTCTTTCACTTTCACGATCAAATCAAGATTAGTCAAAGCAGGCTTCACAATAACCATGTCCGCACCTTCACTCAAGTCCAAATCAACTTTCTGCATGTACATTTTCTCATTGAGAATGTCCGATCCTGAACTTGCTCGAATCAATCCCTTTCCTCGGCTCCTTCGACAGCGTCATCGCCTCAAAATACGGCTCAAAAAGACAACTGTCAGTCTTCACGTAAGTCATCACTGCAACATCATCAAAACCGTTTTCATCCAGCCTAGCCCTAATGTGCTTAACCTGACCATCACACATCGCCGCGGGCGCAATCACATCGGCTCCAGCCTCAGCATGAACCGCACCAATCTTGGCAAGCATCTCCGCACTCTTTTCATTAAGCACCTTGCCCTTTTCACTGTAAACACAATACTCCGCAGAAGTGTAGTCACAAAGACAAACATTAGAAATCAAAACCAAATCATCACCCAACTCCTTCTTAAGCCTCCTAAAAATCCGCGAATGAAAACCACCTTTCCGCAATGCAATGGAACCGTCAGCATCCTTTTCCTTCAACACACCATACACCATAACCGCAGGAATACCGACGTCAACAGCCTCTTTGCAAACCTTCACAGCATCATCCAACGAAACATAACGTTGCCCCTTCATAGAAGGAATCTCAAAATTCTTTCCATCCTCCCTCACAAAAATCGCATAAATCAAATCACTCGCAGTCAACTCAACAGGCCTAACTAACCGAATCATCGCCCTCGACTTCTTCAACCTACTAGTCAAACGCACACAAACACCTCAAACCAAACATGAACCCAAATTAACCTATTAACCTTAACGAGAAAACTTCACAGCCTTGCGACTACTCAAAGACTCCTCAATACACTCAAGAAGCATAACAGCCCTCTTACCCTCCTCAGGAAGCACCGGCGGCGAAGACCCATCCTTCAAACTCTTCACAAAACCCTTCATCAAATGAAAATGCCCCACAAAATAACCCCACCCCGACTCCTTCCTATTAAAATGCTGAACAACCCTCATAACATCCGCACGAAGCCCAGCTTCCGTAATCCCCGCCCTCTCCACCAAAGTCTCATAGCCCGAGATAGCAATCGGCGGCGGCGAAACCATAAACGCGTGCTTCCCATCCGCACAATCAAACTCGTAAATCTTCTCAGTTTCCCTAGCCAACCACGACACCTGCATAATCCCATAAGCCTTCCCAGAAGTCCGCAAAACCACAGAAAACTCATCAAACACCCCATGCCTCACCATATTCCCCAAAGCATAAACCTCAACAACATCACTCAAAAAATTCAACTGCAAATAAGCAGGATGACACCCAACCTCCCAAACAATCCCCCTCTCCCGCGCACTCGTGTTCCACGCCGGAACCCCATACAAACCAGGATTCTCCTTCACCGAAGTCCTAAAACAAAGAACATCAAAAACCCCACTGTCAACCAGCTGCTTCGCTCTGGTCATTGCGGGAAAGAAAATTTGATTATGACACACACAAAGACTAACCCCATGCTTCCCCACAGCCTGAATCATTCCTTCACATTCCTCACTGCTGAGAGCCATAGGCTTCTCCACAAGCACGCTATGCCCATACTCAGCCGCATCGCTCACTATCTGAGCATGCACCGACGGAGGCGTACACACATCAACAAAATCCAAATCCTTCAACTTCAGAACATCCACATACTCATGAAAAACTCTATCCACACCGTTAGCACTGGCTAAAAGCTTCGCCTTCTGGACATCAACATCGGAAACCGCAACGACCTTCACATCGCCTAGTTGCCGATAAACCCTAAGATGATCCACAGCAATTCGACCACAACCAATCAACCCCACGTTCACAACAGCCCCTCCCTAAGAAAACTTCGTCTCCAACTGCTGCCACTCCCCAGTCCTCGCCGACAAGTAGGCCTTCTCAAAAACCTCAACAACATGCCTCGCACGCTCACCCGTGGCAACCTTGGGTTCCTTATCACATACGACAGCATCAATAAACTCAAGAATATCCGCCATTATATGCGCTCCCCAAGGGGCTGACAACGACAACGACGACGCAAACAACGGAGGACTCCACTCCACCCAGTTCCTGCCCCGACTTCTATTTGACCTTGTCTTACGATTAGAGTATGCCGCCTTAAACTTTCGAAGAGTGTTATACACAAGAACTTGCCGACTATTCTGCTGAGTCGACCGAAACGATTCAAGCGGCAACCTAATAACGCCCTTTTCTCCGTAGATTGACCCTCCAGAAAACACGCCCTGAGCACAAAAATTTGAAACCGCACTCACAAACACTGAACCGCCAAAATCCATCAGAATCATCGTCGAATCATCCATCTCAGTATCAATCCTCTTCTTTCCCCACCACCTCGTCGGAATAACAATCCCAGACAACGCCGTCACCTTCCGCACCGACCCAAGCATCCAACAAAAAGTCGTAACCCAATAAACCAAAAGAGAATAAACCGGACCGCCCCCAGGCTTATAATACCACGAAGGATCAGTCGCTTCACGAATATGCCCATCATTGCTCGCAGCTATGCTTCCCCACAAAGGCTTCCCAATCAATCCACCATCAAGCATCTCCTTCGACAACCTAAAACTCGGATTATGCATCTGCCCAGGAGAAGCCACCAGCTTAACACCCATCTTCTTCACCGTCGAAAGCAGACTGTTCGCCTCCTCAAGACTCGTCGTCATCGTCTTCTGCACATACACATGTTTCCCCGCAAGCGCAGAATCCAAAGCCATCCGATAATGCGAGCCTATAGGCGTGAAAATCGCCACAGCATCGATATCTGACTTGGCCAACATATCCTTATAATCGACGTAAGCCTCTTTGGCTCCGAAAGTCTTCATAGTCGCCTTAACCCGACTCTCAACAGTATCACACACAGCAACAAGCTCTACACCCCTTCTTACAAATTCAGGTCCCACCAAATTAGGAAGCACATCCCGTGTCGCAGCCACACCACATCCGATCACTCCAACTCTAACTTTCTCCATCAGACCACCAACGTGTCAAATTCAACCTACGCCACTGAGGATTTCCTACGCTGTCTTCTCTCGCACAAAACCCGATGCGACAAAAGATGCTTCATCGCTATATTAAACTCGTACCTGTTAGTGCATCCCGGACAATCCATCCTGTACATTCTCCGAGCCAACTGTTTAGCCGCATCGGAACCAACCAGATCCTTCAACCTGTCCTTTCGAACGTTACCGATAGGATCCAACGCGTAACAACCCAAATATACTTCTCCATGAGAACCCAAGTAAAGCATCTTGTAACCGTGAATACAATGAAAATCATACTTGCTAGGTGTCTTCAAGTATCCTCCAGCAAACTCCAACATGTGATAACAGCTTGACACCGCATTAGGATTCTCCCTGCAAGTCCTCTTCAAATAATCTATAGTAGCATCAATCTTGCGTTTATCATTCTCTAACAATTCCGAAAAAGGTATTCCGCGGAAAATGTCGATGTTTGGATCCAAAAGATTGAACATCCAATGCGCCCCTAAACTCCGTGCCAACTCAACAATCTTCGGAATCTCCTCAGCGTTCTCTTTCAGCAACAACGTCGTTATCAAAGTAACCTCGACATCAACGCCCAAATCCTTCTTCAACCTTTGAACAGCCTTAACACCCTTGACGGCTCGGTCAAAACTGCCTGAAACCCCCCTGATCCTGTCGTCAGTCGCGCCTATGCCGTCCACAGAGACAGTAACATGCGTGACACCGCTCCGCAAGAGCTCCTCAGCCTTATCCTCCAGTAAAAGCCCATTAGTCACAAGCATAATGTTCCTAAACCCAGACAAACTCGCTTCCTTCACCAAAACACCGATGTCCCTTCTGAGTAGAGGCTCGCCTCCGATGAAAACCGCGTTCCGAACCCCAACTTCACTCAATTGACGAATCGCATCCTTCATCTCCTCGGTACTCAACTCGTCAACAGCCTTATTCTTCCAAGCCTGACACGTCACGCAGCGACTGTTACAGCTCTCAGTGACCCTGATATCTGCCCATTCAGGCTGCACAGAAACATTTCGCAAGAGCTTCTCACTGCCCAAATACAAGAGAACAGCCTGCGATTTTCCCCTAACCCTTAAACCCAAAGAGACACCAACCTCTCCAGCTCACTGAAACAACAACGCCGGTTTTCACTGGCTCAATCCGTAGACTTTACCCAAACCATAACTCACCAACTGGGTGAAGTGCAACAATTTCTTCTCCAAATCTTTCGGTGAATCAGGATACAACAAACGCCGAACAGGAAAATAAGAAAGAAGAACAAACTCTTTTAACCCACTGAAGACACCATGTCTCCGCTTCATTTGTGTTGACTGCACTCCCCACCTGAATTGCTGTTTGAAAATAGCCTTGAGTTCAGCAGGAAACATGTGGCAGACTCTTATGTTAGGATCAAAAAACAGGTTTTTCCTTATCGAAACAAGCCTCCAAGCAAGCTCCAGATTCGAACCCCCTGGTTCTGAATAACCTCCAGCCGCCGTGATAGCGTCCTTCCTGTAAGAACTATTCGAACCAAGAATCATACCGCACATGGAGCCAAACTGCACCTTCTTCAGCTTTTCAGGATACCCCTGATCCTCAACAAAGATTTCACCAGTCAACTTCTGAACAGCGTTCCGATTGCACGGATAGGCGAGAACAGGACCCCCCACACCGTCCGCTTCAGGATTTCGCTCAAAGAAACCCAATATTTTCTCCAACCAATTCTTCCCAACGACACAGTCAGAATCTGTGAAAGAAACAATATCTCCCTTGGCCATTTTCACGCCAACGTTCCTCGGAGGACCAATACCCCTTTCTGAACAAGAGTATACCTTCACTGGAAACTTTCGCGCAACCGCGACCGTGCTATCAGAACTCCCGTCATCAACAACCAAGACTTCAAACAAATCTCGAGAGAGAGAGCTAGAGAAAATGGAGGAAAGAGTCGCCGAAATCGTGGAGGCGCTGTTAAGCGCGGGAATTATGACTGAAAGCACGCCTGCTACTCAACCTTTTCTTCTCTTCATGTAAGACGTATACAGGGATCCAACAAACGCGTTATGACACTTAACAAACGAATTCGTTCGCTCCACTTTGCATCCACGCTTCAACTTTAATCCCTCCGAGTTTATGCTGAAATGAATCCTCTTGACATCTTCCGCAATTGCCAGCCTTATCGGCTCGTAATAAGTCAAATTGAAATAAGCAAAATCCGTACTGGTCCTAGAAGAATAGTCAAACCCCACCAAATAAACATCAAGTGTGCCTCGATGCCGCAAAGAAAGCGAAAACCCGATAGCCTTACCATCTTTTCTAGCAAGCAACACACTCGTATTATTCCTAGCATATTCACTCAATCCCCTAAAAAAAGACGGACCGTAAGGAGTCTCGCCTCCAGGATTGTACCTAGAAAAAAGATTCGAATGCAAACCAGACAATAGTGGCGAAAGCTTCCCAAAATCGCTCTCTTCCACTATGGAAACTCCGCTTTCTCTGCACATCTTAATCTCTCTTCTGACAGTCTTTCTCGCCTTGTAAGACAGACTCTCCAAGTAATCCTCAAAATCAGACCAAGTCACATCGAGGCAAAAAGTCCTCACCGACGGGAAACTCAGATACCCAAGTCTGCACAAATTATCCTCCAAGACTCTTTCTGACTCAGAGACAAAAGGAAAAGAACTGAACAGGATTCTCTGACTCTTACAGACATCATCTATTTTCTTGGAAACCAACTCCAACATCTTTCTCTCATCATAACCCTCTCTAACCAAAATCTTCCCATGGTAGGAGTTAGGCGAATAACAAACCATTAACCGATTCAGACAAAACCCCAAACGACTGACTAATCCTGCAACGCTACCCGCAAAAGGAAACTTCCCCTCCAAACCAGAAAACCGATCGTCCAAATCGACATAACACGGAGCAACCGCAACCACACCGCTCCCATCGTAAACAGCAACATAAGAAAGCACAATGTTGTAAGGCCTAGAAGTCTCAAGAGTCTTAAAATACCCATAAGTGAAAAAGCCATCCTGCGACATCGAATCAACGGATTCTCGCCCAATATCATCGATGCTCCCGAAAACCTTCACTTCCTTTCCCTCAGTCATGTAACTCACTCGTGCAGACATCAAAAAATCAACCAATCGCTGAAACTAGCTTGCTAGCAAGAACATAACTCATATCTGACTGCTCAGACAGAAAAGACAAAACCCTTTCCAACAGATGGAGTCTGTTGCCCGTTCCTATCGAATGTTCATGAAAGTTCAGGTTGAAAAACTTCTTCGACGACCTGTAATGACTCACCAGAATTCTGTATGCTTCTTCCAAAGAACTCGCCGGAGAATCCTCACCGACTTGAGGATACGGAAAAATGCAATAAACATCCAAAGGCGAAACCAACGGAATCTCCACCAACGAATCCTTCCTGAAAGGCTCTTCCTTCTGGCTCAACCGCCTCACCTCGTAAACTGCCTTCCCCATCACCCACCTCGGATAAGAAACCGAACCAAAATCAACTCGAGACTTGGTCACCCAAAAAGGAACGTTCAGATTGCTCGTCCATCGATAGTTTCTTTTCCTGTAAACGTCGTAGATACTCTCGCTTCTAGCTAGCCAAGGAGCCCTCACCCCAATCGGATCTTCTCCAAAAACATGTTCAAAGACTTGCTCCGTCCTCGCCAAAAGGGCGTCCAGCTCTGGCAAAGTCACCTTAGAGAAATTCTCGTGAGCGTAGCCGTGAGAAGCAATTTCGTGTCCTTCATCATGCAGCATCGCAACCGATCTAGGGAACTTCTCGGCTAGCACTCCGCAAGTATTGAAAACAGCCTTGATCCTGAATCCGCTCAAGACATCACTGATGTCCTTAACCACTTTTTCCATGTCGAACTTGGGAACGTCTCTCCAGAGAAAAGGACCCTCCAAATCAAAGAAAACTGTAACAAGCTTCACAGAAAAGCCCCAAGAAAAACGGAATCTGCTAGACCTCTGCCAAGACATCAGATGAGTGATCGAGTCGAGGTTTGTTCAGCCTAAGCAGCTCCATGACTTCACTAATCTACTCAATCCTTCTTTAAACGGAACCTTCGCCTCAAACCCCAAAATTCTCTTTGCCCTGCTAGTGTCGGCCCAGCTCTCCCTTATGCCAGCGTCTGTTGAACTGGAATACTCAGGCTCGACTTCACGCTTTCCAGTCAAATCCCGCAAAAGACAAAACAATTCATTAATCTTGACAGGCACTCCCGTCCCAATATTGAAAGAAAGGTTTGCACAATCCTTTTTCATAGCCAACACATTAGCCTCAATCACATCGTCAACGTGTATGAAATCCCTTGTCTGATCACCATCACCGTGGATAACTGGACGCTTTCCACTCGTCAGACAGTGCAGAAACGTCGTAATGACCGCCGAATGAGGATTGCTCGTAGCTTGTCTCTCACCATAGACATTGAAGTACCTCAAAGCAACAGTTTCCAAACCATACTTCCTATGAAAGACCTCGAGATTGCGCTCGGCCGACAGCTTCGAAGCCGCCATCGGCGAACTCGGGTTCAGAACCATATTCTCCCTGACAGGAACGCTAGCTTGATCGCCATACACCGAGGCTGAAGATGCCAAGACGAACCGCTTGACTTCATGCTTCACCGAAGCCTGCAAGAGGTTGACAGTTCCTCCCACATTTACATCGTTAGTTAGAACAGGATTCTTTAGTGACTGTTGTAGGCCGACAAGAGCCGCCTCGTGAAAGACAACGTCAACATCCTTGACAACTTCCTCAACGGTCTTCAAATTCCGAACGTCTCCATTCACGAAATCAATCCGCTTTTCATCCAACGGCTCGCGTAAGTTCTCCAGCCGACCCGAACTGAGATTGTCTATAACTCTGACTTCAAGTCCATCAAGCAAAAGTCTGTCAACAATGTGGCTCCCTATGAAACCTGCTCCGCCTGTTACGAGAGCACGGTTAAACCTTAACCGCATTGACTTGACCTCCGAATTCGCGCGCGCGGGGCGTATGCGCATGACCTGAAATCAGCCATGTAAGACCGACTAGGTTCGAGATGAACAGAACCTTGAGATCTTCAAATTCTTTCAGATTTCTCATGTTTCTGAAAGAACCCAAAGCGTAGTTCACCACGGAACAAAGCTTGGCAAATAGTGAAAGCCCGCTCCCTTTGCGATACAACCTAAAAAAGAATAGATGACTCTCCCTGAGAAGCTCATAGCCCACCTTTTCAGCCTCTGGGGTTCTTTTCAGTTCGCCTGGCACAGGGTTCTTGAGGCCTGAGGTATAGAGACTTCCAGTAAGATGCTTACCGCATAAAACGTGTTGCACCTGTGCCTTCGGATTAAGAACCATCGAGTACCCCTTTTTCCACACTTGCCATGCCAAGAATTGCTCCCATCCGTAACCTCTTTTCCATTCATCGGTCTTCCCAAAACATGTACCCTTTCCTGCTGAAGCCAAAACTGACATGTTCGCTCCCACACCTAGAAAAGACCTGACTATTCCCCTCTTCCTCCAATAAGTATAATTTCCGACAGGATTATCTTCCAAGTAAAAACCATGCCAAATAGAACCGCACCTAGTAACACAGCAGCGGTACTGCTCAAGTCCTCTTACTGGTCTATTCCAAAGTCTCGAAGAAAGGCTTGTTCTGGCCGATTGCGAAGGTGGCACTTCAACTTCCTCAAACTCCTCGACAATATCATTGGCGATTGTAGAGACAATCATGTCGCCTGCGACTCCTCCTATTCTAGAGTCTGCATAAGTCCTAACATGCTCTTGAATGCAGTCTGGCTTTGGAACCGCATCGTCATCAAAGAAGACTATTATCCTTCCTTCAGCAGCTTCTAAACCGAGTTGTTCAGCGTCTACAACACGCCCATCTTTCTGCATTACAACTTTAATGTCCAACTCGGCCCTATTTTTCCTCAGAAGCTCCAGAGTCTCGTCAGTACTGGGCTTAACCACCGCGACAACCTCAAAATCTTCAAATCTCTGCCGCTTCAAACCTTCCAACACGTACCTTAAGGTCTTAGCTCCTCCGTAGGTTGCAATCACAACAGAGACTTCGTGTCTTATCATAAGCACACATCCGACTGCTGAGAACACCCATGCTTGAGTTGGCAACTGACACAGTTCTTATCTAGGAGAATCTGTGTTTAGTGATGCACCTTGAAATTCCTGCCAGCCAATAAATATGATAGTGTCTTTATGGGTCGTGTAAATAGTTCTTGAATTTTAGACGTTGAAGAAGTATAGTATAGTGAATTCAACAGGTTAGTGCTTCTGCTAATCTTGCCTTCTCTTAGGGCAAGATCACACAGCATCGTGTGAGGATATATGCGCATTCGGTCCAATGTCATATATGCAAGTTTTTCCCTGCATTTGGACACGGCTTTTTCTGCCAGCACGTGCAATGGCCAACAAATTCTCAATATTGCCGCGTGGCAAATCGTAAAAGAAATGGTAGCCTACGCCTGCTCGTTCCATAAGACGTGTCAAATCCATGGTCTTCTCTATGTCCTTGATCCGCATATTCTTGTTCAGAAAGTTCAAAGCTTGGTCGGAGGCGCCATCAGAGTGAAACTCAAAGATCCTGCAACCTGCGTCTTCAGCTTCCTTGACAAAGCTCGAGTTTAGCAAATCTTCACGGAAGTAAGCATTCCATTCCACGTCAAGTTTTCTTCTGCGCATCTCCCTGCACACTTCCCGCGAATTCTCGGTCGGATAATTGAAAATCGGATCGACAAAATAGAACGACTCAATACCACAATCATTCACCAACGCCTCTATTTCATCCACAACCCTTTTCGGAGATCTCATCCGCGACTTGTATCCGCCTAGGTATGGGTCTGGACAGTATATGCACCTGAACGCACACCCACGCCTTGACTGGACACCCACCGAAAAAGGCGTTTTCATGTACTCTGACAAGTCAAAGAAACTTCTTGAAGGATCAGGCAAAAGATCAAAATCGATCAACTCGCCTTCTCCAGAGAAGACAACCTGCTTTTCACTTCGAAATAAAACGTTCTTCACTCTCTCAGGATGATCTAAATTCCTTAAGAGATCCCTTATCGCAATTTCACCATCGGAAACTACACCAAAGTCTATCTCTCTATTCTCTGCCATTAGCTGTTCCGCAAAGATTGAAAAACCGGTTCCACCGACGATCAATCTAGAGGATGGAGCTTTTTCTTTAATGAGACGTATCATCGCCTTAAATTGCCCATAGAAATCCACGTCATTCCGAGGCGGATTCAACAAATCAATATTCCTAAGGGATATGCCCACCACGTCTGGCATGTCACTTTCAAGCAGTTTCGACAGTTTTCCCAATGGATCTTCAATCACGTTTGCATCAAAAACCCTCACATCATGCTCACCAAGCACCGAAGCAATATACGCCAAACCCAACGGAAAACATTTCCCGGCAGGAAAAATCCCACCACTTCCGTAATACTGAGAACACAGCAAAACCTTCAAGAAACAAACTTCCTAGTCCAACGCGGGTAAGCTATTGAAACTGACAAGGAGTTGCTCCGCAGTTTTTCTCCAAGAAAACGCACAAGACCGTTCTAATGCTTTCTGACCCATCCGGCGTCTGAGCCCAGGATCAGATAACAGCTTAACGACAGCCTCATGCCAAGAATCAATCCTCGGTTCCAACAAGAAGCCCGAATCGCCTACGATCTCAGGAACACCACCTCTATTGCAAGCAACCACAGGCTTTCCACAAGCCATGGCTTCAAGAACGACAAGTCCAAAAGTGTCTATAGTGCCGGGAAACAAGAAAACGGAACAACGCTGCATCAAATCGAGAATCTGCTCTTCAGATGGGTGCAGCATGATACGAATCCTGTCTGTAATATTCAGCCTCTCAGCCAAGCCCAGAAGGCTCTTCATATATTCAACGGTTGTTACGTCAACCTCTCCAGCGATAACAAACGAAAAATCGGATTTCGAATTCTTCATGGCCTTGATTGCCAATTCCACCGATTTGTGAGGGTGAATACGACCCACATAGAGCACAAAGGGCTCCTCCTCGTCCGCAGGATGGAACTCAGAATGATTCACCCCTAACGGAATAACTGCAGCTTCTTTCTGCCCAACCACACCTTGCATCATTGCTTGCCGAAGTTGGTACTCACTCGGCGTCATGAATAGACCAACTTTTCTGAGGCTTTCGTTCTCGAATCTGCGAACCAGCGGCATGCCAAACAAGCCGTCCGCAACCCTCCGCTCCAAACTGGATTCCTGAAAGGGCAGAGCATGGGGGCGCGGTCTCGGAGGAACCATGTTCAGATAAACCGCACCTTTCGTGTCTTTCAGATAATAGAAGAACGGAAAAAGCCAATGCCCCCCATGATAATGAAAAAGAACGGCGTCAAATCTCTCACTGGCTATCTTACGGCTCACATTTAATGCAAAACTCATCGTATTCATGTCATATCTAAGATCTTTCGCAATGTTGAATATCGCTTTACTGCCGCAATTTCGAATCGCCTTCTTCAGACCATCTAAGCTTCCACCTTGAAACGGGCTATTATCTGGTGAAGCAACATGAACAGGAAGCGACAGACACTTGCTGAAACATGTTCTTTTATCCATTCTAAGGGTGAAGATTCTGACCTCGTGCCCCATGGCAAGAAGTTGACTCGCAACCTCGCAGGTAAAACGTCTAGACCCAGTCCTGAGAGACATGTTTTCGTCAACAAAAGCAATCTTCAATTAAGATTACACCATACTACTTTACTGGATTGGGGAGGGCCACACTCATTCAACTGAATCCTGAAAGCCGTGTCAAACTCAAGACTGAAGAGCCTTCCGATAAGACTCAACAGTCTTATCCAAATCCCCGTTCGAATGAGCTGCAGAAAGGAAGCATGTTTCAAACTGCGAGGGCGGAATAAACACCCCATGCTGCAAGAGCGTACGATGAACCTCCATAAACCTGTTGCTGTCACTCTTCTTCGCACTCGCGTAATCAAATACAGGTTCCTCCGACAGGAACATCTGAAACATCGAACCTATGTGATTAAACTGAACTTCTAGACCCATATCGTCCGTGACGCGTTTCAGCCTTTTGACAAGCCCTTCACACTTCTTCTCCATCTCCGGATAGAAGCTCCTTCTACCCCGCAACGTTCTCAACGTCGCCAAACCAGCCGCAACACTGATCGGGTTACCGCTGAACGTGCCCGCCTGATACACCTTCCCAGAAGGCGCAATCATACGCATAATGTCCTCCCGACCAGCGTACGCAGCCATCGGAAAACCACCGCCCATGATCTTGCCCAAAGTGGTCAAGTCAGGCTTGACACCGTAAAACTCCTGAGCCCCACCCAAAGCTAAACGAAAACCCGTAATCACCTCGTCAAAAATCAAAACCACACCATACTGCTCAGTTATCTCCCGCAAAGTCTCGAGAAAACCCTCTTTGGGCAGGACAACTCCTATGTTCCCTATAACAGGCTCAACAATCACCGCCGCAAGCTCCGCTCGCTCCCTTTTCACCATCGCCTCAAAAGCAGCAACGTCATTGAAAGGCACCACGACCGTGTTCCTAGCCGTCTCCTCAGGCACTCCAAGCGAATCAGGCATTCCAAACGTCGTGGCTCCAGAACCAGCCTTGACTAAGACAGAGTCATGAGCCCCGTGATAACATCCTTCAAATTTCAAAATCTTCTTCTTCCCTGTGAAACCTCTGGCAAGTCTAATTGCACTCATTGTTGCTTCTCCGCCCGTGCTCACTAACCTGACCATCTGAGCTGATGGTACAACTTTACAGATCAGCTCAGCCAATTCCACCTCTTGCTCAGAGGGCGTGCCAAACAGGGTTCCGTTGCGTAGGTGCTCTGTCACGGCAGCGATAATTCGCTCATCAGTATGTCCCAAAATCAGAGGTCCATAACCTAAGCAAAAATCAATGTACTCATTCCCGTCAACATCAAACAGTTTGGATCCTTTTGCTCGCTCGGTGAAAAACGGGTAAGGTGAAAAAGCCCTCACTGGACTATTAACACCCCCAGGAATCAGCTTTTTCGCTCTATCAAAAAGTTCACTTGATTTTGTCAATTTTCAACATCTCCTTTATTATTCTTCTTGAACAGTTTTTCAGCAGCCGAAAGCAATTCTCCTTCATTGTTGAGAGCCGCTTTCTTTAACTGCTCCATTGGAAACTGCATGATTCTCTCCACCAATTCTTTTGAGAATCTCTCCATGACTGAAATCTTTCTCTCATCAGACTCGCCCATCTTTCGAACAGCCCTTTCAAACTCGGTCCTTCTAACACTTTCTAAGTTCCGATAGATTTCTGAAGCCAACGGCATGACAAGAATCCATGAGAGTTCCTGTTCAAACCTAGCAAGTTCATCATTAACCAGCAGCTTCGCTCTCTCCGCCTCGTTCTGCCTTCTTTGAATGCTATCTTCCACGATCTGTTTCAAATCATCAATGTTCTTCAGCACGAGACCCTCGATCGAACCAGCCTCTTTTTCTACAGCTCGCGGTTGGGAAATGTCCACGAAAAGCAAACGCTTCCTATCACCGACTTTTCCTAATGCTTTTCTGAGGCGGTTTGATTCGAGAATCGGCTTTTTGACAGAGACTGCGGTGATTACAAGGTCTGCTTTCGGAATCTCTTCATACACACTGTCAAGACTTATTGACCTTCCAGAAACCTTCGAAGCCAAAGCCTCACTTCTTTCTCGCGTTCGGTTCGCAACTACAATTCGTTTAGCTCCTCTTCTCTGAAGTGTTTCTGCTGCAATTGAGCCCGCTTCTCCGGCACCGATGACGAGCGCTGTAACCGACTTAAGACTCCCAAGCTCCCTTACAGCAAGATCAACTGCTGCAGAACTGATGGAAACCGAGCCCTCATTGATCTTGGTCTCAGTTCTGATTCTTCTGCCTGTGTTGACCGCTTTCATGAAAACCTTGTCGAGAATTTGGCCGGTGCTTCCTGTTTTCTTTGCTTTCACGTAGGCGGATCGTACTTGCCCTAGAATCTGGTCTTCGCCTACAACCATCGATTCCAGTCCAGCAGCAAGAGAAAAAAGATGCGCTAATGCTTCTTTCCCGTCATACAATTCGAAAACCTTTCTCAAAATGTCAAAACTGACTCCCGCTCTAGCACTCCAGGATCTAAGTATCACGTCCACAGCGTTGCCTTTTGCCAACCCAGCAGTTACCCCATAAATTTCGATCCTATGACAAGTTTGAAGGAGGACACACTCAGTCAGCGTTCCGTGCTCACAAAAGGTCTTTGCAGCTTCTTCTCCATCTGGAAAAGTGAGAGACTCCAACATGGGAAGGCTCGTCTGCTTGTGAGATACCGAAACACAGAACAACATGATTTTGGCTCTGCCTCATTCTAAATATCCATCGCTGTCATTTGATTATGACAGATTTTTGGTATTTCGCATCAAAAGTCCCTGACGGAACAAAAACCACTTCGTTGAAACTGATACCAACTCTGTTTTTTACTTCTTCGATGATCTGTAATGCCAAAGATCTTTTGTCACTCTGTTCAAGAGGCTTCCGCGTCTCAACCTTCAAACTGGCCATCTGCTGCGGGGTACGCTTGTCAACGGTGATCTGGCATTTGCCGACCAGGTCTGGAAACCTATCTAGAATTATCTCTATCTGACTGGGAAAAACTGGCACTCCCCGTATCTTCGTCATGAAATCCTCACGGTCAATTTCCGTCCCGACTTTCGGATGCGACATTCCACACTCACATTCTTCAAACCCCACGAAAGTCGTGACATCTCGAGAAAGATACCTAACTAATGGAAATCCCTTCCTTTGCAAACTCGTGATGACTATCTCGCCCTTTTCTCCTTCCCCACAAAGCTCATGCGTTTGCGGATCCACAACTTCAACCAAATAGTAGTCTGCCCAAACATGATGGAAATCGCTGCAATCACAATTGACAGAAAAACCTGGAAATTCTGTGGCTCCGTAATCCAAGACGACCTTCTTATAACCCAGCTCACTCTTCAACGTCGCAATTTGTTGTTTGCTCGGTCTCTCGGCAACGCAAATGCCCAACCATAGATTGTAATCTCTTAAGGACTGTCCCATTGATTTTGCAACTTCGGCTATCCTCAGATGATAATTAGTAACACCATAAAGAATAGTCGACTTGAATTGTCTAATGATGCGAATCTGTCTTTCCGTATCGCCAGCACCTACGGGAATGACGCATGCACCAATCTTCTCAGCACCCCAATGAACCGACCAAGCTCCCTGCCACAGTCCATAAGCAGACGTGACTTGCACAACATCCTTTCCTGTGACCCCGTGATAAGTCAGTTTCCGAGCGCTGGCCTCAGCGAAACCGTCAATGTCCTTCTGAGTATGGGCAATCGCTAACGGCAGGCCTATGCTTCCACTGGACAATCGAATTGTTGAAATATCAGAATAGGGAACTGAAAGTACATCCCAGAACTCTTTCTCAAGCTCTTCCCTAGTTGTAAACGGCAGTTTTTGAATATCTTCCAGACTCTTGATCTGCAGATTGTTCACTCCGCTCTCTTTGAGCTTTCTTCTGTAGAACTTGCTGTTTTCATAGACAAAGTGGATTTGTTCTTTTAGAAGCTTGAGCTGCAATCGCTTAAGTTCGGATTCTGATGCTTTCTGTATCTTCTCGTTCCAAAAGAGTCTGCGCATACCTGCAACCTCTGATTTACGTGATTTTTCCGCTTAGAACCTCTTTAAACACCCACAAGTTCCTGTAAACAGACCAGAATTTCCACGGTTTGCCCCTGATCTTGAGTTCCCCGGTCAGCAGTGCTTTCAGCATCTGCCATTTGCCACTTCCTTTTCCCTTCAGACTGCTCAACGTCTTCACGTCGCCGATAATCGTTACGTCCGCTTGTCGTTCCAAGGCAGCTTCTTTCTCATGAATCTCCACGCCTTCTTTCTTAATATTCAGAACGAGTGGAGGAGCAGATGCGACTCTGAAAAAACACTGAGATTGTCGTCAAGAGATCTTTTCCCTGGTCCTTCGGAAATCTTTTGATTGAAAGAAGAAACGTTCTGTCTGACCTTCTTCCAATTCAAGATCTTCGTGTACGCTACTGTCCCATCAGGTGCAGGGACATAACCTGCCACGGGCGAGTGAAAACGTTTTCTCAACTCAGGATTGGCAAACATGTACATTATTGGATATCTCTTTGAAGGATTCGCCGTCCTGACGAACTTCAAAAGTGCCTTACCAACCCCCATATTTCTGAAGTCAGGATTTACTGCGATATCTCCGGCCAAGCCAGCGTCAATTTCAGACGTTGGACCTATTTTGAGTTTCCTTTGCAACCAATGATTGCATCCAACTATTCTGCCGTCTTTTTCTGCGACCACCACTAGAGACGGGTTGAATCCAGGATTTAGTGGATATTTCCACTTCCAGTATTTTCCACCCATGAACTTGGTGAAGGTTGTTTCCACTAATTTCTGGACTTGTTCTTCGTCTCCTTTGCGAAACTTGCGGCAAGAATATGGTTCATCCATTTTTGTGCATCCTTAACCATAGTCGCTCAGAGGCCAGTACCAGGCATTCTGCAGACGTATCTTGTCAAGAAAATCTATCACTTTCGCAATCTTCCAGAAAGGTTTGACGCGTATCTTTCCTTTAATCAACTCTCGGCGCACGTTGGCAGTTCCGAATAGGATGGACAATAGTGAAGCGCATTCCATTTTGACCGTAACATCAGCGGATTCTGAGGAGCCCTCGCCAACTGAGACTTCATCATCATGAACTTCCACTGAAACGATTTTTTCGACGCCGAACGGAACATTGTCAAAAATGAAATTGATCTCTTCATTTCCACTAAATTTCCTATCTGTGCACAGTTTTGAAAGCAAATTCACAAGGCTCATGGTGCTTACAAACATGTTGTCAGTGGGAACCTTCGAAAACCCTTTTTGAGCAAGAACATGACAAAGAATTCTGTCATCCGGAACGTTTATGTTTACGGAAGAAATCCCTAGACTCTCAACGTATTTCACGATTTCTTTCAAAAGCATTGAGGAAACGGTCTCTTCATCACCATCAGCGCAAAACTCCCATATCTCGCCAGTCGAGCCTGCGACAGCGTAACCACATATTCGTTGATTCTTGTTATCAGACACAAAAAAAACACCATCACTATTTACGTCCGGTCTCTTCAAACAGGACCAGAGCCAGTACTCGCGAGTTCTTGGAACAAACCCGCCATAGGCAGCATATCGTTGATTGAAAAGCCTTGCCGCCTCATCCTCATCACCTTCTCTGTAATGCCTGATAGAGTATTGATCCAATGTGATTCCCTACGTCGTCGTCATATTCAACTTCAAATCCACAAACCTACCATGATAACCAAAACTGCTCGTCGAGCTGTTGTATAGCCATAACTCGAAAACCAAATCCCCATAGAACCTGCTTGTCGTCGCATTCCAAACCGTGCTCTCCCCACTCAAACTCAACACGTTACCATTAAACGTCAAACTCTCAAATCCAACCATACTCGCATTCGGATCATACATGTAATCAAAACCAAACAACACTGGCAACTCCCAACTCCCTTGATCCGCAACAAACGCACTCACATTAAACAATGACGGCAAACTACTCGGGACACGATCCTCAATCGCCCCAAAACTACTCGGCATCGACTGACTCTCATTCCTAAACTTCACTTGCACCTGATAATACGCACAGTACCCCAGCTGGTTCCCAATCCCCAAGAAAACACTGTAACTCTGACCACTACTCAAATTAAACGGATAATCCTCAGCCATATGACCAGAACCCAAAATCGACAACTCACTGAAAAACTCTGACCTCGGCCAAACAAGCGCCCGACTCAAAGCCGGCGAAGCCACCAACAAAGCCACAATCGCAACAACAGCAAAAAAAGTGACACCGTACTTGCCAATATCCATCAAGAAACCCCCGGATACCTCTTCCTCAACAAACGCCAAACCACAAAACCCAAAACCAACACAGCAACCGCACCGACCGAAGAACCCACAACATTAACCTCAAAATCAAAATTACTCGCACTCACCGCAGAATCCTTCAACCCAAGAGCAACACCCTCAAACCCGTTCAACTTTTCCTCACTCATAAGAGCTAGACTATAAGCCGCATTAAAATCGCCCTGACTCAAAGCGAACTCAGCCCTAGACAAAGAACTCCCAGCATCATTAAGAATCGAGAGCAAACCCGTCACGTTCGCACCGTGCCTTAGCCGCATCCGCCGCAAGCGCCATAACAAACGCTAATCCGCTGCTGTGCATCGGAAACCGCAGCCCTGGCATCAGATTCACCGGCACCGTGGCAAATCGCAGTGAAGCTCAACGGAGCAAGCATCACCAACAAAAGCAAAACAAAAACAAGTTTCATCTATCTAACCCGCTCCTGGCCCACATTCTTTGCGTGAACACAGATTCTCCAACATCTTTTTCCTATCATCCATATCGTCCAACCGCTTCGCAACGTACCTGTTACGCTTCGAATACTCCTTGTAAACCTCAAGAAACTGCTTCCCCTTCGAAGTCAATACATAATGCCTCTTCTTGCGCTCAAAACTCAACAAATAGGCCTTACGCACTTCCTCCAAATACTTTTTCAACAAATCGTAACTCAAGTTCGCTCCGTACATAATCTGCGTCTTCTTCGCACCATTACTCGCTACGAGCAGCATATCCGCTATGATATCTAATTTTCTCCTATAACCCAATTTACATCCCCCAAAGAACCATGAATAAGAACAATCACAAATCGAGCGCTAATTCACAAACTAACTCGGTTAGCGAGCTCCGACCACTGACTCTTTAGCCCATCGCCACATCAAAAACCCCACGGCACTCACAACAAAAGACAAGACCGTGAACGTATCAACCCTAATCCACGGAATAAGATGAGACAAACTGGTAGACAGCCAATACGGATGAATCATCTGCACAACAACACCGTAAACCCATCCCAACAAACCATACAAGAAAAGCAACTCTCCGAGAACCCTAACAATAACCAATATCGAAACACGCAACACACAAACCCTCCAACGCTTAGAACGAGTTTGTCAAAACAGACTTCAACGACGCTTGAACTCATTTAACCTAGACGTGCACCCAGCCGCGACCGCCCTTCTTCAAATGCTGCTTCTGTTCTGGGCTCAGCAACATACGAAGCAGCCCTCTTGACAGGCTTTCCACCTTTCTGACCCACAATGGTTGAACGAACAAACTTGCCCCAACCCCCAACCCGCGGATCAGGCGCAACATACCTGTGAACATCAACAATTCCATGCTGCTCCAGAACATCACGAAAATTCATCAACTTGAAATTTCTCGTCGCCAATATCACCGTACCACGCTCAACAAAAACTTCCGAATAATCCTTGATCGCAATTCCTTCAGCCCTAACATGATCGTCAATCCGCTCTCTCCACAAACGTTTCCACTCATTCTTCAACTCTTCAACCCTATTCTTCTCATCCAAAACCTCCGTTAATCAATCCCTCCCTGACCGGAGCGGATAAGAAGACATGAGAGAACCATAATGCTCGTTCTTCCAACTCCACCTCATTCAACTTTCTTTTGCTTCACTCATATATTTAAGCGGTTCAGTATGAAACATCTGTGCAAATCTTCTAGAACATTATTCCATACCTTCTATAAGATATATAAACCTAATTACCAAACCCGATACGTCACAAAACACGCACGAACTATATTGAAATTCTGTAAGAGCTGGCGTTATATTCGCTTCTGTTATGGAATTCTATTCGAGTTTCGCCTGGTTCTTTCAACCTCTGTGCAACTACGGAAACCAAAGAAAGTACCTTCGGCAATCTATTCAAACACGGATGCCAAGCCACCTATCATGCCTGTCCATATCTGAGCGTCTTCAAGATGTCGGGAAAACCATATACGATCTACAAGTCGATATTTCTTGCAGGTGTTGATAGACCAACGCAATGATTCTAGTTGCGACTATAAGGATGCGTGAAAGGCATGCACTCATGTTTAATAGTCTATAACCCTTTTCTGAAGAAAGGCTTCAACTATAGCAAGTTTTGCAGGTTTTTGCTGTACATAGCCTTTCAACGTGCATGTGCCTGTAAGTATTGCATATGACGCTTGGCCAGTTTGTTGAAAATAAGCCTTCAGCTAGAACGCAGCTGTCATTTTGTGAGCTGCTTAGATTTAATGCTCTTAGGCTGCAAGGATTTGTGCATTTTGATCTATTAAATTGCTGGTACGTGTGAGCTTGCAAGCCTTCAGATTGCTAAGCGTGCCATGTGATGATGGCTCAAGGCATCTGAGAAGTCCAAAACTGCTGCAAAAGACAGGAACCAGGCCTCTTTTCCCATGCCATAAAGATTGAAATTCAACAGATCTTGAACAGATAGAGCCGTGCACGTCTGATTAGTCCTGTCACCATGCCTTCAATGTTGAAATTATTTGTTAAGAACTCGATGAAATTCAATCTCTCCCACAATGTAAAAAATGACCCCTAAGTCTTTGAAAGCTGCGGATACGCTGAAGTGTTAAGCTGTTTTGAGTTTAACACTTGTCAATTGCCCCCGCGTTCCTAATATTATTATATAAGGTATAACATTCTCTAAGCGTAAACATCTATAATTCCTAGGTTAACGTTATTGCGTCTGCAGATCATTATATCGTATTCATAATTGTTGGTTTTGAGTTCGCGCGTCAGGTAAAGGATATTCTTGCTAAGGCTTTCTTCTGTAAGTGGTTTTAGGGTTTTAGATTGTATAAGGAAGGTTTCCTGTGAAGCCGAGCAGTCCAGTTCATTCACCGTTTGACTGGCAAAAGGTTTTTTGTTTTTTCCAGAACTCGTGATCGTACGTTCATTCGTACCCTTACTCTCTGAATATCCTTAGAGCCCGACGTCCCTTGTCGGTGATTGCATACAACACGAGCGGCGGTCTTTGATTACCAACAGTTCTGTCTATGAGACCTTCGCCTTCCAATATCAGAAGTCTGTTTGAAAGAGTTCGTCGGTTAATGTGTGCAAATCCAACTCTGATCGCTGCGAGTTGGTTGAAACGCTTCGGACTTCTTTCTAGGCACTCCAGAATCTCCTTGATACCTTTTGGCCAAAGAGTGGGCATCTTCCTACCTCTATACTTGGTATAGAGATTTGCCGATCGGTTTTAACGTTTGTGATCCCGGTGACGAGAAGCATTTTCGATATATTTTTATACTATGGGCAGAAATATATACTTAGAGCAGGTATGTAGCAAGTGAAAAGATCAAATGATGTAATCCACGAGGGAACGCAGTGAGACGAAGACCTTTCCTATTTCCTTGGCAAAAAAAGTGTACGTTGACTTGCGCTCAATGTGGTGGGAAGATAGTAGTTTCTCCTATGTGGCATTGGGAAAACAAAGAGGACAAAATACGCAAACTTCAGCCTCAATTCTGCCACACAATTGACGCGGGGATCATAGATCAAATACCAATGTTGAGCGAAAACGACTGGATCGCCTCTAAAAAGGCGGGAGCATATGATGATGAATTCTTCGATGAGGCTGGTCAGAAGAGATCTTATGAGGATATTAAGCACATGGTTGTTGCTTACCAACAACCGCCGCAGATCTTTCTGAAACATGGAATATTTCCGTTAATCCAGTTCTTATCTGAAACCCAGCTCAAGGCACTGTATCTGACACTATGTCTGAGTGCAAATCAATACTTCATGCAAACTTTTCTTCTTCAAACTATGCAGATCTCAAGACCGCACGTTTCGGGCATACTCAAGAAGTTCAATAATCTGAGGTTTCTGATCGTTGGTCGACCTCAAGCCAAGGGTCGTGCGCACGGAAGAATACGAGCGTACGCCCTTACAAACGAGACCAGAAGCAGGTTGGACAAGGATCTGGCCCAATTCGAATTCTTCCGCATCGACGTGAGAACGACCGTTAGACCTATTGCGCTATGCTTCAGAGAACTGAAGTGGCGAACGGATCTCGGGCTTTTGGAAAGAGAAAACGGACAGCCCTCAACAGCGAGGTCAAGTGGACTTGGCTGAAAATCATGCTTCCGCCCGTTTCAAAGATCATTCACCGGACAGAATCAGAGAATCCAAAGTTGAAGACCAAGACTCAACAGGGTCAGAACAGACATCCTTTGCAGAATGCCCAGAATGCACCTCATCAAAGGTATACAAGGATGGTTTCCGCAAATTCTCGGATGGAAGTGAGATCCAACGTTTCCGTTGCCCCCGCTGCGGACATCGCTTCAGTAAGCACAAACAGAGAATCATTACAAAGCGTGCACAAATCCATGTCACCCCTGAAACGCAGATCTTAAATCGTCAGCCCTCATTAACTGACCATTGTCAAGGAGACAAACTCTCGTCCGGAGAGTTGATAAACTTGACCGAAGTAGCCAATCCGCGTGAAAATGGGCTTGCGGGAGCCACAACAGCGACTGAAAAAGTCCCCGGCAAAATCGTCGACTACAGTTTCTGGATGCTGAAGCAGGGATACGCAAAATCCACAATCGAATGCCGCACTAAACTCATGAAAAGACTGGCAAAGCTGGGCGCAAACGTCCTAGATCCAGAATCAGTCAAGGAAATCATAGCGCACACGCAGACGTGGAGTGAAGGCAGAAAAGAACTGGCTGTTGAAACCTACAGCAATTTCCTGCTGATGGCTGACGGAAAATGGGATCCACCGAGATACAAGAGAATCGAAAAGCTGCCCTTCATACCTGCAGAGAAAGAGATCGATGACCTCATCGCGGGATCCGGAGAAAAGACCGCTACCTTTCTGCAGCTGCTCAAGGAGACAGGGGCACGCGCAGGGGAAGCGTGGAGCCTCAAATGGACCGACATAGACTTCACCAGCTCAACCGTGAGAATAACCCCTGAAAAAAGAAGCAACCCAAGGATGTTCAAAGTCTCAAGCAAACTGCTCGCAATGCTCGCGTTCCTGCCCAAGAAACCTGACTACGCATTCGGAGGGTCCGACTTTGGAAGTTTCTACAGAGCATGGCTCAGACAGCGCGCCAGGCTGTCAAAGAAGCTTGCCAACCCAAGGCTGCAGCAGATATCGTTCCACACCTTTCGACACTGGAAAGCCACTATGGAATATCACAAGACCAAGGACATTCTCCACGTGATGAAGATCCTCGGGCACAGAAACATCAAGAACACTCTGAGGTACACACAGCTCGTCACGTTCGAAGACGACGACTACGTATGCAAAACGGCGACCAACGTGAAGGAAGCAACGGAGCTTATTGAGATCGGATTCGAATACGTCTGCGACATGCAACAAGTCAAGCTGTTTCGAAAGCGCAAGTGAAAGAACGCCAGACCCAGGGTTTGCCCAGAGACCTAAGGTTTATGCCAAAAAGCCGGGGATGGGAGTTGAACCCATATATAGCTGCTCTGCAGGCAACCGCCTGAACCGTTCGGCCACCCCGGCAACCAAGATATCCAAAACACTCAGATAAATAGCTTCTCAGCTGTCGCCGAGCTTTTTTCTAACATGATTGTAGACGGTCAAAGCCTCTTTTTCGGTCTTCACATTCTTGATTAACATGCGACCGCCATTGAACAACGTTATTTCAAACCCTTTGTAGTCAAATATGATTGCAAGCTTGGACTTGATACGAACTTTGAAATCCTTCTTGATCAACGGGTAAACGTCGACTAATGGGGTTTTCATTGGTTTTTCAGGATTTATGTTCGCCGTGTTTCTGCCACACAACCAAGCCAACTGTTCCTTCGCAGCTGGTGCCGCAACGGTCGGCTGACAGGCAGGGCAACCTTCTCGCCTATACACATCTATGGTGGAAATGTACATGTCGCTGAAATCACAGACCATCAACTTACCCTTCAATGGTGAACCCATGCCGGTCAAGACTTTGATGGTTTCCATCGCCTGCATTGTACCGATAATTCCAGAAGTAGCTCCGAGTACGCCCCTCACGTCGCAGGTCTCAAGATAATTGTCATCAACGCCCGACAACACGCATTCCAGACACGGCGTTTCAGGAGCGTGAAAAACTGAAAGATTCCCTTCAATACCAATGGCCGCCCCAAAAACGTATGGAATATCCAGTTTTGTACAGGCTCTGTTGACCAAGTATCTCGTCTGCAGGTTGTCCAAGCCATCCACCACGCAGTCCACTCCTGAAAGGAGTTTCTCAACGTTGTTCGCATTGATGTTCTCGGGAACAGGCTCGACGTCTATCAATGGATTGGTTTTCCTCAGTCTTTTCGCAGAGATCTCGACTTTAGGATAGTTCACATCCTCAGGATCGTAAAGTATTTGCCTGTGCAGGTTCGCCAATTCGACAGTGTCCTGGTCAATCAGGCGCAAGTGCCCAACACCTGCCAACGCGAGATACAACGATGAGACTGTTCCTAATCCTCCAAGCCCCACGACCGCAACCGTCGACCGAGCCAGCTTCTTCTGCCCTTTGTCTCCAAACTCGCGCAGTCTGATTTGGCGACTGTAGTATTCAGCGTACGACGGCAGTTTGTATTTCTTCGACAAAGCTGGAACCTCTGATCAGTTATTCTGCTGTCACTCGGTTGTATATGTGCCTTTTTTCTGGAACTGCTTCTCATAAATTTCTCTAATCTGCTGGATCGTACTTGCTTCCGAAGGATCTTTGTCATCCCTGATCCGCGTGATTCGCGCAAACCGCAAAGCCATCTGACAATCGTACTTTGGACTTTTCTGGATCTCGTTGTAGGCGACTTCAACAACTATCTTAGGTACAACGACAACCCGTCTGGGTTCAGTCTCTACGATTAATCCCTTGAGACGCTTGGTTATGTCAATGATTTCGGCATCCGTCAATCCTTTAAACGTCTTTCCCACGGGTTGGAACTCACCAGTCTCAATGTCTCGAGCTGCCAGATAATAGTCGGAAAGCCAATCATGCCTCCGTCCGTAACCCCATTCAGCGGCGACGATCACGAGGTCGAGAGGTTCAAGAATAGGCTTGATCTTAAGCCAACGTTTCCCACGCATACCTGGCGTGTAGGGACCATCGAGTTTCTTAGCCATCAAACCTTCATGCCCAGCGCTCATTGCCTGGTTGAGAAAAGCTTCAGCCTCCGCTAAGACTATCAGTCACAAGCCGTGACGTTAACGGAAGCTCTCCGATCACCGAAGCAAGTCTTTCTCTTCGCTGCTCGTAAGGAGGTTGAGATGAGGTTTTCCCCGTTGAGATAAAGCACGTCAAAGAGATAGAGCTTCAAAGGAATCTTTTCTGCCGCGTCTGCTATTCCATGAACACGCCGGAATCTCCGCATCAAATGCTGAAACGGAATAGGAAAACCCCGACGGTCAACAGCCACTACTTCACCCTCTAGAATCACTTCTTCGGCAGGCATCTTCTTCGCCATTTCAACGATTTCCGGCAGGCTATCAGTCACGTCAGTCAATTTTCGACTGAAAATCTTCACGCCCTCTTTTGACTTGTGAATCTGAACCCTCGCTCCATCGTACTTGAATTCAAAAGCCGTCCTGCCACAATGTTCTTTCAAAGCATCCTCAACGTTATCGGCAACCTGGGCGAGCATAAGACTCACAGGACGAAAAACCTCAAAACCAACCTTTTCCAGCCCCTTTAACCCCTCATTCTTCACGATCGAAGCCACTGTGCCAACATCACCAAGAATCATGCTGGCCTCCTGAACCGTTCGAAGCGGAATCTGAAAAGCTTTGGAAACCGCCTGTTCCAACAAGCCTTCGTGGAAGCCGGTTCGCATGTCTCCGATAAGAATCTTCACCAGATACTTTGCTTCAAGAGCAGAAGCCTGACTCAACAAAGCTTGCAGGAGACGCTCCTTCCTCTCTCTGGATCCTGAGCCGACTGCTCCTGAAATTGCTTCAAAACTACGTCTGACCTCAATTATCGTCAGGGGTCTCTCAAAAAGCGATGTCTGTCGTCTGATTCTGCTCTCTTCGAACGCGATCATCGTGGCCGCGCCGATGTCTCCGGTTTTGCTGAATGCTTCGCCGAAGATTTTCCAGTCGACGCCAGTTATGCGTCTAATTATGCTGCTGAGAATTGTCCAGCTGACTTCGAGAGTTCGTTGATCCCATTTCGGAAAGGGTCTGCCGACAAGCATGTTTGCGGCAGGTTCGATCTCTGTCGGTTCCGCCGATTTCAGAAATGCGGCGGCAAGATCAATCATGAGTGATCTTTTCTTGGTTGCTTCGAGTTTTTCTCCGAGTTCTGCCAGAGTCTTAAACGTTGTTGACATATCGTTGATGCCTTGGAACTACGTTTATCACGTCATTTGCCGTTGTCGGAAGATAAACATTCTCTGATGTTCAACCAACTCTCGCGCGAATTGCTATCCATCCAAGCCTCCAGGGCATCTTGAGTCTTCGGAGAATTATGGTGAAAAAGGAGCTGTCGGTTTATTTCCTAGAAGAATTTCGCGCCACTTAGAGCCTCGTACAAGAAAACAACGCCAAACGCAATGAACATCAAGGATACTCCGATTTTGATGTAGCGTGCGGACACGTATCTAGAAATAACCTTGCCGAAAACTGTTCCGAGAGCAGTCAGCAATGCAAACGCCAACATTACTCCCACGAATACTTGGAGAGGTGCACCATATTCTGCAGACAACGCAATGACTGCAAGTTGTGTTTTGTCACCAAGTTCCATTATGGCTATCAATAGGAAGGATGTTGTCACGACTTTTGAGTGTTCTTTGATCTTGACAATTGCATCCTCTCTTGAGAATAGTGTATAAACGCCAAAAATGAGGAATGCGATTCCAGCTACCAACCCAATCCAAAATGACGGAACAAGAGGAGCTATGGCTCCACCAATAAGTGCGCTTATGCCGTCAACTAACGCAAATGCCAGAAGAGCCCCCGTGAAAACGGATCTTGGTCTGTGGTTAGCACTCAAACAAATGACTGCAAATTGTGTCTTGTCACCAAATTCAGCCAGTGCAACGATAGCGAACGTTGACAACATCGGAAGCAAATCTAGTACCATGTTCCAGAGTAAAGTAATTGAAGGTAATAGCAGTGTTGCTTTCGTCATTTAGAGTTTGGAATTGGGGATAGAACTTGCCGCGTTCCCAAAACGTTACCTATTTATGTGAAGTCAAACACAGAATCTCACGGGAAAGGCTGTGAACAGTCTTGGGAGCTGATTCTAGGACAAAATTGGTCCTCAAGTACTTTGCCCATGGTCTATTGTACGAGTTAGTGGCCACTTTTCTGGCGTTTTGGGGTCTGATTGCCATCATTGGAGCGTCAATCCCGGGTTTCATAATCATCCTTGCAGTTATGATCATCGCAACTGGCTCTGCGAACACCATAATCGCAAGATACTTATGGAATCCGTCAATACAAATGTCCATAACTTCAATAGTGGTCCGTGGAATAGTATTACTTCTTGGTCTAGTAGCTATCAACTACTTGTTCGTGATAGTGCCCCAACTCGTCTTCCCAAGCATTGTGACATGGATCGTGACTCTTGTTTTGGCAACGTTTTTGGCTGGCGTAGCCGGAAAATACACGGTAGCAGTTTGGAAATAGTGAACGTGTGCCAGTGCGTGCAATATGCTTAATGCGGTGGTCTCCAGTTGCACTTGTTACGTTAGCAAGATTGGCAGAGCTTAGGATAGACTGTTCGTTTTTTGGTACAATGGTGTTCTAATGCTTAGTATTAAGCACTTCAGTGTTCTCATTGTTTCAGGGTGAAAAAATGAAGAGACGAATGAAACTGGAACTGGTTTTAGCCATATTGATGACTCTTGCAATTGCGTCCTCAGCGATTTATGCGAGCCTCCCAAGAACCCCAGATAACAGAACTGTATCGTTCTTAAGGTCAACAAAGAGTGTTGACCAGTCAGCTCTTCAAGGCACATCTATTCAACAAGTTATCACGGAGAACATTCAAGGTCAATTAAGAAAGGGAGAATTTGAGACCACGGTTGAAGGACTGAAGAATCTTACCTTGGTTTACGGTGGAAGAATCCCTAGTCTGCATATGGCCTATGACAACGAGTTATGGAGTGGAACACTGGAATGCAAATTGCCGACAGATAATGTTACATGGTTCACTTTTGAAGTTAGAAAACTCGTGAACGCCCATGGAAAAGTCACGCACATCCTAATAGACGTGAATGAAATTGAAGTGAACCAGACTCAAACGCCAGAAATACCGCTCTCGGACATCAGCATCTACCTTCAAGAATACGTGGAAGGTTCATCGCCTTTCATGAACCAACTTGGCGCGGTCGTTCCTCTATTGACCACAGGCCTGCTGTGGATTGCCGAAGGGCTCATCGTCGCCGTGCCGCTGTGCTTCGCATGCCTCGGAGTTGTCCTGATTGTGAGCAGAGGGATAGTTCCAGTCTGGAAGAGACAGTTCAGAAACAAAATCCCAGTAAAAGAAGCCCCACAAAACGCCAGCAAATAGACGCACCTTGCGTGAATTGCAAAAGTTCAGATTCGCTTGTGCTCTGACAAGGATACAAAACGCGAGCATCATCGGTGAACCTTGAATTCGTAAGCTTCTCTGGGAAAAATGGTGGGAAAAGCCAAAATGAGCTAGAACGTATCTTCCAGCTTCTTCTTTATTTCCTTAATCTTCTTTTCGAATTCTTTCACTTTTGCACTCTTGTTCAAAGCTTTGTAACAATCTCTCTCATATTCAAGAGCGCTGACTCCAAACCTGTCAAAGCCTTTCTGGAAGGCAATTTCGGCTGACTTCTCGAAATGTTCAACTGCTTTCTCGTAGTTCTTCAACATGAAAGCACATTCACCGGCCTTGTAATGCATCGAAGACGAATCGAAGTAATTCTGCACTTTATAGTATAGTTCGGCAGTCTTCGCAAAAAGTTCTTCCGCTTCCTTGTACTTGCCAGTCTCAAACAGAGTGTTGGCTTCCTTGTGCATCTTAACGTGATCTTCTCTCTCTTGACTCATGACGTTCAACTCACAATTTGCTACCTATCATCATGAGACTCGCATTTAGGTCTTCCGTTCCATTGCGATGATAGTAAAATGTTCTTGAAATGCAAATTTTAAAAGCGTGTTGCCGAATAACACGTAGACATCTAGACTTTGAGTGATTGATATGACTCAACGAGCTTCTGCATCAAGAACAGTTCGGCTGGCTATCACAGCTGTCTCCACGTCACTCATTTGTGTTGCAACGATGATCTTTTCAATCTATGTCCCCGCCACGAGAGGCTTCTTCAATGTCGGCGAAACCATGATTTACGTTGCAGCTCTGCTGTTCGGACCATTAACTGGTGCCTTTGCCGGGGGCGTGGGCTCAGCTTTAGCAGACATTTTGCTTAACTACTGGTACTATGCACCGGCGACTCTTGTCATAAAAGCATGCGAAGGAGCCGTCGTCGGATTTCTTGGTCAAAGAAAACCAGAATTCCAATCCAGACGCATGTGGATAATCTTCACTGTGGCAATGGGTCTAGTCATTCAAGCACTTCTTGGCATAGTCGGCGCTAAGTTCCTCAGCGGAACAACAGAACTCAGAATAGGAATCCCGCCGCCCGACAACGCAAATGTCATATTTTTCGTCCCACCGCTATTGTGGTTTGTGCTCGGAGGACTCGTTGGGCTATTAGTGAGCCTGACAGGTTTTGTAGTCGAGCCAGAAGTCGGCTGGCTAGTTTCCACGACCCTCACAGGTGGCGCCATAATGGTTACCGGTTACTTCCTTTACCAACAGTTCTTGCTGTTCCCGCTTTTCAACATCGGAGTCTTTGCCCCTGCCGAAATCCCGATCAATATCTGTCAAATGCTCATTGGCGCCGTGGTCGCGCTGCCCGCAGTAAAGATTCTGCTGCGCAGTCTTCCACAGCTTAAGAGATGAACTTTCAACTGAGAACTTGAGGAGAGCCAACATGACTTTGCCACCAGGAAAAATCCCCATAGACATCCTCAAACAAATAGTATTCAAGAACCTCGGCGCAAAACGCAAAGAAGTGACCCTAGGTCCAGCCGCTGGGATAGATTGCGCCGTCATAGATCTGGGCGACAAATCCTTGATAATGAAGATGGATCCAATAACAGGAGCACTTGAAAGAATCGGCTGGCTCGCCGTAAACATAAATGCCAACGACATCTCAACCTTCGGAGTCCAACCAGCATTCTTTCTTTCATGTATTCTGCTTCCAAAGAAGTCCAAAAGAAAAACAGTGGAAATCATCTGCACCCAGATGGACAGAGCAGCAAAAGAACTGGGGATAGCCATAATCGGAGGACACTGCGAATCAACCCCTGGGCTCAAGAACCCCATAGTAATCGGCTGCGCAATGGGCCTGACTGAAAAAGGCAACTACGTGACAGCCGCAGGAGCTAAGGCGGGTGACAAAATAATACTAACCAAGACCGCTGGCATCGAGGGCACTGCCATCCTCGCGTCAGACAGAGAAGAAAAACTGAAGAACACAGTCACCCGTTCAACCATCAAAAAAGCCCAAGAATTCTTTGAGAAAATCAGCGTTACAAATGAAGCACTGACAGCGTACGAGACTGGAGGCGTCCACGCTATGCACGACCCGACCGAAGGCGGTGTAGCTGGAGGAATACATGAAATGGCCGATGCGTCAGGCCTCGGGTTCAGTATCTTTGAGAAAGAAATCCCGATCGCGACAGAAACTCTTCAGGTCTGCAAAACGTTTGACATCAATCCGCTTTACCTGATCGCTTCAGGAAGCATGTTGATTGCAGCGGACACGAAATCTGCTGAATACATCGTGAGCAGCTTGAAAAAGAAGAATATACTTGCGACGGTGATCGGCGAATTCTTATCCTCCCAAAATCAACGCATCATCGTAAAAAAGAACAAGACTAATGAAGAGTTGGCACGGCCAGTTTCAGATGAATTATGGACGGCACTGGCGAGACACTAGCTAGCTTGTCCATTCGGCAATTGATTGTTTTCGTCTCGTTCCCAGAACGCTAGTGAAAGAGACTCTTGGTCTTTCTAGGGAATTGATTTTTGACTGTAGTCTTCTGTAGACAAAATAACGTCTCAGATTTCTTGCTGTCTCTCTCAGGGAGTTGTCATGTGAATGGAAAACGCTGAAAGCGGGATCGACTAATATCTTGAATGATCTTGCAACCATTTCTCTGCTCCAATCATAATCCTCCAGACCGTATTTCCTAGTTCCAGGAATAATGTTGGGCAGATTTTCATCGAAAGAATAGACTTTCCACATTGATTTCCGTATGATACAGTTGACAGTTGAACACCAGTTTTGATGAAGGATTGATTTTTGAGTGAACTGATACATGGCTTTGTCAACCTTGGCAAAGAAAGTCGACTGATGACGAGGGAAGAAATAGCCACTCACGCCTACGATTTCCGGATCTATGAAATGTTTTGCACCAGTTTCGAGCCATTCTTCAGAGATAGGAAGAGAGTGAGCGTTTGTGATGCAAACCAGTTCATGGTCTGATGCGGCGACACCAAGATTTGTCGAGTACGCGTGGGAAAATTCATCGTCAGAAAGGGCAATCAGCTTGACTTTAACCGTCTTATCTTTGAAAGCTTGTCGGCATTCCTCGATCAGGTAATTCTTCAGATGGTCACGTTCAGCTTCATTTGAGTAATTGTCCACAATCACTAGCTGAGAAGGCAACAATGTCTGGACTGACAAACTCCTCAACAAGGAGTCAAAATGTTTTTCTTCGTCTCTCGTTCGGATAACAACAGTTATTTCCAAAACTTTGCCTCCGCATTGAGTTCGCAGATCATCTTTTCATTCTCTCTGTGAAGATTCTGTAAGAAACGTAGAAAGTGTAGAATGCGTAAGCGAAAAAGTATTGGGGCATTTTCCTGACTGATCCATATCTCAAGGCTTCGACAAAAAGATCCCGACTTCCGCGGGCAGTCCAAACCGTTTCGGGCCTGTGGTGAAGACAGAATGGAACATACGTCGGTATGACCTTGTACCCCTTTCTTGTTATCCAGTCCTTTATGTGAGCATCTTCGAAAACGTGGAGATTCTTTGGAATGTCTATGTCCTTCACAGCTTCGAACCGAACGAGCAGATCGTGCGTTCCTCCTCTCAACTCGAAAATCCGTCGGGTAGTCATCAAGAACAGTTTCAGCACATTAGGATGAAGAATGCCAGCCCAAACTTCCGTTCCCCACACAGCTCCCACATCGTTCTCAACATATTTCTCCGCCTTCTCATACCAGCCGTCACACAGAACGACGTCACTGTCCACAAAAACGAACCAGTCAGTTTCAACTGCTCTTATCCCCTTCAGTCTGGCACTTCCACGTGTGCCATTGTCTCTAATCAGTACCACGTTTCCATATTTTTCCTTATACTTCTCCACTATGTGCACAGTTGAATCGGTTGAATATCCATCCACAACAACGAGTCGGTTCACCGGGATGTTTTCAAAGATCGAGTTGAAACACTCTTCAAGAAGCCTTTCGCTGTTCTTGGTAAGTACGATGACATCCACCCGATCCGTCTTCATGAAGCACGCACCAGTCGTTTAGGACAAACCCATATTCATGTGAACCATTTCGTGTCTCATCTATTGAATATTCCAAACTTACTTCAGATTTACCATTCGGCAATATCGATATGTACTAGTCTTAGGGTCTGAAGAGTTTACCTTTATATAGGATTTCCTCATATCTCGCTTCTAGTAAAGTAGTAGCTTGCTGAAAAAGGAATCATTCCGGGGCGCGATTCATTTGGTCATGTCTCTCAAAAAGGCCCGAAGCATTGCGGTTCGTTCGTTAACCCCAAATAAGCCTCACCACGTTCAGTGGATGCTCACCAGAGAATGCAATTTCCGTTGCAGAGGCTGCAATGTGTGGCGGCAACAAGACAAGAACGAACTATCAACAGAAGATGTGAAGAAGGGCCTTGGGATTCTTCGAGATTTAGGTGTGGTAGACCTAGTTTTGTCTGGTGGCAACCCGCTTCTAAGAGAAGACATAGACGAAATACTGCGGTATGCCTCAGACTTCTTCATAACAACCATTTATGACAACGGGAGCATGGCTGTCAAAAAAATGGACGCATTGCACGATGCCGATCTAGTGGCAATTTCGATTGATAGTCTTGACCCCAAGAAAAACGACTACATCAGAGGCGTCAAAGGAGCGTGGCGTACAGCAATGCACGCTGTTGAAGTTCTTCACAATGAAGGCATCTCAGTCGGAGTCACACCGACAGTATCGCAGTTCAACATTTATGAAATGCTTGACTTCACCAAATACTTCGTAGAAAAAGACATTCCAGTGTGGTACAGCCTCTATTCATACGATTCAGCAGGCGACGAGAACAACCTTTTCAAGATAGGTAAGAAAGACGATCAGTTCACAATCGTTGACAAAGAAGCCATGGTCAAGCTTTGCGATTCCTTAATAGAGATGAAGAAGAAGAACAGTAACATCCTGATTACCGACAAACTGTTGAAGGCTATTAAGAACCTGTACTTGACTGGAGAAAGACCATGGGCGTGCCGAGCATTCCATAACTTTTTCATGATTGACCACGTGGGCAGAGTCGCGGGATGTCACCTCCTCGACCCAACTACCACGGTGTTTGATCTGCCAAGGATTTGGGACACGCCTGAGCTGAAGGCATTGCAAGAACAATACAGTAAATGCAAGCGCTGCACGTACATGTGCTATATTTTCTATTCGATACACGGAAGTGTGCTTGCCAACCTTCAAGTAGTGCAGGAACAATGGAGAAATGCAAAACTGATCTTAAGAAAGAAACCGACTGCCCAACTACGTTGGGAACAGCGCGTTATGGCTTATTAGGACTTTTTCTCCGCAGACGCTTCGATGTCAACAAGGCGGTCAAATTCTTTCCAGATGAGGGCTAAATCTTTCGAAATCTGTTTGTTTTCGGTGTTTTCGAGCTGAATTAGTTCGCGATCTGCCATGTGGTCGATCGCTAGTCTTTTAGAGTTCGGTCTGTTTAAATATTTTGCGGACGACTTGAGTCTTAATGCGTGAGAAAAGCAGCTTAGCCGAACAGAATTCGAAAATCTCGCTGTTTTGCTGGTTTTTTCCACCTAATTTGACGAGTTTAATTGAGTCCGTGCATGTCGATAGTTTTTGATCCAATGGGGCAAGTTACTTGACCACGACGTTTTCAACAACCATGCTCAGGACCTTGAAGACTTCTTCAATGTTCAACGTCTCAGCATCCAAAATTAAGTTGAAAGGTGCGAAATCTTCTCCGAGACTGAAACCGTACATCTTTCTGTAAATCGCTTTTGTCTGCTTTTCCTTTTGTTTCAAAGCAGCTAGTGCTTCCTCAGAGCTGATGCAATCTCTTCCCGCAATCCGCTGAGCTCTTTTCTCAACTGATACTTCCAGCCATATCTTGAAACCTTTATGAAGAAGCCAAGGCATCGCCCAACTGTCGAGCACTACGTTTCCTTCCTCCGCGGCTTCCAAGAGTTTCTTGTCAACAGCCTCGTCAAATTGAGAGTCTTTCCCTCTTTTCTTGAGAAAGCTCAGCCCCTCTTTGCTCTCCCACCATCCGCGCTCAAGAGGAGAATAACCCTTTTCTAAAGCCAAAGCCATCAAAGCGTCCCCACCCGAGTAGTAGCGGAGACGATATTTTTCAGCGAGTTTTCGTGCAACCGTGCTCTTGCCGCTTCCAGCTAAGCCGCTGATGCATAGCACAACCGAGGATCTTTCCTTCGAATGCGACTCCTTTCTCGAGGGCATTCCAACTCGCCTCAGAAATTGATCAAGCTGTCCTAACGGCCGATCTGAAAGCTGTTTTGAGACAATTGTGGCACAGCTGCCCGCCGTACGGTCGCCAGACTCTCTTTCTGGACTGATTTAGCCTTCTACTTTCTCGAGTGTTGGCAACTCCTGCCAGTTTTTGTCCACAAATACTGCATCTGAGCTGTGCATCCACTTCGTCCTTGAACAAGGTTCCCGTGGCGCCTCCTGGAAGAGATCGGACTTTACGCTTTTTGCTTCTGGTACGTAGACTTGGTCTTGGCATTTTACTCGCTCACCTCTGTTATCCGAAAGACATGTGAAAAAACAGTACCGAAAAGAAGTGAAGCCAATAGGTACCACCATATCAGAGACGCGCTGAAAAAGGGAAGCGGCAGAACTGAACCTATTCCTGGGAGAATGGCTATATTGCGGCCTGCGAAAAACTGTCCCAGCAACTGCCACATTATCAACAACGGGATCAGGAAAAGAAGTGAAATTTTCATTGATTGCCACATCATTTTGGACTGAAGCTGCATCATATACTGTTGCTTCTTCATCAATTTGTCAACAGTTTTCTTATCCTTGTCGCGTTGCGCTGCTCGAAGTTCTTTGTTCCACTCACCGACTTCCTTCCTAACAGCTTTGGCCTTTTCAGGATCTGATAACAGACGGTTCGCCAAAGTTGTCAGAACAGAGATACCTGCAGCCACACCAAGTATGAAGAACGTTGAATATGGAAGGTCTCGCAAGATATCCGGAAGTATCTGCATCGCTATAGGGAGCATACCTGAACTACTCCAAGAGCCCTAAGTATATCTTTTGCGGCTTTCCCAGTTTCTTCATAACAATCAGCAAGCTTTCCGCTAGTCGCCGAATAGTCGCCTGAACGCCGGGTACATTTCGGCCGCTCTTTCCTGCATAAGTATCTCATAGTACTGGTAAATTATGCCCACCGAAAGCAAGATGCCCATTCCCGAACCGAAGACTCCAAAGAAGTCCGTGATTCCTGCAACAAGTCCAACAACGACGCCGCCAAGCACAGTAACTTCAGGAATATAGCGTTTGAGGATCTGCTCAATGCCTTTTCCAGATCGCCTGTAGCCTGGGATTTGCATTCCGGCATCCACGAGCTGTTTTGCGACGGTCGAAGGACCAAGACCTCCTACTTCGAGCCATGTGAGCGAGAACACGACACAAAAGACTATCAAGATGCCAAGATAAGCCAATGCCCTCAATGGGTCTGCCATGACGCTGATGAAATTGGTTGGGGCAGTAACGTAGTACACGAGTCCTCCAATGGACTGAATCGAAGCTTGTCCGCCTCCCTGAGGCGTGACGGTTTTGAACTGCCCCAGAATGTCAAGCCACACGTTCCTGCCAGGAATGGGTTGACCATTCATACTCCAGAACAGCTGCGAGAAGAAGTAAACGTTTGCGAACAGAGCTGATGCGAAAATCACTGGAAGGTTCGACACGTACAACAGTTTTATCGGGTATCTGCTGCGGTAACCTTTATACCCGGCATAGGACAAGGGCAATTCAACTCTTACGCCTTCCATGTAAATGATGACTAAGAAAGCACCTATCGTGGCCAACAAGCCCATCAGAGATGGGTTCTGACCTCTTAACCAGAGAACGGAAAAAGGCTTTCCTGACGAAATCCATCCACCGAGAGCAAAGAAGAAACCGTACGGCAAACCTCCCGAATCTGTTACACTGCCAACGCCTGGCAACGGCGTAAACGCCTGCCAGAAGATGTGCTGCGCAACTCCCGCCATGATGAAGAGGCTGATTCCACTGCCGAATCCCCAGCCTTTCTGAACTAGCTCATCAAGCAAGAGAACTATCATTCCAGCCGCTATCAGTTGAAGGAACACTATTACAGCCGTAGTGCCGCCTAGAGCACCATACATGCCGCCGATAATGTATGCTGACGCCTGGACCCCAGTGAGAACTATGGAGAACACCTTGCTTGCAGTAGTGAATAAACCTCTGTCCTCAGGATTGCTCATGTCAGCCTGGACAATGCTAGATCCTGTGAGAAGCTGAAGAATCAAACCCGCCGTTACGATGGGACCTATTCCAAGCTCCATTAGACTGCCGCGGCTCGAAGCAAACACTATCCTCAACGCAGCAAGTTCACCAAGAGCACTTACCTGAATGCCGTAAAGTGGAACCTCCGACATGACGAGAAAAACTACTAGAACTAATGCCGTCCAAAAGATTTTCTCGTTGAATCTCACTCGACGCTCTGGCATCTTTATTTCTGGTATGATCCTTGCAACAGGTTTGAATAAACTCAGGAATCTGCCGGCCATTGGCTAACTGCTACTCCTCAGGTCCCTCTGCCTCTTTCTCTTCTGCTTCCTTTTGCAGCGCGCCCACGATTTCGCCGCCGGCTTCCTTTATTTTCTCAGCTGCAGATTCTGAAAAGTATGGCACCTTTATCGTGAGAGCCTTCGTTATTCTGCCCGACCCTAGAAGCTTCGTGTAGCCTAGACTCTCCAAGTCCACGAAGGATTTCCCTTCTTGCTCGATGGCAAGCTTTTCGGCTAGACCGTCAAGATTTCCAACATTCACAACGTTAATCCTGTTCCTGAACTTATAACCCTTCGGAGAAACGAAACCCGTCTTGCTGTAGTAGTCTGGTTCATACTTTATTATATATGACCACAATGCTTTGTGTCGCCCAGAGTTGCGGTACGGTTTTCCGCCTCTTCGCCTATGTTGGCCTACTTTACCCCAGCCAACGGTTCTGGAACCGCGTTTCTTCCGTGTCTTCCTCAAACTGTGCGGCATTTTCTTAACCTGCTATCTTGTCTAATGCTTCTTGCTCAAGCACTTTTTTCAAGCGTATTTCTAGGACGCCATTCTTATATGTTGTGCAAAGAGTTTCGGGAATCACTCTCTTCGGAAGATTTAAGCTTTTATGATACCTGCGTTCCAACGCCCTTGCAGACAAGGTCAACCTTTGATTTTTGACACTGATTTTCAGGTTCTCCTTGCTGAAGCCCGCAAACTCGGCAAACACGGCTATATCATCATTGTCCTCAATAACATCGATCAGTCGTGGCGGCTCCTTCAAATTCTCTTCTGGTATCGTCTTAATCTTGTATTTAGCGCTGCGCGCTCCACGCTTCATGGGTGAAGTTTTGACGCGGAAGGTTCTCGGAACAGACTTTTCTTTGGTCTTGTTGAACACGTTGAAGATATTGAATTTTCTAGTATTTGTTTTGTGTCTCCGCCACTTCGCGCTCACTTAAGCCTCCCCCTAGGTTACATGGCATCTGAAAAGTGACTATAAAACGTATCGCAAAAAGAACACGAAGAAATGCAAATCAGTCCCAAGAGGCTAGAGCATCCGCTTCAAGAGATCGTCGATTTTGTCTCCGCGATATCCCAGTTCCCCGCCTGAACCATAATTTCTTTTTATTTTTCCTTTGTATCCCTTGGAAGGTGGGTGTAACCGGAAATAGGGCTGTATGTTTGGGAGCTTCCAGTATTCAGCCCGACCGGTGTGAACTGCTTCCACAAGTTCGGCGAGCGATTTGAACCCAGACTTCTGCGCGTACTCCTCTGTAAGTCTCTTATCGCCTGCGCTTCTTCCTTTCTTTTCTATGAGTGTTGCAACAGTCTCCTTTGAGGGTTCACCATAAGTCACGTAGTCGCGCACCGCTCTAAGCATGCCTGAGTAAGAAGGACGGTCGTCTACTAATGCAGCATGATTGCTGTGCTTGAGATTAAGCATTTCCAACGTCTCTCGAGCCTCCTTTGAGGCACTGACGAGTCCGCGGATTCTCACAACCGCTATGCACTTGTGTTGTTCAGGTTTTTCGGTCAACTATTTCACCCAGTCCGTCGGAGTTATTAGACCATATGTCTGCTTCAATGCGTCGAAAACTGCGTATGCAAACGACGGGATCGTTCGGGTTGAACCATAACTTCTGGTCCAGCAGTCTTTCACACCTGCCAAGCCCAGAATGACTTTAGAAACCTCGCTTGCCACGAGTCCCAATCCTCTGGGGCCTGGAACGAACACGACTCTTACCCCTCCAGTCTTGCCTTCAATCTGGAAAGGCACGGAGTGCGGTCTTCCACAACCACATTCCCAGCTTCCACATCCTCTTCGAACCGGAACGATTTTCAACCTCGCATCTGTTGCGGCTTTCTCAATTGCGTTGCGAACCTGACTAGCTTTGCCTGAACCCAGGCCTATGTAACCGTCTCGATTGCCGACGGCAACAACGGCTTTGAACCTTGATTTCTCTCCGGCATCTGTCTGTTTCTGAACCAGGTTTATGTTTATCACTTCTTCTTGAAGATCAGGTATCAAGGCGTCAATGATCTGAGACTCTCGAACTTGAAGTCCAGCTTGGAAGACTTCTTCAATGGAGCTGATCTTGCCTTCTTGAATCATCTTTCCCAACCGGGTTTTTGGCACCCATTGTTCCAGATGTTCTGAACGGGATTCTCTCTTTTTTCTGGTTGTCTTCTACGACCACGGGATGACAATTCTACTTACCTCTGTTCTTGAATGCTGTTAACATGTCATTTTTCACTTGGGCAAAATGTTTCGGGAGCTCTTCAGGTTTGACGTTTCTGTTCTAGATACTTTGAGAACTTTGATTGGTACTCTTCAGGCTGTGTGACTAATTTCTGCGCGTATGCGGCAATGTGTTCGCCCTTCAGCCTCTTTTCGTCAGGAAGCTTCTCCGCGCTGTGAGGCACGTTCACTTTCGCATCAACAACTCCTTTGAGCACAGCAAAAATCTTCGCGCCCTTAGTGGGTGGATACAGTCCAATGTCAAATATTGCTTCTTCTACCCCTGTCGCTTTCGCTTTCAAACCGCAAAGGTAACCTGTCAGATAAGCGGCTGGAAGGTTTCCGCGAGTAGTTTTCCAACCATATTTGACCAGTTCTCGGCTGTGGGCAGAAACCAGAACCTCGTCTCCTTTGGGTTTGGCCGCTATCACCTGAGCAATGACGTTGCCAATGCTTACTCGTGTGACCAGTCGAGGTCTCCCTGAGATTATCAAAGCCCGCCTAGCCTTGTAATCGGTCTTGCCCTCTCTTCTGCGGCGGAATTTGGTGCAGTATCGTGCGTTCTTTGCCATTACCGTTTCCTCCAGAGTTCGTGCGCCTTCAAGTATCGCTCTAAGTCACCGACGGATTCGAATCTGCCGCTCCCGGCCAGTCGGTAGAGTCTTTGATAAGAGTTTTCAGGAATTATCTTCTTGGCCTTCAAGGTCCTCAGCCGTTTTCTCAAAGCCCTGATCTTGCCCATCCAAGCTTCTTTTTGTGACACTCTTGCATGACTCGTGCCTGTTCGGCTTCCTGGTCCGCTACGGCGCCCTTTTTTCTTCTTTAGGTGAAGGATTCGGGCTCTTCCGCGGCTGACGCCTGCTTGAGGCAAGGATTTGATAGCTCCCTCGTGGACGAGTTTTCTTATTTCATCACGTGTCATGGCTGCTTCCACGTCTTCGATCCGTTCAGGATCTATCCAAACTCGGTTCCGTCCTATTTTGAGGAGTTGAGCTGCAATTCGGCGTTGACTGTTCAGCGTGGTCATTACTTATCAGTTCTCCTTCTGCGCTTCTTGGGTTCTTCTTTCTCTTTTTTCCCAGTTTCTGCTGATTCTTTCTCTTCAGTTGCTTTTCCTGCTTCCTCAGCCTTCTCTTCCTGTTTCTCCTCAGCAGGTTTTTCTTCCGTAGGTTCCTTGATTTCTCTAAGGTTAAGCACGACTATTTTCTTCTTTCTTGCCTCAACCAAAATACCGGCTTTCTTTCTCTTACCAACTCTGTGGCCGATCCGTGCTGCCTGGGTTTCAGGGTCAATTTTGCGAAGGTCTTCAACATTGTAGACAAGCACTTCCTTGTATCCTGACGGATGAAGATGCTTGCTTATCTTCGGTCCTCCGTATCCTGAACCTGCGGCCGGTGGCCAGCCTTTATACATTAGTCGGACTTTGTGATCCAAACCCTTTGGGTTTCGCCAGTTTTCTTTCAGTCTGACATATCGCCAGCTTTCGGGCCTGACAAAATTTGGTTTCCCCTTCTTTACGCGTTTTCTAACACGTAACGCTTTTTCAGGGGTTATCTTGTCCGTTTCCGTCATGTTTCCATCCCTTCGGTTTGCTCGAAAACATAGAGCCCGTCCAAAAATATTCGCGGGTCTTTCCTCTTCACCTTGGTTGATTGTTCGATGTTCGCTGCGGTTTGGCTGACTTCCTCAAGGTTTATGCCCTGAACGATGATGTCGTCTCCCTGAATCTTTACCTGAACATTGCCAATTATCTTGGCTTTCCTCGGGCTTCGTTCGCCTGTGAAGTTTTCGATCAGAAAACTCTTCTCTTTAACCTTGGTCGAAATCGGAAAGTGCGAGAAAACGATTTTAAGTTTGTACGTGAAGCCTTTGGTAACGCCCGTTATCATGTTCTGAATGTGTGAACGAATTGTCCCAACCAAGGCTGACTCCTTCTTTCGAGGCCACGAAACCCATACCCTGATTGTCTTGCCGTCCAGTTCAAGAGAAACAGGTTCATGAGAGAAGTCGCGTGTCAACGTGCCTTTCTGACCCTGCACGGTGACCTTTCTGCCTACTAGCGTCAGTTGTACGCCGTCTGGGACTTGAATCGTTTCTGACTTCTCTGGGACTCGCATGTCATCTACCCTTCTAATAAACGAAGGCTAACAGCCTTCCTCCAGAATGCTTTTCTTTTGCATCTTTGTGTGAAAGCACACCCTGCGGCGTTGAAACGACGAGTAACCCAACTTCTCTTGAAGGCAGAAACTTTTTCTCCCATTCTTCGAATTCGTCCGTCCTGATCGAGAAGCGCGGTCTGATTGCGCCGCACTTGTTGATTCTTCCGAGCAGTTGAACCTTGAACTTTCCGCTTCGACCATCATCTATGAACTCGAACTCTCCGATGTAACCGTTCAGTTGCATGATCCTCAGCACTCTGCCGAGCAGCTTTGACGCTGGGCAGATTATGCATTCATGTTTGTTTCGCATCTCGTTGTTGACGACGGACGTCAACCCGTTTGCCAGTGTATCCATCATTCTTTTCCTCTGTTACTCGTATTTCTTGAACCCGAGTTTCTTGGCAACTTCCCTGAAACAGTGCCGGCACAGATATAAATTGTAGCGGCGGATGATCGGACCGTAAGATCCACATCTGCTGCATGGTCTGGCGCCCTTACCGTATTTCCTTTCCTTTGTGGTTTTCTGTTTGCCCATCCACATTCACCCTTCTAGACAATCTCCACTCCAAGTGTGTTCTTGACGAACGCAATGGATTCCTCGGGTGTCAACACGTGCTTCGCGCCGAGTTTGTTCTCGTTTCTCCTATTCTTAACTCGGTAGCCTGGACGCGTTACTGAAACGCATACATCCATTCCGAATATGCCGACCTCAGGGTCATATTTCACTCCTGAAATCTCGATGTGCTCTTTGATGCCAAAGCTAAAGTTGCCCTGTCTATCGAAGCTCCTGCTCGAAATTTTCTTGTCAATGACTGGCAAGACACGATTCAGAAAGGCAATGGCATCTTTTCCTCTAAGAGTGACGATGCAGGCTATTGATTCGCCCTTTCTGATGTTGAAGTCTCGGATAGAGTCTTTCGCCTTTCTCTTGCACGGAGTCTGTCCAGTGAGGTCCTTCAAGACCTTGGTTGCTTTCTCAAGAGGCTCACCAGACTTGCCGACACTGATGTTCACAACCACTTTTTCTATTCGGGGTTTGAGCATAGGTTGCGTCTGCAATTGCTTATGAATCCCTTCTTCAGACAAGTCAGGCTACCTCCGGTAGCGAGATTAGTGGTTCTGTTTCGCCTATCGCGAAAACGAATTCAAGCGTGGTTTGATAATGGTGGCCCTTCTCATCTTCAATAGTGACCAATGCGTTCCGGTGTTTCTTTCCTTCCGCCTTCTCTATCTCGACTATCTTTCCGAATTTGCCAATGTTCTTTCCGCCAGTTATGATCGCGTAATCTTTTTCCTTCATCTTCGCGTGTTCTAAGATCTGCTTGTCCGGAAGACTGATTTTCAACGTGTCAAACGTTTGGTACACGTCTTCTTGAGGATTCTTCAGGTCGGCGATTTTAATGGTCAGATTTGAACCGTCATGAAGATGAAGCTGAACTTGTCCGTCGTTGCAAGTCGTCTTGTCTTCTATTCGGCAAAGCTTGAATTTCGACTGTTCCGCGCCGATCGGATTGAATAGCAGCCCCTTGTAGTAGGGCAGGACGCAGAAGCTCTTGCCCGCTTCTGGAAGCGAGATTACGTCCATGACTCCTACTGGAAAATCATCATTCTTCCTGATTCTTCCGTCCACTTGGACTTTTCCCTGTGCAACTATTGTTTTTGCCTCTTTTCGTGTCTCTGCGAAACCCAGAGTGTCACGCAATACGATTGCAAGAGGCATGCATTTCATTGATGAGTGCGGCCCCGGCGAAGGTCTCACGGCCCACGTGAATTCTTTTCTGTGGATCGGCCAGAATCTCGGAGCAGGCTTTCTTTTCAGTCCCGACGATATTCCTTTTCTTCCCATTGTTATTCTTCTCCCTCTTCGGTTTTCTTTGATTTCCTCGCGGTTCGTTTCGGTTTCTTCATCTCTTCAGGTTGCTGTTCTTGTTCTGCTTTTTCCGCTTTTGCCTCGGATTTAGTTTTAGTTTTCTCAGCGGCCTTCTTTTTCGTCGGCGCTCTCTTGGCTCTTGTGACTTTCCTCGCAGGTTTCGCTTTTTTGACTGGTTTCTCTTTTGCTACTTCCTCGACTTTCTCGATGGTTTCTGCAGGTTTCTCTTCGACTGCTTCAATTTCTTTCTTGGCTTCTACTGCTGGTTTCTCCTCAGGCTTGACGCGTTTTGCCTTCGGCTTCTCCTCGACTTTCTGTGCTTTCTTCTTCCTTTCGAGTATTTTTCTTCGCCATTTATCGTCGAGGTTCAAGCGTGTTATTATCACTTTTGAAGGGTGAATCGGAACGAAAATCGTTGTTCCATCAACTTTCTCGCGTGTTAGTCCTTCGACATATATTCTGTATCTAGTTAGATCCACGCGAGTGATTTTGCCTTCAACGTTCTTGTGGTCTCCACGAATAACTCGCACGGTGTCTCCCATTCTCACCGGAAGACTTCTGATTAAGTGCGATGCTCTGAGTTCGGATGAAAGATGTGAGGCCAAAAGTTTATGTCTCAAGTGGGCTGGTGCTTGAAAGACCATTTTTCTTTGTTTCGAAGGTTTTGTCAGGGGTCTCGGTGTCTGCATTCTTCTTTCACCCCTAAACGATTATGCTCGAGGCACTGGCTACCCTTGGCCATCTTTCAGCAGCCTCTTTTGCGACTGGCCCACGGATTTCTGATCCTTTCATCTCCCCTTCAGGAGTGATTATCACCGCAGCATTATCTTCAAATTGAATCCATGAACCGTCGATTCTTCTGAAGGGTTTCCTCTGCCTGACGATCACGGCTTGGAATATCTTCTTCTTCATGTCCGGAGTTCCCTGACGCACGGATACTGTTATCTTGTCTCCGACGGTTGCTGATGGATAGCGCCTCAGTCTTCCCTTGTAACCAAACACTTGAACGAGTCTCAGCCTTCTGGCCCCCGTGTTGTCCGTGCATTTCAGAACAGCTGGCGGCTGAAGACCTCTCGACAGTTTGGGTCCGTGCCCAGCATTCCTCTGGCTATGAGTCCTCTTCCCTTTGCTTTCGCTGCCATTCTACTTCGCCTCCACCTTTTCGACGACGGCGAAAGACACTGTCTTGCTCACGGGACGGGTTTCAGCAATGATCACTCGGTCGCCTTCTTTAACATCGATACATGGTGGGTTGTGCGATGGTATTCGACTGCGCCTTCTCTCGTACCTATGAAACTTAGAAATATATTGCAAGTAATTGCGTTCAACAACCACCGTTTTGTCCATTTTTGCCGTGACCACAATCCCCTCGAACACTCTCCCTCTGACAGGAAGTTCTCCGTGGAAGGGGCAGTTTATGTCGTCGCACGTTTTCTTGGGCTTCTTAAAACTGAGGGACATTACCATAATCTCCTGATAATCTTTTTGAGACGGTCCTCAGGTCTTCCGACCAGTATTCTTCCATCAATTTCAACGACGGTGCCGTCGTGTAACCCGAAGTGGAAAATGTTGTCGCTTTTTATTACGGTCTTCATTTTTCCTTTGTGATCAAGCACAAAGGTGTTGCGAGTTTCACTAAGAACTTTGCCGGATATTCCGATGTTGCCAATGTGACTGCTTTTGTCTATCTTTGCGTGCGTGCCTATGAATTCGCAACGGATGATATCTGGTGTTACCTTCATTCAGCTTTCTTCCTTCGTTTCTTGGTTTCAGGTTTTTCAGTCTCGGCTTTCTTGGTTTCTGTTTTCTTGGTCTCGGTTTTCTTTGCTTCACTCTTCTTAGCTTCGGTCTTCTTAGGCTTGGGTTTCGGTTTGCTCGCTTCTAGCTTCTCTTCGTGTTCTATCGTGAGTATCTTGGCGATGACTTTCCGCAGTTGTCGGACCCTTGCGGGGTTTTCGATTGTGCCACCTGCTCCAATCATAGTCTTCAAGCGTACAAGTTCAGTGCGAAAGTCTTCCAGTCTCGCGATTCGGTCTTCCGACGAAAGATCTCGAATCTCTTTCAACCTCAGAATCGGCATTATTTAGCCTCCTCTTCTTCCTTCGGCTCTTCTGCTTCAGCCTTTTCGGTTTCAGCTTCCTTCGTCTCATCTTCTTTTGCTTCGGCTTCTTTGGCTTCTACGGCTTGCTGAGCTTCTTCTTGCACGGTTTCTTCGGTTGCTTCTTCGTCAATATCAGCTTCTTCCGGCTTTGGCTCCTTTTTCAGCCACTTTAGCAGTCAATTCTTCTTCAGGAGGCAGTTTATCTAAGATCTTCAGCTTGTCGGGGAAAACAGTGTCTGGCGGCATAATGCGCACTCTTATTCCGAACATGCCGGGTTTCAACTGCACATGGACCTCAGCCTTCTGCATGTACTTGAGGGAGGGTTCTCCGCATTTGACTAGATAGCCTGCGCGGAATTTTTCAAACCTTGCCCGTTCAGTGCGCAATTTTCCGCTTATGACTATTTCACAGCCTAGCGCACCTGCTTCCATGACTTGGTTCAATGACCAGAAACCTGCGCGTCTAAAGTGCACACCTCTTTGCAGCGCCGAGGCGACACGTGACGCTACGACGTAAGCATTCAATTCGGGAACTTCGATTTCAGAAACAGATATCTGCGGGTTTGAAACGTTGAACTTTTCCGCCAAAAAAGCTGCCAATTCTCTTATCGTTTCTCCGCCGCGTCCAATGACGATGCCTGGACGCATCGCGTAGATGACGATGTGTGTTCCCAACGGGGTTTTGGAGATGTTTACCCCGCCATAACCAGCTCTGTCGAGTTTTTTTTGCAGGTATTCATCAATTTCGGTTCGTTTGATTGATTCTGTTATGAAATGTTTGACTACGGACATTACGTAACTTCACCTTTCTCGCCAAGCTCCTCAAGGGCCACTTCCACGTGGATCATTGTTTCATAACTGGGGCTTGCACTTCCCTGAGCTCTGGGCTGGAAGCTCTTAGCTTTCATTCCTTGATGTGAAGCCATATGGATGATGCGCATTCTGTCTATGTCTAACCCTTTGTTTTCGGCGTTGGCTTCGGCGCTTTCAAGCAATTTGAGAATGTATTTCGCAGCTTTCACAGGGTACCTGCCGGCACAAGCATGATCCAAACCGTGTCTGTGACCAAGTTTCTTCTTGAAACGCCTGTACGGAACAGGCTTCTTTTTAGCAACGACGTCTTTGAGATAGTTCTTGGCTTGATTAAGCATCATTCCCTTGACAGTTCTGCATACTTCTCTTGCCGCTTTATGGGATACCCTAATCTCCCGTGCGCTGGCCTTCACGCTTTTCTCGGGATCCAGCTTCTCCTCGCCTATCGAGTATCCCCATTTTGGCACTCTATATACTCTCCAGTTGTGCAATTCAACAGCAGTATGGTGATTTATATGGTTTTCCTTCAACCAAAACCGTTTAAAATCAATTTTAAGCCGCAGGGCAAAGCGAAAGAAAAACCTAGGGCGAGAAGGTGTTTTGATAGAAATCAAATGAAAGAACCGGTCAAAAGCAGTTTGAATCTATGCCGAAACATCTGCTAATAGTGTAACATTGGCAAACGATCTTTTCCTATTTCTGTTTTTTCAATGTTTCTTCAATGCAGTGACAGTCCTGGGCGCTTGGATACCAATCCTCGCAACACCAAAGTGTTGAGACAATGGCGTTTTCATTTTTCAGGAATCTTTTTGTGCAGAACACTTGATCGGGATAATTGTAGGCGTTGTGACTCGTGCAGTTTCCGCAGAATTTGTGTTTACTGGATTTCTTTTTCGTCGTGCTCATGTTCAGATCATCCCTAGGGGTTCAATGGCTCAGACTTGATGTTTCTCGGTCGCTTGAAGTCTTTTCCGAGCCTCTCCAAGACCGAGCTCACCATGATTGGGAAAACGATCATCGCATCGCCTATGACCATGACCTTGTCGGCTTGTCCTTTGAGTTTGCCCCAACTCACCGTTTCCTCTAACGTCGAACCCGAAAGTCCACCAGTTTCGGCGCGGTCCATAGTAATTACCACGGCATAGTCCATCCCTGATTTCGTTGCTAGCGCCGCTGACTGAATCGTATTTCTCGGCACTCCACCACCAATGACGATCATACCATTTCTTTCGGCGCCTCGGCAGATGCTTATTATTTCAGATACATCCTTGAAAGCGTCGAGAACCAGCGTATTCTTGAACTGTCTTCTCGTTGCATGCAAGTAATAGATGTAACCAAACTCAGAGTCACGCACCGCGGGTATGAAAACAGGAGCCTTTGACTCGTAGGCCGCACGCAAAATTGAGTTGGGATCTTTCAATCGTTTCCCTAGTTCCCAAGCGAAGTCTTTTGAGGACAAGGTCTTTCCTTTGTATTCATTAGCAATCTGGTCATAGATCTTGACGAGTTCGTAATCGAGTTTTATGAAATCCTCTTCAGGAACAAAAACATCGTATATACGATACGTGTGATTTTTGTATAGCATGTAATCATCAACAGCCCAGTGCCCCTTGTAGTGATGCCCTCCTAGCGCTTCCAAGGCGTCATGAACCATATTTGCTCCGGTTGTCACAACAACATCAATCAGATTTTCTCTCAGGCAATCGGCTATCAAAGTGCGCAAACCAGCTGGAACCATGGCTCCTGCAAGGGCCAGAAACACTGTGCAGTCGTTCTCCCTCAACATTCTTTCATATATGTCGCATGCAGTTGCAACTCTTCCTGCGCCAAAAGATCCTGAATTCCCAAATTGTTTTATGAGTTGGTCGACAGTGAGTTTGCCTTTGATTTTAATGTGCTTTACTGGCTCGCGAAGTATCTCTTTCCTTTGCATCAGAAATCACGTCTAGAATCAACCTCTTTGTTCGATTTAAGAGAAATAACTTTCGATGTTCAGAGTTCTACAAGAGTCTTAAAAGAGAGACCAGACTCCTTACTTGACAACGAGCACTGGACAAGACGCGCTTTTGAGCACGCCTTCGCTAACGTTTCCCATTAGGAACTCTTTGATTCTGTGTGTTCCCTTCGCACCGATCACGATGAGGTCGTAATATCCCTCTTTGGCGGTTTTGACGATTTCCTGCACGGCATTTCCTTCTTCTAACAAGCGTTTCAACTGGAAGTTCTGCGGATCGTGCTTGCACTTCAGCGTCTGAAAGTATCTTGTTTCCAGCCAAACGAAAAGCTTCCACCATTTTGGCAACTTCAGCAGATGCGGGCAGAGGAACTCCTGTCTGTGTCAGCGTCGAAGGTTCTGGCATTAGGACGGGTGGAACCGCGATGGAATATACATGAAGCAGCGTTATTTTGCTGTTGAATTTCTTGCCTATTTGGATGGCACAATCCAATGCTTTTTGGGAGTGTTCGGAACCATCTAGGGGGACAAGAATCTTGCGAAACACTGTTGCCACTATCATCAGGAGTATGGTAATTGAGATATAACTTTTCAAAATGAAGAACGGAACCTTTGCGAAAAATCGCTTTTAGAGCAATGAAAAGGTTGTTGTTCTTACCTTGCCTTTAGTATCGACAATAACCTCGAATTTTTCGGCCCACGGATGTCCTTCTAAGTCTATTGGACAAGTTCCGCGAATTACCCATATGTCCTTGTTCCGTTCGATTGTTGAGACTTCCACCCTTTCAGTATTCTTTCGTTTCTTTAAGAATTCAATCGCAATTTGTTGAACTGATTCGACGGTTATGTTGTTGTCTGTCAATTTTCTTCCCTCACGTATTGCGCAAACTATTCATTGAGACATAATAGAAAAGGGTTATGAATGACAAATCTTTACTCTGAGTCAATCAATTATTCGATAACTTCAAATCGACTGAGGCAAAGAGAAACCTAACGGGACTTTGCCATCGGAAATGAGAAATAATGGCTGAAAGGAAGCGGATCATATTCCACATAGACATGGACCACTTTTTTACGGCAGTTGAGGAACGGGATAACCCAGAACTCAAGGGCAGACCTGTCATCGTGGGAGCTGATCCGCGAGAAGGCAAAGGCAGAGGCGTTGTGAGCACAGCGAATTATGAAGCTAGGAAGTTCGGAGTCAGATCGGGCATACCCATTTCAAAGGCGTGGCAACTGTGCCCTCAAGGAGTGTATTTGCCCATTAACATGAGATCCTACGTGACCGTTAGCAGCGAAATAATGCATATCCTACGCGGATTCGCTGATAGATTCGAACAATGGGGTATCGACGAAGCCTTTCTCGACGTTACGTCGAGGGTGAAGGACTACTCTGAAGCTGAAGTTTTGGCACGACAGATCAAGAAGGAGATACTTGAACTCGTGGGCTTGACATGTTCCATCGGCATCAGTTACAACAAACTCGTGGCCAAGATCGCTAGCGACATTCAGAAACCCGACGGAATCACCGTAGTGCAGGAAAAAGACGCAGAAAATTTTCTTGGTCCTTTGCCAGTTCGCAAGCTCTTGGGCGTCGGCAAGAAAACAGGACATTTTCTCGAGACCAAGGGCGTAAAGACAATAGGCGACTTGTCGCGTTCTGACCCCACAGTTCTGGTCGAACACTTAGGCGTCATGGGCACTGCACTCTATCTAATGGCTCATGGAGTCGACAACAGTTATGTAGAAGAGAGAAACGAGATCCAATCTATCGGGCGGGATACAACTTTCCAAGAGGACACTAACGATTTCGACTACGTTCTTCAGGCATTGGACGAATTGTCTGATGAAGTCCATAAGGATCTTCAAGAGCAACGTGTATACTTCAAAACAGTAACGATAAGAGTTCGATACGAGAATTTCGAAACTCACACGCATAGCAAGACCTTGCCATTCATTACAGATAGGCTGCAGGACCTGAAGAGGACCGCGAGAGAATTGCTCCAGCCCTATCTACGAACTGACAGAAAGATCAGGCTGATCGGCGTCAGAGCTTCAAAACTTGTTTCTGGAGTCACACAACAGAAACTAATATGACTGCTTAATAGTCCCCAAGCTAAATTGCCCATTGGTGTAGACAATAGTTATTAATAACTCGAAGAAGAAATTCTGTGTTTTGTCAGAGATGTGAGCGCTGGAACTGAAATGGAGGAAAGGGCTGGTCTTAAAGTCGTTTTAACGGCGTCAGCAACGGAGATGAGTGATTTTGCCAATAACCCCTTCGTAGCTTTCGCCGGTGGTTTCGCAAAGGGCCCCCTGCCCCTGTGGTTTTTGAGAAGAACGTTGTACCCGCCTGCCCCGAGAAACAATGGAAAATGTACGAGCAGGTACGCACCTTACGGATTGAGAAAAATCGAAGCCATCCTCTTGAATAATGGCTTTTCAGAATCTGACGTAGCCGTGATCCATCCCCGCGACCTTGATGCGGTCGTTGGCCCTGAAACGAAAGTTGTAGGCATATCTTCGATGGACCCTACCGGAATGGCTTACGTAAGCAAGACTTACTCCTCAATCGTTGGAGGCGGTGAACCGATGAACGCGATTGAATTTCGAAAACTCGTTCAACACCGAAGCATTCGCAGATACAAACCAAAAATCATAGTTGGAGGCTTCGGAGCATGGCAGCTCGAGAGAAAAAAGGTTGCTGAGTATTACAACGTGGACTGCGTAGTTATCGGTGAAGGCGAGTCCGTAGTCTTAGACATTTTCAGAAAAGCAGTAGATGGACAGCCTCTCCCCAGTATCGTTCGTTCCCGAGAAAACGTAGATCATAATCAGGTGCCTCTTATCAAGCATCCTGCCATTCACGGATGCGTAGAGATTTCCAGAGGTTGCGGAAGAAACTGCCAGTTCTGCACTCCCACGATGCAGAAAAGACGTGATGTCCCACTTGAGAACATACTCAAAGAAGTTGAAATTACAGCGACTCAAGGTGAAGGGCGCATCACGCTAGTGACCGAAGATCTTTTCCTATACGGCGCAAGAAATCCGCGGTTCATTCCCAATCGAGAGGCTGTTGTGAACTTGGTGAAGAAGGTGGCTTCCGTCGACGGGGTAAAACAGATTCAGCCTTCCCACAGTTCGCTTGCGCCTGTTGTCGCCGACCCGGAGATGGTTCAAGAGGTTGCAGAAGTATTGATTGACCGTAACTGGTACTGGCACGGTGAAAAGCGGATCGTGACGTCAGAGGTTGGTATGGAAACTGGCAGCGTACGACTGATGCGAAAATACATGGCTGGAAAAATGCTTCCCTTTGAACCAGAAAAGTGGCAGGAGATCGTCACCCAGTCCTTTGGGATCATGAACGACAATGACTGGTACCCATTGGCCACGCTCATTTTAGGTCTCCCCGATGAACTTGAGCAAGACGCTGTTGAAACCCTGAAGATGATGGATGACCTGCACGACTACAGAGCGTTTTACGTTCCACTATTCTTCGTTCCTTTAGAGAATTGTTTGTTGATGAACAATCAAGGCACGGAGCTGGACAACCTGACGAAATCTCGGTGGGAAATTTTTACTCGTTGTTGGGAGTACAATGTGCGGATTTGGGGAAACACCTTTCTGGAACATAGACTACCGAAACCGCTGCTTTTCAATTTTGTGAAACGGGTTGCTATCCCATTCGGCGGCAAGGTCGCGAGTTTCTACTATGGAAAGAAACACGGAGAAGAAATGAAAAAGGCCATCTGGAGAATGGCCAACGCTTGATAGTTGAAGACTCTATTTCTTATTCACTCTTCGAACCTTGAAGACAACAGGGTTTTCTGGATCTGGGCAAACGCAATGGCCGACGTTTTTCTCTTTTTCCCATGGAAACTCGGCGTTAAAACGCAATGCATATATTTTCGGCATCATAACCGAAAGCGCGCTAAGACAGATAGGTCCTTCAACAGTTCTTCCATTAAAGATAATCTTGTCGCCGACTTTGTGTCCGAAAACGCACTTTCCTTTTTGACTCTCCACCGTCACTTCGACAACCGACATTATCAGTCACCCTTGTTCATGGCTCACGTTCGGGTATTTCTCTCTTATCTTTTCGTCAGCTATTTTGGCGATCATGGCGCTTGATATAAGCACGTGCCTCACTCCTTTAAGTTCGGCGAGTTCCGCGGGTTTCGGATCCTGGGTTATCAGAAGCAAATCGTTCTTTTGAGCGTAATCCACGACATTTTTGTCTTTCGCTCCTTTCAACCCGACTTCCTGCGCTGTTTCCACTTCCCAACCAAGCATTTCAAAATACTCTTTGAGACCTGCATACATCTCATCAAGAAGCAACTTCATGTCATGTCAATCCTGCTTTCTCTGAAATGTGAAGCTTCGCCATATTTAGAGGCTTTCTTAGAGTTGACAGCTCATGTTATTTCCCAATCGTGTACCGACGATTTTGACAGATGATTCATAATCGATTAATATCGACCCATATTGAATGTACTGCTATCATCAAAGGTGAGAGCAAAATCGCCACTTTCCCGGTGATCTCCGACGAAAGAGTAATTCGATAACAAGCAGTGATTTGAGATGAAGAGGCATAAGAACATAGAAGAGTCTGAGAACAGGAAGAACAACAGGTCGATCAATAACCACTGTCATGAGTCGAAGAAAGACGGAGATAGGTTGAGGAGTGTTTTCACTGCTTCTCCCGACGCTATCGTTGTGGTTGATCTGAAAGGGAAAATTGTTGACTGCAATCAAGCTGCTCTTGAGATGTGTGGGTTTCTGAAAAAGGAGGAATTTGTTGGCAAGTTTGTCTTGGAGTTCATTGCTGAAAGAGATCGGCAAAGCGCTATGAAAGCACTTAAGGAACTCCCCGAGCTTATGACGGTGAGAAACCTTCAGTACACCCTCCTCGATTCAAGTGGACATGAGTATCCGGCAGAAATCTCCTGCAGCGTTGTTGAAGATTCTGCGGGAAATCCTGGCTCCATCGTCATTATCTACAAGGATATCAGTGAACGCAGAAAGGTGGAGCAAGCGCTCAGTGATTCCGAAAACAAGTACAGAAGTGTTGTGGACAACATTGCAATTGGCGTTTCTCTGATAGGTCCAAACATGGAGATTCTAGCCTTAAACAAGCAGATGAGGAATTGGTTTCCCAACATTGATGTTGCCAGTAAGCCCATCTGCTACCGAGCTTTCAATAGTCCGCCTAAGAAAAACGTATGTTCTTACTGTCCAACTTGCAAGACATTGTTGGACGGTCAGGTTCATGAATCTGTCACCCAGACGCCGAGAGATGACAAAATCGTAAATTTCAGGGTAGTCTCATCTCCGATCAAAGACCAAGAGGGCAAAGTCGTTTGTGCCATCGAAATGGTGGATGATGTTACTGGACACCTGCGTTTGCAGGAAGAACTCAAGCGATACTCGCAGGATCTGGAAGCGGTCGTTAAGGAAAGAACTCGCAAGTTAGGAATAAGTGAAGAAAAATACCGAAGCCTCTTTGAGAACGTTCCCGACGGGATATATCGAAGCTCCCGCAACGGAAAAATACTTGCTGCCAATTTGGCGCTTGTACGCATGTTTGGTTATGATTCCCTAGAAGAGTTTCTCTCGATAAATAGCGTTGAAGAGCTATATTTAAACAGGAAAGAACGCTTTGCTTGGCGCAGAAAACTGGAAAAAGCGGGGGAGCTTCGGAACGCAGAGCTTGTTTTCAGGCGGAAGAATGGTCAGAAACTCGTAGTTTTGGAGAATAGTCGCGTCGTTCGCGATCAGCATGGGAAGGTCTTGTACTATGAGGGGACCATGACGGATATTACGGAGAGAAAAATGCTTGAGGAAAGACTTTCAGCGTTGAACTTGTACGGCGGCAAATTGAATGTTGCAAGAAGCCTAAATGAAGTCTACGAAGTCACTCTTGACGCGATGGAGAAAACTCTTGGATTCGGGCATGCTTCCTTCTTGCCAGTAAAAAATGAAGCTTTGATGTTTGAACATCAACGAGGGTACGCTGCGCCTTCAGGTTTTGAATTGCCTCTAGACGGCTCAAAAGGCGGCATAACAGTCAAGGCTGGAGCTTCACGCAAAACGGTCCTCCTAAATGACGTTTCAAAGGACGAAAGTTACGTTCAAGGCGCAGTAAACCTCCCTCCGGCTAAATCGGAGCTTGCAGTCCCAGTGATTGCTGAAGACCAGTTATTGGGTGTCTTGAATGTTGAAAGTGAGAATCTAAACGCTTTTGACCAGAATGATGTGATGTTACTCGAAATATTGGCGTCTCATGCCGCAGCTGCAATAATTGATATCAAAAGACACCATGAGCTTGAGGAACGAACGATGCAGCAAGCGTCCTTGATGAAAAGCTCTGCAGAGATGATTCGTTCAAACGATCTTCACCAACGTTTACAAGCAATTCTGGACGCTATCCACGGACTCGGCTGGCGGAGAGTCGTGTTGTCCGTAAGAGATGAAAATCTGGATATCGCTAAACGCGAAGACATTGTTGCGGCAGGTCTGACTCTGAAAGAGCGCGACTATCTATGGAAGAATAGACAGTCAGGAAAAGTGTGGAAGGAACGTTTGGGCACAGAGTTTCAGCGATATCGTCTCGGTGAGTTCTACTACCTTCCATGGAGCGATCCGTGGGTTCGGCAACGCTTCAGCAAAGGCACCGTTTCCAGTCACTTGAAAAAAGAGCAAATGGTCGATTGGCATCCCGAGGACTTACTATATGCGCCTCTGAGATTGGCCGACGGAAGAGTCGTAGGCGTCGTAAGCGTGGACGATCCTATAGACGGCAGGCGGCCCACCTACGAGTCGTTGTCCCCTCTCGAGTTGTTTCTGCATCAAGCTGCGGTTGCAATCGAGAATGCCAGGTTAATTCAACAACTGCATAGTGCGAGGGCTCAGATTCAAGATTATGCTCGAGAGCTTGAGGTAAAGGTTCAGGAACGGACGCGTGAATTGGTTGAGGCCCAATCCAGACTCCTGAGAACCGAGCGTTTGGCAGCCATCGGTGAGTTAGCTGGAATGGTCGGGCATGATCTGAGAAATCCGTTGACAGGCATTGCTGGTGCGACATACTTCTTGAAATCAAAGTACGATAAAGCATTCGATGCTCGTGGAAAGGAGATGTTAAAGATTATTGAGAAAGACATTGAATCCTCAAACAAAATCATTAACGATTTGCTCGAGTATTCAAGAGAAATAAAGCTGGAGTTGAAAGCGACTTACCCTGAAGTGTTGATTGCTGATGCTTTGTCTGAGCTGAAGATACCTAAGAAAGTGAGAATTGTCGACAAGAGTGAAAACAAGCCGAAGTTCAAAGTAGATTCGAGAAAAATCCTTCGTGTCTTCACCAACATTATCAAGAATGCAATTGATGCAATGCCGAAAGGTGGAGCATTGGTCATTAAAAGCGAGAGACTCAAAGACACCGTAATGTTCAGTTTCGCTGATACAGGAATCGGAATGGACAAAACGACAATTTCGAAACTTTGGACTCCTTTGTTCACGACAAAAGCTAAGGGTATGGGGTTCGGCCTGCCGATTTGCAAGAGACTAGTTGAGGGACATGGTGGAAAGATCATTGTTAAGAGCCAAATTGGCCGTGGTTCAACGTTTACTGTGGCGCTCCCTATCGAACCCAAAGTTGAGACCTATAACGGCAAGCTAGAGGTGAACCTGCCAGAACCAATTCTGGCTCCTACTTCCAAGAGATAGTGCCTATCTTTTTATTTCAGTCTCAATTATTTCTGAAACGAATTCGGCTATCGCAGGAGCAGCTGTCAATCCTGGAGACTCTATTCCCACCAAGTTAACGAATCCAAAAAGATCTCTATCTTCCTCGTGCCTTATTACGAAATCCCTAAAAGGATCATTTGGTCCCTGAAGTTTAGGCCTAATTCCAGATGAGTCAGGACGAATTTCGTGTTGGCATACTTGGGGGACAAATGTGGCAACGTCCTCCCGAAACTCTTTTTCTTCTGATTCCACGTTGTAATCTATTCTTTCGACGTAGTAGGCGTTAGGTCCGAGTCTTATTGAGCCAGAAAGATCTGGTGTCAAATGTATTCCCAGTCCTGGACCTTTGGGAACAGGGTAAACCAGCATATTAACCAGAGGTTTTCCTGAGACTCTGAAGTAATCTCCTTTGCAAATGTGTATTCTGTACCCAAGCTTGTCCACGTCCAAACCAAGCATGGCCGCGATTTTGTCCGAGTACAGTCCTGCGCAGTTGATGACAACTTCAGCATTAATTTGAAACTTCTCGCCGACACTTGTTCCAGCTACTTCAAAACCATCGCTGAGTTTTGTTATGCTCGTCACCTCAGTTTCAGTTGCAAGCACCCCATTGTTCTTCCGCATCTGAGCATGAAAGTGGTTCATCAGTTCGTCAGGTTCCAATATACCTGTTGAAGGTGATAACAAAGCCTTTTCAATCACTACGTTGGGTTCCAACTCCCTAACCTGTTTCCCTTCTAACATTCTGAGGCCCTCAACGCCGTTGTCTAAGCCCATCCGCATCAGTTTGTCGAGTTCGTTAATCTCTTCCTCAGTGATGGCAACTGTGAGCTTGCCAAGTCTTTTGAAAGGAATTCTGAATTGGTCGCAGAGATCATAAAGCATTTTGTTGCCCTTGACGCAAAGTTCTGCCTTAAGAGTATTCCTCGGGTAATGAATGCCAGAGTGGATTACGCAACTGTTATGACTGCTTGTCTCCTGACCGTACTGAGGGTTCTTTTCGAAAAGATAAACTCCCTCATTAGTCTTCGAAATCTTCGCAGCGATTGCTAGACCAACGACGCCTGCTCCGATTATCACGATTTTCGCTGATTCCACGAAGATATCCCCAAATATCTGCTTAAGATAACGTTCTTAGTTGTCGACATATAAACGTAAGTGCTGATATTTGCAGCTGACCCGTTCGAAGATTCGCAGAATAAGATGATAAAAGACGGATCTGCAGTAGCCCTATCATTGAATGAAAACTCGGCTAAAGTCAAAAACTAAATAGCACGTGGCACCTTCTAAGAACACTTGCGGCGTGGAAAAATGAAAGGTAAAGTAATCATACTAATGGGTTCAGAACGTGATTTGGATTTCTGTAACGAAATAGCAAAGCACATCAAGTCTGTGGGATTGAAGTATATTTTTCGCGTCGGTTCAGCGCACAAGACCCCTGAGAAAGTGTTGAAAATTATTAAGGAGCATGAAAAAGAAATAATCGTGTACATTACTGTCGCTGGAAGGTCTAATGCACTCAGCGCCTTCGTCGATGCGAATACGACAAAACCAGTGATTGCTTGCCCACCGTACTCAGAAAAATTCTCTGGAGCAGACATTTACTCATCATTAAGAGTTCCAAGCGGAATATCTTCACTAGTTACTTTAGAACCCGAAGGCGCGGCTTTGGCTGCAGCAAAGATATTGGCAATTCAAGACGAAGAACTCGAACAACGCATCAGTGAATATCATAAAGCGAAGATAAAGGAAATTGAGAAGGCTGATGAGTCTCTCAGAAGAAAAACCCAGTGAAAGGCTATGGGAAGCGTAAAAGATCTTGAAGTCATCACCAAACCAACACGAGAAAAGATGGGTGTAGGTCGATTTCGGTTTTCGGATAGGTTTTCGGTTTTTGATTGGGGCGAGATGCCAGACCTCATCGACAGAAAAGGATCTGCACTCTGTCTCATGGGTGCGTACTGCTTCGAAAAACTCGAAGAAAAAGGCGTCAAGACACATTATCGGGGACTGGTCGACGAAGAAGGGAAAATCGCTAAAGTTCAGGAATTGACTCGGCCAACAGACACTATGGAAATAGACCTTGTCAATGTCTACAGACCTGGCGCTTACATCAAAGATGGCAAGTTGCAGTATGATTACAGTATCTACACGCCCAGCCTCACAAACTGCCTTATTCCTTTAGAAATCATTTACAGAAATGGACTGCCAGAGGGTTCATCAGTTTTCAAACGTCTGGAGCAAGGGCAGTTGACGATTCAGGATCTTGGAATGACACGCTACCCAAAAACAGGCGAGAGACTATCCAAACCTATTTTTGACGTGAGCACGAAGCTTGAGGAAACCGATCGGTATGTGACTTGGAAAGAAGCTCGGGAAATATCTGGTCTGAGCACTGACGAAGTGGAAGAAGTCCGAGACGTACTTTTCAAGGTGAACAAAGTCATAACCCAGGTAGCCATGAAAGCCGATTTGGAGAACGAGGATGGAAAGATCGAGTTAGCCTTCAACCCTCAGAGAAGATTGATGGTTGTAGACGTGGTGGGAACGTTGGACGAATGCAGGTTCACGTACGAAGGATTTCACGTTAGCAAGGAGATTGCCAGACAATACTACAGAAAAACAAGTTGGTATCGAGATATTGAACTCGCAAAAAAGAGAGCTGAAGATGAAGGAGTCAAGAACTGGAAGTCGCTTTCGCGTTCTCAACCCCCAAATCTAGATGCCAAATTACAAAGCACTATCAGCCAAATGTACATGGCTGTTGCAAACGAAGTAACTGAGCGAAAGTTCTTCGCCGTCCCACGTTTGGCAGAAGTCATCGATAGATATAAATCAGAAAATGGATAAGAGAAAATGACCTTTTGATGAAAAGAATCGATGAAATAGTGAAGAGTTACAATCCGAAGAAGATAAGGATCGGAGTTTTGGGATCGCACTCTGCGCTTGAAGTTGCGCATGGAGCGAAACAGGAGAACTTCGAAACCGTCGTCGTGTGCCAGAAAGGTCGCGAGAAGACTTATACGAAGTACTATCGCAACTTGTTTGACCATGTTCTGCTTCTCGACACCTTTGCGGAGATTATGGAGGAAAAGAACCTTCAGAAGCTGAGAGATCTGAACACTATTTTTGTTCCTAATAGATCATTCTCCGTCTACGTGGGCTACAAAAATATCGAGGAAGCATTCGCAGTTCCAATGTTGGGGAACAGGTACATTCTCAAAACTGAAGAGCGGAACACACCGAAGAATCAGTTCTACCTGCTCCAAAAAGGCGGGTTGCGAACACCCAAAACGTTCAGTTCACCCCAGGAAATCGATCGACTGGTTATCGTCAAGGTTCCTGAAAAGAAGCGAAAGATTGAACGAGCCTTCTTCTACGCAGGTTCGCCAGAGGAGTTCGCGAAGAAGGCAGACGATCGAATCAAACAAGGACTCATAAGCCGCGAGGATTTGGAAAAGTCCGTTATAGAAGAATATGTGCTAGGCGCCAAGTTCAATGCCAACTACTTCTGGTCGCCATTGACGGACGAGATTGATTTTCTAGGGTTCGACAAGAGAATTCAAACAAACCTAGATGGAATCCTGGATCTGCCGGCCGAAGAACAAATAGAGTTACACATACCCATCCAAAACATCGAAGTCGGACACATGGGCGTCACTATGCGGGAAAGCCAACTTGAGAAAATCTTTGAAGCCGCCGAAAAATTCGTGAAAATCTGCAAAGAAGAGTACCCACCTGGGATGATCGGGCTATTCTCATTGCAAGGCGCCATTTCAAAGGATTTAGACTTTTACGTGTTCGATGTGAGCCCTCGAGTGCCTGGATGTCCATGCGTGGAGCCAACTTCACCGTACATGGAGTACAAGTACATGATTCCAGTTGGCCCAGGCAGAAGAACGGCTATTGAAATCAGAAGTGCGATTAAGGAAAACAGACTCAAGGAAATAGTGACTTGATAACACCAAAAAAGATCGGCAAAATACTGGATGAGTATGACGTCCAGAACCTGACCATCGGTACTTTGGGCTCTCATTCGGCTCTCAACATTTTCAAGGGTGCCCACGAAGAAGGGTTCAAGACAGTCTGTCTCTGCAAGAAAGACGACGTCATAATGTACAAGAAATTTCCCTTGGCAGACGAAATCATGGTCGTTCAAAGTTTCAACGATTTGCTTGACGAAAAACTTCAAGCCAAGCTACGCGCCTTGAACACCGTCTTGATTCCCCATGGTTCATTCACAGCTTACCTCAGCACGGAGCAGTTGACTAATGACCTGTACGTGCCTATGTTTGGAAACAGGCAACTTCTTCACTGGGAAGCCAGCCGCACCAAGCAGGAACAATGGCTTCGTGAGGCGGGGCTTAGGTTGCCTAGAACGTTCAAGACTCCTAAGGACATTCGTGGTTTGGCGATCGCGAAGTTGCCTGGAGCGCGAGGTGGAAGAGGCTACTTCATCGTCAGTTCTGCCGAATCTTTTGAGAAGAAAGTTGACGACATGATCAAACGTCGCCTGCTCACAAAAAAAGATGTGGAAAGGATTCATTTGCAAGAGTATATCTTGGGCGTAAACGTTTATCCGCACTATTTCGCGTCGATAATCAAAGACGACGTTGAGTTTTTCGGTGTTGATAAACGTTACGAGTCAGCGGTAGATGCTATCGGAAGGATTCCGGCCAGTGGACAACTTGAGATCGGAATCAATCCTACCTACACGATTGTAGGGAATATCCCCATCACGCTCAGAGAATCATTGCTTCCAGAACTGATGAATATGGGGGACAACGTGATGAAGAAGGCAAAAGAACTCGCGCCTCCTGGAATCATCGGACCATTCTGCTTGGAAACGGTCGTCACGGACGATCTGAAGATTTACACGTTCGAGATATCTGCACGCATCGTTGCTGGAACAAACGTCGAAATAGGAACTTCGCCCTATGCTTACTTGAAATATGGGAAGGAAATGTACACAGGCAGAAGAATCGCCGTAGAAATCAGGGAAGCACGTGAGAAGGACCGGTTGAACGAAATACTTGCTTAATCCAGCCTGAACTCTGTGATTTTTCTATAACTTTGTTCTATTTCTTCTTTACATACGTGGTTATAAGCCAAGTCAAAGCTTTTTCTTTCGGAGAAGGGAGAAATGGCTGAGTCTTGCGGTTGGGTGTTCGTTGACAACGTGCCCCTGATCTATGACAAACGTCGAGTCGCAAGACAACTGCAAGTCGAAACATGGCTGGAGTTGTCAAGACTCGTTAGAGATTTGAAGATCGAGGACCTTGACCCTGAAAAACGCAAGGGGCAAGCGACGAGAAGCTACGTTGCCTAAAGGCCGCAAGACTTCAACACTTGCAGAAAGTTTTCTCGATCCATCACGTTCTTGTAGCGTCTCAACGAAACGATCATGTTTTCCCTGCCCTTGTTTCCGAGTTTTCTCACCACTTCTGTTGAGACCTTGCTTAAGAAAAGGAATTGGCTCATTGACGTCACGTTTGAAGGCCTCCTTCTTGTACTCGAAGTCTCAAAATCAATTATGAATGGTTCATCCTTTTCGTCTATGATTACATGCTTCGGTGCATGGCTCAATTCGCCGTGATCAAGTCGGGCAATGTCAAGCCTCCAACATTGTTCCAAGAGATTCCGGAGAGCTTGTTTCAAACGCGTTTTGCTTGTGCCCTTCTTGAGCCAGACAGGAAGTAGGTCGCCTTCGATGTATTGCATCACGAGGAAATTTCTTGTGACGCCCAAGAGTCGCGGGCCAACCTTGACGGCGTTTGCCTTTCTTAACAGTCTGGCTTCGCGACGCATGCTGGATCTGTCTGCGTCGGTTCTTCGAATTTTCAATGCTACCCTCCCAGTTCTTCTGTATGCGAGCACGACTAATCCAACGCATCCTTTTCCGAGAACATGTGTGTTCAGCAACTGTTTCTGCCCAGTAAATTCAAGTTTCCCGATTCGGAGTTTTTCAAGCTCGAATAACCTATTCTTAAGTTCGTTTTTCGTTGCTTTCGGGTAGCACATTATCGTGGCGTAGGGCTCTTCGTACAGCTGATCCGAGCTTGTCTTCAACATTTTCCGCACTTTCAGTATTTTCATATCGACCTTAACTTAAAGTGTTATTTGTTCGAGTTTCATGACAAAGCAAATGTCTCAGAACGTCCTATTCAAACTACTGTGCTTCGCGCGTAGGGATCAAAGCAGGTTGGAAAATGCCAAAGTTCAGACAAATTCCTGAAATCACTAGGTTGATGAATGATAAGCAGTGTATTCGCAACATCGGAGTTGTCGCTCATATAGATCATGGAAAAACTACTATGACGGATTCTCTTCTTGTTGAAGCAGGACTTTTGCCTCCACAAATTGCTGGGTCCGCACGTGCTTTGGATTACTTGGAGGAGGAACAAAGACGCGGAATCACCATCAAGACTGCCAACTTGTCCTTCTTGCATGAAATGGAAGGAACGACTTATCTGATCAACTTGATTGACACTCCTGGGCACGTAGATTTCGCTGGCAAAGTGGCTAGGGCGCTGAGAGCCATTGACGGTGTAATCGTTGTGGTCGACGCTGTGGAAGAAATTATGGCGCAAACCGAAACCGTTCTGCGCCAGACGTTGGCTGAAAGAGTGAGACCTGTTCTTTTCATAAATAAGGTTGATCGTTTACTCACTGAGCTAAGACTCACACCTAGGGAAATTCAAGAAAAGTTTGTTCGTATAATTAGTGACTTCAACAATCTGATCGAACTTTATTCCGAACCTGATTTCAGGGACGCTTGGAAAGTTCATGCTGAGAAAGGAAGCGTCGTATTCGGTTCAGCGCTTCACAAATGGGGTTTTACATTGCAAGTCGGTGAAAGAAAAGAAAAGAAGTTCACAGATAGCAACATTTGGGAAGTCTCCAAACAACGAAGCTCTTCTGAACTTTCGAAAATGATCCCGCTTGCGCACCGCAATTCTTGACGCGGTTGTGAAAAATCTTCCCAGTCCTCTTGAGAGCCAGAAGTACAGGATCGCGAGAATTTGGAAAGGCAAAATAGGTTCTGAAATTGGGGAAGCGATGATTAAGTGCGACGAGAATGGTCCTCTGGTAATGTGCGTTACGGCGGTACAAATTGTCCCAAACGAAGGCGTGGTCGCAACAGGAAGAATCTTCGCGGGATCGGTGAAGGAAGGAGACCATGTTTTCCTATTGAAGGCGGGCGAGGAAAATCGCGTTGAGAAAGTCTCCATCTACATGAGTGCCTTCAGAGAGAGTGTCAACAGCATCTCAGCTGGGAACATTGCTGCCGTAACAGGACTTGAATCCGCCAGAGCTGGAGAGACAATCGTTGATATCGCCCAGAAGGAATCGATGCTTCCCTTCGAAAGTATCGGTCATGCTTCAGAACCTGTGATGACTCTCGCGGTGGAGCCCAATAACCCGAAGGGTTTGCCACGAGTACTTGATGCTTTGAACGAGTTGGCGATAGAAGATCCGAATCTGAAAGTAACTGTGAACAAAGAAACTGGTCAGTACCTTCTGGGCGGTATGGGTGAACTCCACTTGGAAGTAGCTATGAATTCCTTGAAAAGAAGATTGGGAGATATTGAACTTGTGGCAACGACCCCTTACGCAACTTATAGGGAAGCGATTTTGAACAAGGGAGCGGTTGTGACGACTAGAAGCCCTAACAAGTTGAACGTGTTTAGCATGCAGATAGAACCGCTTAACGACGCAATGATGGAAATCGTTGAAAAGGGTTTCTCCGGCAACGAAGATTATCTGAAAAAGCAGTTGGGACAAGTCACTGGACAGAACGTATGGGCTGTTGACGAACATGCCAATATCCTCGTAGGCCCGACTTGGAGTTCAGAGTTTCCTGAAGACCTTACAACCAACATTGTTCAGGGTTTTCATTGGGCTTGCAAATCTGGACCACTTTGTCAACAGCCTCTAAGAGGAATAAAGATCACGCTTGCACACGTAGACTTTGACTCCAACCCCAACAATAGAGAGTCTTCACAAGTGATGCATGCTGTAAGCCGCGGAGTTCTCGGGTCGTTCTTGACTGCAAAGTCCGTATTCATGGAAGCCATTTACAGGATTGAAGTGACGTCACCTGTACAGTTGTTTGGAGCATGCGCAAACATGATTATCCGCAGACGTGGAAAAATCGATTCCACGGACCAAAAAGCAGGGTTAGCAATCATAAATGGCACCATTCCAGTTGCTGAGACATTCGGCCTGGCCACCGAGATGCGAAGCACCAGTTCTGGACGTGCTTTATGGCAACTGTCATTTGACCGTTGGGAAAAAATGCCTGAGAAACTGGCAGCGGAAATCATCAAACGATTTCGCGAAAGAATTGGGTTACCTCCTGAAGTGCCGAGACCCGAGATTTTTGTTGATGAGATACGCCGCTGAACATCACAGCTTCTCATCCGCGAACCGATAAGAATTAAAACATGGTCAGGAAACGTGGACGTGACGTTCATGAAACTTGAGTTGGAGCCCTCAAGCCCATTTGATTTGTGCTTGACTCTCTGCTGTGGGCAGGCTTTTCGATGGGATAAGGTTGGCGATTGGTGGTACGGCGTAGTGGGAGATAGAGTGGTTAAGATCAGACAAGAGGGCAAGGAGTTGGAGTTTGAAGGTGTGGACAAGAGTTTTGTCGCTTCATATTTTAGGTTGGCAGATGACCTTCACAGAATTCTTTCTGAGATTAGCAAGGATAAATATGTCCGCAGGAGCGATTGACAAGCATAAAGGGCTTCGCATACTGCGGCAAGAACCGTGGGAATGCCTAATTTCCTACATTTGCGCCACCTACAAAAACATCGCTGCTATCAAGAGGATGTTGTTGGCACTTTCAAGAAAATTCGGTCAGATAACCTGTTTTGAAGGAAGCAACTTCCATACTTTTCCTACTCCAGCCAACCTTGCTGGAGCAAGCCTCAAAGAATTGGCGGAATGTGAGTTGGGTTACCGTGCAAAATATGTATCTCATACGGCTCGGATGGTCCATGAAGGTGGATTTGACCTTGAGGACCTGAAGCGTTTGCCTTACAAGAAGGCCAAGGAAGCATTGCTTGAACTCCCTGGGGTGGGCCAGAAGGTTGCTGATTGTGTTCTGCTGTTTTCTCTCGATAAACTCGAAGCGTTCCCCGTGGACGTTTGGGTGAAGCGTGCGCTTCTGAAGCATTATACACGCCATTTTCCAAGGAATTTTGTTGTGAAGATGCAGAAAGAGGAATCGTTGAGCGCCTCAAATTATGATCGGTTGAATAGGTTTGGAAGAGAGTACTTCGGTGATTTCGCAGGATATGCGCAGGAGTATCTTTACCATTATGAACGAACGTGCTCCCGAACCTGAGCCGTTTGCGAATCTGAATTCAAGTCTAACGAGCACTCGGAAAACGTTTAAATTGACTTTGAAATAGCATATTAGAGAAGCTTGTTCAAGCGAGGGCCCGTAGCTCAGCCCGGTAGAGCGCCAGGCTCATAAGCGCTAAGCTGAGATACCTGTTGGTCGGGTGTTCAAATCGCCCCGGGCCCACATATTTCCGTCGGAAGTTTACGTGCTGAGCTTTGCGGCAAGTTCTGTGACCCTTCTTCCAAGGTCTTTGCAAGATTCAACATCTTTGTTTTTAGGAGCTTCGACTGCGGCTGCACCGTAGTGTTTGTCGCCAGATCTTCCTTGCACGATCATGCCGTGAATAAGCATTGCTTGAATTATTGAGAGCAAGGTAGTTTCTGCGCCCGACGCGGTTCCACCAGAACTCGTGAAAGCTGCTCCGACTTTTCCTTCAAGTTTTCCGTAGACCTTGACCGATTCGTCGATGAAGGCTTTCAGTTTGCCAGACATCTCTCCAAAGTAAGTGGGGCTACCGAAGACTATCGCATCTGCTTTTGGAAGATCTAGGACATCTGTCTCATCCACTTTTTTAACGTTCACTTTGGTGTCTTTGATTTGTCTTCCGCCTTCAGCAACAGCCCGTGCCATTTTCTCGGTGTTCCCTGTTCTGGAGTCGTAGACTATCAGTATTTTCGCCATCTTGATCCCACGCATTCATTTGCTAGTGGGTCTCAGTATGATAACGGTTTGTTTTTATGTTTTGAGAGCAACTTCCGAGTCAAAGCTTCGAGCAACCCCGTATCTGACATGCTGACCTGAGGTGGGATATTCTCAAACCCGATCATGTGATCATTGAGCGGTTTGGAAAAGAGATTTCTTGGGAAAAATGAAAAACTTAAAACAAGAAATACGGTGTTTTTTTGGTTAAAAGCGCATTTTTGCAGGATTTTTTTTGGAAAAGAGTCGAAAAATGAAGAAAAATTTAAAAGCAAGATGTGTGGACATTATGGGAAGTGAATGAGGGAAATGGTAGGATTAGTTTTCACTCCCTTCTCTCCTTTCTCCCCTCGAAGATGAAACTACCATTTCCCTCATTGACGATTCTAGATCGTTTTGACCACTTATAGCTTGTGGAACAATGTTCTATTTGCACTAGAGAATTATCAGCAGCTGGTTTTAAGCATGATTTTGAAGACGAATCATTTCCACTGATGATTTGTTAACGGTGAAATTGTTTAGTTTCTAATTGAGTTCCTCTATTATCTGGTCCACTGTCATTATCTTCGCGTTGTAGACGTCCTTGAGGTATTTGAGTCCCTGTTCGTAGTCTTCTTTTGTGAAGGCTTCAACTCCGTCCTTTGCGATTATGATTTTGTAGCCTCTGAAGAAAGCGTCTGCGGACGTGTGTCGAATGCACATGTTTGCATGAAGACCGGTGAGTACGATTGTCTTGACCCCCTCGCTTTTGTAGAGTGTTCGGAGAAGCATGTCTAAGCCTGTTTCATAGAAAGAGCTGTACGTCCTTTTCTCTACTATGAAATCTTTCTTGGCGGGTTTTAATTCAGGGATCACTTCTGCTCCTTTGGTTCCTTTCATGGCATGTTTTCCCCATTTTGCGACAACTTCTTCGTCCATTGGAAGATGGGCATCGTTGACGTAGATAACGGGAACTTTGCATTTGCGAGCGGCTGTGGTCAGTTTCTTGATTTTTGGGATTATTGGCATCGCTCTCTTACACTGCAGATTGCCAGTCACGAAGTCGTTCAACATGTCAATAACCAACACGGCTTTTCTGTCCAAGAAGTTACAACCTTCAAACAAGTCTTTGATAAAAGGAGAAAAATATCGTTTGTGGTTACTTACTTTGCAGTGTCGAGACTGTAGTATCCGTCGGTCAGTTTCTCTGATACGCGCTTCTTGACCAGGACAGTGTCTTCTATTCTGAAACCCCCATAGCCGACGAAATATATTCCTGGTTCGTTTGAAACAACGTTTCCGGCTACGAGTCTGTCTTTGCTAATTGGACTCAGAACTGGTGGTTCATGAATTTCGAGTCCGACTCCGTGACCAAGGCCATGGTTGAAGTTTTCGCCGTAGCCTGCGTCATCGATTACTTTCCGTGCGACTTGATCCGCGTCTTTTCCTTTGGCTTTTGCTTTTATTGCGTGATAGGCTTTTTCTTGAGCCTGCTTGACAATGTCATAGAGTTTTCTCTGTTTATCCGTTGGCTTGCCCGCGACGAAGGTTCTCGTCATGTCTGAGCAGTAGTGTTTGTATTTGGAGCCGATGTCTACTACGACTAAGTCGCCTTTCTTGATTTCTCGGAGGGCGCATCCTCCATGCGGATACGCGGAGCGAATACCCGAAGCTACTATTGTTTCGAACGCGGTTCCGTAGCCTCCTTTCTTGCGCATCGCGTATTCTATCTCGGCTCCAACGCCGATTTCTGTTACGCCTGGTCTGATCGTTTCGTAAGCGGCCTTCATGCCGGCAACCGTGATTTCACCTGCCTTTTGCATCAGTTTTTGCTCTTCTTCATCTTTCACCTTTCGCAGTTGCGAAACAAGGTTTCCTTGCACTTTCAGTTTCGTGTGTCCTCGCAGTGCTTTAGACAAAAGCTTGAATAACTCGTAGTTGAGTCCGTCTGTAGCTAGTTTCTTAATCTTAGAAGCTTTGAACAGCGGTCCGATCTTGTCTGTTATCTTTTCGTTGCGTTTGACGAGTTCCACATTGAAATCTTTTGCTTCGGCTTTTGTCTGTTCATAGTTGACGCCATACGAGTAGAGTGTGCTGTCGCCTTTCTTGGGAATTAGCAGGCACGCTGCTCCTGGAGTTCCTGTTAAGTACGCAAGGTTGTATTCGTTGAGGACTAGGAATGCGTCGAAATGGTTCTTTTCAAAAGCCGATTGTTTTAGTGCTTCAATTCTCTTCAACGTTGTCACCGCTTTTGAGAATCTGTTACTCTGTGGTCTAGGATAAAATGCTTTGCTGTTCAGCCGCCGCTGACCACAGGCATCAAGATTATGCGATCACCATCTTTTAGTCGTGTTTCAACGCCCTTGAGCTGGTTCAGTAAGTATCCATTGACGGTTGCCATGAAGTTTGATTTGATATCCGTTTTGCCTGCTTCGTAAATAGCTTTCTTGAAGGGCTCTCCGTATTGTTTGGACAGCAGTAAGAGAAGGTTGGCGACAGAGGAGCCGTCTTTGATCTCAATTTCCTCCTCTCTTTTGCTGCCTATGGTGCTGCGAATGTGGCCCAGATATTCGACGGTTATTCTCATTATAGGCACCAGTTTGCCTGTTCAGTTGACAATGCTTCGTTCCTTATTTCAGTTTTCTCTGAGTGATGTCAACTTCATTTGCGTTGCCTGTGTCCTTCACCGTACTGGAATTGTCTGTTCTTGTTTTTGGTCAGCTTGCTTTTGAACATTTTGTCCATGTCGATCGAAGGACACGCGAGCCGGCTTGTGTCTAGAATGTAGAATATTACGTCGATGAGTTCTTCAGCGATTTTTTCTTCGCTGTCGCCTTTCTTCCACGCGTCACTTGCTTCTCCGAGTTCAATGAATGCGAAAAGCAGTTTCTTCGGAATGTCTTCGGGCTTATTATAGAATCCTTTCTCGACAACTAACTGCTCTATTTCTTTTTTCATTTCTTCGAGATGCACAGATCTTCACTCCCGTCTCTAGCGAAGTTGCTTAGTCTCAGAGTTTCTGTTGGAACACCCTATTTGAGCCTTGTGAAGTCCGCGGGCGCATAAACGACTAATCAAAAGGCTCGTCAGTGAGGAGGCATCGGTTCTTAAAGAATTCCTGCTTTAAGGATGACCGGGACCCTGCGCGTTGAAGTTCTGTACAGCGCCCGCAATGTCCTTCATGTCGCATCTTCGGTCGCCATACGGGTCAACGCACCCGTTTGCGCCGTAAACGCCTACCCACTTGGGGTCAAGAGGCTTCGAAGTGTCAGGTGCTTTCGCATTGAAATGAGCAACGAGGTATGCGATGTCTCGCATGTTAACAACACCATCTGAAACCCCAGGCGTCGTTCCGCTGACGTCGTACCAAGGAGTATCCTGCTTCCACATCGCGTAATAGTTTGATTCCAGTCCATATGAAGTAATTGATGTGAAACCCCAGAGAGGATTGAAGTACCAGCCTTTCACCCAATAATGAGTGAACAACCTTCCCCGCTGATTAGGTATCGGGAAGCCTGGACAATCATCATAGTACAGCTGCTGCAACTGCTGATAAAGCGCCTGTCTCGCCGGACCATCTGGTGTCACCGCCGCCTCATCGACCAGAGCGTCTTTGGTGCTGCCCCAACCGTTATCGGCAGTGTATTTCTGGTAGTAGGCAAAGGCCCCATTGCTGTGCATGTACTGCCGTGCCAAATCGTCGGCATCAGCGAAGTCCGCCGGTTGCCATGCCATGGCGAATATTGGCACGTTGCCTGAGCTCCAGTCGACGTAGAGTTGTGTCCAATCGATCACTACCATGTTCACCTTGAACGCCGGACCACTTCTTCCATCAAAGGTACTTAAAGATTGGAAGAAACTCGCGATTATCTGCCAGGCTGTCTGTCTATTATCGTCTCCCGTGTCCCACACTGCCTGAAGCCAAAAGCCGCTGTCCCACACGCTTGCACCGTTAAAGATTGCTGCTTTCAATTCTGTCTCTGCCTGTGCCATGCTTTCATAGTACATTGGCACACTGACGTTGTAGTAGTCCGGGTACAAGCCAGCTATTAGGTAGTTGCTGCGGTAGTCTGACTCGCCGTGGTACACTTGGTTGCCGTAGTTTGTGTAGTTGAATGAATATGCAAAGGCTTTTCTGACGTGTGTGTTGTTGAAGAAGTCCAATGGAATGCCGTCAGGAAAGCTTCCCGTACCAATATACCCACTCGTGTTAGCCAAGACGAAAGTAAACATCATCGAATCAAACGATAACGTGGGAGCTAGGTTGGCGACTGTCATTATATTTGGCATTGTCGGCTGCATGGTCACGTTATTGAGGATTTCAAGCATGTTTTTTCGTGGCACAGCGCATGAATCGACGAAACCGTTTAGAAAGTTAGCTTTCCTCGTTGTCCAGTCACCGATGTAGTCTATTTCGATTGTGTCAAGTTGGCTGGTACATCCTGGGGCTGGCCAACCCATCCAGAAATCTGGGTTTCTTTGGAAGATTACTTTGCCGGCAACGGAGTCAACAGTCTGCACGTAGTATGGGCCTGATCCGCAGTACGATGTTGGTATCGGCACATCCAACCCTGCATCAGTTGTTCCAGAGTGCAGGCCACTGCCTCTGAGCCCCAAACCTTGTCTGTCCCAAAGAACCCACCAGTCGGGTTCTGGACCGCCGTACAGAGTTGTGTTGAAGAGGTTTCCATCCCAGTTGCCCTTGTCAATGTAGTATTTGCTGCTGTAAATGGAACCCCAAGTGTTTGCAAGATTCTGCTTAAAGGCATTATCTGAAAACCTGCAGCCAACGTTGATGGTCAAAGTATTGGCACCATAATCACCAACGATTGAGTCGTTGATTAGGTGAGCCAGCTCCATAACGGTTGAGTTATCCCAGTTGGTGTGGTCTGGCAGATCAAAGAGTGGCTTGTCGAACATCCATGGCGGATAACCTGGCTTATCAAAAACCATCAACCTCTGCAAACAGTAAACAGCATCCTTCAAGCCGAAAGTGTCGTAAACAGCGCCCGTGTGGTCATAGAAGTTTATCGTCGGCGATGTCCGCATACTGAAAACGTATGCGCCTCTCCACAGCTGCATCGTCAACGACGAAGTGCCACTCACCACGTCAGCTGTCCAAGTAAGCCAAGTAACCCCGTCGGTCATGCGAACGACATCGCCCGAGTTGAAACCATCCAGCCCTTCGTCAGTCCACCCCGTGACTGTGTAGGCTGTCGTTCCATCCGTCCAATTGGAGCCAGTTGGATCTGAACCTATTGTAGAGGAATTAATAACCGTCAATGCTATGTCCTGTCTTAACGGCACGTTCGTTGCCAACACCGGGTCAAACATATAATACTCTTCTCCGTGGAAGGCTAACAGGTTCTGGTACGTGTTGAACAAAAGCTCCCCGCTTGCAGTGTCATAAGCGAACGCTGGATCAGCATCAACGGGTCCCCAACCGATCGTGCCTTCATATAAAGTGCTCGTATTGATTGGAGGCTGAGCAGAAAAACTGATAGGTAAGAAAAGAGAAACGGACAGAACAAGGATTGAGAAGAAGACGAAACAAGGCAAGAACCACCTTTCCATCCTCCAGCCCTCCAAACAATAGTATGTTCAACAAACTCTTATCATTTGCGTTAGGCTTTGTTTCTCAAGTTGCAGCTTCCAGATTCTACGGACGGTTCTCTAACGTTTGAAAATCGAAATACTCCATCGCAAATAGCTCGCACTTTTCGAGATGTATCTATTCTGCACACTCACGGAAGATCTTCCTCACTGCTGAAAAAGAAGTTGTTACATGCTTTAGTCTGCGAATCGTCCACCCATGTTTGCACGAATGACTTTTGCTCTGAATTCAGGATCGTTGTGGTAGCGTTCTCGTAGATATTCTTTCATCCATCTTCGTTGTCTTGCGTTTACTTGTTTTTCCGCGGTGTTTCTTCGCGAATCTACTCGTCGGTTGTAACGATTGGCTCGTGCGACTGTTCTCTCTCGCGTTCTCGGATCAAGATGGTATTGGACAGATGTCGGGTTCAATTCACAGATTTCAGCTATCTGTCTATAGTTCAACTGGTAGATCCTGAGTTGCTTCATAAACTCCAGAAGATCAGGGGTGACTTTTCGGTACCTAAAGTGTTTTCGTGTCTGGTACTGGAGAACACTGGCATTAGTTGTGCGGGACATTTCCTATCACACGAATCAGTAATCATATGATAATCACTTATTCTTCGATATAAACAGTATGATGTGCCGTTTTATATGACAAAACATAAAAACGGTTACAACAAATATGCCTTGAGGGCAAGGAATTGAGCCGACAACCGATCAGCGTAACGCTTCCCAAACAATGCGTAGAATGGATTGACGATAAGGTTGAAAGTAGAGTCTTTGCCAACCGTTCTCACGCGATAGAAGTCATGATTTTGGACGCAATGAAAACTGAAAAGAAACCATAGTTGCTGCATGCACTTCTTGTCGAAATGATCCTAGAAACCATTGGGCAACGAGCGTGCAACCGTGCCCATGCGAGTTTTCTTCTCCGAAGATAAACGATGTCGCAAAAACCGTGTTCCACTCAACATTTATTATGAACAGAAAACAATGCTGCTTCATGGTTCTCAAAGACGTAATCACGAAGGAAACAAGAAATGCTTTCATGCTGTGCAATGAGGCAATCGCCAGGGGAGCTCTGGAAGCAGACGTCAAAATCGTCGCTTTCTATCCGGGTGCGCCAACCTCCGAGGTTTTAGACACTTTTTCAGACGCGTTGGAAGCGTTTGACTATCACATGGAAATCGCGACAAACGAAAAAGTGGCCCTCGAGATATGTGCTGGTGCGTCTTTCGCTGGGTTTAGAAGCTTCACGGCGATGAAGAGCGTGGGGGCAAATGTCGCCTCTGACACCTTGTTCGTTCTTGGCTATACTGGAGTCAGAGGAGGTTTGGTTCTCGTGATCGCTGATGATCCACATGCACATTCTTCGCAGTCTGAACAGGATGGAAGATTCTTCGCGCCTGCTGCGTATATTCCGATGTTGGAGCCGTCGACTCCACAGGAAGCTAAGGACATGGTGAAGAAAGCTTTCGATACATCTGAGAGTCACCGTGTTCCCGTGATTGTTCGTACGGTAACGAGGGTGAATCATCAGAGCGGGATCGTCAGATTGGAGGAAATGAATCGGAAAGAGTTCAAGAGAGTCAAATGGAGGGATCTGAAAGAGGAGTTCACGACGCTCGGCGAAGTTGCAAGGCAAAAGAAGTTGAAAATGCTCGAAAGAACTGAAGAACTGGCTGAAGAGTTTGAGAACTCCGAATTCAACGTTCTGCAGGAAGCGGATTCTGACGTTGGAATTATAGCATCGTCGGTTTCCTATCTTTACGTTCTGGAGGCGTTGAAAATCTTGAATCTTCAGGGCAAGGTTCGAGTTTTGAAGCTTGGCACCACGTATCCGCTTCCAAGAAATCTCATCAAGAACTTTGTCAAAGAATCAAAGAAAGTAATCATTGTTGAAGAGCTTTCGCCGTACTTGGAGAAAGAGGTGTACGCGATAGCGAAAGACTGTAACCCTTCGGTTGCGATTTACGGAAAAATGTCGAAAACCTTCTCCGAGGCATGGGAGTACAACCCAAGCATAGTTTCTAAAGGGATAGGATCAGCTATTGGAATGGATTTCCCTGACTACGAGCCTGTATTAGCAGAAGCCAAGAGACTCAAATCCATAATTCCCGACAGATACCCAACTTTCTGTGCCGGCTGCCCACATCGAGCTACTTTTGTTGCGCTCAACCAAGCGTTGCAGATTGAGGAAGCCAAGGGAAAACAGCATTATTTCGCAAATGACATTGGTTGTTACTCGATGTGGATTTTCCCTCCAATATCACGCTCCGACAGCTCGCTGTGCATGGGTTCCTCAGTAGGAATAGCCAACGGCATTTCACACGCAATTGAGGAGAGGGTGGTGGCGGTCGTTGGCGACTCTACCTTTTATCACGCTGCGTTACCTGGGATCATAAACGCCGTTCATAACGGAAACAAATTCACTTTGCTCATTCTAGACAACTCCGTGACAGCAATGACTGGTCAACAATCAAATCCATCAACGGAGTTCACGGCTGGCTGGAAGCAGGGGAAAAAAGTTTCCATCGAGAACATTTGCAAGGCCATTGGGATTGAATTTGTAGAAACGGTCGACTCCTATGACGTCAAGAACAACGTTGACGTCCTCAAGAGAGCCTTGGAATTCGATGGACTTTCCGTAGTGATCTCAAGAAGGGAGTGTGCACTGTACGGTGATCGAAACAAAAGACGAAGGGGCGAATCGATAATCCCGTTCCATGTTGACAAGAACATTTGCAAAAGACCCTACATGTGCCTCAGGACATTCTACTGCCCCGCTTACGAGATAGATCAAAATCGCCAACCACGGATCTCTCCAGAGATATGCGACGGCTGCTCCGTCTGCTCCAAACTTTGTCCATACTCATCAATAAAGAAAAAGGGGATGCAAACATGAGTCTCAACATATTCATGTGCGGAGTCGGGGGACAAGGACTCGTTCTCATGACCAGCGTTATCGGAAACGCCTGCGTTAAGAGCGGCAAGAAAGTGATAACAGGCGAAATGTACGGACTGTCCCAGAGAAGTGGAAGCGTCTTTGTTCATATGAGAATAGGCGAAGACGCGCTTTCACCTTTGATACCTTACGGACAAGCAGACATCTTGATCTCGCTCGAAGCGATCGAGACTCTACGCTACATCGAGTACCTAAAGAAAGGCGGGGTCATCCTCATGAACAAGAGAATAATGCACCCGCCTGTCGAGACATCCAAAATCATGTTGGAGAAAGGAGCAAGCTACCTTACGGTCGAAGATATTCTTCCAAAGCTGCATGAGTGGACACCCAACATCGCTGTTGTGGACGCCCTGAAACTGGCAGCAGAGAGCGGAAACGTCAATACCGAGAACACTGCCTTTCTCGGATGCCTATCAGCTCTTCAAACGTTTCCGATTGAAGAGAACTACCTGAGAGAAAGCATTTCAGAAGCAGTTCCAAACAAGACCATTGACCAAAACCTGAAAGCATTTGATTTAGGCAGGAAGAGCGCTTTTGAATCTTTGTGCAATCTGGTTCCATGCAGACCAACGCATTGATTCGATATTCGTCAGTCGAGTCATTCCAGAACGTTGGTGGCGCCGGGAGTGGGACTCGAACCCGCGCGGCCCAGAAGGGCCACTGGCTCTCAAGGCCAGCGCATTATCCACTCTGCCATCCCGGCACGCTCTAGCAGATTACTCGGTGCTTCTTAAAATCTTTTCATCGTGAGGTGGCAAGTCAGTTTTCTAGAGGTCGGAACGATTAAGCATTAATATTACTTGCAGGTGGCTATCCTTGGGGATTTAGTGGACGCCTATCTCCTTTACGCTTCAGTTGCCTTAGCGGCGATGGGAGTTATAGCTTTGGCACTTGCTTTTGTTTTTCGCAGGAGATTGAGGAGATTGAGTGCTGTTTCTGGATGTTCCGAGGCTACTGTTTTTCATCGCACGTTCATGGTTTTTGATCCTTACGAGACAAAGAAGACTGTTTTTCACAGGTTTTTGCCCTTCATCATGATGATGCCTATTGCCGGTTCCATGGTGTTGGCGATGATGCTTTTCTTTGCAATTGGTTCAGGTTTGCTATTGGCTTTGCTTGTCGTTGTCGTTGGGTTGAGTCTCATGACTGTTGGAGAATCGGTTGAATCATACAGTGAGTCGAAGCTGCTCATCAACGCTATTGAAAACGGTAGCAATTTGGGCGTTGGAGATGTTCGATTGCTCAATTTTATGAAGACGTTGCTGCCTCGATTGATATATTATTACGTTGCACTGGCAGTTCTTATGTTTGTTTCGGCAACGACTTTTCCGATTGTCTGGTCGAATATCCTGCCGTATTCTGCGCAGTTGTTTGGATTCGTTCTTCAGGTAAGTGGGGTCTTGGGAGTTGCGGGGTGGTTCGTGTGTTTGATTCTCTACGGTTCAATCATAGCGGTGCTGTATGTGGCAGCTGCTTCAGTGAAGGATCGGTTGTTCAGATTTCGCGTCGGTTCTTTGAACAAGGAAGAAACCAAATCTTTCAGAGGCTGGCTAGTTCGCGCTCGCACACGTACGACTGACTCCTCGGGCGAGCAAGGAAAGACCAAGAAATAGTCTCTGTGAACCGTATTGATTTTGTTCCCGTTTCAGATAGACTGATGTGTGGTTAACGCTTCCATGAATCTCTTCTTGGTTTTATAGGGGTCGATGTCCGCTCTCACGGGGCAGGCTTTCTCTTTGCTGACTTTTGCGTGTATAAGAATTGGTCCTGCAGCGTCCACATACTTTTTGAGCACGGCTTTTAGATTGCTTAATTTATCAACGTACTCGCTGTGTTTGAACCCTGAATTCTTGGCAACTTCACTGAATTTGGTCGTCGAACTGGATGTCTCCTGTCCTCCAGTGGTCTCGTAGCATTCATTGTCTAGAACAATTTCAACAAGGTTTTTGGGCGACGTTTTGCCGATTGTCGCTAATGTTCCGAGTGACATGAGCTGGTTTCCATCGCCGGTGATAACGATGATTTTTTTGTCCGGTTTAGCCAGGGCAATTCCTAGTCCAATGGCTGGTGGCAGGCCCATGGAGCCTAATACATAGAAGTTGTGAGGACCATCGTTGATGGCGTAGAGTTCTCTGGTCACAAGACCGTTGCAGCCGATGAAATACGCATGTTTGTAGCAGTCTGTGATGGCTTTGATGGCTTGATGCCTCTTCATTGTACCACTCCTTTCTTCAAAATCAATGCAACCGGTGTTTCCAGTTTTCTCATTGTTCGATTGGCCTTGGCTATCTGTTCGGATAGGTCACCTTCGGAAAGGATTATCGTGGGGATCTTCATGGTTTTCAGAAAAGCCATCATGTATTTGCCCATGAGTTGGTGTTCTGGATAATCGTTTTCTTCGTAGCCTCGCCAAGAGATGATTAGAAGGATTGGAAACTTGTAGAGGAGAATGAGGGAAGTCAGGGCGTCCATCGCGTTGCCCAAACCAGAGTTCTGCATCAACACAACAGGCTTTTTTCCTCCCATGTACGCGCCGGCGGCTATGCCGAGAGCCTCATCCTCTCTCGTTGCAGGAATGTACTGATAATCGTTGCATCGGGAAAGAGATTTGATGATTGGACCTAGGTATGAACAGGGAACACCGGAATAGAAGTTGAAACCATTTTTCTTTAGCAGTTTGCAGAATTCCGCTGTATTCATGTTGCGTCCTCTTATCATGTGGTTTTGCTTCGCACTCAGTGTGTGTGTTCATAGTATTGTTCTGTGATTAATCAAGTCTTTGCCATTCGTGTTCGGTCAAGGACCTCGTTTTGTTGGATTTGAGGATTCGCAAAGTTAACGCGTGATGTTTTTATACCTTGTTTTTGTCTTGTTTTATTGGAAGAAGGAGTCTGCTTTGGTTTTCGGGTTGACTTGGAAGTCCAAATTCAAAGAGTTGGAGAAGCAGAGAGATGAGATGAAGGCTTACATGAGTATCTTAACCGGCGAGGTAGGGAATCTTCGAAAAGAAGTTGCTGAGTTAAAGAAGGACACACAGGTCTCCAAGAGAAGAATATGGCAGCTTCAACAGGAGACAAACAATCTGCGTATTCAGAAGGATGGGCTAGCAGATCATGTGGAAATTCTCACCAAGGAAAGGGAGATCTTTCAAAAAACCATTGAGAGCCTGTGTCAGGTGACAAAGAAGCGAAAGCAGACTTCATCTGCCTAGACGCAAGCGTTGCTTCATAACATTGAGAAACTGTCTAGAGTTCCTGTCGAATTTTCATTTTGGGATCGTGGGAATTGGTTCGCATGTTGTTTCCAGAGGCCCATTAGCACAACAGACGTGGCAGCATCGCAAACAGGCAAGATTTATTAGCGCACGCAAATCTCTAATCTTCTTGGAGAGTTGTGGGAAAGCAATCTCCGTAAAAAGATCTGAGGTTATTTGCAAGTTAGAAGAGAGTGGAAGACTTGAAAACTAAATGGTTCTTAGTGACGATGCTAACTATTTTCTCGGTTGCATTGGCGACAACGCTGGTTCTTGAAGCAAGGGCGACAACGACTCGCAATTTCACGTTGTACGGTTCGGCTGTGCAGGGCGGGTGGAGTTTCAACTCTACCAACTTTGCTAGTCCTGGTCCATTGATCGTGGTTGAGCAAGGAGACACAGTGAACATTACTCTCATAAGCAGCGATGGTGGTGTACATCATTTCTTCGTTAGCTACACAAACGATACTACCCCTACGGCGAGCGATCCACAGTCAGCGGACTTTACGAGCCCAATCAATTATTCCTTCACCGCCACTAACACCGTTGGAACCTACACGTATCGCTGTTACTATCACCCGAACTTGATGTGGGGATACTTCAAAGTTGTCCCTACGGGCTCGATTCCCGAATTTGAGCCTTTGATGATGACGTTGCTGTCGATTCTGGGCATCGGAATCGTTGCTTTTGCCAGTAAAAGAAGACGACGAATCTAACAAACATCCCTTTTTTCTGGTCAATCGAAGCCTGAAACTACTAATCATGTCTGTTAATCATGAAATACTGGCAGACAATGGAAAAAACGTGAACACTAGCGCGCTACAGCTGGGAAGAACGAAGTAGCTATATATTGGAAATGAAGGTAGACTATGCCTATGGGCCGGTAGTCTAGCTCGGTAGGACATCTGCTTGACGTGCAGAAGGTCGCCGGTTCGAGTCCGGTCCGGCCCACCAATATTTCATCGTTGTTTTGAGAAAATAAGCTATTTCCGAGCTTTTCTCTACTGTGAACGTTGTTACTAATATTAGTAATTTTGTTACAGTTTCTCGTAATGCCTTCTGCCCAAGACGATGTTCTCTCATTTTTTGCCAGAATTGGTAGAATATCCTCTTTGAAGCAATCGAGTTTTCTGAAGATTCTGTGCAGCAGTACTCTTTCATAGTTTGAACTCACAGCTTTCATTCCCCAACGATTGTCTTCTCCCCCGAGGAAAGACTCCGAATAGGCGACACGCTGGATATTGATGGAATAGTAGCACAAGTCGTAGACATCCAGTTCGCAGACCTTCCGGGAGTCCTCGAACACATACTCAGAAAGTCCCTGATTTCGAAGTCTGAAGTACAGGAGCACATTCAACCCGAAGTCAAGAGTGTCATCGACTCTCTTACTGATCAGAAGCTCGCGATAGCCAAGATCAGGGGGCGATTGATCGACGTCGGCAATGACCAGAACAAAAAGAAGGTCTTTAAAACAGGTCTAAGCGAGTTCAACGTTAGCAGAGCAAAAGCCAAAATCAGTGTCTTGGACCAGAATGAACTCTTCGATGCATTGGGATTGTGCTTTCCGAGTTCGTGTGATTTCGCCAAAACATTATCCAGCCATCCGAGGCCATTCGACATATTGGCAGAAAGACTCGGCATCAACCTCATCACCGGAATGAAAGGCTCCGGAAAATCGTATTCTGCAAAAAGACTTCTTCTAAAACTCATGGAACGAAAAGTACTGACCATAGTTTTCGACTTGAATGGTGAATACTTTTAACCTTTGGAAATCCGATGAGAAAACTCCGAACAAATACAGTGAACTGTTCAGGATATATACGCCTGGACTAAACAGAGCTCGGATCCATGAACTCCCCTTCTTGATACCCCTCAATGAAATAAGCTACGACGATTTTGCCACGTTCTTCAACGTGCCGCAGGGCACGCCTATGTATCAGCAGATGTTTCAATTTTGGAGGAATAGACGCAACACACAATTCGATCTCAACGACTTGGAGAGTTTTGTCGGTACTCTAACGAACGAGGCGGTGAGAGATGCCCTCCGAGGACGAGTTGAGGCTGCCAGAGCACTGGGGATCTTTGGGCCGAGCAACTTGGCAACCTCGATCATAGAGATGCACAGAACAGGCGGGGTAATGGTCATCAACCTGGCACAGGTGGGTCCTTGGGAAAGGGGCATAATAGTGGAATTCGTGCTTCGAAAGCTAGCACAGCTGGGGCAATCAGGAGAGATAAGGGCCGTGTCGCTATTCCTAGAAGAAGCACAGTTGTACGTTGATCAACAAAAAATGGTCAACATACTCACCAGAATGAGACACGTGGGCATATTTCCAACATTCATAACTACTGATCCGCGCACTCTTCCGGATGAAGTGTATACACTTCTCGACAATCTTGTGGCATTCATGTTCAAAAACGAAGACGAACTACGCCAATTAGCCAAGTCTGGGTTCATCGACACAAAGTCTATCAAACACTGAAACATCTGGAAAGCAGACAATGCGTTGTCATTGGCAGTGTAACCTCAAACTATCCAGTCTTCGTGGAAGTGAATCCGCAGTCCGAGGTCGTCATGGGGAGAGAAACCCGAAAGCTTATTCCGTAGCAATCTCAATGAACGTGAACCCAAGCGTGCTGGATACATGAAAACTCTTTATTAGGATTCGATATCAGATTGTTCAATGGTGCAAGATCTTGGTGGGAAAGGCATTTTCAGGTTTTGTACAAGAGGATTTTTCTGCTTTTGCAGAGGCAAAGCAAGAAGATGCTAGATTTAACAAAGAGAGGAAGGTTGTCTGGCATAAAATGAAGGCTCTTCAGGTCAGCCTTGACAATGAACTGAAACGACGAGGGTTTGCGCTCAAAGGCCACAAACCAAGCCAATATTGGATAAATTCAACAAAAAAGCGAGTTAATGGAATATGGATAGCATATACCGATATAGATCCATACTATATGGGCTGTCAACTAAACTTTGGAATCTACCGTCAAGCCGCTTTCTGCGGGATTGAGATCAACGAAAAAGCTCATGAACATCTCAATAGAGTCTCAGAATTCATCAGCAATAATCAGTTGGAATTCTTGTCTATCATTGAAGTATTGGATACAAGACACTTTCACATAGGATACAATAACTGGGAAATCGACTCAAAGAAGCTCTCAGCCTTAGATATAAATGACCTTCTAGTGAGTCTAGTCAAAGAATCCGGATGGTTCGATCTGGGAGAATCCTACTCTCGGAATGAGAATTTGGTAGCTAGTATTAGTGTAGTCTCAAAAATAGCTGATATCTTCGAGCTACTTTTTCCACTGTATCTCTCCTTTGTGGGAAAACGCCCCATCGGGCAAACGAAAGCTGATAAGCTTCTCAGGATTAGCGATACGAAGGAACGCGACGTAATCCGCAGAGAAAAAGAATTAGCGCCAGAACTTGTCACTCTAAGTAGAGAGCAAATGGATGAGGTAATAAAAGCAATTGACGAGCGCAACAAAGCTGAAAGCGGTTACCGTGACACCCGACAATTGCAGACTTATAGAAGGAATCCTGTTCTTTCAGCAATGTTGAAAGAGAGGTGCAAAGACATCTGCCAGATTTGTGGAACGACTATCGATGTAGAGAAAGGGTATTTTTGTGATACACATCATCTGAAACCTCTCAAGGCTGGAGGTCTTGACGTATCAGAAAACATCGTGGTTGTCTGCCCTAACCATCACAGAGTCCTTGACCGCTCAGATATTGAGATAATCTCCAGTGACCCGCTAAAGCTCATGGTGAAAAGTAGCAGGCAAATTCTCGAAGTGAAGGCCTAGGTCTGTTTGAGGAATTAGCTCAAGTCCATCGCCTTGATCGCTGCCTATGTTGACGTGTGCTAACCTCTTTGAGAACATAGACCAGTGAATGCTAGAATTGTTCTCGAACAAGACCTCTGCTGTCATAAACCGGTAACAGTTCCTTCCATCTCCCTCTAGGGTTCGGCGCAAAGGAATTTCCGATATACCTCCAACTAATAACGGTTTCTTGTTTGAAACATCGAACGTCATTTCTCATACTGCACACCGCCCATAACCCCAAGTTTCTATGATTGACTGACCAACCGTAATAGTCAGGCTCAACTTCTCTGACAGTCGTTTCCCCCTTAGTTCTTCCACTATAATATGTGATTTCAAGTGTTTTGTGCTCCACTGCCGCCTTTACCCAAGCATCGACTAGAGAAAGCACTTTGATCACCAAATGTGGCTTATGAAATGACCTTCTTAAATGTTCTTACATATGGATTGTCCCTTTTGTTGCACAATGATATTTGCCTTTGGACTTTTCGTCGCCCTCAAGAAAACCCCTAGAGGTAAAGGCATATATTGTTTCTCGTGCGAATAGCGAAAGATGACCCAATGAAGCTTCAGAAGTTTAGAGTGGAAGGTTTCAGATGTCTGAGTAACATTGATTGGATTGGCGTAAAAAAACTAACGATATTTACGGGCCAAAACGACGGCGGCAAGACTTCGGCGTTGGATGCGCTTAAACTCTTCTTGGACAGGCGCGCAAGGGTGGAGGAAAACGATTTCACATTTGTCGATGAAAGCAACAAATGCGACAACATTTTGATTGAGGGCGTTTTTTCGCTGTCTTCAGTAGAACAGGAAAAACTGAAATGGAATACTAGTGAACTTTACATTAAGAATGTTAGGCAAAAAGATAATACGTCAACGTATTTTTACAAGACACGAGTCCATCCTGACCCGAGATTGCAGCGCGATCTTGATTCTGTAACGATAGATGAATTGAAGCAGATTGCTGATGATCTCGGCATCATTCTAACAAGTAGACGAGCAAAAGATCCCATCATTCGGGAAATCAGAGCTTGGCTGGCAACCCAACAGTTGCAGGATGGCTTCCTAGAGCTTCCTCCAGCTTTTATTAACGAGTTTCCTCTTGTCAAACTGTTTAGATCCGCCAAGACGCTGGATCCCGAAAACGAGGTGAATCAAACACTTGCCGAGTCTTTCTCAACAAAGATCCAGACTGAAAAATACTCGGGAAGATTGAGCACTATACAAGGCGAAATCGAAGAAGAAATGAAAAATGACTTAAAAGACTTCGAGGCGATTGTCAAGACGTATTGCCCAGACATCGCGGGCATCGACATCGATCCATCTTTCGATTTCAGTCATGGATTTAGAACCTCTAAACTGAAGCTCAAAAAACCTGACAGCGCATCGATCGATCTTGACAAAGAGGGAGAAGGAAGAAAAAGACGAATAACCTTGGCCGTCTATGAGTGGCGTGAAAAAATCCTCTCGGAACCAGAAGCCCCGGGAGACGAGAGGCAGTTGATCATAGCATTTGATGAACCTGATACACATCTTGACTATGTTTCACAGAGAAGGATATTGGACATAATAAAAAGAATCTCCGACAAAACTCGAAATTCAGTAGTTGTCTGCACTCATTCTCTGAACTTGATTGATCGAGTCCCCATCACTGACATAGTTCACTTCAAGAAAGATGCAGATCGAACCTCCATAGAAACACTGAAGACAGAAGATCCTGAGCTTGTGGATATGTTCTTATATGAAATAAGCGACTGTATGGGTCTTAAAAACAGCATAATGCTCAATGAAAGATGTTTTTTGGTTGTTGAAGGAGAGACAGAAATCCATTCTCTACCCATAATTTTCAAGAAGTTGCGCGGGTTTTCACTACAGGCTGGAGGAATAAGACTCATAAATGGTGAGGGTTGTGGTGGGGTGAGAAGCCTCGCCAAGTTCTTGAACAACAATAAAAGAAATGTGATCTTTTTGGTGGATCAAGACTCTCAAAGCAATCCTAATTCGGTTTTCACTCCAGACAAATTGCGGGCAGATGGTTTTGACATTGACAGGCAAGTGTTTTTTGTAGGAACTAGAGAGTATGAGGACTCTTTTTCAGATGAAGTGTACCAAAAAGCTGCTGCCACATGCTGGCCCAAACACGACGGTTCGACATGGTCAAGAGAAGAGTTCTCGAACTTGAGAACTTCAGACGACTTTTGTGATGAATTAGTCAAGCTACTTCGCAGGAACACTCATACAAACATGTCAAAACCTGAGATAGGACTAGGCGTCGCAAAGTCAATAGACATGAAGGAGGTTCCTAAGCAGATACTGGCTTGCTTGGACGAAGCCTCTAGACTGTCGACATAGTTTGATCTTCGCGCCTCAAGGCACGCAATTGGACTTTGCTGAAAGCTAAATCGCACTCAGAAAGTTGTACGTTGTGTATTGGATAGGAGTTCTACTGCTCAGTGCAGGCTTGAGGCAACTAGGATTAGGATCTCCGGTGCTTTGTTGTCTTCTAATTACTGGGCTGAAAGGTGAATCGCTGAGGGCGAAGAGGGAGGTTTAAGTCAAGACAGTTTCATCAGGCAGCGCGCGCTTAGAAAGTTATAAACTAGGAGGTGACATCAAACAAACTAGGGCATAATAATGACATGCAGAATGCTTATTGCAATAGGGAATTTTCAAGCAGAAAATGTTTTTCGAGATTTCAAACTAATGGCAATGAACAAAAATGAGAAACATGAGAATAACAGAAATAATTCTGATTTTCTGCATAATGATGGATGGGGTGTTGTTCTAGGCAAGTCTGGCAGGTTGACTGAGGTATACAAGAAAGATGTTGCTTGCTGGAAAGACCCGAGATTTCGAAGGTATTACAAAGCTAACGTTGACTATGTCATTGCACATGCAAGAAGAGCTACAGACAAGAACTTTGTTGATTTGAGTTATACGCATCCATTTGAGAAAGAAGGTTGGTATTTCTGTCACAATGGAACTTTGGTCAAACCTCCAGCAAAGGACAAAAGAGATTCAGAACTACTGTTCAAACTACTTCTTTCCAACATCGAGAACCGTAGCACTGCTAAGGAAGGTATTAAGAATGCAGTGGAGAGAATCAAAGATTTTACTGCCTTGAACTTTATCCTTGCTAACAGTGATTTCGGCTATGTCTTAATCAAGTACAAAAAGAAACCTCTTTACTACTCAATGAAATACTTGAAGAAAAAAGACTATATAATCGTGTCTTCTGAGATCCTTCCTCATTTCAAAGGGAGATGGAAGACAATTGATAATGACACGCTTCTCGAGTTAAACATCTCTAACAGAAGTTTGAATGTACTTAATCTATAGTATGATGTGGCAAAGGGGACTCGACATTCTACGCGCGCCCTTGCGAAGTTCGGTTATGACTTAAAAGATACGTTGAAACGATTCAGCAAAAGAATCTTTACTTGGCCTACAAAAGCCTGATTTTTAGCTCGCGCATTAATTTGGTCCGTATATTTATTCCAAAATCTTGGACATAACTGATCCCAGTACTTCTGTCAGAGCCATTTCGAAACCCAGACTAAAGTCACCACATCCAGATTTTGCATGTACAATTTCGTGGATGAGGGTTCCAGCAAATGAACTGAGCGATACCAGTTGTGTTCGCTTTATTACAATCATGTTTTGTAAGGGTTCCCATACTCCGGCAGTGGCCGCGTCATTGCCGAGCCGCATCGTTTCGGAAATCTTTATTGATTTTACCTTTGATGGTTTTCCGCCTGCAAGGTCTAAAATCCGATTCGTTTTTTCGAAAACTTCCTTTTCGGGAGGGGTCAAATCTTCTAGGTCCACAAACTTGTATTGGAAACTCTCATTATATTCGACCTGATATTGGCTTAAATCTCTAATCGGATTTCCTGAAGGGTCAAGAGAACCTCTGATTTTTTCAGCAATCGATTCATTTATGAAAACAACGCGATACCCATCCATTTTCGCATTAGCTACAAGGTCGCCACGCTCAATACCTTGCTTTGGAGTGACAAATATTACTTTGTCGATTTTGTTGAGGTGACCAATCGCGTGTTTGGCTACATCGATCCATGATGTTTCATCGCGGTTCAAACCTTTTTCTATAAGCTCTATGTCCGCCACGAGTTCTCGGATCACCTTTTCTGCTGAACATGACAAAAGGATAGATTTCACTCGATCTGCGTAGGCGGTTCTGCCAACGTGAGTTCTTTCACGATTGAGCGCTTTTTTCATTTTGGCGGTTAATGAGGTTATGTTATATGAAAAAAGAAAATTCTCTTCTTCTGCAACCTTGACGCCGTTTACAAAAATCAGTGCCTTGCCTTTATTGCAAGAATAAACTTCGCCAAATTCTGTTTTTTCGAGCAAAGGTTCATTCGAAAACTTCAGGAAAAAGGATTTGGCAGCCTCAATGTCTGCTTTCAAGACTCCTTTGAGTACGTACTCTGTCCCCCTTGTCGCAGATTTATCTGGGGCCTCAACCAAAACATGCAGTGTTGTGATATCAGGGAAACCTTCTTTGGCTTCCATAGACAAAGTGAATGTCCCATTAGTAGACAGAATTTCTACACTAACGTTTCTTCTATACAAAGTGGCTAGGGCATCCTTCAAGCCCACCCCAAAGCGTCCGATTAGTCCATCATGTTGGAGTTTTTCTTTATTTTCTTTCTGCGTTAGATGTTGATACCGCAGACCTCTACCAAAATCTCGTATGTGCCAAGTGTTTCTATTTTCAAAAATGGCAATTTCTTCTGATTTTGAAAGTTTTTGCTCATCCAATGCATTCGCAATTATTTCACGTACTGCATGAGAAACTTCCCAATTCTCAAGTATTTCTTCAACATTTAAATCGAACTTTCTCACCATACCGACTCCGCAACGCGCTAATAGTCGCGTTACTGAACTATGATGTTTCCTTACTCTTCTATTCTTGCTACCTACTAATTATATCGATTCTTCGCTACAATAGTCAACATTGTAAGACAATATTATCTTTAAATTGAGATGATGCAATTCACTATTATCTGGTAAGATTATGCCCTTTGATGTATTCATTTGCTATAAAAGGAACTCCGGGGAAGATTTCGCAGAACACCTGAAAGCAGGTTTGGAAGAATGGGGCATACACGCGTTTCTCGATACCAAAGATATCAATGAAAAGTTCAAAGGAACAGAGGATTGGACGAAGACAAGGAACCGTGCGATAATAGAGAGCAAAACGTTCTTGCTCATAATCACGGTCGGCTTTGAACTATCACCCGAAATTAGAAAAGAACTCAGTTTGGCAAGAGAATACGCGAACAAGGAATTTGTGTATTTCAGGCACAAAGACCTCAAGCCGAATCTCAAAATCATTTTGAATAATGGAGAACTGGATTTGGGAAAACAACAGCAGACTCCTTTTGAAACAAAGCAGGAGTTGCTCCGGAAAGCTCACAGGGTCTTAATGGAGAGTCAAAGGGCGCATCATACTCTTGATACCGTATTGACTGGCGACAGAACACTTGACCATGGAGCACAAGAAATCAAGTCAATGACCCCTTCGGCAGGACAATGGGATCCTCCGCCAGCAATTAGGGTTAATGTTACCCAAACCCCGCTTGGCTCCTTTCAAAGAAGGCAGATGCCGCAGGTTGGATGGGAGCTTTTCAATGATAGTCCGTACCAGCTGAAGATCAGAATTGAAGTTCATCCTATCCTTGGAGGAAGAGATCTGCACCCGCTTTCGGACAATGACATGAATGGTACGAAAAGATATTTTGTGGAGCCTCATGCGGCAGCCTTCGGGAATGGGCTTTTTTCCCTACCAATAGAGTGCGCTCGCAGCGGCGAGGAGCTCATCTTGGAAATACTGTCAAGCGTAGAAGATTTCAATGAATCACAAAAGGGAGAATATAAATTTGTTCCAAAGTGGTGGAAGTATATGAGAAAAGAGAACCAGTGGTCTTATTATCCTCAAGGGCCGTGAATTTTAACGAAGTATGTGGGCATCGCAACGCGGTCTAAGAAACGAGAAAAAAGGAAAAGTAATGTGGATTGAATATTCGATTCCAGCAAACTTCGAGAGGCAAAAGGAAATATACCGCGAGCACGATAAGGGTGCAGCAACTTTTTTTATAGCCATGTCTCATTCTACAAGTTAGAGTGAAATGACTTGAGTGGCGATTTTGAGAAAGAACACTCAGAAGAAAATGAAGAGATTCATGGTAACTGCGATCGCTGTAATGCGTATCCAGCTGAAAGGAAGTGCTCGCTTTTTGATGAAGATATGGACTATGGAGTCATGGAAGGAGAGATTTGCCATGACTGTTGTTGGTCCACGTTTGAGGACGAACCAGAAAGATGTGTGCAAAATTGTGACGATCCTTCTTGTGTGAAACGCTTGCAGCTTGGAGTGCTCAAGAAAATTGCTGAGGAGAGAAAGTTCAAAAAATCCTCAAAGAATCCTGAATCATACCTAAACTCTGCCAATACGATATTGGTTGGATTTTTCAAAGAAGGTGGAACGAAACAATTCAAAGGCAAAGTATTACCAATCGAAACGTTCTATAGTGGGGACGAATACGATTTCGTCAAAACCGCAAAACAAAAGTACACATATTCCAAAGATGATTTTGATGAAGCATTGAAGTTCTTGAAAAAAATTGGAGAAGATGACTTGAAATATGAGGTTTATTCAAAGTCCGGTATTCTTGTATTGGAAGGCTATTACGCATGGGCTTTGGTAGCGGGAGCTAGCATTGAATGGGCTTATATGCACGAAACAGGTCATTTCGTCGAAAATGTGAAAAGTGGATATGCGATTTTCGAGGATGACGTGAAGAAAGAAATCAGCATAGTCGATCTTGCGACTGACGCCAGTCTTAATTGGGCGAGATTGAAACCAAGACAGTTCGAAGAATTGTGTGCGGACATCCTTAGTTCATTTGCTTCTATTTCTGAATGTGTCTTGACGGGAGCCAGCGGAGACGAAGGACGAGACATCAAAGCCAAGGAAGAAGTCGAGACAATTGGAGGAGCTGAGTCAAGAAATTGGTGCGTTCAATGTAAGCATTTTCCTGGTAGATCAGTCGGGCGACAAGAGATCGAAGATTTGGATAAACTTCACACCAGGTTCAGATTTGACGTCTACTGTATTATGACCTCCGGAACTTTCAGTCCCAATGCCGTAAGATTGCTTGAAGCATACGAAGGCAAACGTTACAAGATCATATACATGGACAGGAGGACGCTCGAAACGCGGATTAAGTCAACACCCAGCCTTCTCAAGAAGTTCGTCGCTCTAACATCAAAGTAATTATTGTGGTTGCATCCATTCTTTTTCACAGTTGATCGGCAAATAATGCGTGCGTCCACGCTCCCGCTATAGAGACGGGCAGTCCCCCCGCACGCTTAGTATGCGGAAAGAGTTGCGCGAGGGTACAAGACCAGAAAGAAGGTTAAGTTCCCATTTTCATATGAGAAGAGGAAGGTGAGATTGATCATCTTGGTCGTGATGCTGCAGTTGAATGTTTATTGATGCCCGAACGCGTCAAAAGAATTGAGGGCCAAGTCTTTCGAAATCATCAGTTCTGAGGAATCGATCAGAAGTGACTTGCGCAGGATTGCGGATGCGCTCGGTAAGCTCTGCGATTTGGAAGGCTCAGGACAGGAGTTCAACGGTTCAGCAGATGGGGGCCAAAGCTATGTTTCATGAGAGAACTGAGGACGGCACTGGATTCTAACGGTTTGCTTCAGAACCGTGGGGGAGACAACAGACGACCCAAATTCTCAATTAAGGTCGTCTAATCATGCTCCCAGACAGTTAGTTTTGCAGGGAACACGTTTCCCTTTCTTTTCGGACATATATTTCCATATACTGTGGTCAAGCAGAGACTTGTCTTTCCCAATGAGGTCGGCAGTTCGATTGATGACATCTTTGGCTTCTGAATAGCCACTGACATTAATGCCCGCTTCGGATATAAAACCGAGCAAATGCCTATCTATCGCACTTGTTGAAATGCCTGAAAGGAGTCTGAGATAGTCAATGGTTTTGTTGCCTACACCTCTGAGTTTTCCCAGCGAAGCGATATGTTCCTCATCTTCAAGCCAGGTTCTGAGTTGACTTTCTGTCTCAATTCCTTCCGAGATAAACAAGTTTGCAAGCGCAAGTATACGATTTGGTTTTTCCGAATCTCGCCAGCGAAGGAGTTTGTTGGCGCCAATTTGATTAAGAATTCTTAGAAAAGCTGATGTTGTTTTTGCCTCTGGATATTTCGCAAGAATTCCGTCTATGCGGGGTTTTACAACAGTTTTGTAGTTGAGACCCGATTGAAGTATTGCGTCGCTAATTGTAGCTCCCATATGATTGTAAGGGATTTCTGGAGCAACATAAGAAAAGCCAGATAAGGTGTTAATGTATTTGGCAAGAGAGTTCGCTTTGTTATCAACGCTCATGTTCAGGTCATCTTTTTGAACTTAATTGATTCGTCTAGCTCTACTGAGATCACTTTCCACCCGGCGTCCGTCCAAGTTTTGGAATGTGGTTGACCTGAATTAGCCCACCAGGGTCTATGTCGGTAAGCGGATTGCGGCAACCTTTCCTCCAAAATTCTCTCCATGTCGGTGTAGGTCAGCTCTTCACATGTCTTTTTGCTTTGGGCTAAATATTCTTGAAGTCTCCGATACTTGCCGGTTCCTCTTATTCCTACCTCTTTGGAGGAAGTAAATCCTGTTTTTCCACGGCTATGGTTCCAGTCTGGAGCGAGCTCACCGATTATATTGCTTTCAACTTCAAACCTGTTGTTAGTTGAGTGAAATAGGAGAGTAATTCGCGAACCAGATTTGCAGGCGTTGAGTATGAGATTGTTCATTCTGCAGTTGGTCGGTTGTCCTCCTTCGAAGCAGTTTCTAGGAGAAATGTTTCCGTACCCAATGTTCCATCGTTTTGCGAGGTCTTCGCACTCTCCTACGTACTTTGGTTTTTCATCGACCAAAACTGCATATACGCCTGTCTGATGCAGAAAACTGGGTATCCAAAATCTGCAGAATGGGCCTTTGCCGTATTGGTGAAGTGGCAAGTTGCTGAGGTTCTTGTACTTTGGCTGAGGCATGCATTCCACTGGAATCCCAGTGACATCCAATTCTGGTATTATTGTGCAGATTTCTCTGAATTGGTAACCAGCTATGTTTTGGCTCATGTTTTGTCTTCTCCTAATTATCAGCTTTTTTCACCTCTATAAAATTATATGCTTTTGATTGATTGCCTCTCGTTCGCGTTAACCAATATGTGCTAAGAGTTGTGGGACTTGACCCCATTTGGGTTTGAGTCCGGTCCGGCCCACCAATCACCTGAACTTCCATTGTCCTTGCTGTCTTTTGATGAATTAACCTGAGAAAATTGCGTCAACAGTTGTTTCATGTGATTTTCGAAGGTTTTACTGAGATTGAAGCCTAATTCACGTGATTTTTCAACTAGTTCGTTGTCAAGATATGTCACGACTATGTGTTTGTTTGGCATTCTACGTTTGCACCCGGGCGGGTGTGAGGGGAAGTTCTTTGTTATAAGTTTGGTCATGAGGGCAGTCTCTGACTGTGCAAGAGAAATCACATGTTTGAGGAACGAACCAAAGTGTTAGCGCGCGTGCCTTATCTATGTCCTCGCCTTTGTCATCGGTGTGTGAACGTGTTTGCTTAAAGAAGCTTGGACCCTTGCCATTGAAACTCTGAGTTGGATGGAAATGCGAAGATTAAGTGAGCCTTTAGCCTTCGCGAGAACGGTTAAACAGCTAGGCATAGAAGACCACGATTCTTTAAGATTAGCTCATATGCTTGTTTCTGAAACTGTTCGCCGGCAAAACTTCATAGACAAATTCATAAATGACATCATGAAACCTGCGACAATCGACGAATACAGTTTGGGCGTGCAGGCGTTCCTGCGACTTTATGTTTATCAAATGCGAATGGCCAAGAACTGGTCCAGTCCGAACCTCAAAGAAGCTGTGGGCATAGTTAGAGTGGCACGCAGCATTCTGGGATGGAAAACGCTAACAGAAGTAGAACCTTTCCTGGGCGTGCTACTGACTCAACAGTGTGCAACGGTGTTTGCAGATGAAGATGACGAGGAACAGGTTGGGCTTCAAACTTTCCATCCAACATGGTTCGTGAAATACTGCTTCAAACTGTTCGGCAGAAACCAAACCATTGCCATGCTGGAAGCAAATGCGCAACCACCACCAACCTATCTCAGACTGAACACGCTCAAAGCGGAGGAAAACCAAATCCTCGAAAAACTCACCGAAGAAGGCATCAGCCTTGAGAAAGTTGAACAGCTACGATACACGTACAAAGCCACAGCAACAAGACAACCCGTAACCAGAACAACAAGCTTCAAGGAAGGTCTATTCTACGTTCAAGACAAGGCAAGCTGCTTCACAGTAGAAGTCGCAAACCCACAACCCGGAATGATCGTCTTGGATGTTTGTGCGGCCCCAGGAGCAAAAACCACCTATCTGGCCCAGTTGATGCACAACCGCGGCAGCATCCTCTCCATAGATTATTCAAAACGCAGAACCACCGTCTGGAAAAGCCAAATCGAACACATGGGAGTAGAAATCGCACAACCAATCATTGCAGATGCACGCACCTCAACACCACTCACGGAAGAGGCAGACATCATAGTACTAGATCCACCATGCACAGGCACAGGCACCTTTGGAAGAGTGCCTTCGGCCAAGTGGCGGCTTACCCCACGGTCGATTGAGCGAATGTCTGAAATTCAATGGCAAATGCTGAACAACCACGCAGACAACGTGAAGCCAGGAGGCGCACTAATCTATTCCACATGCAGCATAACGACCGAAGAAAACGAAATGCTCATCGAAAAATTCCTGAAATGGCATCCAGAGCTTTCACTGAGCGAAATAACGCCGAGAATAGGCTCGCCTGGACTGAGAGGATTAGAAAAATGTCAAAGGCTCTATCCTCACACTCACAAATGCAACGGCTTCTTTATCGCAAAACTATCAAAGGACAAACTCTAAACAGAAATCAACAGCAAGGAGAAAGAACAGACGCGCTCTCCAGACTCTAGTGCAACTTGTAAGCCCATTTCTTGTCAATTTTCTTCCGTTCAAACTCGGCCAAAATCTCTGTAGCCAGTTCACAAGCCCAATCTGGCATCGGCTCTTTTCTCTCGAGCTTAGTAACCCAGAAATCCAGCCAGTCCACCATGTTTCTCAAAATATGTGTCTTGTCCGTCTTCTGCAGCCTGTACGCTTCGTCTGCAGATTTCGAAATCCGCGGATCTTCAAGAAGAGCAGTCACCGTTTCCTGTTTAGTGACCCAATCGCCCTTCTTCTTGCACAAAGCGTAGATGGTATCCCTCACCATTGGAAGCACTTCCTTTTGATTCCATGTAGGCTTCATAATCAAACCTCGCGCAAAGCGTAATCAGCTAGGACATTTATTGTTTTTGGTAAATCGAATGCGCGAGCTAACAAGACAAATCTCCGCAGACTCGCAGCGCTCCCAAAAAGCTTTCAGAGAAGAATTCGGACAAGACCATCGGGCATTCCAGGAGCAGAAAGCAAAAGAGGCATAAGGCACGCGCATTTTTTATAGACGTAAGAACAAAGTCTAACTTGTTGAGGAGGATGAATTGTGCCTAAAGGTAAGAAACAGAAAGCTGTAGATCATAAACAGCACATGAAATCGCAGAGAGATAAAGAACTGAAAAGGAAAGAGAGACGGAACGTTGAACTCCCTGCAGAATATGACAAAGGTAAGAAATAGCGCAATAGTCTATCTCTCTTCAGTCTCTCAGTTCTCTCAAGACTCTCTGTTACGATACTACTTTTCAGCCCGTATGACATTCTCCCAATCATCAAGAGCGCGGTACAGTTTCTGGCAAATTGCGCGTTTTTTTCCCCTTATCATCCCGATATTTCAAAAGTCACTATCATGAGGATTCTGGTTGATGTGTTTGGAACGAGAACCTCGAGATAAGCATAAAGGTATGAGATTCCCGTGGTATTTGCTATGGCTGTCATTGTGATATAGATGCTGCTTAAACTGGTAAGGTCGTACCAGCTTCCAACCTGTTGGGTATACGCGCCACCGTAAACATAGATTTGCAGAGAAGCTCCGGCACCATCATGGAAGTGGATAGTGCAGTCTGATAGCCGACTGATGTTTGCTTGGTCGTAAGCTCTAAGTCTAACCTTCCAAAGGTTCGTGACTTGGTTGTCAACTTGAAGAACATAGTCATAGGCGTCTGGTAATTCAATGACTTGCCAGTTATGGTCAGATGTCTGTCCAGCATACCATCTTTGAAGGTGTAAGTTAGTTGTGTTTGTTATTTTTTCTATCCAGAATGGTCTCGGAAAGTTAGTTCCATTTCCAGTCGAATCGCACGTAGTGAACGAAAAAGCTCTGTTGAGGCTGACTGGCGAAATTGTTACGTCCTTAGTGTATTCCGAAGTGACGGTGGAGTTGCTGAGTCCTCTTTGAACGTTTGTTCCAGAGGGCATTTGAATCACGAACCATCTGATGTAAACTGTTCCGGTGGTGGTTTGTCTGAACCACTGAATTTGGGTGGAATTTTGGAGCCATCCTCTTGGAGAATCCTGTGCCAAACCGTTTGCTGTAGCTCTCCACGTGAAGTAGAGCCAGCTTCTCGACAAGTCTATTGAACCTATGTTTTGGCTTGTGGGATTTGGTGTGCTAACCGCTGTTTCTCCAGTTTGAATTGTTGTTTCATCATTGAATTTGACTACGAACCATTCTGCTGTTACTGTTGTTCCTGTTCCTTGTCTGCTTAACCTAACGTTAGTATTGTTTGTTAATTCTCCTGTTATGAAGCTTTTATAGTATTGAGTCCTGTCGGTTCCTGTTGACCTTCTGGATAAGAAAACGACGCATTTGCTGGTGTCTGCAACGTCATTTATGTTCGTGTCTTTCAGAGTTTCTGCTGAGGCGAACATGGTGGTTCCAGATTGAACGTTAATTTGCGTGCTTAAGGCTTCGATTACGTAATAGCAAAAGTTGGCTGGATTGGTTGTTCCTGTTCTATCGAATTGCAGCTGGGAAGCGGAGTTAAACCTTCCACTTACAATCACGTCTTGTTCTGGTTGGTTGCCTGCGATGCCTCCTCCAAATTCCACGAGGAGAAACGATCTAGATAGGTTGACGGAATTGATATTGATAGTCGTGTTTGTGTTTCCGGCACTAATAGATCCGGTTCCAGACTGGACGTTCCAGCGCGCGCTTGAAGTAACCCCAACGACTGCACCTGTGTTGTTGATATAGATGGTACTGGTGCCTGCTGTTCCAGCTTGCAGAAGCACAGGAGGTGCAGCGATTGTCGTGCTGGGCTGGTTTAGTAGAGAGTCGTGAGTTGAAGCAAAAACATTCGGGCTAAAAAGACCTGCGGTAAGAAACAGAGTCAGCACTATGCAAACGATGTGTGAGTAACCCTCCCATACGTGATGGGTTTCCATATAGGATCTTCCGTAACAAAGAGGGAAGAGAGGTGGAAGTTAGACTACGTCACGTCTACCGATATCTGCAGATTAGCCGTTACCGCGTTTGCTCCAGCTGCCGCCTTTGTCTCTACATATATTATCCATTGCGTGTTTGCCGGCAGTGTCATGTAAGAAGTCGTCGCTGGGATGTTCCAGGTATTACCTGTAGTCGTGTAGTTGAAGGAAGCCTGCGCAACTCCTGCGGTATTCTCGATAACGAAGTTGAAGAACGTGAAGTTGCCGACTTGGGAGTCAGTTGTAACTGGCGTGATGGTAACATGACGAAGTCTGAAAGTGTGTGAGGACGCGTCAGTGTTGCTTACGTTGAGTGGCTGATCATAGAACAAGGTTGCGTTAGGATATGCTTTAAGGGCCAGACTAACCCAAGTTGAGTTGCTTCCCATAGCCGATCCGGCTGGCCAATCGTTACCTTGAACAAACGATATCGTTGCGTTGGTAACTGTGACACTGGGTTGTATCAGTATCGAGTAATAGACTGCGGCACTTGCAGTGGCAATAAGCACAGCCATCGCAACTAATATTATGAATTTGACAGACTTTGTAGACATTGCTCTTCTTAGATTCACTTTGTCACCTCCCTGTGTGCACTCGATGAAGTGGTGCGTGTGAAATTCGCAGGAAAACAAGAATGCCTGCACACATTGCTATGGCAACACAGGAGGCCATCAGGGTTATTTGTGCAATTGAAGACACCAACGAAGTTTGGGTGAGGCCATATTGAGCAACAAAAAAAGAGCTGATCAGGATCGAAGGAAAAGTTACAGCTGCTGACCACTTTTTCGATATTTTGTACTGCCGTTTGGGCACTGCCAGGTAAATATTCGTACCTACGGTATTCGCCAACACGGCGATAAGGTAACCATAACAGTACCAAAGCCGCGTAGATTCCTCGAGTTCGGGAAGAATAAACCTACTTACTGCAAGAAACAGAAGTCCAAGGGAGGCAGCTACCTGATAGATGTAAGGAAGCTTCCTTGGAAATCGATCTTCACCGAAATAGGTCAGAAGGCTCAGCGCTAGGAATAGGAAAACGCCTGCAAGAGCAAAGAGTTCTGGTTGTATCTGTGAGGGATACGTCATTTATGATGACCCGCGTGCCAAAGTTCAGCTTCGGAATCAGATTCGGATATCTAATGATAAAAGACAGGACGCTTGTTTAAGCTGTATGAATCCATACTACAGAGTGCTAATGAAGCAAAGCTCAGTGAGAACCCTTTTCAGCAAGACTGCGAATAACGAAACGCGATTCATAATAATGTGTCGCCAAGTTGATTGAACGGGGCAAATCAGGAAGAAATTTACGGCGACCGCCCGTGCAAACTGTCTATTCCCTTTCCGATTTCCTGTTTCTAAACGTGCAAAACCTTAAGTCGCTATTCTAACTATTCAAAAGCGGTGATCGCATTGAGCATGGGAAGTGCCAAAAAGAAGCCTATGACTAAGAAGGAACGAGAAGAGAAAAGAAAAAAGCACAAAGAGAAACGGCTAAACAAGTAATCTCAATCCTCACACTTGCATTCTTGACTTACTCTTCCAGCACAAGACGACTAACCTCTCAGTTCTTTTTCCTTCAACATTTGCAAGATTCCCCTTTTCAATTATCATCTTCAATCATTCAATCGAAGCAGCGCACACTACCTTCAGGAATCTTGTACGCCAATTTTTCCTTGAATGCTCCCCATGAATTAGGGTCAAATTAGGAACAAAATCTGGTTGAATTTTGAAAAACCCGTTAATAACTCAAAGAACACCGTGAGTTTGGAGGCTGAAAACAAATCGGCGAAACCATCCTCAGAAAGACTCGCCAAAACCCAGACGGTTGAAACAAAACTTCCTTTCATTCCTCTCCTTTCTCCTTTTCACCTCTGGGCTTTGCGAGATCTGAAAAGAGGAAAGGCTCGCTGAAAGAGTGAAGGCGAAGAAAAATGGATACACAATGGTTATTTGAAGAAAAACGTGCCATGCTAAAGAATGAACTTAGCGATAACCTGCAAAAGAAAATTGCTTTGGAACTGAAGATCAGCAAGCAGTTCGAGCAACTGAAGAGATTAGAAGTCTCAATGGAAAAAACCTCAGTTTATTGCAACCGAAAGGAGCAGTGTGCGGCTCATTAACTACCGAAACACCTGATTCGGACTGCCAATGGAGCTCTCAGCGTGCATGACATCAGGCACTATCAAGGCACCAACAAATTCTTCTTATTCCTAGCTGATAATGCACTGGAATTCGCTGCCTTCGAGTGGCGATAAGACTCCTTCTTTGAAGACATTTTCCATTTGATTCAACATCAAATGAGAAAATGGGAGGGCGCACAAACAACTTCATGTCCTAACGAACGCGCAAATCTGCAGAGTACTAGGGGGGAGGGGGGGTGTTTTTGGTTGAAAAACAGCCAAAAAACGCCTTGAATAATTGATCAATTGACAATCGACTGGAATCTATGTTCTAAGAAAAAGATCAAGGCGTGCATAAAACAGTAGTTACTGCCGCCCATGCTATGGAGCAACGCCAAGCATTCTCTACTGGAGACCGCATTCCTATCTGTTTTCCCAAAGATAAAACAAGCAGTGGAGCCAGACTGGCGCTATGGCCAATTTGCGTCATTACTGTACCCGTTGCTTTCCCAATACCCTAAGAAGTCAGTGTTGTTAGAAACTTCGATTTTCGTCACCCATTTTATCCACTTGTAACCCAATTTCCCTTCAGCCACCAATCGAAACGGAAAACCTCTGTCTTGCGGAAGCACGAGGCCATTCACTTTGAAGGCAAGCATCGTGTTGTTGTTCATTATGTACGAAAGCGGCAGGCTAGTAGTGTATCCGTCTTGAGCATAGAAAATCACGATTTTAGCATTCTGGTCGTATCCAGCATCCGCTAAAAGGTCCTTGACGAGAACACCCTCCCAGAGAGCTGTGACCTCCCAGCCTTCAACGCAATGAAGCGTCACAACTTTTTGATAGTGAGTGTGATTGTTCACAACTTCATCATACGTGATGATGGTTTCCTTCGTGACGAGCCCTGTGACATTTAGCGTGTAAGTGCTATTGTCTATGTGCTGGTCGCCGATTATTGCTTCATTCCTGAAATCGTTCACGGAACTGAGTTTCTGTCCATTGTACTCCGTGATCTCACCTGGAACTGGAGCTTTCGGTGCGGTCAGCTGACCAAACATTAACCAGCCTCCAAGAACTGCCCCAACGACAACCACTATAAGCAAGACTGCTAAGACAGATCTCCTCAATCCGATCAGATCCTTATTCCCTAATTCATCGTGGTTTGCACATTCTTATATGGCTTCACGTGTACCCCCTGCTTGCAACGATCCCGCCGAACAAGACCAAAGTCTCAGAAAAATTCGTGTGCTTGGTTGCTTAGTTCGTCTACAGCATTTCTCGATCAATTTCTTACACGTCGTGAATGGGTGACATAAATCTTAAATCATTCTTGAACCTACAGTTCATCTTGAGGGTAATCAATGACAGATGAAAATCCGGTCATGACAATTGACAAGCCCCACTTTGTGGTGAAACTTTACACGGACTTGCTAAAAGTGGATATGAAAGACGGCATCAAGAGGGAACTCGAAGCCTTTGTAGAAGCAAAACCAATGTTGCGCGAAAGCGTAGGTTTGCTATTCCAAACAATCGTCCCTCTTGACGTGCGTCTGAAAGATATATCTTCAGTTGGTTTGGACAAAAAAGGAAGAGTAAAAGTGGCAATCCCAACGCGAAGAGACATCACAATCCCAGTTGAAGGAGACGAAGCTCAACGACTTATTAACAAACTGAACGAACTAATCCAGCCCGAAAAAGAAAGAATGACAAGGGACAAGGCAGCGGCAAAAAAGGCTGAAATGGAAGGAATACGCAGAGTAGCGGGAGCTGAAAAAGGTCTTTCCGGCGGAATGTTCGAAAAATAAGTGCCACATCCATTCCTGTTCACGTCAAATAACGTTCCGAGCCGACCTGAAGACACGCGCATCGAAACATTTCATGGTGTGACGTCCTTAAACAAGAGAATCACGAGGAAAGCCTTGCATGGAAGAGTTTGAAGAGAAATTCATAAAACCGATCGTAAACGCATCATACCCTGGAACGTTAGCCGCTCTGAGCCTGACAGTTCTCCAGGTGACAGGCCTTCATGATTCTCAAGCCCCATTCGTGCTGAAGTTCACTCTGCTCCTCGGCGCCGCAACTTTCCTTCTTTCAGCATTCTCCATCTTCTTCTACAGCATCTACCCAACTCGCAAAAAACTCTGGACATCGGCCGCCGTAATGTTTTTAGTTGGATTGTTCAGTCTGATCACGTCAGTGTTGCTGCTCTTCGTTGTCTGAAAATAAGAGAATTCCCGACGAAAGCACATTCTCAGAATCAATATAACTTTGAGTGCGCGCCAAGACAGTTTTTCAAACTGAACTCGATTGCCTTTCGGATTTAGAACTTGAGAAAAAGTGAGAAGTGCAGCTGTTGACTACAGCCACACCAGCGAATCTTCAGCGGGTTTTCTCACGCGTTTTTCGTAGCAGTTTTTCCAGTTTGCAAGCCAGACGCTATGCCCGGAGGCAAGTCAGGAAGTTTATCGTTGATCCTTTGTTCAGCAACAGTTGCGGCTTCACTGAGAATCTTCGTAGCATCTTCATTCAAAGTGTTGAAACTCAAGGTCATTCCGGAGCTTGTTCCAGCGTCAAACATTATTCCACTCAGCATGTTCCCAATGTCACCAATCTCGTTCTCTGCTTCAGGAAGCACACCTACAAGCCTCGTTCTGATAGAACCCAAAACGCCAATTGCAGGCCCCAACGTGGACATGACATCTCCTAGTTCTGAAACCGTGCGCACTCTAAGCAACACTTGATCGAGCGCGAGCCTCGCATTCATAGTCAGTTTTTCGACTTTTCGAACCTCAGCCAACTCGTTTGCATAGATGTTCGCATGCGCTGTATCGTGTTTTGTGTAGGAGTCAACGACCTTTGTGAAAAGCGTTTTGTCTTTCTGGTTGAACCTTTCAGAAGCTTGATCCAGCCTCTGAATCTGAAGTTCAATGCGTCTGACCGCAAAATCCAGTCGAGGCTTCAACGGTCCGGCAGGTTTAACTGCATCTTTGATACGATCTGGAAAACGCTGTTCCTCCCGCTTGGCTTCCCATTTCTTACCAAACTTTTCAGACAAATTAGTACCCTCAGAACTGAAAGCCCCGCGAACTGCTTTTATGCGTTGCTAACATGAGGAAAACATGTACAGATATACGTGGGGATTTCAGCCAAAATCTTCCCTCAGTACAAAGCGATCTTTTCGTCTTCAAACGAGAAATAAACCGCCCCACATGCACATAATTCAAAATGCCTTCGACCTACCAAGTTAAGTAAAGTAAATCTGTTTCTTTCGATAAGAAACACGATCATCTACCCATAGAGCCACACAAACGCTTATGTATAAGACTCACGACACCACAGAGGCAGAAGGATGGGCTACGCTGTCACAGTAACATCCTTTCTCCTTTAGTCCCCCAATTTTTGGCGGCGTAGCCCACCCCTTCATTCATCAGTTCAAATGCGAACGTTGGGCAGAAGATTTAAGAAACCTTTGTTCTCTATTCGTTTCGATATGATTCGCCTGTTAGAATTCGATTTCAGCGAGTGAGCATACATGGATTCAGACGTTTTAATGAAATTTTTCAGACCCAAATCCATCGCGTTAATTGGTGCCTCAAGAGAACCTAAGAAACTGGGACACATCACGCTGAAAAACATAATTGAAGGCGGATTCAAAGGCAAAATATTCCCAGTAAACCCCGAAGCCACGGAAGTACTCGGTCTCGGTACGTGCCAGAGTATTGAAGCGATTCCTGAACCGGTAGACCTAGCCGTCATAGCGGTTCCCGCCGCATTCGTTCCAAAAGTGATTGAACAGTGCGGTCACAAAGGCATTCAGGCTGCTGTGATTATCTCAGCTGGCTTCAGAGAAGCAGGCGCGCAAGGTGAAGCTTGTGAACGAGAAACCGTGGAAGCATCAAAGAATGGTGGAACAAGAATTCTAGGGCCAAACTGTCTGGGCATCATCAACGCATCAGAAAACTTGGACGCAACCATCTCAAGAGTGATCGATCCCAAGAAACTCAAACCAGGGCGAATCGCATTCATCTCACAGAGCGGCGCCTTTGGCGCATCGCTGTACTCATGGGCTCAAGGAAAGGGCATCAGCTTCGACAAACTCGTCAGTTTCGGCAACATGTGCGACATCGACGAATCTGACGTTTTCGATTATCTGGCAACCGACAAAGACACGAAGACAATCGTCATGTACATGGAAGGCGTGAAAGACGGGAGAAAATTCCTGAACACAGCGAAAAGAGTCTCTCGAATCAAAACCCATAATCATAATGAAAATAGGAAGAAGCAGCAGAGGCTCCAAAGCCGCAAAATCCCATACCGGAGCACTCACCGGTTCAAACGCCATCTATGACGCAGCCTTCAAACAGAGCGGAGTAATCAAAGCCAACAACACGACAGAGATGTTCGATTTTGCCAAAGCCTTCGCGACCCAGCCCTTACCCAGAGGAAAAAGAGTCGCAATTGTCACAAACGCAGGGGGACCCGGGGTAGCTGCAACCGACGCGTGCGAAGAAGAAGGACTGGAACTGGCTGAACTCACTGAAGAAGTACGAAACAGAATCAAGGCACTGATTCCCACGTTCGCCAGCGCACTTAACCCGGTTGATACAACACCTCAAGTAAGTCCAAAAACCAACGCTGAAATATTCAAAATACTTCTAAGTGACAAAAACATTGACGGAATAATCTCCATAATCGTCGGATCAAAACCCAGAGAATACGCTGAAGAAGTAGTCAACGCCCATATCAACTTGGCAAAATCATACAACAAACCCGTAATCGTTTCCTGGACCGCAGACAAATCTGCTGAAGACTTGATGCTGAAACTCGAAGAGAATGAGGTTCCAGTGTACGAGACTCCTGAGAGAGCAGTGAAATGCATGGGCGCTTTGAAAAGATACTCTGAATTCTTGGAAAAAAGATCTTAGCCAAACAAGAAAAATGTCATATACGATTCTTTTATATGTTAATCAACGTTGAATACGTGTATCCAAAACTCAACTCACGATAAACGGAGAAAGAAAAATGGATCGATTCAAAGTGTTGTTAACCGCCAAGATTGACAAAGCCGGAATTGACATCCTTGAAAAAGTTGCTGATCTAAAGTTCGCGTCCTCAACCTCAGAAGAAGTTCTGGCAAAAGAAGCAGCAGACGTCGACGGCATGATAGTGCGCGTTCCCGCAGTTATCACAAGAAAAATCTTGGAAAACGCCAAAAAACTGAAAGTGATAGCCAGATTCGGCGTTGGTTACGACGACATCGACATTCAAGCGGCAACTGAAAAAGGCGTAGTTGTCACCTACACTCCCGGAGCTAACGCGCTGTCCGTCGCTGAATACGCAGTGGCTCTGATGTTTGCGTTGGGCAAACAGCTCATGCAGGCTGACAAAGCTTTGAGACAGCACAATTGGGAGATGAGACTGGACTACTCAGGAATCGAACTCTCCGAGAAGACCTTAGGTTTGGTCGGTCTGGGACGAGTTGGAACCCAAATTGCCCGCATCGCAAAAGGAATCAACATGAAAATATTGATCTCTGATCCGTATGTGACGAAAGAAAAAGCGGCTGAGGTTGGTGCAGAACTTGTCGAATTGGATCCTCTGCTTCGCCAGTCTGACTTCATAGTTGTATGTTGCTTACTCACCGAGGAAACTCGGGGATTGATCGGCGCAAAAGCTTTTGATTTGATGAAGCCAACGGCTTACTTGATTAATGTAGCTCGTGGACCGATCGTAGATGAAAAGGCACTGATCAAAGCTCTGACTAACAAACGCATAGCAGGTGCCGGTCTAGACGTGTTCGAGAAAGAACCACCGTACGAAAGCGCTCTTCTGAAGCTCGATAACGTCATTGTAGGTCCTCACGTAGCAGCTCTCGCAAAAGACGCCAATATCAGAGTAAGCGTTTGGGTCGCAGAAGACACCGTCAAAATTCTACGACACGAGCGACCGTTATACCCTGTCAACCCCCAGGTTTTAGACAAGGCAAAGTGAGAAAAAGCGATTTCCGTTTGTTATTGAACTTAAGTACCAACGGTTTTCAATGTTGATCGTAGGAAAATGAAGAAAGAAAAAGACGGAGTCTTATCTACTAATCTTTGCTTAGAGGTCTAACCGCTCCAGGCGGAATGTAGAGATAAACGTCTTTCTTCTCCGATGGCGAAGACGCGTTGCAGAATTTGTGAGTCGTCACGCACAGATCCGCATCACCCACTTTCACTTTGTGATCTGTAACTGCACCTCTGAATTCTCTTGAAATGACTTCGCCCTTAACCACATTTTCTTTGTTGCTGGGTTTCGTTTCTGACAAAGCGATTTCGTTATATCTCAGGATCACTTGTTCCACGTCCTGCGGATAATCGCCGTCATACTCGCAGACCAGATCAGTGTGCAGTTCAGGTACCTCAAGGACAGCTGTTTTCTCTTTTTCATTAACGCTCTTCGTGCGAGCAGCAAGTATGTTTGCCCTGCCTACGAATTCTGCCACGAACATGCAGGACGGATCATCATAGAGTTCCCTCGGCTTTGCCTCTTGAATTATCTTTCCATCTTTCATAAGTATGATCCGATCAGATATCACGAAGGCTTCTTCCTGATCATGCGTCACATAAACGGCAGTAACTCCTATCCTCTTCAAAAGCATGCTCAGTTCTCCGCGCATCCTATCACGCACTTTTTTGTCCAGGTTGCTCAACGGTTCGTCGAGAAGCAAGACCTTGGGTTCATAAGCGATGTTCCTTGCTAGAGCCACACGCTGCTGTTGTCCACCGCTCAGCTGGGCAGGATATCTCTCCTCCAGTCCAGTTAATCCAACGGTTTCTAGCGCTTTTTTCACTCCTCTGGCGACATCTGCTTTTGAAAACTTGCGCACCTTCAAACCATACGCAACGTTGTCTCGGACTTTCATGTGAGGCCAGAGTGCGTAACTCTGGAAAACAAGTCCGAGAAGTCGCTTTTCTGGTGGAAGGAAAATCTTCTTCTTCGGCGAAGTGATCGTTGTGCCGTCTAACAATATTTCTCCATCGTCAATGTCCTCAAGCCCAGCAATAGTTCTCAGAAGTGTAGTTTTTCCACAGCCACTCGGACCCAAGAGAGACAATGTTTCGTTTTCTTTGACAGTAAAAGATACGTTGTCAACAGCCAGGACTTTTCCATACTTTTTTACTACATTTTTAACTTCTATCTTGTCCATTATGGTCTAACACATCCCATGAATAGCAGTCGGTTTTAATCTTTCGGTTATTTCGCTCTTCTCCTGCTTGAAATGTACTGTATCAAACTCGGTATCGCAAGCGCGACCATTATGAACATACTCAGCAAAATGGATGCCGCAGCTAGCATGTTGATCGCCAACGCATGTTGAGACTGAATTTCGAGCAAAAGTGTCATAAAAACAACCGAGCTGCCAGTTGCCAGTAAGAACAACTGCGCCGAGCTCTCTCAGAGAATTCACGAACGCGTATATGAAACTGTTGAGCATCCCTCTTCTCATCAGTGGCAAAACGATCTTGTAAAAGGTTCTTGACCATGACGCGCCAGAGACCCTTGATGATTCTTCCAACTCATCGGATATTTGGATCAGACTGCCAGAAACCATCCTCACGCTGTAAGGAAGCCTGATGAAAACAAGCGCTGCTATCAGCGGCCAGATCGTCCCGTAAAGAAAGTTTACAACTGGTAGAAGAAGGAAAGTCCAGTAGAGAGCAAGACCATAGACAATTCCTGGAATAGCCATAGGTACGCTTGCAATCACGTCTACAAGACGAGCGCCCCTGACTTTGCTTTTCAGAGCAGCATACGACATAAACGCGGCAATGATAGTGCCGATTAACGCCGAAACTAGACCTAGATAAATGCTATTGTAAATAGAAGTGTATAGCAGTGGAAGATTCAGAGCATCGATGTAATTCTGCCATGTGAAGAAGAAGTTGATCTGGCCACCTGCGGTTGAAAGGAACGTTGTAAGCGACATCATCACGAGAGTGGCGTATGGAAGCAAGAAGGAGAAGAACATAACCAAGAAGCAGATCAATAGCCCTACGTACTTCCATCGACGAAGTTTGTGCACGGTTTCACGAGGCGCTTTTCCAGTCACAACAACAAACTTGTACGCCTGACGCGTCACATATATGTACACGCCAACTATGACAAACGTCAATATGATATATATTACACTATAGATCGTAGCGTCCCCGTACCTAGGGGGTATGGATGCATAAATCGAATAGTATACCTGAGTCGCCAAAGTATTGATATTTGCATATCTGCCGAGCATGTAGGGGTAATCGAAGTTGGTAAGCCCTATAATCGTCAGGAGGAGATAGGCCGATAATATTGAAGGAATCAGGACCGGAATAGTAACCTTGAAAAGCGTTTTGAGAACACCGTTACCCGCAATTCTTGAAGCCTCTTCCATAGCAGGGTTCATAGATTTGACGGCAGGCTCTATTGTGAGATAAGCAAGCGGAACTCCTCCGGTTCCAATAGCGAATATCAAACCTGGCATACTGAAAATATTTACGATTGGCCCTATACCAGTAACTTGCTTGAACAATATGTTTGTAATACCTGTCGTCGGGGCGAAAAGGTAAGACCAAGCGAACGCCTTTACGAGAAAAGGCATTGTCAATGGAAGGATTGGCAATAGCTCCCACATACGCTTTGCAGGAACGTCAGTTCTGATTACTATCCACGCGTAACTCGTTGCAAGCACGGTCGCAAGCAAAGCGCCTCCGAGTGCAAAAACAAGTGTGTTAATCAAGAGGTAGCCTGTCGCGGAAGAGGTCATTATGTTGACAAATGTGCCCCACGTTAGTGTAGCTCCACCCAGCTGGAAAACCGAGCTGCCGTAAACAAGATAGAACAGCGGAATTATAAATATGACCAAAAAAAGAAAAGAGAGTATGATGGGTATCTGTGACCCTTTCATCGATGTTTACCCGAATATAGCCTTGTAAGTATTGCTCCAACTAGTAGGGTTCAGATAGTAGTCCGGATTGTTGCCTGCAGCTGCTGCAACTGAAGTCCCTGGAGGCAGCACACCTGCGAGTATCGTGTACGCTGCTATGGCCGTGCTGCTCGGTACTCTTCCAGTGTCAGCGATTGAGTACTGTCCTGCGCCCGATGCAAACCAGTTAAGGAACAGTTTCGCAAAGTTCGGGTGTGGTGCATTTGTGCACAGTGCAGAAGGCACCGGTAAACTTGTCACTGGTGGAATCCAAGCTACTGAAACGTTCACTGTCGGTTGTGTCAACGCCCCCAAGTAGTCATTTACCAGTCCCACTCCTATTGCCGCTGTTCCCTGCGCAACGTCCGTGAATGAGTCTCCTGCACTTGTAGTCTTTATCGGATGGTTAGCTGCGATACCCTGCATCAATGTTGTCCAGCTTGCGTTGCCCATTATCGGATACAAATGAGCAAAAAGCGTTCCTGCAACGTTAAGTGTCGATGGATCATCTAAGACAATCTTGTTGTTCCAGTATGAGTCTGTCAAGTTCTGCCAAGCTGTGGGCACATGAGCTGCATCTACGAGGTTCTTGTTGTAAACCACGACGATGGGTATTCCGAAACCGATTGTCCACAATCCATTTGCATCATAGGTTCCTGCTGAGTAGTTCATGAGACTGATCATAGGGTTCGTGTAATTCACTGCAACACCGGCCACGAGAGCCGATATCATGCTTCCAAGAGTGTCGATTAACACGTCAGCTGTGACATGTCCAGCCGTATACTCAGACAGAGCGGAAGTAGCGATTTCAGCCGGAGACTTGCCAACATAATTTATCATTCCAGCCGCCCACGGATACTGAGCAACGAAAGCAGGCTGAACCCACTTAGTGAAGTCTGTCGAGTCCATGACTCCGTAGATTGTCAGACCACCTTCTTGGAACGCTTTCTCTTCCAACGTGGTTGGCGTGTACGTCGAAGTTGTTGTAGTTGGTCTTAGCCATCCATAAGCAGCGACTGCAGCAACGATTATCACTAGAATAAGCAATGCTACGACTATTGTACTTACTCCTCTCTTCATTTAGATCACGCATGGAAATTAACTGTCGTAGCGCTTATATGCTTTTTCCACATGGACTCGTTATGCTCTGGAATTAGGCAATCTCTGCGCACGCATCTCAAAGATGAGTTCGTGGCGTCTAACGCGATTGTCGGTTCTTGAAACTCTTGAAGTCGGCGTCCAAAGGATTAGACACAAGTTCTCTCTCCACGCACATTTATTAACGCCAGTCCGGTGTCGGTTCGCCTTCCGTAACGGGAGCCTTGAGTCGAAGTTTCCATTCTCCATTCTTTGATCTTTGTAGGCAATCAGTGCAGATGCAGTAACGTTTCAGATATTTCCATTTGTTTGAACCACTCCAGTTCTTCAGTGATTGATAATGCTCTTTTTCATCTATGGGAAGAATCTTGGTGCAAATGACACATTCAACGACTCCTTGAGAAGGGATTATCGTACAAGTCTCACAGGGTTTTCTTTCCTTCAGGTACTTTCCGCATGATAAACATGCCTCAGTCTTATACTTTGCCAACTCAAGCCAACTCCCTACTAGCAATCAATACCTCGAGTGCCCCCAGAAATTTTCGTGTATCCGCATGAACGGCTCAACTCCCGCTTTTTCAACCATTCTTTCAGCTTCTTCCTGCGCTTTCTCCATAACTTCTGCCTCATCAACCGTCTTGACTTTTCGATGTTCCATCAATATCTTTCCATCCACCATCACCGTGTCAACGTCATGTCCCGACGCCTCAAACACTATTCTGTCCCATTCAGTGAAGATAGGAACCAAGTGCGGCTTGAACATGTCCACGAGTATAATATCGGCCTTCTTGCCAGGTTCAAGAGAGCCTATCTGCTTGTCCAGTCCAAATGCCCTGGCCCCGTCGATCGTCACCATCTCGATGAGTTTGCCAGGAGGCATCATGTTCGGATTTTTGAACCGCACCATCTGTAGCCATTGCGCTCCTCTCATCACCATGAACTGATCAAAAGGAGGATTCGTCGTTGCAGCTGGAGCGTCCGACCCTAACGAGACACTTGCGCCCGCATCGATCAATTCTGGAGCAGGACAGTACTGTCCTATGGCGTTGATTGCGTAGGGGCAGTGTGCTGCGTGCGCGCCAGTTTTCTTCAAAATCGGTATCTCCTCTTCTAGCATACCGACGCAATGAGCCAAGATCACGTTAGGTCCGAGAATATCTAGTCTTTCATGAGCGAACTTTATCACGCCAGGCGCGGACGAATGTGAATGAATCCCACTGTGATATTTCTCAGCGAGATCTTTCCATTTTCGCGCCCTTTCACGTAGCGCTGCAACGTCGTCTTTTCCCAACTTGTCAAAAATAGGCGATATACAAATATCATCTGAAGGACACGGCCAAATCTGTATTCTCCCATCTGCCTTTCCATGCCACTGACGCATTATCTCTTCGACTATCGCGTAATAGTCATCATAATAAACAGTTCTTTCAACTCCTTCCCTTTCCCGATCTGGAAAAACCGTGCGTGTTGGATGCACGCTTGGTCCGACAGTGACAACCGCTCTGATTCCGACCTCTGCGTGCGCCTTGGCGAATGCGCCTGGAGAATCTGGGTTGTCACTCCTCCTGTGCATCATCGACATCCCGCAGGTCGTACCAAACTTCAGTTTTTCGAGAGCACAGAGCAGACCTCCCCAATACCACGCTTCTTTACTTTCTGAACGATACAAATGATCTGTCAAACCGTCGTGTACAGGTTCATGGTGCGCAACGGTCTTGTGCAACTCATCCCCGTGGGCGTGGGTGTCGGTAAGACCAGGCATCACGACCTTTCTCGTAGCGTCTATGATTTCTTTCGCTTTGTACTTCTCAATGAGTTCTTTCGTCGTTCCGATGTCTAGAATCTTGTCTTTCTCGACGGCAACAGCACCATCTTTAATCACCCTGCGCTTTTTGTCAACCGTTATCACAGTCCCATGCGTTATCAGAAAATCAACCATTCAGAGATCACCAGATTTTAGAAGCTACTAAGAAAAATAGAAGAGTACTTAAGACTAACCCTTCCTGACCCACAACCCAAAGACTAGACCGAACGACCAGTTTGATGCACAAGTCTCATTGAACGGATTGAGATATTTGTGAACAAAGGATTTATTGATCAATCTTGACCTATATTGTTAACCACACCAATGAAATCGAGATTATGCCAGAAACGAAATTTGAACTTCGAATTTTGAATCAGCTTACAAAGACAAACGAAAGGCAACTATTGAGGGCTGGTCGTCTTTGTGTTAACATTTCCAGTTCTGTCGAAAAAGTCAGATATCAAGAACCTGAAAATCGAGAGGTGCCCTGAACTGGAAAAACAATTCGTCATCGACGTGAGCAAATGTACAGGTTGTCAAATGTGTGAGATGGCTTGTTCTCTAGAAAAAGAGGGGGAATGCAACAGGGCGTACTCGCGAATTAGAGTTGTCAAATTGAATGAAGGCATGGACATACCCGTAGTTTGTCTGCAATGCGAAGATCCTGTCTGCGAGAAAGTCTGTCCGGTGAAGGCTATCACGCGAGATTCAAACGGTGCACTGGTAATCGACTATGAATCATGCATTGGATGCAAAAAGTGCCTGACATCCTGTCCGATTGGAGCTACTTGGCTCGACCCTCGATCGAAGAAAATCATCAAATGCGATCTGTGCAATGGTGACCCAACCTGCGTGAAATTTTGCCAACCAAACGCCATAGATTTTATCAAGAAGGACACAATTGACATCGTGAAGAAGAGGATAGCTACCCGAAATGTCCTTGAGTCCACGCAAGCTCGAAAGTTACTGAAAACCAGAAGATCTTGATTGTCAATTTGCGGTGAATATTATGAAATATGGCTGGGCAAACAATAGACTCGTAATCAACCTGACGAACGGAAAGATCAGAAAGGAACCTCTCCCACGCAGCTTGGCGATCAATTTCATCGGGGGAAGAGGCATCAACTCAAGAACGCTTTATGATCTCATAGACGCCGAAACCGACCCATTGGGACCTGAGAACGTGCTACTATTCGCCGTAGGTCCACTAACCGGAACACTAGTTCCAGGTTCAGGTCGCTATACGATAACCGCCCTTTCTCCATCAACAGTCGTTGGCAATGACAAACCATGCTTCGGCGATTCTAACTCTGGAGGCTTTTTCGGTCCGGAACTCAAGTCCGCAGGATATGATCAAATAATCATCACGGGAAAATCCAGCAGAATGGCTTACCTTTGGATTGATGATGATAGTGTTGCCATTCAAAACGCAACTCACATCAAGGGAAAAGACACGTGGGAGACGGATACGATCATCAAAGAGGAAGTTGGAGATCCAGAAGTCCAGACCACATCCATCGGACCTGCTGGTGAAAACTTGTGCAGAAACGCCTGCATCGTTGGCGGAGGAAAAGTTTCGAAAGGAGTTGCTGGGAAATGCGGGATTGGAACCGTCATGGGCTCGAAAAACCTCAAGGCTGTGGCCGTCAGGGGAAGTAAAGGAGTCAAAGTTGCCAAGCCTCAGGCATTAGAAAAAGCAGTGCTGAAAGCTGTTGAAACATTGTACAGTGATTCCCAATCGATCCTATACTCCAAATATGGTACTGCGTCACTTGTCGATTCGCATCAGTCTACGGGAAGACTTCCCACTAAGAACTACCAAGAAACACAATTTGACGGGTATGAGAAAATTAATGCTGAAGCCCTGGAAGAGAAATACTGGACCAAATCGAAAGCGTGTTTTGGCTGCCCTCTTCACTGCAGACACTACTACAAAGTGAAATCAGGCCCTTACGCGTGTGAAGGAGAGGGGCCAGAGTACGTGACTCTAGGAGGCTTCGGATCGAAGTGCGGCAACAGCAACTTGGAGTCGATTCTCTACGCAAATACGCTATGCAACAAGCTGGGACTAGACCATCAGGGCGCCAGCACCGCGATTGCGTGGGCAATGGAATGTTGGCAGCGTGGAATCCTCAATAAGGATGACACGGACGGGCTTGTTCTCGAATGGGGCAACCCCGAGATCATTATCGAATTGATCAGGAAAATAGTGTTCCGAGAAGGAATTGGAAATATCCTGGCCGAGGGAGCCTATCGCGCGGCGAAAACGTTTGGAAAGGGCTCGGAAAAGTATGTTATGCATGCCAAAGGACAGGATCCCGCGATAACGGATCCAAGAGCAGCTAAGGCTTGGGGACTCGGATACGCCGTATCAAGCAGAGGAGGAGATCACTTGAGGGCTCTTCCTACAGCAGAAACCTTCTTCACCCCCAAGCAAGCAAAGAAGCTGTTCGGAACAAGAGAAGCGGTCGAACGCTCAGGCGTGAAAGGGAAGGGAAGACTCGTTAAATGGAGCGAGGATCAGAGAGCCGTGACAGATTCCTTGGAAATGTGCAAGTTTGTAGTGAGGACGGTGCTGATGCCACCAAAATGGGCAAAAAGATTCTTCAACGCTGTCACAGGCTTAGACTATACCGAGCGACAGATGATGGATGTAGGAGAAAGAATCGTAAACGTGGAAAGAGCGATTAACGTTAGACAAGGGCTCACAAGGAAAGACGACACCCTATCGGAGAGATTCTTGAAGGAACCAATCCCAACGGGCGTAGCCAAGGGAGAAGTTCTCAACCTGAGGCCGATGATCGATGAATACTACGAAGCAAGGGGATGGGACGTTGAAACAGGCATTCCGAAAAGACAAAGGCTAGAGAAACTTGGTCTAAAAACAATAGCGAGAGACTTGGAAAGGATTCAAAAGTCAAAATCAAGATTCTAGTTCGCAATCTGCACACGTTATCAAACAACGCAAGTCGGCAAAAGACCCATTTGATTCTTACAATTCCAATAGCTCGTTTCACAAGTCGCAGTATTTCCACCTAGGCTTAGTGAACGCAGTGAGACCTGCTCTTTCAGCCACTTCTTCTGCCGCCTTCTGAGCTTTGCTCAGGATTTCGCTCTCGTCCACGGTCGCGATCTTGCGGTTTTGCATTACGACTTTACCATCGATTATCACCGTATTCGCACTTTCGCCTGAACCCGCATGCATAAGGTTTGAAACAGGATTATGCAGAGGAACCATGTCAGGCCTTTCTAGATCAAACAAAACCAAGTCAGCTTTCTTCCCAACCTGCAATGATCCAACCTCAGCCTCTGATAACAGAGCTCTGGAACCATGGATAGTAAGCATTTCCAACAAGGTTTCTGGTGGAAACAACGTGGCGTCTAGCCTTACGTCTCGGTGGGCGCCTGCCATCTGTGCCACTCTAATCATGTCCATGAAGTTAGATTCGGCTGCAGAGTCATGTCCCAACGAAACCGTTATCCCTTTTTCCATCATTTCAACGAACTTGCCGACTTTGAACGTGCCGTATCCGCCTGCTGCACCTGCAGTGGGGCAATGAACGACTTTGACATCGAACTTTTTCACCAGTTCAATCTCTTCATCAGTCAACCAATTTGCATGAACAATAAGCAAGTTTGGACCCAAAACACCTGCTTCTTTGTATCTTCGGATAGGAGTATTTCCTTCGAAGACTTCTTTGTGCCTGTTAACTGAGTCAAGGTTTGATGAAACATGCGACTCGATTCCAACGCGATATTTGTCAGCAAGTTTCTTGACTCTGCTGCACAGGTCGTTTGAAACCATTCGTTCAGTGCGCAACGAGAACCAAGCGTGCACTCGACCTTTCGCGGCACCATCATATTTCCTCACAAAATCCTCCCCAGACTTCACGGCTTCATCAGCCCCTTCTCTCATCGATTCGGGTATTGGCCTGCCGCTTGCATGTATATCCACTAAGGACCTGGCCAGAACAGCTCTAATGCCGATCTCTTTGGCGGCTTCTACCACCTGCTCCATGTGGTACCCACCTGGATCTGCAAGGTAAGTCGTTCCGGTTTTGATGGCTTCGATGAAGCACAACATTGAGGAAAAGTAAACATCTTCAGGTTTTTGATTTGCTTCAAAAGGATACAATCGGTCATGTATCCAAGTCGGCAAGAATACGTTGTCCGCCAGGCCTTTGGCAAGTTGCTGCGTCGTGTGGCAGTGAGCGTTTATGAGTCCTGGGCAAACCACCATTTTGCCAGCATCAATAACAATATCTGCTGAACCATGTTCTTTCTGGATTCTTTTGTCTTTGCCAATCGCCACTATTTTGCCATCGTTCACTACGATTGCGCAATCTCTGAGAATTCTTCTTCTTTCATCCATTGTAATGGCAAACTTTGCGTTCTTAATCAGTATTTCTGACACGTCTTGACCGTCCCCTTCACTGCTTTATTTCTTCGTACAAACCGAGGTCATCGAGATTTTGAGCAACGTCTGTAAGTCCCAACTCTTTGAGCTTTTTCTTTGTAGGAATTCCCGTCTTAACGTCCCAACCGTGCAAATTGTAGTATTCATCAAGCATAGCACCGTATTTCTTCTTATCCAACACGGCGCCTTTGAAAGGTCCTGAAGGATAAGGCTCCTCGAATTCCCGCCACGGTGGATAATCGTCCTTTCTTCTTGCCCCTTCTCTAGCAATGAAAGCTCGTTCCACGTTGTAAGCTCTTTCTCCTGCTTCAAGCAACTGAGATCCGTTTATTTTGGTGCCTGTCGCATATGTGACTAGTTCAGCCCACAAATCCAAATCTAAGAAATGCATCGAAAGCCATGGGCTTTGGAATTTGCAAGTCTCAACCATATCCGCGACTTCTGCAGCGCTCTCATAGAAAATTACACCTGAAGCCTTGTTGTCATACGATAACGGATCAGGGTTAAAGCCGTACTTTTTAGCGTCTTCGGGACTCATATCCCGCTCAGCGTGGTATGCGCCTCTAAGATGGTCTGGACCCCTTGTTGACGTTGACTGTGACAAGGCATGACCGACGATGGATCTGAGAGGCTCATGCTGTTCCAGATTCTTAACTGCCAAAACGTACTTTTCTGCGCCCCTCCCTATTTTCTGAGCAGCTTTCACTTCGCCTTCTGCCAAGATATCTCCGAATCCCTGGCGTTTCGCAATCATCTCAATAAGCTTAAGGACTGCCTTTCCGTCACCCCATTCCAGCGGAAAGCCCACGTCTTTCTTGGTGATTATCCCTTTTTCATATAGTTCCATTGCAAAACTGATGATCCGTCCTCCTGAATCGCAGTCAAAGCCATATTGATCGGACAGTTGAGAAGCCTTCAAGACCGTTTGCAAGTCTGTGACTGCTGGCGCAGAGCCAAACGATGCAAAATGTTCGTATTCTGGCCCTTCTCCGATCATTCCCTTGTAAGGGGGATCCGTGATCCTGAAAACTGGTGAACAACACCATGGACAACCAAAACAACCCCTCATCTTGAGGAAGTATTTCTCGAAGAAGTACTTCGGATCTAACTTCTCCGCCTCTTCGAAGTATCCTGATTGTTGATGCTTGGTGGCCATCATAGACGCGTTGTTGTGACGGAACCACAGTTGCCCGTATGTGCCACCCTGTGGAGAAAGCGCCCCAAAAACGTATTTCCAGTCCTCCAATCTGGCACGAGCTTTTTTGGCGCTTTCAAAAAACTTTTCTGGATCCGCGATCTTCACGCCGTTGCTTCCGCAGATCGTGATCGCTTTCAAACGTTTCGAGCCGAGCACTGCCCCGGTCCCCGTCCGCCCAGCGGCGTGTTTGAGACCCGTTCTGACGTTGGCTATACGAACAAGGTTTTCACCAGCTTGACCAATGCAGACTGTCTGAACCTCATCGTCCTTGAGTTCCTCTCTTATTGCCTTCTGCGTCTGCCAAGTATCCAAACCCCACAGGTGCTTTGCATCTCTAAGTTCTACGCAATCGTCGGTAATGTTCAGATACGCTGGTTTCTCTGATTTTCCAGAGATTACTATGTGATCATAACCTGCGAACTTAAGTTCCGGAGCCCAGTGACCTCCACTGTTGCTGTCTCCCAAGAAGCCTAGAGGAGATTTCGTTGTAACGTTGAACCTTCCTGCTCCAGCCGCAATTGTTCCAGTCAGGGGACCTGTGCCGAATATTACCCTGTTTTCAGGGTCAAAAGCGTCTGTTTTCGCTTTGACCTCATCAAACAATATCTTATCATTTATCCCTCTGCCTCCGATGAACTTGAGTCTGAGTTCCTCAGGCAGAGGTTGTTTGTCAATTCTCTCATCCGTTAGATTAACCCTGAGTATTGTTCCAGCCCAACCGTACATGACCAAATCACTCATTCGATCAAACTTGATCTTACGATAAACAGAACCTGAGTCATATAAATTCTTGATTCTTTTGAATTCAAAAATATCAAGTTTGAGCATCGAGGAAACAAGCACACTAGTCCAACGCTAATATGTACCGGAAGCGCCGATTTTCTTTGCAAAATCGTCAACTTTGACCATGTGAAGATGTAATCCCATTTCGTGAGGGCTGAAACCCATGGCGAGTCCAACCAGTTGAGAGCAGTAGACAACTGGAATGTTGTAGGTCTTGTTCCATTTGCGTGAAATCATCACCTGCCCCAAGTCAAATTGAAGGAAGCAGTATGGACACATGACGACTAGACATTCTGCTCCAACACTTGCGATGTCTCGGAGCTTCTTTTCTGTGAATTCAAGTGAAACATCTTCGTTGATGGGGCGAGCGAAGGCAGCGCAACAGGTCATCTCACCGGAGTAGGAAACTGCGTTTGCCCCTAGGGCTCTGACGAGATCCTTGAGAGAGTGCGGGTCCTGCGCATCGTCGAAATCTTCCAGTTCAGGAAAAATGTGACAACCGTAGTGGACAGCGATCTTCGCATCATTGAGCGGTACTTTGACGTGTTTCTTTACTGCATCTAACCCTATGTCTTCATACAGTACTCTAAGAAAACTCTTCACTGCAACATTGCCTTCGAATGACTTACCAATCTCTTTCAGATTCTGATTAATGCGCAGTCTCAATTTACGATCAGCCTTAAGGTCCTTATTGGCTTCAAACAGGGTTTCGTTGCAACCGTTACACACAGTGAGAATGTCAAGTCCTTTGCTTTCCGCAATGGAAATGTTGCGAGCTGCGACTGAATACCACATGTCCTTGTTCAGCGTCTGCATTGACAACGGTTCAGGACAGCATGTGCATCCACTCATTCTATCAAGTGAAACGTTCAAAGCGTCAAGAACCTTAAGAGTTGATGCTTCAAACTGAGGAAAGCGTGCGGGTATCATGCAGCCTGGGAAGAAGGCATACTTTTTGGTCAAGTCCGTTCCTTCAGCGATTTGGATAGTCCAGTCGCTTTCGCTAGTCTTTTCACTTCGGCATTGTCAGAACACGAGATTTCAGGAAGGCCTAGTTGTTGACGTCTCTTCAGCATTGAGTTCGTAACTGTTGCTGTGCTTCCATTTTCTACGATGAGAGAGGCAAGATTCTTGCAGTTTTCAAAGAAACTCGGTAAGTCTATTTCCTTGAAAATCAGTGACTGAAATTCGTATGCAAAAAAAGGTCTCGTTTTTTCTCTCTTTATCTTGTTTATTATTGATTTGTGAGTCATTCTTTCGTCTCGTCATTCTTGGTTTTGATGAGACAAATCTTTTCCTATTAAACATTTGGAGAATACTTAAATAAATCACGACTTTTGATACCTGATCAAGGTCTCAAAGTTGACGAAGGTTCTGGTTATCGATCCAGAAAAGTGTGCTGGTTGCAGAACTTGCGAGGCTGTGTGCAGCTTCTATCATGAGAAGGAATTCAATCCAGCGAAGGCAAGAATTCACGTAATGAAGTGGGAGGAGGCTGGCTTAGACGTACCTATGGTCTGTCAACAGTGTGAGTTGCCTGTCTGTGAGACCGTGTGCCCCGTGAAAGCAGTTTCAAGGGACAGTAAGACAAGCGCAATGCTCATAGATTATGACACTTGCATCGGGTGCAGAATGTGCATTATGGCATGTCCCTTTGGAGGACCGTCCATAAACCCTGAAACCAGAAAAACTATAAAATGCGACCTTTGTGATGGTGACCCCCAGTGTGCAAAATTCTGCCCCACGGGAACGATTGAATACAAGAATGCTACGAAAGCAACGTACAAGAAGAGGAAAGAAGCCGCGAACAAGCTAGGCGAGTTGATAGTAAAACTAGCAACCCCATAGATGGCCTTTTGGATTTATCTTTTGCGGTCTATTAGCCCCCGGTTACTGGGAATGTAAAGATAAGCGAGTCGCCGTTCGCGAGGGGCGTGTGCAATCTTTCTTTATACTGATCCAGAGAACGCCCGTTAATGAGGATCAGGATGTGCGGTTTTATCTCGCCCTTTTGCGAGAAGATTTCCTTTTTCAATGTGCTTCCGTACTTTTCGATCAATTGATCTATCAAATCCTGCAGGGTGGCCCCTTCTTGGAGCAGAATATCTTCGTTCTTTTTGCCTGTGACAACGGAGAAATTTACGAGATACCTCACAGAGACGTTCATCAAGTTTCTCGAACTCGGGCTATCTCACAAATAGGTTCAGACGGATAAAAGGAGTATGTTACTCATCTTCATGGCAAGTCCACCGTAACGCTTACTTGCAAGTGAACTTCAATCTTTGTTTCTAAAGGATTGGAAAAGTATGAGTACGGAGCTTGCTTTGGCTTTCGCACTAGTTGCGTCTTTCGGCTATGGCATAAGCAAGTTCTTGATAAAAAAAGCCAACAACGTCAACCCTCTCGTTAGTGTTCTCTACACTTTCCTTCTTGCGCCTCCGATACTCTTGATTTTCGCTGTACTCAACGGAGACCTAACTATTTCATACACGATTAAGCCGTTAACGATCATGTATCTGGCTTTGGCAGGGATCTTCTACTTGGCGATAGGTCGGATCTTTGCTTACTCCAGCATCAACCTCGTGGGTGCTGCAAGGGCGAGTCAACTGACTAGTACCCAGATTATCTTCTCCTCCATACTCAGCGTCATCTTTATACAAGAACAAATGAGTCTGCAACTGGCTGTTGGAACGGTCACAATTTTCCTTGGTTTGATACTCATCTCCTTCAGCAACACAAAATGTGAAGGCCAAGATGTTGTCCCTCATAATAGATTCAACAGAGGAGTCTTACTAGGGATCATCGCCGGAGTATTATGGGGAGTATCTCAACTTTTCCTTAAGGAAGGCGGTCGTGGACTAAATTCATCAACCATGGCAAGTCTCATCTCGTACCTTTTCGCGATTCTAATTCAAGGCACAATTGTTTTCTCTTTTGCCAAGAAAGAATTCAAACGAGAGAAAATGCAGGTAGTGTTCCTATTGTTGGCGGGAATAGTCTCGACGTTTGCCCTGGTTGCTCAATACTCGGCCCTGCGAATAGCTGATGTTGTATGGGTAAATCCCATCGTTAATACAAGTCCTTTGATCACATTAATCGCATGTTATTTGCTGATTCAGAAGATAGAATCTATCAACAAGAAAGTGGTTTTTGGAGCTCTTGCCGTGGTGGTTGGAGCCGTTCTGGTTGCGATCTAGCTACGAGAAAGCATTAGGGTCGAATGAATTCGTAGGTTGCGTTTCCTTCAGGAGTCACTGTCGCCACTAGTTTAGTTTTCATGCCCACTTTGATTTCTGACAATTTGAACCCTGTAAGCCATGCAAGCACTTTTACGTCTTCTTTCAATCTTCCTATGGCCACGGTGTATGGCTTGTTCTGTTGGAAAGTGGTGGGTCTGACCACTACGTGTGTGAATGTTTCGATTTCTGCGTCACTGCTGAGTTCAACCCAATCCAAACCTGCGGTCAAGCATTCAGGGCAGTCAACCATTGGGGGAAAATAGACTTTTCCACATTCTTTGCATTTGGTTGCGTACACTTTTCCTTGTTTCAATCCTTCATAAAACTTCAAATTCTTGCTTATCGGAATCTCTTGGACAATTTTTATTTCTCTAGACCTTAATGTTGGCATCGAAGACATTTCTTGTTCACCTCTTCAATATGGTCACGTAGCAGTAGTGACCCGTTCCGCCCACGTTGTGGGCAAGTCCAATATTGTTCTTCAACGGAACCTGTCTTCCCTTCTCGGCTTCTCCTCTCAATTGCTTAGTTAGCTCGTACATCATCGAGCACCCCGTGGTTCCTATCGGATGCCCCTTGGCTTTGAGTCCGCCATCCATGTTAACAGGGATTTTTCCGCCTATCTCGGTCTGCCCTTCACGAAGGAGTTTGGTTCCCTCGCCTTTTGGACAAAACCCGATGTCCTCGTAAGCCATTATTTCGGCTATCGTGAAACAGTCATGCACATCCGCAAAGTCTACTTGGTCCGGAGTTATTCCTGCTGCTTTGAAGGCCCGTTGAGAAGCAAGAACCCCTGCTTCCAAACTAGTGTAGCTTTTTCTCTTGCTTAGGTTTCCAGTCCCAGAAGAGTATCCGATTCCGGCTACCCAGACTGGTGTGTCAACGTGCAGTTCTCGCACCTTTTCTTCAGATGCAAGAATTACGGCAGAGGCTCCATCGGTCAAAGGACACGAATCATAGAGCTTCAATGGTGAAGCGATGACCATGGAATTCAAAACGTCTTCAACAGTGATTATATTGTGAAGGTGGGCGATTGGGTTCATGGAAGCGTACTTGTGGTTTTTCACGGCAACCAAAGCCAGATCTTCTTCGGTCGTTCCGTACTTGGCCATATGAGCATTGGCATGTAATGCATAGTAGGCTGGAAACGTCACTCCGAAGTTGTGGAACTCCCAGAGATAATAGCCTGCACGACCAATCCATTCCATCGCTGTTGGAGTGTCGATTTCCCGCATTTTTTCAACGCCGAGAGCCATGGCGATGTCTGTGTGACCACTGGCTATGGCTGAATATGCTGTGAAGAACGCTGCGCTACCGCTTGCACAGGCCGCTTCACACCGTACTAAGCCTGCGCCTGTCATGCCGCAATACTCAGAAACTATTACTGCAGGAAGAAGTTCTTCGTACCATGCCCCAGCGCCAACCGATCCGACAGCTACAAAAGGAATGTCTCTAGCATCCAGTCCAGCATCTTCAAGACTAGGCTTCACCGCTTCAAATCCAAGCTCGGAAATATTTACGTCTTGCCTCACGCCAAACTTGGAGTTGCCGATTCCTATCACGGCTACTTTTCTCATTTCAATGCGCCTCTATCATTTCAATCAATGGAAAAAAGGGTGGTAAAGCTATTTCCCTTTGAATTCTGCTTTGCGTTTGGCCATCATGGCTTCAACGCCTTCTTTTAGATCGTCCGTCGAGAACGATAGCCCCATGAGCGCGGCTTCAAGGCGTAGTCCAACGTCTAATGGCACTTGAGATCCGAAGTTCACTGCCTGTTTTGCGTATTTCATTGCTACGGGTGGACCAGCAGCCAATTTCTTGGCCAATTCGCGAACCTCTTCTTTCAACTTATCGTAGTGCACGACTTTGTGCACAAGTCCTGCCTTAAGTGCTTCGTCGGCTTTCAATCTTGTTCCAAGCATCACCATTTCTTTGGCTTTTGGAAATCCGACTGTCCGCACCAATCTTTGGGTTCCGCCCCAGCCTGGAATAAGCCCTAACTGGATTTCTGGGCTTCCGAGTTCGGCGTGTTCAGCTGCGATTCTGAAATCGCATGCGAGGGCCAGTTCAAGTCCGCCTCCGAGGGCGAAGCCGTTTATGGCTGCGATTACAGGCTTCGACATTTCCTCGATCTTTCCAAAAGTTTTCTGTCCGCCTCTCGAAAACTCTTCAGCGCTGATCGGAGTGGCTTTCGGAAACATTGTCACGTCTGCGCCTGCGCTGAAGGCTCGGTCTCCATCACCTGTTATGACGACGCATTTGACGCTTGGATCTCCTTCCGCGGTGTTAAGCATGTCTGAGAGTTCTTCCATCAAAGTTTCGTTGAAGGCGTTGAGGCGGTGAGCCCTGTTCAGTATTATCCAAAGGGTGTTCTCTTCTCTTTCTATCTTGATGTTTTCGTATGTCTTGCTCATTTTTCCACCAAGTCAATTTTCCTCTTGATAAGCATATATGATTTTTCAAATCCTAGTATTTGCTAAGCAGGTATTTGAGCACCTGCAGTCTTTGGATCTCACTTGTTCCCTCGTAGATCTCAGTGATCTTTGCGTCTCGATGGTATTTCTCGACTCGGTACTCGCCGAAGTATCCGTATCCGCCGAGCGTTTGTATTGCATTGTTTGTCACTTCCATTGCTATATGCCCTGCGTAATACTTGGCCATTGCAGTTGCCATGGCGTCCAGTTTTCCAGCGTCGACTAATCCGGCTGCTTTGTAAGTCAGTAATCTTGCGGCTTCTATCTTTGTTGCCATTTCAGCAAGTGTAACGCCGATGGCCTCGTGTTGCATTATTGGCATGCCGAAGGCTTCTCTTTGCTTTGCATATTTGAACGCAATTTCCCACGCGCCTTGCGCCATTCCAACGGCTTGCGCTGCGACGCCGACACGAGTTTTGTCGAAGAATTCCATGGAGTAATAAAATCCTTTGTTGAGTTCGCCGACAATGTTCCAGTCAGTCACTTTCACGTTGCTGAAGTTGAGTTCGCCTGTTATTGAAGCCCTGATCCCCATCTTGTTATGGAGTTTTGTGGCTTCTAAACCCGAGGTTCCTTTGTCGACGACGAACAAAGTTTCGCCACGATGTGTAGGCCTGATCTTTGTGTCTGTCTGGGTTAGAACAATAATGAAGTCCGCGACCGTTGCGTTGGTGATGAACGTTTTTTGTCCGTTTATCCACCATTCATTTCCGTATCTCGTTGCTGTCGTATCCATGCGGTTTATGTCGCTTCCGCTAACATTCGGCTCGGTGAAGGCCGCAGCGGACATGAAGTCACCCTTGCATATCGGAGGCAGATACTTCTCCTTCTGTTCCTTTGATCCATGCTCCATGATGAATTCGCTGCCAAAGTTGCTGCTGGATATAGCGACGCCTAAAGAAGAATCTCCGCGGCACATTTCCTCGATCACGAGGCACACTTCAAGAAGACCTGAGCCTTGTCCGCCATATTCTTCTGGGAAAATCATGCTTGTGAAGCCGAGTTTCGCGGCTTTCTTGTACAGTTCCATCGGGTACTCTTCTTTCTTGTCGAGCTCTAGTGCGAATTCAGGTTTGAACTCTTTCTGGCAGAATTCTCGTACGGCGCTTTTGATGTGCATTTGTTCTTCGTTCAATTCAAAGTTCATTTATACAACCCCTTTCCAACTTTTTTTCCTGTAAAGCCTTTACTCACGTACTCTTCAAGCAGTGGGCACGGCTTGTACATTTCCATGTTGTACTTCTTGTAGAGTTCTCTAAGCTTGCTGACAACAACGTCAAGCCCCATACGGTCAGCATACTCGCATGGTCCCGAAGGCCAAAACGTGCCCAGCTTCATTCCCGCATCGATGTCTTCTGGGTTGGCGGCGTCGTCGTAGATCAGCCATGCTGCTTCGTTGGCAGCGACTGCCCACGATCTTTCAACGTCATATTCGTCCAGCATGTTGAACGGTATCCTCGGTCGTCCTTTGGTCCAATCATAGAAACCTGTCCCAGTTTTTTGTCCGAACTTGTGTTCTTTTATAAGCGGTCCGATGACCTCTTCGCAGGGCTTGAATCGTTCTCCGTACGCTTCGTACAATATTCTGCCCACTTCATAGGCTATGTCTAGCCCAACGAAATCAGCAAGTTCGAACCATCCCATTGGGAATCCGCCCGTGTACTTAACAGAGGAGTCGATTCCTTCTTTCGTTGCTTCTCCTTTTTGGAATGCCCAGAAGGCCTCGTTAAACACGATCCCCAGGACTCGGTTGACTATGAAGCCGCGAACGTCTTTTCGCACGACTATCGGTGTCTTGCCAAGTTTCTTTGCGAGTTCATATAGCGTAGTAACGGTTTCCTGGCTTGTTCCGTCTCCCTTTATGACTTCCACTAGCGTCATCATGAGAGGTGGATTGAAGAAGTGCATTCCTGCGACTTTGTCGGGGCGTTTGGTTGCTTTGCCCATTTCTGTTATGCTCAGCGTCGAAGTGTTCGAAGCTAGAATCGCATGTGACGGGGCGATTGAATCGAGTTTTGAGAAGACTTTTCTTTTGAGGTCCATGTTTTCAGGTACAGCTTCGATCGCTAGGTCGATGTCTTTGGCTGCTTCATCGTAACTGGTGGTTGTGTGGATTCTTGCCATCGATGCGTCCGCGTCTTCTTTTCGGATTCTTTTCTTTTCGACGAACTTGTCTAGGCTCCATTTGATTTTGTCTCTGGCTTGTTGGAGCAGTTCATCGTTTACGTCTATCATTGTGACTTCGACTCCGTTCATGGCGAGCATCTCTGCGATGCCGTGTCCCATGGATCCGGAGCCGACTATGGCTGCTTTTTTGAGTTTTTCGAGCGTCAAGATAGTTCCTCCTCATGTCTAGACAAGGGGCGAAAAGTAATAAGACTTTTGAGTCTGACCCTAAAGGTTGGAGAAAGAAAGAAGAGTTTATTGTAGAATGGTGCTACTGCTGTTTCATCAAGTAGTTAGCGATGGTCATTTTCTGTATTTCGCTGGTACCCTCATAAAGCTCCGTTATCTTTGCGCATCTGTGGTAGCGTTCGACATGGTAGTCTGCGAGGTAACCGTACCCGCCGAACACCTGTATCGCGTCGTCCGTGACTTCCATTGCGACTCTGCTTGCGTAGGCTTTGGCCATTGACGTTGCTATTGGGTTTGGTTTTTCATTGTCATAGTACCAGGCTGCTTTGTACATCATAAGTCTGGCTGATTCAATTTTCCACGCCATCTCTGCGAGTTTGAAGCCGATACCTTGAAAGTTGATTATGGTCTGACCGAACTGTTTTCTAGTTTTTGCGTACGCGAGTGCTCGGTCGAACGCGCCTTGTGCTGTTCCAACGGCTTGCGCTGCGACAGTTATGCGAGTTCCATCAAAGAGTTCGAGAGTGTAATAGAAGCCTTTCCCATGTTCGCCGATCACGTTGGTTTCAGGCACTTTAAGATCGCACATAGCAACCGAACCCGTCGTGCAGGGCCTAATTCCCATCTTTCCGTGCAGTTTGGTCGCCTCCAGTCCAGGCATTCCTTTCTCTGCAATGAAGAGGCTCTGTCCTTTGTGTGATGGTTGTGCTTTTGGGTCGCTTTGAGTGAGTAATATAAAAGTGTCGGCTGTTGGAGCGTTGGTTATGAACTCTTTCGCTCCATTTATCACCCACTCGTTTCCTGTTTTGACAGCGGTGGAGTCCATCCGCGTAATGTCGCTTCCGTGTTCAGGCTCGGTGAAGGCGGCTGCCGCCAGTTTCTCTCCTCGTGCCAGAGGAGGAATGTACTTCTTCTTCTGTTCCTCAGTGCCATGTTTCAACAAAACGTCGGGGATCATCAGGTTTCCGAGCGAAATAGCAACTCCGAGTCCAGGGTCCGCCCGACAGAGTTCCTCGACGACCAAACTGTCTTCGAAGATTCCGTATCCTTGTCCGTCGTATTCTTGAGGTATTCTCATGCTCGTGAAGCCTAGCTGTGCAGCTTTCTTGTAGATTGCTGATGGGAATTCTTCTTTTTGGTCAAACTCTAACGCGCATTCAGGTGTGAATTCTTTGGCGGTGAATTCTCTTACGGCTTTCAGAACCTCTTTCTGTTCATCGTTCAACTTGAAGTCCAAAATCTTTTTCCTCCATTTTCCTATGCTTTCTTTGTTTTGATTTCTGTTATCTTGTTTTTCAGTGCAGGTATAACTTTGAACAGGTCATCGACGACTCCGTAGTCGGCGAAGCTGAATATGGGGGCTTTGGGATCCTTGTTTATTGCTATTATGAGGTCTGAACTCTTCATTCCTAGAATGTGTTGGAAGGATCCGCTTATTCCCACGGCAAGGTAAAGCTTTGGTTTCACTGTTTTTCCTGAGGTGCCAACTTGGCGTTCCGTCGGTAGCCATCCCTTGTCCACGATTGGTCGTGAACACGACAAGACTCCGCCTATTGTTTTAGCTAGTTCATCAACCATCGGTATGTTTGCGGCATCTTTGATTCCTCTTCCAACGCCGACCAGTTTGTCTGCGGCAGTTATATCCACCCCGCCTGGCGGCGGCAGGATATACTGAATGAACCTTTTTTCTTGCATTTCCCCTGTTAACGGTGATGGAACTTCCAGGATTTGTCCGTTTTCTGGCGGTGTTGGTTTTTGCGGCGCGAAGGTTGCTTGGCGGACTGTTGCGATGTACGTTTCAGCTTTGCGGACTGCCACGTTGACGTTTACTTTGCCTCCGTACATTTGTCTTGTGACTTTGAGTGCGTCGCCTTCTATTGTCAGGTCTATGCAGTCTGTAGCTAATGGGAGGTCAAGTGCGGCGGCGAGTCTTGGTGCGAGGTCTGTTCCGTATGATGTGTGTCCCATTAGGATAAGCGAGGGCTTATGTTCTGCAATGAGTTTTGTGAGGATTATTCTGTAACCCTCAGAGTTGAAGTTTTCAAGTTTCGTATCTTCGATGAGAATGACGCTCTTGGCGTATTCTGCTAGAGCTTTTGCGTGTTCTTTCAGGTTATTGCCTATCATAATTGCCGTGACTTCTGCGCTCGTTTTGGTTGCGAGTTCTCGGGCTTTTGTGAGCATTTCGTACGTTATGTCTCTGAGTTGTCCTTGTCTGTGTTCGGCTAGAACGAAAATTTTTGCCATTTTAGATCAACCCCTTGGCCTTTAGGATTTCAGCAATCCTGCCTGCTGTTTCCTCCGGGCTGCCTTTCAAGAATTCCGCTTGTTTTTCAACTGGCGGAACGTACATTTTTTCTATCGTGATCCATGAACCAGTTGGTCCAACCTCGTTTTCGGTCAACCCTGTTTCTGCGAGAGTCATCACCTTGATTTCTTTCTGCATGGCTTTGCGTATTCCCATGATCGAGACGTATCGAGGTTCGTTTATTCCAGTTTGTACCGACAGAACCGCTGGCAACTTTATTTCGATCTGTTCCTCAAGTCCACCTTCAAGCTCTCGGTTTATCTTAGCGACGCCTGTGCCGAGTTCGATCTTTTTGACCATCGTGACGTGTGGAATCTTCAAAAGTTCAGCGAGAACTGGTCCGACAACGCTACTGCTATCGTCGGACGCCTGTGTTCCCGTTAGTATCATGTCGTAATGCAGGTTCTTTATGGCACTGTGCAGGATTCTTGCCACTGCGTAGCCGTCTGAACCGTTGAATTTTGGATCAGTCATTCTAATTGCCTTGTCTGCTCCTCTGGCCATGCATTTTCTGAGTGTGCTGTCCGAGTCGTCAGCTCCAATTGTTATGGCGGTAACTGTTCCGCCCTGTTTCTCTTTCATGCGAACTGCTTCTTCAAGCGCGTAATCGTCACATTCGTTAATATCAAAGACCAGACCGGTTTTATCTATGCTTTTTCCTGACGCGTCAATTTTGAGTTCTGCTTCCGCCGTTTCTGGAACATGTTTTGCGCAGATAATTATGTCCAAGTATCGCCACTCTCCTAGATAGCTGAGTCTCAGTGACACTCATTTTGATATAACTTTCGCCCCTGCAAAACGTGTTCAATGTGCTTGACGCTGCGGAAACTTGGAATTTGGAAAAATCAGGTCAATGTTATGCGGTTCTTCTGGCTCCGCAGTTAGCACAAACGGTTTCGGTTTCGGGCATCAAAGCCTTGCAGTACTTGCATGAAACCATGACAATCTCTTTCTCCCTTATTATTGGCGATGCACTCGGCGGGGAAACTTGGATTTCAATGTCCACGCTAGTTACGTCTGGTCTACCGTCAACGGCGATCACGCCTTTAATGGACCACTTAACGTTTTCATCGATGCTATGGAATGTGGGTCTACCTCCTGCCGGTATGTTTAGACTCATTGGATAGTTTTGGGAAAATCCAGGAGTTAAGTGCAAAGGACCACTCAAAACGGGTTTGGACGACCATAGCGTAGAAGTATCTTCAACTTCCCTTATGACATCGTGTTTGGCTGCTGCGTCGTATTGTGAAACCATTCTTTTTCTCTTTTCGACACACTGAAATTCCAATCGAATTTCTTTAGAGTCAAACTCTTCGTTCGATTTTGCACTCAGTGTGCCTTCGATGTCTTCGCCCAGTGCGAAGCCGCTTCTGCTTATTTGCAGAGTCACGCTCGCATTGGGCGTTGTGAATCTGTCTTTCATCTTCTTGAAGAAGGACATGCGCGCATCCCTTTTTCTGGTCGGTTTCACTTGTTATGTCATAGGAGGAATTTCTTTCAACTGTTATGTTTTATGGAATTGGAATTAAGCCTTCGTTTATGAATTCATGGTTCAGTTTCTTCGGGAGCGATGTTGTCTATCACTTTTACCCATCTGGTGGCGAGGATTTGGTCGAAATCTTCGCTCTTAGGGTCGAGATCCGAGCCGACGAGGTGCCAATGATCGTTTATCGTTGCGAACGTCGTGTCCATCACTACGAACTTCGGAGTGTAGCTGAAAATCTTCGTGCCGATGTCGGTGAGCAAATCCAAAGCGCGTTCCAGTGCCTTGTAAGGTAGGGTGTGTTCGTGTTGTCGATACACGATCATGATTCTTTCTTTGTGGCCTTTCAGGTTCTTTGTTCTCAGAACGATGAAGGCTCTGTCTTCGTAGTAGATTTTCTCTTTTTTCAGATTCAAATTGCAGAGAGGACAAGCTGTTTTCGGCAATTGGTTTATTCCTCAAGAAATATTGAGTGAATACGATATAAAAGAACTCTGAATTCTAAAGGTATACGAATCATGATTAGCGATCAAAAAAACAGTGAGGCAATTCTAACACACTGATGATTACTGCAAAATAGTAGAGAACGAACCCTACAAATCCGTATTTTGCCAGTATTGCGAAGCCCGCTATTCCTGCGAGGAAGGCGCTTAAGCTTAGTAGGGAAAGAAACACTGGACTTATGTTTTGCATCACTCTGTGTCTGGGTGTTTTTTCAAGAAATAATAGAAACTTCAACTTTTCATTATACACTATACGCTTCTTCACGTTTTGCAACAAAGAAATGGGCTTGCGGAGCTGCATTGATCAACTCTCCGCTAGCACAAAGCTGGTACTTCGCCCCAAATAGTCTTTAAGAAGAAGCAGACTGCGAACAGCATGAAGGGCAAAGTTTTGATGGCCATTATTTTCCAATTCATACCGGGTCCCTCCTTTTTTTAACGGCAAAAAATTCGCCCGACTTTTTTCGCCGCGAACCAGAGGTATGCACATAGATTGTACTTGGAAGCTTGCGTGTAGAGTGCCCGACAGACACTGTCCATTCCAAAAAGGAGTCAGCAGCTCTGCGGAAGCGAATTGACCATTCGAATATTTATGGGCAATGTTGAAGTTTAGCTGTAATTCATATTCAGAATTCATAAGCGTGAAGTATCTTCACCATGAAACCATTGGGATGCAAACTGGCAAAAAACGGTGACGATGCTTTGAACCTCTATTTCCAGAAGAGCCGATGGCATCATCAGGGCGTCTGGCGGCAAGTCCAATACTGGCAGGTTCATTCGTGAAAATGCGGGACTGACCAGGCAAATTGAGATTGTTGAGCATTCTCTTGTGAAGTATGGCTTGTCCGATAGCGAGGCGAAAGCATATCTTTACCTTGCGATGTCAGGGGAAAAAAAGGCGTCGGAGATTGCAGAGGGCATTTCTCTGCATCGAACTGAAGCTTACAGAATTCTTCGCGACTTGGAAAAGAGAGGGATCGTCATCGAAACTTTTGAGGCGCCGTTAAAGTTCAGCGCTGTCCCTCTTGACAAGGCCGTCGAGCAGCTTGTTGAAACTCAGAGAATGAAAGTGGATCTTCTTGAGAAGGAAAAATCAGAGTTGACTCAGATTTGGTCGTCGATGCCGAAGCCGAAGATTGAAAATGACAGAAAAGAGGTCTTCCAGGTTCTGGATGGTACACCGCAGACTATTTTGAAGGCAAAGGAATTGGTTGAGAAGGCAAAAACAGAGGTGAAGATCTTTGTACCAGATGCTTATCTAGCAATGTTGTACAACTGCGATTTCTTTGAAAGCCTTGAGCAACGTTCTTTCGATGTCAGTGTTAGCCTTTTGACCGAGAATTCACTGAAGAGCAGGTTGATTTGCGAACAAACTTGGTTGGACAGATCAGAATCAATGTTCCGATGAGGTTGAGAGATTGCCATGTTTCATGGTTGTAGACAAAACGATGCTTATCACAATTTACAGGAAAAAGGGAGAGGAGACAAGTAAACATAGAAAGAAGACCAAAGTTGGTGGTTTGTGGACGAATTGTGGAGCACTTGTCGATTCAATGCTGATGCTCTTCTCTCGAATTAACGGTAAGAATGGGCATGAAGGATGTCTAGACTGATAGCTTTTGTTTAATTGCGATTCGCTTTTCTTCTGCTAGTGGACCGAACTTCTTTATTCTGTCAGTGAACATGCTGAAAAGTTCAGCGGCTTTTTTGTAGACTGGCAATGGAACGTAGCTGTAGCGCACACGCATATTTTCAACGCCATATTTTGCTAGTTCTCTTCCCATGTCGATCATTCGCTTCTTGGTGAATTTCTCATCGATCTCCTGCGTTCCTTCGATAACTAATACTCCGTCAGCTCCATAAGCAAAGGCGTAGAGCATATGCTTCAAACCTAAGATAGCCGTGGTTGGAACAGGTACTATCCTAATGTTTTCGGGGTAGTTGGTGCGGTCTAGTCCGAGGAAATCCATTCCCGTATAGCCGACGTTCTTGTCTACGAAAGCTACAACTCTGATTTCGTTCGGTTGCTTTTCTGCCAAGACGCCTCTGAGGCTAGCGACTATCTGTTTTGTAGTCGTGTTCTTGAAGTCTATCGCTTCTTGCGGACAGGTGGGTATACAAGCCCCACAGCCAGTGCATTGGAATGGGTCGATTTTGGCTTTTCCATCTTTTAATGTAATTGCGTTTGTGGGGCAAACGGGCACACATGCATTGCAGCCGTTGCAGAGGTCTGTGATAACGTATGCTTTTTCAGGAGAGGTCGTCACGTAATCGCTCTTGAGGAACAACGCCGCCTTTGCGGACGCACCAAGTCCATCTGAGACCGTGTCTCGTACGTCTTTGGGGCTTATGGCGCAGCCGCATGCAAAGATTCCTGTTGTCAATGTGTCAACGGGGTCGAGTTTTGGATGTTTTTCCGTGATAAACCCGTCTTCTCCGATTGGAACTTTCATTTTTTCAGCCAGTTCTTTCAAGCCTTCAGGTGGAACCATCGGTGTCGCTAGACCGATCATGTCGAATTGGTCTTCGGTCATTTCTCCAGTTAAAGTGTCTTCGGCTACCGCCACGAGTTTACCTGTCTTGTTGTCTTTGTAGACTTCTGCAACCTTTCCTCGGAGGAAGTTAACTCCTGCTTCTTCATCTCGCCAGTACAGGTCTTCGTAGCCTTTACCTGTGGCTCTGATGTCGGTGTAATAGATCGTCACGTCGATTCCTAACATTTTCTTAAGCACAAAAGCCTGTTTCAGCGAGTACATGCAGCAGATTCGACTGCAGTATGGGATGTAGTTCTTGTCTCTCGATCCTGCGCAGAGGACTATCGCCATTTTCTTGACATCAGTCCCGTCTGCTCTCTTGACAATACCGCTGGTCGGCCCTGTTGCTGAAACGAATCGTTCGAGTTCCATCATCGTGATTACGTCTTTGTAGTTGCCGTAGCCTAGAGTTTCGAGTTTCTTTGGATCGTAGAGTTCATAACCTGTAGACATGATTATGCTGCCCACGTGAAGGTCGATTGTCGATCCCTGATCCGCTAGTGATATGGCTTTGGCAGGGGCAGAGCTGCTCACACTTACCGCATCTCGTGCAGGCTTTGAAATCAATCGTGTACGCTGAGGGAACTGCCTGTGGGAATTCTATGTAAGCGGCTTTTCTCTGTGATCGTCCTTCGTTGAACTCGTCAGGAACGGAGACCGGACAGACTTTGGCGCAGACTCCGCAGTTTCTGCATTTTTGAACGTCAACACCGCGTGGTTTCATAGAGACTTTGACGTCATAGTTTCCCGGTCTTCCGCTGACTTCTTTCACTTCAGCGTAGCTGTATATGTTGACGTTTGTGTTTCTGCCGACTTCAGCCATTCTCGGTGTCAGTATACATTGTGCACAGTCTAGCGTAGGGAAGACTTTTGTTAGTTTGGCCATGTTACCGCCGAGGCTTGCCTTCCGTTCTACGAGATGAACTTTGTGACCGAGATATCCCAATTCGAGTGCCGCGGTTATGCCTGATATTCCTCCGCCGACGATTAGGATTTCTCTGGAGCCTTTTTCGCTGATCGTCTGTAGGGGTTCGAGTTCTCGGCTTCTTTCATAGCCGCCTTTGATCAGGCTCACGGCTTTTCTCGTTGCCTCGGCTGAAGGGTGGGGACCGAGGATCCAGGAGTCTTGTTCTCTGATGTTTACAAATTCGAGCATGAACGGGTTGAGTCCTGCTCTTTCCAAGACTGATTGAAAAGTGGCCAGATGCATTCTTGGAGTGCAGCTGGCAACGACAACTCGATCAAGATTCTCCTTCTTTACTGCCTCAAGAATCATTTCTTGAGCTGGTTTGGAGCATAAGTACTTGTGATATTTTGCGACTGCCACGTCGGGCCAAGTCTTTGTCGTTTCGATCACTGATTTGACGTCGACTACGTCGCCTATGTTCCCGCCACATTCACACACGAAAATGCCGATTTTAGGCGATTTCTTCTCCATGGATGAAATCTCCTTTGAATATGAACTTTTTATTTCATTGACGGGAAAACGCTTTAATAACCTTATGCTCCCGATTCATTAAAAAGCGATGAAAGACATGAATGCCCAAGAACTCACTCAGAAACACAAACTTCTTGAGTGTATTCAATGTGGAACCTGTACGGGAAGCTGTCCTGTGGCTAGGAAGGCTAACTTGAACGTTAGGCGGTACATGCGCGAAGTTTCCACTTTGGGCAAATTGACTCAACACTCGCAGAATGAACTGTGGAGTTGCACAACCTGTAGCACTTGCGGCGTAAGGTGCCCGAAGGATTTGAATCCTTACGAGTTTCTTATTGATGTTCGTGGCATGGCAGTTGAGGAAGGCCAGATTGCACCGACCATAAGAGATGCTTTAGAAAGCATTTTCAAGAACGGCAATCCATGGGCGAGAATTCGCAACAAACGCAGTGAATGGATGCAGGGATTGAACGTTAAACACATTTCACAAGGAGCCGACTTTCTATTCTACGTCGGTTGTACGGCCGCGTATGATACGCGTGTTCAGAACGTTCCGAAAAGCCTTGTCAAATGCTTCGAGAAAGCAGGATTGAATTTCGGAGTTTTGGGTGACGAAGAGAACTGCTGTGGGAGTGAGGTTTACGGCATGGGAGAGAAGGGTCTCTTCGACTTTCTGGTTGAAGAGAACATGAAAGCCTTCAACAAGTACAATGTGAAGCAGGCCGTGACAAGTTGTCCGCATGGATATCACGCTTTTAAGAATCGGTATAATCAAACGAGTTTTGAGCCTCTTCATCACACTCAATTGCTTGCCAAATTGATCAACGACAAGAAGCTGACCCCATGCAAAGAGGTCAACAAAAAAGTCATTTACCACGATCCATGCTTTCTGGGTAAACAGAACGGTATCTACGACGAACCGAGAAAAGTCATTGAAAGTATTCCGGGCGTGAAGCTCTTGGAATTTGATCGCTCAAGAGCACGAAGCGTTTGCTGCGAAGGGGGAGGAGGAAGAATGTGGGTTGACATTCCTGGTCCCAGACTTGCAGAAACACGCGTGAAGGATGCTGTTGAGGCAGGAGCAGAAATTCTAGCGGTGGCCTGCCCGTACTGCATGTTGACTTTCGAAGATGCCGTCAAAACCACTGGTGTTGAGGGCAAAATCCAGATCATGGACGTGGCAGAACTTCTAGCCCTAGCTCTATAAGATTCGCTTTCTGATTGTGACAATCGGCGCTAAACGCATTGACGTTCATCTTTATGCCTTGTCTCTGGTAGGAATATTCCTATAATTCCTATTTTTCAGACAAGTTTAAATATTCCGAAAGCATATGTCCAGCGTGAATGTATATGAGCAGCGATCAAGGATGCTGCCGCGTCGATGCGGTTGTAACCGTGGACTCTAAGGGACAGATAGTTCTCCCGAAAGATCTGCGAGAGAGAGCAAAGCTTGAGCCGAACGACAAACTTGCTCTCGTCGGATGCGAACGCGATGGAAAAATGTGTTGCATCATGATGATTAAGGCAGAAGAACTTGGAAAGACCGTGAAAGTCATGCTTGGACCGACTATGAAGGAGATTTTCAAATGAAGGATGCCAAGTTAAGAGAAGAGAAAGTGAGGAAAATCGTAAGAAAAGGATACGGCAAAATGATCAAGTCTGCAAGCTGTTGCAGCGATTCGGCAGCCGCGAAAAGCGTCGGTTACAGCGAGAAGGAACTGAAATCAGTACCTGAAAGCGCGACCGTGAGTTTTGGCTGTGGAAACCCAATCGCTCTTGCATCGTTAAGAGAGAACGAGACTGTTGTCGACTTAGGCTCAGGAGGTGGACTTGACTGTTTCCTAGCGGCAAACAAAGTAGGAAAAGAGGGAAGAGTCATAGGCGTAGACATGACGCCTGAAATGCTTGACAAGGCGAGAGAAAACCTGAGAAAAAGCAAACGCGAGAACGTGGAATTTCGGCTCGGTGAAATTGAAAACCTGCCCGTTGGCGACAATACTGCCGACATAATAATCTCAAATTGCGTCATTAATTTGTCACCGAACAAGAAGAGAGTTTTCGAGGAATCATTCAGAGTGCTCAAGCCAGGCGGCAGATTGATGATTTCGGACATAGTCTTGTTGAAGGAACTGCCTGCGTTCATAAGAAAAAACATGTATGCCTACATTGATTGTGTTTCAGGAGCGATCATGAAGGAGGAATACCTTAAGCTCATCGAGGACGCTGGTTTTAATGACGTTGAAGTTGTGGGAGAGACAGTTTTTCCTGTTGACAATTACTTCACCGACGCAGCTTCGAGGAAAGCGATGAAGGAACTCGGCATTTCGGCAAAGAAGGCAAAGGACCTTGCAAGCTCGGTTGTGAGCGTCAAAGTCCGCGGCTTTAAACCTGCCTAATGAGAGAGAAGTCTAGCAGAAAAGCGACGCATGATCGTTCTTTACCTCAAACTTTATACGCTACAATGTATCTTGGCAGAAATTAGGTAAGAATATAGGGTCATGTGTCAAGTGAGAGCCCGCGTCGGCCTTTGCATGACGACCCAGAAGAGATGAGCTATATGATGAAAATGAACAAGAACCTGCGTCTGCTTTGTTTGTGTTTGCTTGTCTTGGTAATGATGGGTTATCTCCTCGTGTTTTGCGGGAAAGTCTCTGCTCAACAATCTTCAGGTTCAGTCATTGTTGTTGATTTTGATGTTGCTGTTGATCCTGGTTCATCAGCACTCGTCAGCCGCGCTGTTAATCTTGCGATCAGCGAAAACGCGTCTGCAGTGATTGTGCAAATGAACACGCCTGGTGGGCTGCTTAGTGACATGGTTTCGATAGTCACTTCGATCGGCAATTCGGTCCAATCTGGTATTCCTGTTTACACTTATGTTGTGCCCAATGGATTAGGGGCGTCTGCGGGCAGTTACATTGCGATGGCATGTAACAAGATTTTCATGGGTTCTGGATCGGCGATAGGTCCAAGCACCCCAATCGTAGTGGGCGGGACGGATCTGGAACAGAATCATACGCAGGCTGCGATGTTGCAACTCCTGGTCAGTCTCGCTCAGAAGTGGGGGCGGAACGCTACGGCAGCGTACGACATGGTGCAGGGAGACCAGGCGTACTCGGCTGTTCAGGCGGTTGATTATCACATTGCTGATGGATTTGCAAATTCGCTTAGCGAGGTTATTGCAAACGTGGGTTTAACTGGGAGACAGCAGGTGATTGTTGGCGAATCTTTGTACGAACAATTCATAAGTGCGCTCAGTGATCCTACTTTGGATGGTATACTGATACTTTTGGGGATCGTGGCGATCGTGTTGGATATTTTCCACCCAACTGTTGTGCTGACTGTTGGCGGCGCTATCGCGATAGTAGCAGGTTTGATAGGTGCCGAAGTGATTAACGCGTCCGTTTTCGGTTTCGTAATAATCGCGATTGCAGCTGTTTTAATCGTTCTTGAACTGAAACTTGGACACGGGTTTGCAATTATGGCTGGCGTTGCCGTCGGTGCTTTCGGAATTTTCTTTCTGGCGCAGGGTCTCAATTATTCTCCTTCGCCAATTACCAATGTGACTGAAGTGGAGCTTTTCCTAGTTGTCGTTGCTGGCGTAGTTGCAGGTCTTTATTTCAGGTGGATAATAGGGCCGATGCGTCGACGCTTGAAGCTCACTGGTCCCGAAGCTTTGGTAGGACAGATTGGAATTGCAGTGACTGATCTGAAACCTGACGGCGAAGTCAGGGTTGCTGGAATTGTGTGGAGAGCAAAGTCGGTTTCTGGAGACATATTGAAAGGGGAGAATGTCAGAGTGAAATTTCTGAAAGAGCTCGTGCTGATCAGTTGAGAAGGTCGATTCAGGAGTCTGCAAACGCTCAAAAAGCGGGAAAAGTCACACCACCTTAGAGCTGCAAAGCTTAATAAGAAAAGTGACGCCTAGGAGAGTTTCGGGGAATTCTGATGGCTGATCTTATAACGCTATCGATTGAAATCTTCGTAATCTTGGTAGTACTGTTGATTCTTCTAAGCGGTATCAGGATCTTGAGAGAATGGGAAAGAGCGCCACTGCTTACTCTGGGACGCTACAAGGGACTCAAGGGTCCAGGCATCATATATGTTCCGCCGTTCATCAGCCGTGTGCCTTTCGTTATTTCAACCCGTTTGCAGGTCGTGTCCTTTAAAACCGAACAAACTCTGACTAAAGACAACGTGCCAGTTATAGTCGATGCTGTGATGTACTTTCAACCAGTCGACCTGCAGAAAGTGGTGCTGGGAGCTGAAGATTTTCAACAAGCAACAGAGCTGGCTGCACAGACGACACTGAGAGAGGTAATTGGACAAGCAGTTTTTGATGAAGTCCTCACTGAACGAGAAAAGGTTGGATCTATAGCGAGAGGCATTATTGATTCGAAAACCGAGGTATGGGGAATCAAAGTTACGGCGGTCGAAATACGCGATGTTGGGATACCACAAGTTCTTCAAGACGCCATGTCCAGACAAGCCCAAGCAGAGAGGGAAAGAAGGGCACGAGTAACGTTGGCAACTGCAGAATTCGAAGCTGCGGAGAAGATGATTCAGGCAGCGAACCTGTACGAACATAGTCATGAAGGCTTGAGACTCCGTTGGATGAACATACTATACGAACTCGGGCAACAATCAGGTGCAAACACAATAATGCTGGTTCCAGCGTCGATGCCTGAAGCAGGCTGGCCACCCATTGGCATGTACGGCTTCAAGGAAATTCCAAAGAAAGACGTGAAGACTCCGACCAAGGAATAGAAGTCTGATTTTTCGTTCGACTAAGCGCTTAATCAGCGCACGTTCCTCTTTTTTCATGAATCAATAAGTCAAGCACTGCGAATGGTTCATAAATAACCAGCCAAGAGATTAATTTGTTCCGAGGATGCCTAGACATGGAAAGCTATGATCTGATAATATTGGCGCTGGCGCTGCCGGATTGTCGGCTGGAATCTACGGGATAAGAAGTGGACTCAAGACTTTGATTTTTGAGGAGAAGCTTTCTGGTGGAATAACCGCGGAGGCTCCATGGGTACTGAATTATCCAGGGTTCCTAAGTATAGACGGTAGAGAACTCGCACAGAAAATGATTGATCATGCCAAGAGTGCGGGGGTCAAGATAAACGAGTTTGAGAAAGTCGTAAAGATGGATTTGAAGGGTGAAAAGAAACTCGTTGAGACAGACAAAGGAAAATACGAGGTTATTTCAGTCATAATTGCGTCGGGCAGTGAATATCGAAAGCTGGGCGTCCCAGGTGAAAACGAGTTTCGCGGTAAAGGTGTGAGCTACTGTGGTCTGTGCGATGGACCTTTCTTCAAAAACAAGCGTGTCGCAGTTGTGGGCGGAGGCAATTCAGCATTAATCACTGCTACGTACTTGGCTAATCTGGGAACGGACGTCAAAGTCGTGCACAGAAGAAACGTTTTCAGAGCTGAAGACGCTTTGGTTCAGGGTTTGAAAAGCGTGAAGAACATTGAAGTTTTTTTGAGCAGCGAAGTCAAAGAGATACTCGGCGACAAAGTCGTCAAGAAAGTCAACTTGTTGAATAACATCAATGGTCAAATTGTGGAATTGCTGGTTGACGGTGTTTTTGTTCAGATAGGTCAAGATCCGAACAGTCTGCAGGCGAGAGAAGCAGGTGTGGCTGTCGACAAGGATAGTTACATCATCGTCGATATGCTTCAACATACGAACCTCGAAGGAGTGTACGCTGCTGGTGACGTGACGAATCATCCGGTTAAACAAATAGGAACGGCTGTTGGAGCAGGCATAACGGCAGCTGTGGAGGCTTACGCCTTTGTTCGAAGACCTTATCACAGGAATCCATATTCAACGTAGGAATCCCTGCAGGCGACTCATAACAATTATATCGTTCAGACACGTCTCTTTCTAGATTCAACGTTCAGATAGAAGCAGCAAGTGATCTAGGAGCAGACAATGGAGAAACGACTTAAGTGAGTGAAAAGCGTGTAGCCGCGATCAACATAAACCAAGATTTATGCAGCCAATGCTCCATTTGCCATTCTGTTTGTCCTTTTGATGCCGTAAAACGCGACGAGAAGACTGGCAAATTCGAGATAGATTTACAGAAGTGCGAGGTATGTGGCATATGTTACAGCGCTTGTCCAGCAATGGCGATCGAAATAGTCTACTACGATTATGACCACTTGGTCAATTATGTGAAGAAAATGCGCGACAAGTGTAAGAGTGACACGCTTGTTCTCATGTGCAGAGGAAACTCGCCTTCCTCAGGTGAGGTAGAGGAGATTCTCCGGGACAAAGGCGTTAAACTAACCAACTACATTCCTTTGCGCCTCCCGTGTGCAGGGCGTGTGCCAGCCGAGTTTGTTTTTAAGGTCCTGAATGTTGGTATCAAGAAAGTTGTGTCGATCCAGTGTGAGGACAGTTTCTGTCGTTACAAGGAAGGAACGCGGATTAACACGCGAAGACTGTTGTTGGGCCAAAAGGTGCTTGATCAGCTCGGGCTTGACAAAGACGCGTTCAAGGTTGTGAAGTATGCCAGAAAAGCCGTTTACGATACAACGAAGTGCGTCGGTTGTGACAAGTGCGTTTTCATTTGTCCCTACAAAGCTATTGAAGCACAACCCATAGCGACGCCGAAGATACTTGAAGAGAAGTGTATGGGTTGTGGTGCCTGCGCCCTTGTTTGTCCCTATAAAGCGATCGAAGTCCAAGGCTTCGAGTTTGACAAAGTGTTGAAACTGTACATTGACGCTACGAAGAAACTGAGAGCTCAGGGCGTTTCACCGCTGATATTGGTCTTTGCGTGTCAATGGTCAGAGTTTCCAACGTTGGACGAACCAGAAGGCCCTTTGATGCGGAAGAAGGCGTTTGTGATGGAGATTCCATGCTTCAAAGCATTGGATCCTGTTCACGTCGTAAATGCATTACAAAACGGTTTTGACGGCGTCATGGCCGCGGTGTGTCCGCCTGAAGACTGCAAACTTGTGGAAGGGAAAGAGACTGCGGAAAGAAACGTTGCGGTTCTAAAGGATGTTTTGAAGAAGATGGGCTTGAATGAACGGTTTGAGCTGTTCACGGTCAATCCACGGTGCGTGGGCGAGTTTAACGAGAGGTTTGACGAGTTCTACAAGAGAATAGCGGCCATGCCCCCGTTGAAGGTGCAGCGTCTGGAGGCAACTGTCCACGTATAAGATTGTTTCCAAGAAGGAATTAGCTCCGAAGATCAAGTATTTCGAAGTTGACGCCCCAGAGATCGCGGAGAAGGTTCAGCCTGGTCAATTCATCATGTTGGTGATAGATGAGAAGGGTGAACGCATACCTTTGACGATAGCCGGGTTTGACGTCAAGAAGGGCACTGTCAGTTTCGCTTTTAACGAAGTGGGCCAAACCACGAGACGACTTGGATGCTTGAACGTTGGTGACTGCATTGCGAGCATAACTGGTCCGCTTGGGAAGCCTTCGGAAATCAAGGGTTATGGGAAGGTTCTGTGTGTTGGAGGCGGCGTGATGATTGCGCCTATGCTTCTGCAGGTACGTGCGTTGAAAGAAGCAGGGAATGCGGTGACGACTGTCGTCGCTGCAAGGATCAAGGACCTGTTGTTCTTCGAAGAAGAAATGAAATGTGTGAGCAGTGGCTTCTTCGTGGCGACTGATGATGGTTCTAAAGGTTTCGAAGGACTTGATTTCCTCAAAGAGATTCTTGAAAAGGAAAAGTTCGACCGTTGTATCGTTTACGGACCAGTTGTAATGATGAAGACTGTCTCGGAGATGACGAAGCTTTTCAAGGTTCCGACGATCGTCACTTTGACGCCTATAATGATTGATGGCATGGGAATGTGTGGAGTGTGCCGCGTTACAGTTGGAGGCGAAATGAAGTTCGGATGCGTGGACGGACCTGAGTTTGATGGTCACACAGTGGATTTTGATGAACTTGTGAACAGGCAGAGAATGTTCTTGCCTGAAGAGAGGCTGAGTTCATTCGTCTGGGAGTTCCAAGGAGGATGCGCTTGTGGCGGAAAGCAAACCTAAGCCAAAAATCAAGAAAGAAGCACAACAAATGCCTAAACAGAAGCCTGAGGTTCGAAAGAAGAACTTCAACGAGGTCGCATTGGGCTACACTGAGGAGCAGGCGAAAGCTGAAGCCAGTCGCTGCTTGCAATGCGGCAAACCACAGTGTGTAGTCGGCTGTCCGGTTGAAATCTGTATTCCTGATTTTATCAAGTTGCTTCGCGAAGGCAAATATGAAGAAGCAATCGCGAAAATCAAAGAGAAAAACGCGTTGCCAGCGATATGTGGGCGCGTTTGTCCGCAGGAAGAACAGTGTCAGAAACTGTGTGTTCTGGGGAAAGTCGGCGAGCCCGTAAGCATTGGAAGACTTGAACGCTGGTTAGCTGACTGGGAGAGGGATCGAGGAAGCACGAAAACTCCAGAAAAGCCTCCTTCAACAGGAAAGAAAGTCGCTATGATCGGTGCTGGTCCGGCAGGGCTTACGGCAGCTGCTGACCTTGCAAAGCTGGGGCACAAGGTGGTGATTTACGAAGCCCTCCATATTCCTGGAGGGGTGCTTGTCTATGGTATTCCGGAGTTCCGCTTGCCGAAAAGGATAGTTCAGGCAGAAGCCAATTACATTCAAAGCTTGGGTGCTGAGCTCAAGCTGGGGTATCTCGTTGGCAGGGTGTACACCATTCCCGAACTGCTGAAAGAAAGAGGTTTTGATGCTGTGTTCATAGGTACTGGTGCAGGTTTACCCGCCTTTCTCGGTGTGCCAGGAGAGAGTCTTGGTGGAGTCTACTCGGCAAACGAGTTCTTGATTCGTGTGAATTTGATGAAGGCTTATGCGTTTCCCGCGTACGATACGCCTATTCGAATTGGCAGGCACGTCGTTGTTATCGGTGGTGGCAATGTGGCGATGGATTCTGCTCGTTCAGCGTTGCGTCTTGGCGCTGAGGAAGTGTGCATCGTATACAGGAGATCTCGAGAAGAAATGCCTGCTAGGAAGGAAGAGATTGAAAATGCTGAAGAAGAAGGCATCATCTGTAAGTTCTTGGCAAATCCAACAAAGTTTTTCGGTGACGAAAAAGGCTGGGTTAAAGCCATGGAGTGCGTTTGCATGGAACTTGGTCCTCCAGACCAGTCTGGAAGGAGAAGACCTGTACCCGTGAAAGGATCCGAGTTTGTTATGGATGTTGACACTGTCATTGAAGCAGTTGGGAGGACGCCTAACCCGATAATACAGAGCACGACGCAAGGTTTGGCCGTTACGAAGTGGGGAACAATAGTGACTGACGCGAACATGAAGACCAACCTGGATGGTGTCTATGCTGGAGGAGACATAGTGACGGGTGAAGCGACTGTTATCAGTGCCATGGGTGCGGGGAAGAAGGCTGCAAGAGCAATACATGAATATATAACCAGCAAGTGAACTGAGCGCGCGCTACGAATATACTTCTGTAACGTGGGAGCATCAATCTTCACATAATCAGCGCGCGCCTAAACGTGTGTCAACCAACATTCTTATTTTGGCGCGTACCTGTAACAGTAGGAGGAAGACTCTATGAAAAAGGCGAAGCAGGATGCCCTTGTACTGGCAATAATTATCATCGTCGCAGTCGCAATCGTGGCCTATGTAATCGTATCTGCAAAACCCGGCACATGGCAGTTAGATACCACAATTTCAAACGCAGGATACCAAGACACAACAGCATTCACCATGAACAACACGTGGCGCATAGCATGGGTAATCAACAAGCAGAATGACAACCTGTTCACCGCTGCGGTCTACATGAAAAACGGAACCGGATACTCTTGGGTTACGGATTGCAGCGAGATGGACACGAACACTACACAAGGACTCCTTCCCGTTCCTTACACAGGCACCTTCGTTATCCGGGTAGTTGCATCAAACGAAACCGAATGGACCTTGTTAATCTGGGAACTCGTACCCTCCTAGCATAGCGTGAGCTAGTTATAATGCTCCCTAGAATCATCGAAACATAGAGGGAATTCAAAATGACAAACTCAGAATTTGCATTTGAGGAAGTTTATTCGTGTTTGTTGAAGTTGGCTACAGCTATGGCTACGTCCCGCATATTGACTACGCCATCGTTGTTGATGTCGGCGTTCGGTTTCCAGTTGGGCGAAGACGAGTTGATGTTAAACAGCAGTATAAGGTAGGCGAGGTCTCTAATGTTGACGCGACCGTCATACATGCCTTGAATTTGACTTGACACATCACCTGGAACGCCAACATGCACGAGGAAAGTGCAAGTGATGTTGTTGTCTGAAATGTTTGTTTCGCCAGGCACGGCACCTGCAACCGCACTTATTTCGTATGAGCCATAAGAGGTTGATGTCGTGTCCCAGGTTAGGGTGAGCATCGTAAAGTTCCCGCTAGGTAATGTGGCGTTCATAAACGTAGCGATAGTGGTTTGGTTGGCATAGATTGTTGTGTTAAAGCTTCAGCGTAATCGCCCAGATTTCCAACGGTTACTGATATGTTGCCAGCGTATCCCCGTCCTATTATTGTCTTGAATACGTGACGTTAGTAGCTACTACGTCATGAGCAGTCAGGTTATGAAAAGCCAGCGTCACTGTACCCCATGTAGTTGGGTCAGCTTGGATTGGTGTGCCATCATAGACCGTTGCGTTTTGAGGCCAGAAAGCAGCAAATCCATACGGTGGAGGCGGTGATGGGACCATGGTTTCTGTCAATAGACATCTTGATCGTGTCATTAAGTGCAATGCCATAGTCGGCGTATTTCACTTTGAATTCTGTTGCGACGTTCGAGACAGCAGAGAAACTGCCTGGACCCTGACCGGTCCAAGGACCCGATGGTTTTACGTATTGGTCGTACGCTTGAGCATGATCATCAAACAAGACAAAGGCATCAAGATAAGAACGTGCAGGACCAGCGTCTGATAGCGAATTCAATCCATGACTGATGACCGGTTGTCGCAGGCACAGACTCGTTCACAGCCACATAGAGATACTGTGCATCCCAGTCAACATAGGCATTCACCGTCCAGCTTGGATCAGTCCGTCCCACAAGCTGAACAGCCATGCCACTATCATACTCATGTGGACTTATTATTCCGTCAATGACATGTGTGCTCGGAGGCGGTGGCGACGCGTGATCTAAGGTTACATCGCCCCACGTGGCTGAGTCTGCGGTAGGATAGTATGTGCAGGGGTTAGGCCATACTGACGATTCACCGTATGGATAATAGGTGTAATCGTTTTTTCCTCTGTCAATTGACATTTTTATTGTGTCGCCATAGGCTATGCCATAATCAGTGTACTTGACTCGAAATTCCGTAGCCGTGTTGCTGATGGCATACCAAGGATAAGGATTGTTGAACCCGGAGGCACATCCCAATACCATGGACCTGATGGCTTTGGATACAGCACATGTTGTGGAGTCCCATCATCAAACAGGACAAAAGAGTGAAGCGCCGGGCCAGCATCGAACTGAAATTCAATCCAAGAATGCAGCGGACCATTCGGTCCAACAGGAGGAACAGATTCGTTCATGGCGACGTAAAGGTACTCGGTGTCCCAAAATATGTAAGCGTCCGTGGTCCATGGCGTAAACGGTGCTTCCGGAGGATATGGTCCGACAAGTTGAACATGCATGCCTCCGTCATATTCGCCTGGGCTTATGATTCCGTCCACAATCGGTGCAGCAGCCACAGGAGACACTTTCAAACCGACGACAAGAATTCCGACAGTAAGCAACGTTAACAATACACTGATCACTGGTTTCTTCTGCATTTTCTTCCTTTCCCCCAAACGTTTGCTGCGCAAATAGACGTCGAGATCATATTTATGCGTTGAGGAAGCTAGTTCTATCCCAGCTTACCGTGAAATGCAGAAGTTTGGGGATTATCTGGGCGATATCAGAAACAAACTTGGCGCGCGCTAGAGTGAGCAGAAATGGGCATTGCGAATTTGTTCAAAAAGTGACTTATATTTCGCGAATTTCGCACTGAAGCTTCTTGATTACTTCTTCAGCTTTCAAGGGCTCGATCTTCAGAGTGTAAAGCATGCTTGGTGTCCGCATCTTCAGTTTGACGACGTCTTTCAATCGTTTGACGGCACAGTACTTAGCGCGTTCACTCATTGATACGAAGTGCTCGGTATCCTGAATTTCAGTCGGCATCAGAGTTTGCACCTGTTTATGCACTTTTGGTCTGTACACGAGTTCTTATCTGTTTTGGTAACGTGTGGGCTCTATCAAACTCGAGCTGAGCGTTTCACTCACGGAATGAACAGATTGTAAAGCTTGAAGTGCATGAAACAGGTCAAGAATAACAACCAGAAAAGGCAGATTAGGGCTACTCTTTGAGGTTTACGAAGTATACTCACCTTTCTCCTCCCCGTAATAGCAATCGATGCAACTGATTATTTCATCAAGGAAACATAAAACGCTGCTGATGCAAAGTTCAGTTTTCTCGCCACTTGGATTTCAAAGCTGTCAGCACCGTGAAAACGATAGTCATCGCGATAAGGATAGCCCATCTGACCGTTATTGTTTCAAAGGACAACGGAAGAAGTCCAACGTCTGATCTAATCAATCCTGCAACATTTGACGTGGGGATGATCACTGACAACCAGCTCAGGCTCCCAAGTTGAGCTTCTGAGAAGTAAACCGGCGGAATGAAAATGAGACCTATTCCCAGCACGTTCGACAGGTTGTTCAGGAGCATCGGACTTGACTTGAGGAGATAAGTCGAAATCATGAATCCCATGGCGCTCATAGCTGCCCAAACAATGATGAGTCCAGGAACGATCACAACCAAAGATTCCAAAGTGATAGACCCCAGGTAGGCTGCGATTGCGCCGAAGAAGACTAGGCTTGGAATCGAGATCACTAAAGGCGCGAGAGCAATGCCGAAAGCGTACGATGCGGGATGCACGGGCATGGCGACGATCATTTCACGTATCTTCACGTATCTGTCCCAAGAAATGTCTTGAATTCCTGACATTACTCCTGCAAAAGAAACGCTTGATACCATTGCTCCAATCAGACCGTTAGCAATTACGTTTCCACCGCTGTTGAACATCAAAATAAAGAACAGTGGAATAGAACTGATCATCGTCAAGAGCAGTAGCATCATCGGATTTCTTCGGAGATCAGGGTAAGATTTCATCCAAGCAATGATCAACGTGTCTTTCACTATCTTATTGGTTCCCATGATTGTTTAGACCTCCTACCATCCTAACGAACACATCTTCCAACGTCACTGGTGAAGCTTCAGCCCGAAGGTTCATCTTTAAAGTGGCTTTCAACAAATCAATCGCCTCATCCTGCGTTTTCAGGTAAACTATGCTTCTATCGCCAAGTCTTGCTACTTCAGGAAAACTGGAAAGATGTGGAAAATCACCGCTAATTACTACACGGAACTTCTCATTCACGAGACCTTTTATTTCATCAGGTCTGCCACAAGCAACTACGCTTCCTTTGTTGACAATGGCCAATCTGTCCGAAACCATCTCGGCCTCCTCCATCATGTGCGTCGTCAGCAGGATCGTTCTTCCCGTTCTGACGAGTTCCCTGAGAGCAGACCAAACATCTCTTCTCGCAACAGCGTCGAGCCCACTCGTAGGCTCATCCAGCATGAGAACATCGGCGTCCGAAGACAAGACAGAAGCGATTATCGCTCTCCTCTTTTCGCCACCTGATAAGGTTTGACATATTCGGTTTCTCAATTCCCACAGATCGACTGACTTCAACGCCTGCTCCGCTTTCTCTTTAGCTCGATCAGACAAGATACCTCTGAGTCGGGCGAAATAGTAAGCATACTCCCAAGGCGTAAAATTGTTGTAGGTTGCAACGTCCTGTGGAACGACAGCGATATGTTTGCGTACTTCCTCTGCTTCGTTCACTACGCTGTGCCCCAAAACCTTGGCGTCTCCGCTGCTCGGAAGGAGTTGTGTTGAGATAATCCTTAGAAATGTGGTTTTGCCTGCGCCGTTAGGACCTAACAACGTGAAAAGCTCTCCCTTATCCACGTCTATGTTGACGTCTTTTAGGGCTTCAATCGCTTCTTTGCTGTGGTACACTTTGCGCAGATCAACAGATTCGACAGCTTTGGCTTTCAACCTGTTCCAATCCTTCATGTAACAGAACATGTTCGTCTTTTTAAAGAACAACGCACGAGAAATAATCACAATTTGTTACTGATGCATCACTGCTTTCAGCTTGACGGATCCATAATAATTGTGCGTGCGCTACATGATTTCCGCGAAATTGGTTTGACTGCTATCTTTCTCCTTTGAGCCAGCCTTTGATTCCCAACTCTTTCACGGTTATGCTTATTGGTTCTGGCATGTGTGCTTTGTATTTGCCGTTCTCGTCCAGATAGAGCACTGTTGGTTTTAGGGAGAACACGCCTTGAACTTTTGGCTTGAGCACAAGTCTTACTTCTTCTGTCTTCAGCGGGTCAAGTCGCTTTCCCTTCATGCTGAGATAGCTGTCTTCTACGCGATAGATGTTGGGTTTTTCGGCCAGTTCAAAACTGTTGGGAATGATTTCCGTGACTTTGATCAGTAACGCGGGGCCTTTTCCGGCGTTAACAAGTTCTATTTCCAGTTCGAGGTTTTCGCCTATCTTCAATTCTTTCTGGCGGATTATCAGGTTTGCTTGTATGTCGGCGTGTTCAAACCGTTCTGAACCCACTGCTTCCTCGCGGGTTGGTGTTGGAGTCATGAAGGAGCTTGTTGCGGAGACAATGGAAGGAGCATGCAGCACTTCGGTTAGAGATATGGCCAGTTCTCGTTCTTTTCTTATCTTTTCCAACAAACCCAGCACTTGTTCTCTCTTCTCCGGGTGCTCCGCCCTCATGAAAGAGCCAGCCGAGGTCTGCAAAACCTTTTCTGCCATTGCATAAAGCTTGGCCTTCCTTTCAGGATCACTTTCTTTGGCTGCGTTGTCCATGTGCAGATAAGCGTCAAGAAGCAGTTTTGTGGCTTCAGAGTATTCCGAAGCTTTCGGAAAACCTGCCTTTATGTAGTAGTTGGCGGCGCTTTCCAGGCATTTTATTGCTTCAGAATAGGTTTCCATGTTTCGGGTGTCAGCGAATTTTGTTCCTGCTTCCAGTGCTCTGCAGAAACGGCTATGGCCCAAGAGCAGCATCTTTGTTTTTTCGTTTGGGCTGAAATCCTTGGTTTGCTCGAAAAGTTGGGATGCCTCCACATACAGTGTGGGTGAGGCTTCTGCCTCCGCAAACGTCATTTTCTGCCATGCTCTTGAGAGACCGATGATGAGTTTGAATTCTCTGCGTTCTTGTTCAGACTCTAATGCTTGGCTTATTTTCTCGAAGTTGTCAGCTGCTGACTTGTATTTTTCGGAGCTGGAGTAGTGATCGCCTTTTTTGTCGAGGATTCTTGCTTCTTCAACGGCGATTCTGGCCTTGCAATATTTCTGTCGGATTTCTGTTGCCTTGACCATGTTGGTTGCCATCAGCTTTTCTTCAGGGTTTTCAATTCTGATGAGTTGCGTCTGGAGTGATTCTTTGCTCTCGTTGAACAGCTTGAGGGCTTGTTCGAACATGCTGATTGCATCTTCACTTTGCTCCTTTCTGCTCAGTTCCTCGGCTTTTTCGATTTGAGCCCAGGCGGAATAGTTTGGAGCCAGATAACTCCACTGTCTGAGGAGCCTGTGTATGTTGGCGGTTTTTTCGAAGTGTTCTCTTGCAGCTTCGTATTCTTGTTTTTCATGATGGTTCCTTGCCCTCTCGATTTCGCTCCAAGCCTCCATGTAGACCGCATAGTCTTTGTATAGGTCTTTAAACTGGGGAATTTTCTCCGCGACGAGCTCATAGTTTTTGGAGGCAAGCTCGAAGTTTTCTGCGGCTTTGATGTGTTCGCCACGAAGGTCGAGGAGCCTAGCGGTTTTCCAGTAGGCTTCAGCCACTCGGCTGGGCATTCCAGCCTTCTGATACACTTCGGCGGCACTTTCGTTAGCTTCGATTGCCCTGTCGATCACTTTCTCATCTTTTGTGAGTGAATACAGTTGGGCAAGGACGCGATTGAACCAATCGTGGAACCAACCTAGAACTGCATAGTTTCTTGGCACGGGAACGATGTCTTTTTGCACGTATGTCTTGCATATTTCTATGCATTTCTCCATGCGTTGAACGGCTTCTTCAAGAAGACGCCTCTTCTTGTCCTCATCTTCTTCGAGTTCAGCCAAATCAGCGTTTATCAGCGCTAGGTAATTTTGGTATACGCCGTTGTCCCAGTCGTCAGGGCGATTTAGGTGATCGGATATCTCGATGGTTTTCTCCCTGAGATGCAGCGCCTCCATAAGTAGTTTCTTCTTGCCATCGGCATTCTTCTCAGTTTCAGAAAGAAAAAGCACAGCCTTGCTGAGAGAATGCGAAACAGCTGATATGCACTGTTCAGAACCAGAGAGCTCAGCGTATTCTGAGCCTTTTAAGCCGACGTTGACGGTTTCTTCCAATAGGGCACGCTTTTTGTCGAGGCTGGTTTCAAGTTCTGCCAGCTTGATGTTGTTTTCGACAAGTGATTGGTACGAATCAGCGACCTTGTCGTAGCGACTAACTATCAGAAAATGGGTGATGGATTCTTTGGCGAATTCTATGGCTAGTTTGTGCTTTTCTTTCAGCCTGTCTGGGTCCTCTTCTGTTGTGGCTAACCAGTTCGCTACGAAACTCTTTGTGCCATATGCCGAACCGATCAAAAAGTGATCCTTAGACTTCTGACCCTGTTGAAATTGCTCTTCCAAATACCTCGATCCAGCTTGCCAATCTCCTTTAATAAGGGCACTGTTTGCAGCAAGCGCTGCATACACGAAGTAATGAAGGTATGCATCTTCCGTTTTTTCTGAAAGGCTTAGGGCTTTTTCCAAGTAACTTGGAATAATTGACAGTAACTCTGTTCTTTGTTCCTCAAAGAAATCTATCCAGAAAATCGGGAAATATGATGTCATGGTATAGGTCCATGCCTGCTCTTTTGTCCCCAAACCCTTGGAGAGTTTTAAGATGGTGTTCTGGCCATATTTCACGGCTTCTTCGGCGATGTTTTTGCGGCTTTGCCAATCTCCTTCCAGAGCGTCCCTGTCTATGAGGCAAAATGACAATCCCTGAAAGGCTTTGCAGTAGTCTATCACGTCTTCTGTGGAATCAAACGCCTCGAGTGCTTCTTTCATCAATCTTGAGCAATCGTCTAATGAAGCTCTTTTGTGAGTGAAATCATCAATTGACCACGAATCGGAATATTTGGCCATAGCCCTGCAATACAGATTTTTCCCAGGGCTGATCTTCTGCAGCAATTCTGCAGCACGCTCATAAGACTCAACGGACAATCGCATACGCTTTTTGAACTCTTCAGCATTATCCGCTTGGCAGGCAGCTCGGAACGAACTTCGACCGATCTGCTCGTGGAGCTCGCCTCTCTTCAAGCAGTCTGATTCAGGCACAAGTTTCAAAACCGCATCATAAGATTCAGTAGCTCCTGTCCAATCATACTCTTTTTCCTGCATAGCTGCCCGATTCAGAATTGACTCTGCGCTCAACGGTTCCGGCATAAGAGCTTGCCCCTAGAACGTAACTATCAAGTCTCTGAAAAGGCTTTTCATGAATCATGTGTTCAATGATAATGTATAGATTTTCAGTTTTATGAAGGATTTTGCGAAGTAAAATTCCGCAAAACTACATGAAGAACAGCATCCTGCAACTAGCGCTCGCTTGTTACTGATGGGTTGCTGTTCCATGTCAACAGGTCCAGAATAACCGTGTTGACCTAGGTAAACTCTTATTCAGATTTGTTCTCGTATCCGCTAGAAACAAATATGCCTAGATCTCCTATCTGTGCTCGAGGCTGATCGATGCAAGAAAGACTTCCATTCGTTGCCCTCCTAGTTGCAACGGTGATCTATGGTCTCACGAATATTCTGATAAGGTTTGCAGGTAAGGAGAATTACTTTTCAGTTGTGTTTTTCGTTCTTCTGTTCTCAACGCTGATGTTCCTGCCAGTTTTGATATTCACCCACGCGTTCAGTGAAGTATGGTCTCTGAAACGATTTCGGTTGATTCTGCCTCTGGGATTCTTTATAGCGGCGACTTGGTTGCTGATTTATTTCGCCATCATGAAAACTTCAATCGCCAACGCCGTACTCGGATACGCGACGACACCGATCTTCGTGGTTGCTTTGTCTCCTTTTCTCTTGAAGGAGCACATCAACAAACCCATCATGGCAGCGCTTGCCTTGGCAATCTTTGGAGTGCTGTTGATTTATGATCCTCGAAACCTGATTCAGTCACTCGCTCCCCTCGGAGTGATCGGCGGTATACTTGCAGGTTTTGCTTCCGCTATCGTGGAGATTATAGGAAGAAAATTGAGGAATCATTACAGTCCCTATTCTCTCACTTTCTTGGGCACTGCATTCGGAATGCTGTTCATTTTTCCAGTGTTCCTGTTGACTGGCGCAGCAGTACCGGCTGTGAATTCGATGGGAATAATTTTCCTGCTTGGCCTAGGAGGTGTTAGTGGAGGGACGTTGCTCTATTACGGTTTGAGACACATGCTCGCACAGAGTGCATCTATAATGGTGCTGCTTGAACCCTTCATATCAATAGTGGCTGCATTCATAATATTCATTGAAGTTCCATCTAATCTGACGATTTTCGGAGCAATTCTGCTGGTTGCCGCCGACATAATCATAATCAAAAAACAACCATGAAAAGCGCGCTCAAACATCTATCCGTGTTTGAAGTTGAGTATCACTATCACAAGGTCTCTGGTGTCAACGCGACCGCTGCTGTCTACATCTGCGGATTTGTTCCATCTTGGCGTGTTAGGAAATGAGTTGAAGGCTAGGACCACAAGTGCAACATCTTTCATATCAACTGTTCCGTCATTGTTCACGTCTCCTAATAGTCCTGAGTCACTGTAACTGTAGTACGCATTGGCTGGTACGAATGGAATATCGCTAAGAGGAAGCCATGCTGAAGGAACGTATCTCCAGGCCCGGGATGATGCCCTCAAAAGACAATTCACTTTGACCCCCTTTCTGGAGGATCTTGAATTCGACTTGAGCCAATACGCCGCTTCCATTGAATCCAACGTTACCTGGCCAAGCTATGTCTGCACCGTAGACGACGAGACCAGGCGTTGAAAGATCTGGACCTCCAACCAGCAGAGGTTCATCAGTAGAATTCCAATATGCAAAGACATTGTCAGATGGAATAGTCGTATTGACGCATTCAAGTAGACTGGAGTTCCATTGAAGCCCAAATTGCCAGCAAACTAACTCCTCGACATCAACAATTGTCACGTTTACCATGAAAGTGTCACCCACATTCTTGCCCACCTTGGTAAAATTAAACCATTGATCTCCAGTTAGCGGATTGATAACATTCAGGTACGTTTGTTGCTGCGCATACGCATAATATCCATTCACTAGTGCAAAGGGAATATCTGCGAGGTTAAGGGCACTGAGAAATGTGTCGGTAGGAACTCCTTCGAAGCTTATCGGACACTGCCCACCTTGAACTATCCTCAACGCGACTTGAGCCAATGTACCACTCCCAGTAAAACCAGGCTGTCCTGGACCCACACTTACGCCATAGGTCATTTGTCCTGGCGTTGACAAGTCAGGACCTGCAGTTATGGGATTTAGTGCGTGAAAAGCGTGGTCTGAAGGGAGGGTTATGTTAACGAATGTCAGTAGGCTTGGGTTCCATTGCAATGTAACCTGCCAAGCACCCAAGTTGGTCACGTCAGTTATTGTTATGTTTAGAATGAATGCGTCACCCACGCTCTTTTGTAGGGTCGTAAAATTGAACCATTCGTCTCCAGTTAGTGGATTGACAACTTTCAAAAGTGTATGTTCTGTTGCATTGACTCGGTGACTCTGAATGGTTATGCCAATGACGAGCATAATGAAGAGTAATGCCATCAATCCCATTCTTGTTCGCACTGGAAAACCCCTTGTGATACTATGATGCAGAGCCAAGTATAATCCTTATGGAAAGAAGTTCTAGCAGAGTGCACTTGATATGCGCGCGCTTACTTAGAGTTCAAGCTTCTTAAAACTTGTTGTACCCTACTATTTCTTTAACAGGCTTCTTTTTTGTTGGCTGTGGTTTCTCTGCGGGATATCCGAATGAAACAAGGGCTGTGATATTCCAGTTTTCAGGGATGTTAAGTAGCTTCTTAACTTTTTCTTCATTGAAGTCTCCAATCCAGCAAGAACCCACGCCCATAGCCCAAGCAGCAACAACCATGTTTTGCAGAGCAATGGTGGTGCTGACAATTGACCATTTCCCTGCGATTAGATCCTTGTGGGCACATCCCACGATTATGACTGGGGCGTCTTTGATGAATCTGTTAAACAAGCCTTTCGACAATTCCTTCTTGATCTCGGAATCAGTCAAAACGATGAAGTGCCAAGGCTGCTTGTTTGCCGCTGACGGAGCCTGTCTACCAGCCTCAAGAATCTGGTCTAGAACATTTTTTGGAATCTCCTTCGGCTCATAGCGTCTAACGCTTCTTCTATTAAGGACAATATCTATAAGGGACATCAACTCAACTCCAATATGACATACGGAATATTTCCTCATGAAAACTAACCCGTGCCTAAAAACCTTTCTCCTACTTAATCCAAGAAAGAATGGCCCTGAAAAGTGTCGCGCACGAAAATAGCCATCTGCTTTTTCAAGATTGTTACCACACAACATTACCAAAACTGTTACCTCAGATCCTAGGGGGGCTAGCGCGCAAGCACTACTCGAGTTTCATCCCATCTGAATCAAATCAGCCTTGACGAAAAATGATAAAAGATTCATCTGTCAATACCGTATCAAAGAGGTCCGCTTGATGAAACCCAAAATACTGTTCGCAGACCGACGACCCATGTCCGATGAATCAATGAAAATACTCAACGACGCAGGACAAGTCGTCTGGGCAGAAGGAGACAAAGAACCCGAACTGATTAGAGACGTGAAAGACGCTGAAATCATAATCACAGGTTCCCGCCTTATAACCAGAAACGTAATCTCTGCAGGTAACAAACTCAAAGCCGTAATTGCTTATGGCGTCGGCTTTGACCACATCGATGTCACCGCCGCAACCGAGAAGAAAGTCTACGTAATCAACACGCCCGGCGTCAACGCAGTGACCGTTGCAGAATTCGCCTTCGGCCTGATGCTGAGTCTAGGAAGAAAGATTCCACAACTGAACGCAAGCGTAAAAAATGGAAAATGGATTCGTTGGGAGCTGATCGGAAAAGAACTTTGGGGTAAAACCCTCGGTTTAGTCGGACTTGGACGAGTAGGGACATATTTAGCGACGATCGCAAAAGGATTCGGCATGAAACTACTCGTTTACGATCCATACGTCCCGAAAGAAAAAGTGATAGAAATCGGCGGCGAACCCGTCACTTTTGATCTGGTCTTGTCCAGATCAGACTTTGTGGTTGTATGCTGCTTGCTGACTGATGAGACGAAAGGCCTGATCTCAGAAAAAGCGATAGATCAGATGAAATCAATAGCGTATCTTATCAATGTTGCACGCGGACCCATCGTCAACGAACAAGCTTTGATCAAAGCATTACAGGAAAAAAGAATCGCGGGAGCCGGCCTCGACGTCTTCGAAAAAGAACCACCATCACCAGACAATCCCCTGCTGAAACTTGACAATGTTGTAGCCTCTTCACACATGGCTGGATTGTCAGTGGAATCTACAGAAAG
>CAWJTU010000008.1:0-69281 GCA_963845885.1 Candidatus Bathyarchaeota archaeon
CATTCCGCTTCTGCGCTGGCGTCGGCTTACACCTTAACCCGACTCTCTGAGCCTTGCAGTAAGCTTACTACTCTTGTTCGCAGCCTTTCCTTATTTGATTAAAAAAGAATTTAACATATAATGTTGGCTTTGTCAACTGTGACATGATGAGAATTTTAAAAGCAGAGAAGTCAGATAAGTAAGATGTATGACGTTATAGTTTCGGGGCAGGCCATGCCGGCTGTGAGGCAGCACTGGCGGCAGCCCGGCTGGGCTGTCGCACTCTACTGCTTACCATGAACCTGGATAATGTGGCGCTGATGCCCTGCAATCCTTCCATCGGTGGTCCTGCCAAGGGGCATCTGGTCAGGGAGATCGACGCACTGGGCGGGGAGATGGCCCGCAACACCGACAAAACCTTTATCCAGATACGGATGCTTAACACGGGCAAGGGGCCAGCGGTTCAGGCACTGCGTGCCCAGGCTGACAAAAAGCTCTACGGCCTGGCCATGAAGCATACCCTGGAAGCACAACCTAACCTTGACCTCAAACAGGCGCTGATAGAGGAGATAAGAGTTTCTGAACTCCACGCTGTGGGGAAAACCAAGATCGGCTGGGTATATGAGGTAAGACTGTGGTAGTAACCACAGGGACTTCCCTGGCGGGAAGGGTCATCGTTGGCGAGACCGCTTATCCCGCTGGGCGGGCGGGTGAGTTTGCTGCCTATGGGCTGTCGCAGAGCCTGCGCAATCTGGGCTTCACTCTGGGGCGACTGAAGACGGGCACACCTCCGCGCCTCGATGCCCGCACCATAGATTTCAGCCAGACCATCCTCAGCCAGGCAGCGACGTTCCCCTTTATTTCAGCTCACCCGCAAGGAGCATCCTTTCTCCTCTCCGCCAATCCTATCTATCCCAGGGAAGCCGATCCTGGCGGCCGCAGCTTCCCTGCTATCTGGTCTACACCAACGAGAGACGCATCAGATAATCGCGCGAATCTGCACGCGCCCCTTTATCCACCGGTCTCATCAAGGGTGTAGGCCCTCGCTATTGCCCTTCCATAGAGGACAAGATATCCGCTTCGCCGACAAGGAGGCCCACCGGCTCTTCCTGGAGCCGGAGGGTTGGCAGACCAGCGAGGTCTATGTGCAGGGCGCTAATACCAGCCTGCCCGAGGATGTGCAACTGGCTATGCTGCGCACCATCCCCGCCCTGGAGCAGGGGAGATGATGCGGGTGGGCTATGCCATAGAGTACGACTATGTCCCGCCCAGCCAGACCTCGGCCACTCTGGAGACCAAGCTGGTTGCGGGGCTGTTCCTCGCCGGGCAGATCAATGGCACTTCCGGCTACGAGGAGGCGGCGGCACAGGGGCTGATTGCTGGCATCAATGCCGCCCGCAAGGTGCAGGGAAGCCTCCGCTCCTCCTGCGTCGTGACCAGGCCTATATCGGCGTGATGATGGATGACCTGGTGACCAAGGAGATCACCGAGCCTTACCGGCTGCTGACCTCGCGGGCTGAGTATCGCCTCCTGCTGCGCCAGGACAACGCTGACTTGAGATTGACGCCTATCGGCTATGAGCTGGGCCTTATCTCGAGGGGCGCTACAATGAAGTCGAAATCCGAACTATTTCTTTGATTGTCTCCTACCATCCAAGCCAGCAAAATACTCAGACCGGTAAACTTACCCAACCAATGTTTCATAAAATTTTCGGAATGGCCCTTAAAAGCATATAATATCAGAAACGCTTGACAATATCAAAATAAATAACTAAAGTTCCATTTGAAAATGAATTAGAATCTAACTAATAAATCTTTTTTCTTTAGGTAATCGATCTCTTTTAGGAGGAGAGAATGCAATTATGCTTCAATGCAGGGCCTGAACCCCTCGAGGAATACTTCCCTTTCGCTTATGAGAATGGTTTCCCGTGGATGGAATTAAGCTGTAATAATCCCAAAAACTTTCTCCCCACTTTCAATACTAAACGGATCAGCAACATCAAAAGGTTACGGGATAAGTATCACCTCCACTATGGTCTTCACTCAGCCTCTTTTGTCAATGCTGCTGAGATTGAGCCCACAGTGCGAAAGGCCGTTGAAAAGCATCTGCTGAACTATGTGGAGCTTGCACACCGGTTGGAGGCCGAATACCTGGTGCTCCACTTCGGCTATCATTTCAGTCTATTCTTAGAGGAGGTCTTTAAATCCTTAATTAGGACATATACCCCCGTGTTGAACTTGCGGAGAAATATGGTCTCCCAATCGGAATCGAAAACATGAATAAGGTTCATGAAGATTGTGAAATCGCTTATCTGGGAGTAACCATCGAGGAGCTTTCCAGGGTGTTTAAAGCCTTGCCGTCAAAATATTTTGGACTCACCCTTGATGTGGCCCATGCAAGTCTTCTTCCCGGAGGGAACGCAATCGTTTATCCAGGCTTTTCCTGATAAAATCGTGATTACTCATATTAGTGACAATGATTTATATGTACGATTACCATTTGCCTGTTGGAGAGGGTATGCACTGGGTGTGGCATTTGTGTTAAAAAGTGCCCCTTCAACGCCCTTTCCATCGTAAACCTGCCCGACGAATTAGAAAAAGATTGTAGCCACCGCTTCGGAGAGAACAGTTTCAAACTCTTCAGACTTCCCACACCATCACCTGGAATGGTGTTAGGTCTACTCGGACAGAACGGAATTGGCAAGACCACGACACTCAAAATCCTTTCAGGAGACACAAAGCTCAATTTGGGTCAATATCAGAATCCTCCTGAATGGAGCGAAATAATCCAACATTTCAGAGGATCAACTCTTCAGGACTATTTCCTGAAAATGAGCGAAAACAAACTCAAAGTCTCACACAAACCTCAGTACGTCGACAAGCTTCCCAAAGCGGTTTCTGGAAAAACAGGGGAACTCTTAGAAAAAGTGGATGAAAGAGGCATTCTTGATAAAGTGACCGAACAGTTTGACCTCAAACAGGTCTGGGACCGACCCATCAACGTGCTCAGCGGCGGCGAACTTCAAAGATTGGCCGTTGCAGCTGCAATGTGCCGTGAGGCTGACGTTTATCTTTTCGATGAACCGTCAAGCTATTTGGACGTGAAGCAGCGGCTCATCGTTGCCAAGGCAATAAGAAGTCTGAAGAACGACCAGAAAATCATCGTTGTCGCGGAACACGATCTTGCCATAATAGATTATCTGTCGGACCAGATCTGCGTCTTTTACGGAGAACCGGGCGTTTACGGAGTAGTTTCCAACGTTCACGGAGTCAGAACGGGCATAAACATCTACCTTGAAGGCTATATCCCAGACGAGAACATGCGATTCAGGAAAGAGCCAATAATCTTCCATGAAAAACCACCTGCTCAAAAGCTGGAAGCTGGCGAAACGCTTCTGACATGGAACAAAATAGAGAAAACGTTCAAAGGTTTCAAACTCACGGCCAGTCCTGGAGAAATAAGAAGAGGAGAGATAATCGGAATTCTGGGAGCTAACGGCACAGGCAAGACAACGTTTGTAAAGATCTTAGCTGGTATCGAAGTCCCCGACGATAAAAAGAAATTCGGTGATTTGAAAGTAAGTTACAAGCCTCAGTACATCTCAGCAGAGTACCATGGCACGGTTCAGGAATTACTATTGGACGTTGCCAAAGAAAACTTCACATCAGGATGGTACAGAAGCGAGATCCTCCTCCCACTACGAATAAACCCGTTGCTCGACAGGAACCTTTCCGAACTCAGTGGAGGAGAACTCCAGAAAATTGCGATTGCTGCCTGTCTGTCACAGAATGCCGAACTCTACCTCTTGGACGAACCCAGCGCTTACTTGGATGTTGAAGAACGTCTGAACATGGCAAGAGCAATTAGAAGGGTTGTTGAAAGCCGAAATGTCACGGGTTTCGTCGTGGAGCACGACGTTGTGACCCAAGACTTCATCGCTGACCATCTAATGGTCTTTACCGGGGAACCAGGGGTCGAAGGCATCGCCAACAAGCCGACGACCTTGAGGAAAGGAATGAACACGTTCTTGAAAGAGATGGAAGTAACTTTCAGACGAGATCCAGCTACTAAGAGACCGAGAGTCAACAAGGAAGGTTCAAAACTGGACAAGTTCCAAAAGGAAATCGGAGAATACTATTACACGCATATTCACAGAAAATAAGTTGTACGCAAGAGACCATTGAGTGCCCTAAATCATGCTGTTTTGCATGATGCTAGGAAACTCGGAAAGTGAAGTTTAGAATTGAGCCGACAATGACTAGCCTCACCTAGTGGGACGGCTCTGAAGCATATTCACAATTTGCCTCACGAAATAAACGTGAACATGGCGCAAATGAGGGAGTGCAAGTTCGTCTGCGACTCAATTGAGGTTAAAACCATCGTGCAGTTGCTCCTTTTTCCCCACAAGAAATGACAAATCGGTGGTAGTTAACTTAAAGAACGAGCGCAACATAACAGAGATAATTCCATAATAGAAGGTAGGTAAAGCTCAAGTGGCTCAATCGTTTGAAGAAATCTCTGCCGCAGATTTTTTCTACAGAAACAGAGACATCGCGGGATTTACAAATCCATCCAGAGCCATTTTCGTTGCGGTCAGGGAACTTGTGGAAAATTCTCTCGACGCTGCGGAGAGCCATCAACTACCTCCTGATGTTTACGTTCGTCTATCGTATGAAGGAGAAGCAACCAAAGACACCCAGATTTACAAACTTCGAGTCGAAGATAACGGCATTGGAGTTCCGCCCAGGCATATTCCATCAGCTTTTGGACAGATTCTTTTTGGTTCAAAATACAAGTTGAAGCAGCAGCGAGGCACATTTGGACTGGGTGGCAAAATGGCGATCTTGTACGGTCAGATCACCACGCATCAGCCAGCCTTGATTGTATCGAGTACCGGCATCTCCAAAACTTATCTCTACAAGTTGATGATTGATATCCAGCGCAATCGCCCATTGATTCTTGACAGAAAAGTCCTGATAAACAAAGAAATGTGGCGCGGAACCATAGTCGAATTCACGCTTGAGGGCGACTATTTCAGAGCTATGCCCAAGATTTTGGATTACTTCAAACAGACGGCCATGGTGAACCCGTACGCAAACCTAACGTTCGTCGATCCTAAGGGCAGATTGTACAAGTTCAATCGAGTAACAAAAGACATGCCTACTCCGCCGAAAGAGACGAAACCACACCCCTACGGAGTCGACGTTGAACTTCTGCAAAGACTCATCCAGATAACACCATACAAGAACATGCTTGATTTCCTAAGAAACCATTTTCACAGAGTCGGAGACATTACAGCTCAGAAGTTCTTGGAGTTCAGCAACCTGAACCCATCAAAGAATCCGAGAAGACTCGATCATGAAGAGATAGTCAGGCTTATGCATAACCTGAAGAAGTTCCCTGACTTTCTGCCACCTGACGCAAGTTGTCTATCACCCTTGGGCGAGGATCTCCTAAGAACCGGAATCTTGAAAGAACTGAACCCCGAGTTTGTAGCAGTTCACCAACGCAAACCCGCAACCTATGCTGGACATCCGTTCATCGTCGAGATAGGCATCGCTTACGGCGGCGAAATTCCTGCAAAAGGAAACTTCATCGTCTACCGTTTTGCCAACAGAATACCGTTGCTGTATGATGAAGCAAATGACGTTTCTCTCAGAGTGATTGAAGCGATGAATTGGCGAAGGTACAGGGTAACACCTGACATGCCCCTTGCTATTCTCACGCACATTTCCAGCACCAAGGTGCCCTACAAGACAGTAGGAAAAGAATTCATTGCCGACAGACCTGAGGTCAGGAAAGAAATTGCGAATGGTTTGCGAGAAGTTGCTCGTCAAATCCAGTTCTTCCTGTCAAAGAGGGAACACGTGGACAAAGAAAGGAAAAGACTGGGAGTGTTCAGCAAGTATCTGCCCAGAATCGCGGAGTTTTCAACTCAGTTAGCCGGGAAAAAGAAAGTTCCTGATATTGAGAAGCTCTTGGCAAGTGTGAAGAAATATGGATCAGAAGAAACATAAGTTCAGCATTAGCGAAAGAAAGAAAGAAGTTTTGGCAAGCCTCGAGAAACTTGGAATTGACATCTATGACCAACTCGATGAAAGCAATTTTCCAGCAATCGATATGCCAAGCCGCTCGACCGACAACATAATGTATGATGAAGCCCTGAGACAATTCGTTCTGGGCGGCAAGAGAGTCCACAGAAGCGCGCGGAACATCAGCCATCTAAAACCTTTCACGCAGTTGGTCTGGGCTGCTTTGTTCTCAAACGAACTCTCTTCTCAACGAAAAACCTCGACTCTGAGAGACGTTTACTATTCAGCTCAAGCCTACGAGATGACGTTCAAGGATCAACAAGAATCAAACAACATTATAACCGACTTAGAAACTGTCTTGGGCTTTTCAAGGGAAGACTTCAACATTTTTCCAGAAGAACGCTCAGCAGTATTCGGTGATCTCACAATAGAGTATACTGTACCAGGCTACGAAGGAAAAACATTGGATTTGACATCCCATCCAGACGGTGTCCTAATCGGTCCTGCATTGAACTCCTCTGAGTTCGTAAAGACCTCAGCAGACAAAGTGATAGCGATCGAGAAAGGCGGTCTTTTTACCAGATTCATCGAAGAGAACGTTCACAAGAAATTCAACTCACTCCTCGTCATGACAGCCGGACAAGCACCCAGAGCAACCAGGCACTTCATAAGAAGACTGAGCGAGGAGCTCAACCTTCCCGTCTACATTTTCACTGACGGCGACCCATGGGGGATGCACATAGCGATGGTCATAATTTCAGGATCGGCAAACGCTGCTCACGTGAGGGAGTTGAACACGCCTGATGCCAAATGGAGTGGTGTGTGGGCAACGGACATTGTCAAATACAAACTGCCAACTGACCCGCTCGACGAAGTGGACATGAAGAGACTCTACGAACTTCAAAAAGATCCGAGATACAAAGATCCGTTGTGGCGAAGAGAAATCAAGACGTTTATGAAGATAAAACGCAAGGCGGAACAAGAGGCGTTCAGCAGATACGGGTTGACGTATATCGTTGATGAATACCTGCCCCAGAAGCTTGAAGAAACCAAATAACGCGCAGCACAGTGCCAATAGTCTTTGCCTGCCAAGACGAGGTCTAAAATGCTTGTTTTGGGAAATTGGGACATGGTTACGAACAACTGTTTTCCGAGCGAAACCATAAAATAACCGTGTATCGTTTAGTGTGCGAAGTATACGGTGTGAGATGGACTAGGATGAGCGATGAAGGTAGTTTTGGACTAAGCACTGCTGAGAGGTTCTTCGGTCTGATAATTTGCGTAGTGGGCATCATAGCACTTTATTATACACTCACAAGCATAGGCGCCCTTGGAATGGTCACAGGTTTATTCGGTTTCTTGAGCGCCTTCCTAGTGGTTTTGGGCATAGTATTGATAACGGCCAAACCTGAATAATGATCATTCTCTTCTTTCAACAACTATTCTGCAGTTTGTTGCGAGGGCAGCGACCACGCCCAAAGCGGCTAACCAAGGCAGAAGCACCGTGCCGATTACGCCTACTGTTGCAGGTATCTCTAGAAGTTCTTTTCCCTTCATATCCTCGACTATTATTCTTGTGACGTTTCCTTCATGAAGCAGCTCTCTGATTCGATCTACCAGGTTGTCTGCAGTAACAGTGTATTCTTCGCGCGTAATCTTCGCAACCTTTGCGCCGCAAACAGTGCAGAATTCATCCTTTTCCCTAATTGGCGCACCGCACTTCCAACAATAAGGCATTCGGTCTCACCTATGCAACTGAGGATTTATTAAGACAAGCACTTATTAACCTTCAGCGTATCGCCTTGTTCATTATAAATTACGGAGAAATGCAAAAATGCCGATTCGTCAACCAATCGTTTGCGTTCTTGGACACGTTGACAGCGGCAAGACTTCACTCCTAGACAAAATCCGAAAGACGAGCGTTCAGGCTCGCGAGGTCGGCGGAATAACTCAACACATCGGTGCCAGCTACTTTCCAGTCGAAACCCTCAGCCAACTCGTTGGCCCGATGCTGACAAGAATGAAGGGCGAAATAGAAATACCCGGCCTACTCATTGTGGATACGCCGGGACACGAGGTTTTCACGAACCTAAGAAGAAGAGGAGGCAGTGTCGCCGACATAGCCATTCTCGTGGTCAATGTTCTGAGAGGCTTTGAAGCGCAGACTTACGAATGTATCGAGATTCTGAAGACCCGCAAAACTCCCTTCTTGGTCGCTGCAAACATGATCGATCGCGTGCCTGGATGGAAGTCTTTTTCTGACATGCCTTTCTCAAAATCTTACGCGCAGCAGGATCCGTTCGTCAGGGAGGATTTGGACAACAAGATCTACGACATAATAGGCATTTTTTCACGCTTGGGATTCAAGGTGGATCGTTTCGACCGAATTAAGGAATTCGTGTCAACCGTTGCCATAGTCCCTACGAGCGCTAAGACAGGAGAGGGCATAAGCGAACTACTCATGGTGCTCGTGGGCCTCACTCAACAATTCCTAAAAAAGCGTTTGCAAACGACTGAAGGACCTGCAAAAGGAACTGTTCTCGAAGTTAAAGAAGAACCAGGGCTCGGGTTGACGCTTAACACGATAATATATGATGGCATCCTGTCCAAGGATGACATGATCGTAATCGGTGGAAGAGATAAACCGATCATAACGCGTATACGCGCGATTCTTGTTCCAAAGCCCTTAGACGAGATAAGGGACCCAAGAGACAAATTCTCTTCAGTGGACTCGGTGTCAGCCGCGGCAGGAGTGAAAATAGTGGCACCTGATCTCGAAGGCGTCTTGGCCGGTGCGACCCTTTACGCGGTTCCCAAAGGCGGAGACCCTGACGGCTACGCAAAACTAATTGCTGAAGAAATCGAGAAAATAAGAATCGCCACGAACATTGACGGAGTCGTTGTGAAAACCGACGCACTGGGCTCTCTTGAAGCCATCGCTGAGATTCTTAAGCAAAACAATGTCCCCATTAGACTTGCAGATGTCGGAGACATTTCAAAACGAGACATAGCTGAAGCGTCAGCCGTGAAGGAACACGCACCATTGTACGGCGCGATATTGGCTTTCAATGTCAAAACGCTCCCCGACGCCGAGGAAGAAGCTGCGTCTCGAGGAGTCACTATTTTCAATGACAGAATAATCTATCACGTCATAGAAGAGTACTTGGCATGGTACAAAGGAAAGAGAGACGCAGGACTTGAACAAGACTTTGAAGTAATCGTGAAACCTGCCAAGCTGAGAATAATGGAAGGCTACATATTCCGAAGAGCTAAACCCGCAATATTCGGCGTTGAAGTGCTCGCAGGCACCATCAAACCGAAATATGCACTCATAAGAGCTGAAGATGGCCAAGAAATAGGAGACATCCAACAGATACAGGACAAAGGCGAAGCTGTACCCCACGCTTCAAAAGGCATGGAAGTGGCCATTTCAGTGGAAAAGCCGATAGTCGGAAGACACATCTTCGAAAAAGACCTACTGTACGTCAAAGTGCCAGAGGCACATGCCAAAATCCTGCAGACAAAACTTCTGGAAAAACTAAACCATGGAGGAGCAAGAGGCGCTTAACGAGTATATCAATATCATGAGGAAAAAAGTTCCTTTTTGGGGAGCATGATATAGAGACTCTGTTAGACTGACAAGTCTGAGAAGGAGAGAGTAAATCGTTCAAGCCGTGGAGATCACAATGACAGGTTTGGTTTTCCATATAGTCGACGTCTTCGCCGAAGAAAAATACGCTGGAAACCAGCTTGCTGTATTCAGAAACATCGGAACCATCTCCAGTGACCAGATGCAGAGAATCGCCAATGAAATGCACTTCTCTGAGACAACCTTCATACTTTCCGACAAAAAGCGAAAAGGCGGATATGATGTTCGCATTTTTACACCCTCAAGTGAAGTTCCCTTCGCAGGACACCCAACCTTAGGGACTGCCTATGTGATAAGAAAAGAATTGCTTGGCGGGAAAACCGATAAGGTGCTGATCAACTTGGAAGTGGGACAGATACCAGTAATCGTCGATAAAGAGAGGAGAAATGAAGAGATTTTGTGGATGAAACAGATACCGCCGACTTTTGGCAAGAAGTTTGACATTGCGAATATCTCGAGCCTTCTGAATCTTGATGCAAAAGACATCGACAGCAGATACCCTATTCAAGAAGTGTCCACTGGACTTCCTTTTCTCATCGTCCCGCTCAAGACCTTGGACGCAATCAGAAGAGCTCGCGTCGACAGAGCAAAAGACATGAAAAAGACAAGGGATACACAAACTGGGGACATTCTGGTTTTCTCAACCGAAACTTACAACAAAGAGAACGATCTGAATGTGAGAGTCTTCGTGGATTTGCTGGGGATTCCCGAGGATCCTGCGACTGGATCTGCCAATGGTTGTTTAGCGGCTTATTTGTCTCAATATCGCTATTTTGGTGATGGCAGAGTCAATGTGAGAGTTGAGCAAGGTTATGAAATTGGGAGACCCTCATTGTTGTATCTCAAAGCTGAGAATAGAGAAGGAGAGATACACGTTTCCGTTGGAGGAAAAGTCGTCATGATCGCGAGCGGGAAATTCGTCTGATTCGTCATCACGTATAAGCATGTTATTGCTGTTAGAAGCATTTGGTTGACGCTGCAACGAGCTTCAATATAGGTCCCACCGCTTCTTCGCCAGTTGGTCTCATACCGCAGTCTGGGTGAAGCATGGCAATTTGCTCCTCTCCCAATTTATCCCTGAGGATTTTGAGCCTATGAGACACTTGTTCAAAGCTCTCAACTTCTTCCTTCCTGCTGGCTAGAACTGAAACACAACCTGCTCCCAACTTTTTTCCATGAGATACGAGAAGCGATTTTGAAACCACATCCAAGTTTGCTCTGACTTTTGGAGCACTGAAGGCCAAGCTCAGAACAGGCGCATTAAGATTCACAAGCTCACTGAACAGAGAAGTTGTTAAGGATCCACAAATGTGGACGATGAGTCTGTCTTCGTCCATAATAGAACTTGGAAGATCAGATATCGTTTGGTTCACAATCTTGACTGCCTCCGCAGCATCCATCACTTTTATCGACAGGCTCGGTTCATCGATCTGAACGTAGCAACCAGTTTTCGCAACTTCTTCCACCAACGACTTAAGCGCAATAGCGAAGTCAGAATAAAGTCGCTTATCCGTCAAACCATTGTAGTATTTTACCCCGTTACATGCGCATGCAAAGCCCAAAGTAATTGGCCCAGTTATCGAAATTTTTACTTTGACGTCCTCTCTTCCTTTCTGTTTCAAGTAGGCTTTGACTAAGCGTAAATCCTCGAGTTTAGCGTGAGTCTGAGGATCGTCTAACGGTAGAATTTTTGATCTAATGCGAGGACCATGAGGGGTCATTTCAAGACCAGGCAATGAACCGAAGTAGCTTATCATGTCAGTTCGTTGTTCGCCATCTGTGACTATGTTTAGGTCATAGTCAAGCTGGAGGCCCACTGCCCACTCGATGGCTTCTTGGAGCGGAAGTTTCGGTGGAAAACTGCCGACCACGGTTTTCAACAATTTTCAAACGCCCCTTTCTTCTGAAATGGTCCACGGTTACCTTTTCATCCGCCGCTCACTGGTGGAACTATGGCGAGCACATCACCATCTGAAAGAGGTGAGTCCAACCCTTTGGTTTCAGAAGGACTTCGTCCATTGACGAGAAATTGCAGGAACCCCTTGGCTTCCCCCGTTTTCAAATCATAAACGTACTCATCGAAATCCTTTCCGTATTTCTCGCTCAAACATTTCAGAAGACCGTTTATGGTTAACTTCTGGCCTTTTGGAAATTCGAGGATCTCATCCTTCTTGCCAATAATCTCCCTCAGAACTGTAAAATATCGAATGGAAACGTGCAAGATGTGACCACCTAGAGTCAACACGATTAGCCGAGATTTAAGCTGTTAGACCAAATGTTGAAAAAGTCGGCACTAGAATGCGCGCGACACCTGAATGGAAAAGAAGACGGTGCCTACTTGGAGACTGAGTGAGAAAGAGGTAAGATTTATATGATTGAGCATTTCTGCTTATTTGCGCAGAAAAAATTCTATTGGTAAATGGAGGGTATGTATGGCTTACTTAACGACGACAGCGTCAGGACAACCAGTCCTGATTCTGAAAGAAGGAACAACTAGAAACAGAGGAAAAGAAGCTCAGAAAAACAATATCATGGCTGCGAAAGTTATCGCAGAAGTCCTCAAGACAACCTTGGGACCCCGTGGAATGGACAAAATGCTCATTGACAGCCTTGGAGATATTACTATAACTAACGACGGTGCAACGATTCTGAAAGATATAGAAGTTGAGCATCCAGCAGCAAAGATGATGGTCGAGATAGCAAAGACTCAAGACGACATGGTAGGAGACGGAACTACGACTGCCGTCGTCTTGGCGGGTGAACTTCTCAAGAGAGCAGAAGAACTCCTAGACCAAAACATCCACCCCACGATACTCGTCAGCGGTTACCGTAAAGCAGCTGTGAAAGCAGTTGAAGCAATGAACAAAGTCGCGATTCAAGTGGAACCAGATGACCGCGCAACTCTCAGAAAAGTCGCTATCACTTCAATGGCAAGCAAGGCAATTGGTAACGCAAAAGAACACTTTGCCGACATGGCAATTGACGCAGTAATGCAAATCGTTGAGAAACGCGGGGACAAAAACGTCGCCGACATAGATAACGTTCAAGTCATAAAGAAAACGGGAAAGAGCTTGCTTGAATCTCAACTCGTCAAAGGTTTGGTAATAGACAAGGAAGTCGTTCATCCAGGAATGCCAAAGACAGTGGAGAAGGCAAAAATCGCGCTGCTCGACACGGCTCTCGAAATTGAAAAGACAGAGATGAGCGCCGAAATTAGAATTCGAGATCCAAACCAGATGAAAGCTTTCCTAGATCAAGAGAACAAGATGCTTCAGGAAATGGTTGACAAAATAGATGCCTCAGGAGCAAACGTCGTTTTCTGTCAGAAAGGCATCGACGACATGGCTCAACACTTCTTGGCTAAGAAAGGAATACTTGCAGCGAGACGCGTGAAACAGTCAGACATGGAGAAACTTGCGAGGGCTACTGGCGGTAAGTTAAGCACCGACCTGAATGATTTGAAACCACAAGACTTAGGAGTTGCAGGACTCGTCGAAGAACGCAAGCTTGGCGAAGACAAAATGGTTTTTGTCGAGAAATGCAAAGATCCGCGTTCAGTTGCCGTGATAATACGCGCTGGACTAGAACGAATGGTGGACGAAGCAGAACGGGCAATGACAGACGCCCTATCAGTTGTTTCAGACGTTCTCGAAAATGACAAGGTAGTGGCAGGCGGCGGCGCAGTTGAAATCGAGGTAGCCAAAGAACTACGCAAATTCGCAATCAACGTTGGTGGAAGAGAACAACTTGCAATCGAGAATTTCGCAGACGCAATGGAGGTAATACCAAAGACATTGGCTGAAAACGGTGGACTCGAAGGAATAGACGTGCTCGTGGAACTCAGATCTGCACATGAAAAAGCGGATGGACAGTACAAAGGAATAAACGTGTTCACCGGCAAAGTCGAAGACATGAAACAGAAAGGCGTCATCGAACCACTAGTAGTGAAAGAACAAGCTGTCAAATCAGCAACTGAATCTGCAGCGATGATTCTCCGAATAGACGACGTAATCGCATCCACCAAACCTAAGGAAGGACCAGGCGCAGGGAAACCACCTGGCGGCGGCGAAATGCCAGAAGACTAATCCTCTTAGACTTTCTTCAACTCCCCCAACCATTTTTTCTCGTTTTTCGCTGTTTTTTATCCAAAACCACCTCTCCCCCCTAGGCATTTGCAGTCAGAGAGATCTGGGATTTCAACTAACGTACCAGGATTCTGTCAGAATCTTCATTATTTGAACTCGGGTTTCCTGCGAAGAACCAGCAGAGTTCCGACCAGTGATGGGAGGAAAATAGGGAGGAAGTAGTACAGGAATGAACTAGGCAGGCTGTAGTCTGGTATAATCATTGAAGTAATCCAAACTCCAGCTCCAACGACCGTGCAAACGGTTCCAGCAAGAATGAAAAAAAGATAACTCTTTCGAATCAGTGAAAGAACACTCGCGATCATGCCAGACATGAAGCCTATCAATGAGAGAACTGTGAGAAGTTGGTCGTAGAAAAACCATTTTTGAGCGATCAGTTGTGGATACCAACTGTAGATCTCCAGCAACGCATCTAGCGACAGCAAAAAAATGATCAGAGACGCCATCGAGGCGACAATCATTAAGGTGCCTCCAACGGATACACTGATGGTGTGAGCAGAAGGTTTCAGTCCATTCCCACAGTAGGGACAATAAATCGCATCATCAGGCACGCTTCTGGCGCATTTTGGACAAGTCGACGCCATAGTCGTTAGCGTTAGTTCGCAACAGAATTAAGTGTTGCGCAATTCTTTTATTAGTACAGAGAAAAAACGAATGTTGGAGCCTCTCGATTGAGAATCAGTTGTTTGCTCGCATTTGCCTTGGTGATTTTGATCTTTTCAAGCATGAATGTGAGCTTTGCCAAAGTGGTTGATTCATTCAACATTGAACCTACAGAGAACCATCATATCATCAGACTCAACTCTGACCAACCCTATGTCGCGGGTTTCCAAGTCAATACGGATGATCTGAACACTTACGGCATCGTTGACGGAACGTCAGTTACCGTCACATTTCTCTCGACAGAGGTCAATTTCTTAACAACAGATAGTTGGCTTGGCGGAGGCATGTTTGTTCAAGCACAAGATACGAAGTACAGGAATGTGGATTATGGATTCTACACGATGTTAGTCGTTGATTCTTCAGCGAACCTCTACGTCGATCTTGGATTGCGTCAGACAAGAGAACAAACGGCTCCCGTTCAACCTGGCAACGAAGAACTCGTCTACGCCTACACTTGGCACCTATCGGGGGTAAATCTGAACACTCCAGTCGCTCTGAGCGCACAGTGGGATGGAGCAGGGGTTGTTCACTACTTTGTCACAGTCGGCGAAAGCACGATACCGATAAAATCAATCAAAGTTGCTGAAATAGCGAACTGTCAATACATTATACCCAAGTTTTACTATGGAAACGTAGTCAACACGCCATTTCCCTTCAGCAATTACGTCAACTTCTTTCAGTTTGGAGTCACGAGTTCCAATGCGATAGAAGATAATCGTTGGAAAGTGCTCATAGAAACGCCGCAGGTTTTGAAGAATAATGAATGGATTAACGTTCGGGAAGCTTGGTCGATTCAAGGCGACATAGCTTTTCTTGATCATGATTGGAAATGGGGCGGCCAAACATACCAAGGCGTGAACATTCAACACTTCAATAATCCCTTGGAGAATCCCTATCAAATGATTTTCGAATATTCAGGAGAAACAATGTCTTCAGGAACAGTTCTGTGGAACCAATCAGAGTCACAGGCTACCGAAACATACGCAGCTCAACAGTCACCCCTTATTTGGAAAGGAAGTCAACATTTGATAGATTACACCGTTTGGGGAATAGCGATTCTTTTAGCATTTAGGTTCAAGAAGCCCGAAAGCAAGATCGGAGAAAGTAGCAGAAAGAGATCCCGAGACGAGACTAATCTTCTAAGGGTTTCAAAATGATAACGGCACTTGCAGGCGGAGTCGGTGCGGCAAGATTTATTCAAGGACTGATCAGACATATCCCGCAAGACAAGCTCACAATAATTGTCAACACTGGGGACGACTTCGAATTTCACGGGCTGCATGTTTCTCCCGATCTTGACATAGTCATGTACACATTGGCAGGCGTCGTGGACGAAGAAAAAGGATGGGGTATCAAAGACGACACTTTCAACTGTCTCAAAGTGCTCGAGCAGTATGGACATGAAACGTGGTTCAATTTAGGCGACAAAGATTTTGCAACAAGCATCGAAAGAACCAAGCTCCTCCAAGAAGGATACAGCCTATCCGATGCTACAGACATTCTCTGCAAATCCTTCAACCTCAAGATGCGGATAATCCCCATGACAGACAGTAAATTCGAAACGATCATCTCGACAGATAAGGGCAAAATGCATTTTGAAGAATACTTGGTAAAAAGAGGAGCCACGGACCAAGTTCTGGGCGTAGACTTTGCATGGGGTTGAACAAGCTTTGCCCGCAAAGGGAGTGATCGAGGCAATCTTGGAGTCTGACGGAATCATCGTCTGTCCGAGCAACCCCATCGTTAGCATCGGGACGATTCTCTCACTGAAAGGCATCAGAGACTCATTGAATAGCACGACGGCAACGATAGTAGGCATCAGCCCGATTGTCGGCGGCGCCACAATCAAAGGCCCAGCTGACAAGTTGATGCGCGGTTTAGGCTTTGACGTTTCTGCCTATGGTGTGGCTTCCCTTTACAGAGACTTTCTCGACGGGTTTGTGATAGACAAGGCAGATGAGAAACAGAAAGAACAAATCGAAAAGCTTGGAGTTAGCGTGAGGGTGACTAATACGATCATGAAAACCCTAGATGACAAATCGCGATTGGCCAAAACAGTCTTGGATATGATTGAGAAGTGATATGTGAGGCAGTTTTTCGTGAAATGGTGTCGTTGTTATTTGAACAGGTTCTTTTCTCTCGATCTCACAAGCTCGGTTGCCTTTGCCGTATCTGATTTTGGATAATTGTACCCTCTGATAATGGCTGCTGGAACACCCTCGTTCGCCTGTCCGATGACAAGTTCTGCTGCAGACGCCAATTCATCAGCGATAGCGGTTTGCTTTATTCTCAAAACGTAACCGTACAAGTCCTTCTCTCCTCGCCTATCCCTGATCGGCTTCAAACCTGACACGCCTAGTGCCACGTTCACTTCACCCATTCTAAAGGGGCGTCCGTGCGTGTCAGAAACAATAACCGCAACATCATGTCCAGTAAGCTTCTTTATTCCTTGCCTGATTCTTTTGGCAGACATGTCAGCGTCTTTGGGTAGGGGCGCAACGTTTCTCTCGCCTTGGACGTTCGATCGGTCCACTCCAGAATTCGCGCAGATGAAACCTTGCCTGTTTTCAGTGATCAACACTCCTTCTCGCATGCGAACGATATCTTTTGATTCCTGAAGGACGACCTCAACGAGAGCCGGGTCTTTCCCAGTTTTCTTTGCTACGTCTTTCGCTTTTTTGGATGGAATCACCTTGTCAAGATTGACGATGTTTCCCTCGGCTTTCGAAACAGCGACATGAGTTACGTCAATGATGTCTCCATCACGAATTGGAGTTTTCTGTTCTTCTGCCGCACGACAGATCAGTTCAGCAAGATCGTCCCCCTTCTTGATAAGGGGTAAACCTTCTACGGCAATTACTTGCACAGGATTCATTCTAAAACGCCTTTACTCAACACAATATTGCCAGATGCGTAGTTGTGCATGATGACGAAGATTTAAAGGTTATTAAGAACGTGGTCCGCCTCAAGATTCATCAGCCCCGAAGCAAAACGAAGAAAAGTCTTGGGACGACAACTAAACTATATAGGCATATTTTGGTGAAAGTATAAGTTCTGGCGCAAAGTGGTGGGCGATAAGAACAATTGACTATCAAAGCTGTAATCTTTGACCTTCACGGCACGATCGTGGAATACAAGGTTAATTCCAAAGCGGCACGCGCAGAAGTGATCCAGTTTCTGACAGAACAGGGAATCCCGCAATCATTCTTCTCACCAAACGAAAGCTACTTTGACGCACTCAATAAACTCGAATCATACGTGAAGGAGCAGCCAGTAAAAGGGAAAAGCTATCACCAACTGAGGAAAAGCGTCTTCGAGATTCTTGACAAATACGAAATGGAAAACATAGAATCTACATGCTTGATCCCTGGGATGCTCGAAACTCTTCAGACTCTAAAGAAAATGGGATTCAAACTTGGACTTCTCACAGTAAATGGCCAAAAAGCGACCGATCGAATATTGACGAAATATGGGTTGAACGACTATTTCCAAGCAGTGATTGCAAGAGAGTCGGCACCTCGATTCAAACCCAATCCACTGCACCTCGAAGCTTTGTTGAAAGTGTTAGAAGTCATTCCCGAAGAAGCAGTAGTCGTAGGGGACAGCGTTTCAGACGTGAAGGTTGCACACGCTGTCAAAGCCATAGCTATAGGAGTACTGGGGGGTTTGGCATCAAAAGACGACTTGCTTCACGCTGGAACAGACTACATCAGCAATTCACCTAGAGACCTCATATCCATTATCAAAAAAGTGAATTTGATGAAGAACTAGTGACGATCTGTTTCTGAACGCAAGGTACAACGGGATTTCTTTGGTCGGAATGCGCATTGCAGTGAGCTAATGGTCTTGTAACACCTATTCACTCGATCTATCTAGTGACCTTGACGGAACAAAAATATACTGCAAACGCAAGTACTGTAGTCCAGTGCGCTCCGGTAGTATAGTCCGGTCAAGTATAGCGGCCTCTCGACTCTTCGAAAATGGGGAGAAAGTCGCGGACCCGGGTCCGAATCCCGGCCGGAGCACCAACTATTGCGTTCTTGCCTTCTACCCCACATGGAGAATAGGAGATGAGAGTAATCCAGTAGATGGTGTGCTAGTTGCCATAATAAGACCTATTGGCCCACCATGTTTTAACGGTACCTTCAGACAGTACCACTAATAAATCTAGTCCTCAAGCAGGCACTGTAATCGTGTGGAATCCAAAAAAAGAATTTGAAGGTTCAGTGAGCGCGCGTTTACACCTATTTCTTCCGTCTATATCTCTCTAAAACTGCTAGAATAACAAAAAGAAGGATCAATCCTGGTGCTAGTACGATGTATTTGATATTATACGGACCGTTGACTCCAGCAATACTGAGAAGCATGATGAGTGCGATTCCAATTAGTAACGCGAACAGAACAATTTTGGCACGTGGCGGGATGAAAGTCATCGAACAGTGCTCAACACAATCGATGCTATCTTCCTATTTTAGTCTTAGCGCGTGCAGCATTCGGTTGCGCAAGTCTTAACCTAAACGCTCTTGCCGTATCACTAATAAATCTAAGATTCTACTGTAATGTTTAACGGCACTAGCGCGCGCTAAGAAGGAAAAAGAATGAGTGAAAGATACAGAAAATATGGTAGAGCAAAGAACTGCAGATGTAAGAACTGTGGGCTGGAGTTTAAGACAGAAGGAAATCCTAGGAATTGTCCCAGATGTCATTCAGTCATTGAGGTCTAGCACGCACGCTCTTAACCTTAATGCCTTTTCAGTACCACTAATAAGCATAGGTATGACTATTACTAAGTAAATAAACTAGGTAACTAAGTTACATAACTGGGAAAGTGGCTGAGTGACAATGAGCAACATGGGGAAGAGCGGCGCGAACAAGGATGAGTCTCCTTCACAGCTTATAGACGCGAAAATCAAGGAACTGGGCGATTGGCGCGGCAAGACGCTTGAAAGAGTGCGACAGCTCATCAAGGAGGCTGATCCGGAGATTGTTGAAGAGTGGAAGTGGGTGAAACCTACGTCGCCTGGAACTCCAGTCTGGTCCCACAACGGCGGCATCTGCACGGGCGAGACCTACAAGAGTGTGGTCAAGTTCACCTTCTTCAAGGGCGCTTCGCTGGAGGACCCCTCTCACCTGTTCAACCAGCCTGGGACCGTCAGGCGCGCCATCGACATCCGTGAAGGCGAAAAGATTGACGAGGGCGCCTTCAAGACCCTCATTCGTGCCGCTGTGAAACTGAACACGTCCAAGTCTCGCTAGTGTAACTGCTTGGATGGTTGGGCGGGAATCTCAAGGGAGCGCTAGATTGTCATAATAAATCTAATGTCCCATTCTGATGGCAATCCTGCAAACAATACTCCGAAAAAGGAAGCGCGTTGCCTTGTCCCGAAATTAAGTGTTGAGGTAGGTGGGTGAAACGCTAGAGTATCCTACAAAGTGTGGTTTCTACTCGGACCTCATTGAGAATAAGCGCGCCGCTCTAAAATGGCATGAACTCCCAACTCGTTTAACACTTCCCATACCATCGCACTAAGGAAGAGAGAGCGAAATTAAAGAAAGAAAGGACTACTCGAACAACCCATAAGTTATGACAAGACTCATGGCGGCGAGTATTGGAAGGATAACAGTAGATAGGAATACGTCAGTTCCCAAGTATACTGCTGCAGCGATTGCACCAAGCCAAATCACAGCATTCCCCAATATGACTCCAAACTTATTCTTCTGCAGCAAAGCCAGCTTATCATAGGCATGGGTCTTTAGCAAGAGGTTATACGCGTCTTTACCTATTGTTGTGAGCCGATACTTTCCATCTTTCTGCTCGATGAAAGGTGCCAAGCTCTTAAGATGGTATGAGAGAGTCGGACTGTCTGCAACTTTGCTAGCATTCAGAATTTTCGTGTAGGCAATGCCTTTGTTTTCTCCCACTATCCGCAGGATGTCTCTTCTTTTTTGGTTCTCAAGCGCCTCGAAAACTTGTTGTTCAAGGTCCTGGAGCTTTTCTGCATTTTCTTTCTCAACCATTTACATCACCTCGAAATCATGTATAGTAATAGGGAGAAATAAGTACCCATGTGGAGACGATTTTTGTAAAAAACAATTGACAAACATTTTTCGTTCTATGTTAGTTTTTGCGGAGAGAAGCGCGCGCTTATTCAGTTACTTCAATGTCTTCTCCATCTACTTGCACTTTGTATTGCTTCACGGGTTTCTCCGCGGGTCCTCTGACAACTTTGCCAGATTTGACATCGAACCTCGATCCGTGCCATGGGCACTGTACAACATCTCCCCTGAGCTTACCCTGGCACAGCGGTCCGCCCATATGTGTGCATGTGCTGTCAATCGCGTAGTACGTGCCTCCTACATTGAATAAGGCAATCGACTTTTCTTCAAAAACAACGCAGAATGGCACCCCCTCAACAACATCCTTTTTCCTAGCAAGCTTCATAGATACACCTTCATTCAATCTGCTCTATAATCATAAACCCAATCACTCGGCTTGCTGTCTCCACCAAACTTCACTGCGGCCATGACGTTCTTGGCAAGCATCCTCGTTTCCTCTATGTAGCACTCGCTCAGCACTATCTTCTTGTCTTCGTAGGTCGAGTAACAGACCGAAGACATCGCGTACATGCAGCTGAACGGCGGGAATAGCATGCCGAATTGGTTCAAAGTCAAAAATAGCGTGCTTATGGCCAGTGTGGCCCCAGCCTCGTGTCCCGTGACGATTATCCCTGCAACCTTGCCGAGGAACCGCCTTAGCATACCGCTTCCGAGGACGTCATTGTCGGCAGTCAGCTCGATGAACTTCATGTGCTTTTTGTTGAGTTCCTTGTCCTTCGGTCTTTGGGCATTCGCTGGTTCCAGGCTGCCGTCGAGGCTGATGCACCTATCAATGAAGTTTGCCATAAGTGCAGAAATCTTGAAGTTATTCACTGGGGTGGCGAAGATTATCGCGTCCGCTCCGAGGATCTTATCGTAGAGGATATTTGTCATATCGTCCCCATCCGGGCCACGGGGGTAGCAGGTGCAATAGAAATGGCACTGGGTGTTTGTCGTTGAGTAGCAGGCCTTGCAGTGGCGTACGTCATATTTTCTGAGCGGAATCAGCTCCGTCTCCGCGCCAAGCTCCCTGCAATATTCCAGGCATCTCTTGAGCAGTTCCTCCGAGTTGGAATTCTCCTGCGAAGTCTCTACCACGTCCCTTGCCGAACCGGAGATGCCCAAGACTCTGATCTTCACGTTCTTCCTGGCATCCATCGTCCTTGCCTCTTTCAGGGCATTCTCCCTGACCCTCTTGAACGTCTCCAAGGTATTGGCATCTATCTGCAAGGCGCCCATGAGGTCCGAGTCAGATAATTTGCTTTTTGCCACCTTCGCCCACCTGATCATGATTGCTTGCTGTTATGCATGTTTTAGATTTAATAGTTTTAATATTTGGCGCGTGCGCTTTCCATATATGTTGACAAACTCGACCCCAGTGTTAACTGTCCTCTTGTGCCTCTTCAGCGCTGTAAGCATTGGCAAGACGTGCCATATGTGTTGGAACACAGAGCAAAAAGCCTGCGGGATGTATTTTTGGAATAGAAAATGCTTGTGCATTGGCGTTCCTAATCTGCGCGCGTCAAATGGTTATTCCAAAGGCCTCAGCGAATTTTTCGACCTTAATGAATTCCAAAACAAAGGTTCTGCCCTTATTAGTCGAGTTTGAAAACGCTTTCACCGTTCACTTTCTCTTCTTCAACCAATCCCAACTCGATAAGCTGACCAAGATGCTTCATCAAACGGTCATAAGACAAGTTTGCACCGTAAAGAATCCGCGTCGGCCCAGACTTTCCACCGTATTTCAAGATCGAATTCAAAATATCAGCGTAGATGCGAGTCTTAGACCGATATTCCTTGTGCTCTTTATCCATGGGTCCTGCTCACCTTGGCAAGCATCGCTGACAAGCATATGAAACCGGCTAGCTGAGTTACTTGACCTAGCAAGAGAAATATTTCGCTGACGACGAGAAACAGGAAGAAAACATGGCACAGCATTATGAGCACAAAACCCAAGAAAACGAGGGCTGATTCGCTGCTTTTTCTAGTTCGCCAATTAATGAAAGTGCTTACAACCACGAAGACCAACATCGTTATCGATACTAATTCCAGCCATGGAATGTAGAACAGCCGATAGAGCGGGAAAACAGCTACCGCCGCAACAGAAAGAGATCCTGCAACGACGACCTTCTCACTCTGAGGTCTAGCCTGAAAAACATAAGTTGCAACTATGAAGCTGTAGGCTACGAGTTGTGTAATGCTGTAGATCAAAGCAACCAGATTTATTAGCCCAACCAACTGGCGCGGGGCTTCGTACACCCCACTTATGAGCCTAATGTAAGTCGCCGTGAAAGCTCTCAGAAAAACACCAATGCCGAGTATCGTGAAGCCCCAATAAAGAGTGAACAATCCTTTTGAACCGGAAGCCCTGTACGCCTTCAGCGCATAGTAGCCGACTACGAAGCTAATCAAAGAGCCGATGAACTCCATTATGACAGCAATCAGGTTAAGCAGCGGTGAAGCCAAGTTCATTTCACATCCTTAGCAGAGAAAACTGACAGAGACTTCTTTTAGGTTGTGTACGAATCGTATATCTTAATCTTACTCTGAACAACTGGGAAAACTTTAATTCTTACGCACTTTTCTGTCATAAAGAACGAGGAAAAAATTTTGGCAGGACTGTCTCAACTTAGACTCGCAATGGGAACAAGCATATTTCTAATAGCTTTAATTTTCGCCAGTTTTCTGGCCGTCATCTTGTTCGTCGTCCAAGCATTCGTTGTGGACATAGGGCTGTTCTACTGGGCTATTCTTATCGTAGGGCTTCCGATCGTATTCATTTTGTTCCAGTACCTCATCGGACCAGCGATCGTCAGGATGTCAACTCGCCTGCAATACTTGAAGCCCGGCGAAAACCAGTGGTTGGAATCAACTGTGAAAGAACTGGCGCGCAAGAGCGGTGTAGTTATGCCTAAGCTGGCTATAGTACGCGATGAGACACCGAACGCCTTCGTATTCGGCAGAACAGCCAATAGTGCCACTCTAGCAGTCCATGAAGGACTGTTGAAGAACCTAAGTGAAAACGAAGTCAAAGGTGTCATCGGACATGAATTAGGACACCTGAAACACAAAGACTACATAGTCATGACGGTGCTCTCAGCATTGCCCTTGGTTGCCTATCTTATTGCACGAGGAACGACTACGGCGGCATGGATGTCAGGAGGCTCGAGGAAGAAGGACGGAGGCGACATAGGAGTCGCATTGATCGCGATAGGAATCCTTTCCTACGTTGTTTACATAGTCTCACTTCTTTGTGTACTGAGACTCAGCCGATTGCGAGAGCATTTTGCAGACGCTTACTCAGCATACGTTACAAATTCCCCTGACAGCCTTGAAAGCGCGTTAGCAAAGATCACCTATGGACTCTCGCTTTCGCCAAAAGCACCATCAGGTGTCAGAGCGTTCTACATAGCTGACCCAGCAATGGCCAAGCAGGAGATATCTGAAATAATAGACAAGAAAGACGAATACGATCTGGACCATGACGGTGTGTTGGATGAAAGAGAACTCGAACTAGCTATGGAAAAAGAAGCCAAATCAACGTGGAAAACAATAAACAGCTGGTTCTCAACTCATCCACCGACATTTCGCAGGATACTGCTTCTCAAAGAGATAGAACAAGAAATGCAGACTGGAAAATACACGAACGACCGCGTCTACGCTCACGTCTAATCCACGGCTCTACAAAGCTATATTATAAATGAAGGCACACAAATAGTACAGAAAATTCCAACAGTGGATCTCTTCAAAACAAGAACCAACGTAGGAGGATTAGAAATTGAAAGTCAAACTTCTTCGACACACGGCAGACGCAGAATTACTGTGCGGCACCGCAGCACTCACGACGATAAAGAAAGGAAAACCTTCACAGATTCTCGAGAAAATGGACCGAGAAACAGCCAAAGACAAAATCAAGATAGTCACGGGTTACGGCCATGCTTCAGTAATAGAACATGCCTCGTTCACCTTCAGCATTGAGGACGTATCAAGAGCGATGACGCACCAGCTCGTAAGACACCGCATCGCCTCATACACTCAACAAAGTCAGAGATACGTAACCTACGACACCGTGGAAAAGTACGTCACACCACCAAATATCGCCAATAACAAGGAAGCAAAGAGAATCTATGACGACACATTGGAAAGAATCTCTGAGACTTATCAAGAATTGCTCAAGTCGGGAATCCCGAAAGAGGATGCCAGGTTTATTCTTCCAAACGCGGCGAAAACCAACATCATCGTAACCATGAATGCCAGAGAACTTCGCCACTTTTTCAATTTGAGGTGTTGCGCACGCGCCCAATGGGAAATCAGAGAAGCCGCCACAGAAATGTTCAAACAGGCAAAGAAGGCTGCGCCAGTACTCTTTGAAAATTGCGGCCCCACTTGCGTTGAACTGGGCTTCTGTCCTGAAGGAAAAATGAAGCCGCCAGAATGCAATGTAACTGAAATTAAAGATAAGTTCCGAACCCTTTAGCCCCAGAAATTTTCAATTTTCCATTAGCGCGATGCACATGACCAAATACAGATTTCTGCCAATAGAAACACAATATTGGAAGCCCGGACAAAACTATCTGCACACAATAATCTGAAGCATCGATGGGAAAATCGCGGACGACGATATTATCGTTGTATCTGAAAAAGCATTATCGACAGCACTCAACAATATTGTAGACGAAGACAGAATCAAACCAACTGTGAACGCACGATTCATAGCCGTTTTTTGGATGCCCAAAATCTGGGGTTATGTTCTTGGCCCTCTTTCTCGACTTCGAAAAACACTGATCACAAAAATCAGGCAATATCCAAAGCAGGAAGGAAGCCGCCACAAGCAGATTGCTCTACAACAAGCGGGTTTACTTCAAACGTTGATGTTTGGATCAGAGGGCGGCATCGACGGTAGCAACCTACCTTACGCCTACGTTAGCCTTCCTCTCAAAAGCGCCAGCTGGATAGCATTAATGATACGGAAACAGGTGCAGCTTAACCTTAAGAAAGAAGGTGACCGTGATGATTGTAGACACGGACAAGACTTATTCCCTCAGCAGCTTTCATTTCACGCCTCGCCCAAGACCCATGAAAGGAATCCATTCATTTGGGGGATTTCTTTCCTACACCGTTGGACGCTTCTTCAAGCTCAAGAAGAGAGCCACTCCGCTGGCAGTATCAGGGAATAGAATGGCCGCAGAAGAAGCATTACACATTGCCGAACTGGCCAATCGCTCCAGAGGATTTGGCGCGGGCAGAACCGTATGGGAAATGGCCGAAGGCTTTCACGTAAGGCTGACAGACGTAACTTGGCAAATGCTAGAGGGGACAAAACATAAACCAATAGTTATTGTAAGAAAGAAACGGTGAAAGAACCCATGGAAGATACGACGAAAGCTCTCTGCGCTTTTTTCAACCCCTCTTCAGTCGCCATCGTCGGAGCGACAAAGAAAACGGAGAAAGCAGGTCAAGTTATATTCAAAAACTTCGTTGAGAACAAGCAAAGACAAGTTTTCAAAGGACAAGTGTACGCCGTCAACCCAAACGAAGATTCGATCTTGGGTCTAAAATGTTATCCGAACCTGACGAAAATCAGGGATGACGTTGAACTAATCGTCGTGGTTGTTCCTGCGAATATCGTACCGCAAATCATGAAAGACGCGGCAGCCAAAAAGGTGAAGGCAGCGGCAATAATCACAGCCGGGTTCGGCGAAATTGGAAACCATGAGCTTGAAAATCAAGTCGCAACGATAGCGAAACAAGCAGGAATCAGAGTCCTCGGACCGAACTGTCTAGGCGTCTACGATTCAAGAACTGGTGTAGACATGTTGTTTCTGCCTGAAACGAAAGTGCTTCTCTCCGGAGACGAAGTGGTTGCAACTCCTCGCCCAATGCCCGGAAGCATATCCATCGTCACTCAGAGCGGCGCTTTCGGAGCAGCGGCACTAGACTATCTGACTGGTTTGCATACTGGAGTTAGCAAATTCGTCAGTTTCGGCAACAAGATCGACGTAGACGAAGCAGAAATGTTACGTTATATGTACCATGACGACGAAACAAACGTCGTATTGCTATACGTTGAAGATATAAAATCGGGAAGAAAATTCATGGATGCAGCCGCCGAAATAACCGCCAAGAAACCTGTCGTAGCTTTGAAATCTGGAAGAACGGAGGCAGGTGCACGAGCTGCTGCTTCTCATACTGGAGCTATCGCTGGCCAAGACCAAATATACGATGCCGCGTTCGAACAAACAGGAATTCTTAGAGCAAGTGACATGGACGAGTTCTTCCATGCTGGAAAGGCATTATCAATGCAGATACCCGCCAAAGGGAAAAACGTGGGGATAATCACTGATGCCGGCGGACCTGGAATAATGGCGGCTGATGAATGCGGGTCAAAAGGATTGTCCGTCAAACGATTCTGTGAAGAAACAATCGGAAAATTCGAAAAACTGAAGATCGAAGGCAAAATTCCCAAGTTCGCAACAAACCTAAATCCAGTAGACATTACCGGTTCAGGAACAGCAGTGATGTTCGAACTCGTGACGGATATCCTCTTTCAAGACCCAGAGATTCACGGGATAATAATGTTGGGCCTTCACCACACACCTGCGTTAAGTGAAGATTATGTTGACAAAGTCGCTAAAGTGGCCAGCAAATATGAGAAACCAATAGTTGCCTGCGACATCGGCGAGACAGAAATGGCCCTTAGCGTGCGCCTCAGGTTCGACAGATTCGGTGTTCCAGCTTATTCATCCCCAGAAGACGCCGCGAGAGCAATGAGCGCACTCGCGAGATACGGCGTCTACCTGCAGAAAAAAGGAAAACTAGCAGAATATATCCAGAAGTTCTTGGCCGCTAAACGCCGGAAGTCGACTAAATAAGAACCTGAACCTCGACCTTACTTCCATCGGTCAACTGAAGCCGTCGTCTCAAGTTCTCTGAAGCTATGACCTCAATGATGTCTCTCGGATAATCCAATACGTCTGGAACGACGATGGCGCAATCGAATTTTTTTAGTTTGGCTCTGAACAATCTTCCACGACGGTAGTCCAAAGCAGGCAGGATTTCGATCCCACTCGATCTATCCAAGACTTCTCTGGTTTTCCTGCTGTTCTCAGTCAACTTCAAATTTAGAGTTCCAGGAAACGGCTCGAAACCCAACTTCTCCTTGATTTGTTTCGTGACCCAAGGAAGAGTAATGAACATTGTTCCCTCGCCCTTTCCTGAGAACACCGTTCCTTCGAGTAAGAGACCTCTCAGAAGCCGATACTCCTCACTTTGTTCTGAGCCTTCAAATCAAGAGCAAGAGAAGAACGCCTTACTTTTGTTCTTTTAGCCAAGCCGTAACTTTCTTAAAAAGCGCGTTTGCAGCCATATCGACGACTGGAACAATCATTCTCTCCCGTGTTTCAATCACCCCTTGATATTTAGGCATAAAAGAATAGCCGAGAAAAGTCCAGTAGACCCGCCCGTTCTCAACAAGTGCCTTGGAAGTGATCTCAGTCGATGCTGGAAGCGGGAAATACAGAAACACCACTCCTTCAGCCCAGTACAGTCCTGCAGCCTTGCCACCAGCGATTATCGAAGCGAACCTCGCGATCTCCTCAGGCGTCGCGAAGAACTCACGATCCATCACAACAACTTCTTTGAAAGGCTCATACATCACGACAACATTGCTTTCGGTCAAACACTCAACCTCTGTTCTTGTTGTTAACTAGTTCAAGCTCCCTTTTAATTTTATCATACTCTAGAAAAAGTTATACAGCAGTCACTCGTTAAGCCTTAAACCAAACGTGATGAAGGAGTCATTTCCACCTTGTCTGAAATTCGCGTAGCACTGGTCGGAGTGGGCAACTCGGCGTCCGCCCTCATACAAGGAACACAATACTACAAAAACGCAGTAGAGGGCACGGATGTACCGGGCCTGATGCATGTGAAGTTCGGCCCATACCACATCAACAACGTCAAGTTTGTAGCGGCTTTTGAGGTGAACAAGGACAAGATAGGGAAAGACTTGTCTCAAGCTATCTTCACGGCACCAAATTGTTGTGCCAAGTTTGCCGAAGTACCCAATCTTGGCGTCAAGGTCACTGGTGGACCCGTCCTCGACGGTGTGGCAGAGCATATGAGAAAAATCTTCAACGTCTACGAGCATGAGGTCGAACCCCAACATGTTGTGGAAGTGTTGAAGAAAACTAAAGCCGACATCCTTGTGAATTATCTGCCCGTTGGAAGCCACAAGGCCGCCAGATTCTACGCACAAGCAGCTCTGGATGCGGGATGCGCATTCATCAATTGTATGCCCGAATTCATAGCCTCAGATGCAACTTGGAGCAAGAAATTCGAAGATAAAAAACTCCCGATAGCTGGAGACGACATCAAAAGCCAATTGGGCGCCACGATTCTTCACCGAAACATTGCCAGACTCTGCGTAGATAGAGGAGTGCTGATAGACGAAACATATCAGCTGAACCTTGGCGGAGATACAGACTTTCTGAACATGACCGTGGAGGAACGTTTGAAAACCAAGAGAATCAGCAAGACTGAAGCGGTCACAAGCATGGTCCCGTACGAACTGCCCACTCGGATAGGACCATCAGACTACGTTCCTTTCTTGGAAAACAAGAAAATCTGCTATTTATGGCTCAAGGGAAGAAAATTCGGAGATAGACCGTTAACGATATCGGTAAAGCTTGAAGTAGAAGATTCTCCCAACAGTGCAGGCGTCGTCATAGACTTGATCAGAGCTGTCAAAATAGCCCTAGACCGCAAGATCGGGGGAGCCCTATTAAGCATATCCTCATACGCTTTCAAACATCCACCGATCCAAGTGCCTGATTCAGTGGCTAAGCAAGCAGTTGAAGAATACATTCAAGGAAAGAGACAACGCTGACGGCCATTCTTCCAATCGATTTTTCTCCAATTCAAGCATTCTCTCCTGTGGAAGAGAACAGTTAATCTTAAAGGCTGAGAAGCGAAGAGAGTTACGCATTAATTTAGAGGTGAACAAAGAATGGTCAAAGTAGAAGGACACGAAGTGCCTGAAGGATTATACTACACTAAAGAATTCGAGTGGCTAAAGATTGAAGGCGACAAAGTGCGCGTCGGCATAACAGACTATGCCCAAAAACAGCTCAGAGAGATAGTGTACGCAGAGCTTCCAAACGCTGGATCGGAGACTAAACAGAACGAGCCCTACGGTACAGTTGAATCAGTAAAGGCCGTTTCAGATTTGGTGGCACCGATAAGCGGAACAATCGAACAAGTCAATGCAGAAGTGCAATCAAAACCTGAACTGCTGAACGAAGATCCATATATGAAAGGCTGGCTTCTCATCGTGAAGCCAACGAACCTTCAAACAGAACTAGCCAATTTAATGGATTTCAACAAAGCAGTCGAATGGCACAAAGGTCTGAAAAAGTGAAGGCAACCGGATGACTAGGCGAATAGTCATCATCGGAGCCCATGCCGCGGGTGTCGAGGCAGCATCAGCCGCCAGAAAAACCGACCGTCAGGCAGAGATTACAATAATAACCCGCGAAGAACACCCTGGATACTCACGATGTGGTCTGCCATTTGTGATCGGCGGACAGATCCCAAGCTTCAAAGACCTCATAGTTTTCCCACCAAGCTACTTTCAAATGATGAAGATAACCCTGAAAACCGAAACAAACGTTGCAACTTTGGACACTTCAGAAAGAACGGTTTCAACTGTCACTGAGGATGGCCAAAAAGATAACATTCATTACGACAGTCTAATCATCGCAACAGGCGCCAGCTCCTTTACGCCCCCCATCAAAGGAAAAGATAAGCAAGGCGTTTTCTCCCTTCGAACACTTGAAGACGGCGTCAGAATCGACCAAGCGGTTCGAGAGGGCGCAAAAACAGCAGTCGTGATGGGCGCTGGTCTCATAGGTCTTGAAACCGGCATCGCTCTTCACGAAAGAGGATTGAAAGTCACAATTGTGGAAGCTCTTCCCCAAATACTCCCATTGCCTTTCGACCCCGAAATGGCCAAAATGGTTCAGGAAATGGTTGAAGCAAAAGGAATAAGAATACTCACGGGAAGGAGCGTTGAAGAATTTCTCGGAACCGACAAAGTCGAAGGTATTACAGCTGGAGGAGACAAGATAAAGGCAGACATTTTCATAAGTGCTTTCGGAGTGAGAGCCAACACTGAATTGGCTGTCAATGCTGGCGTGGCTCTAGGTGAAACCAAAGCAATCAAAACTAACGCAAGGATGGAGACCAACGTTAAAGGTGTCTATGCAGCAGGGGATTGCGCCGAGATTTTCGGGATAGCGACACAAAGGCCAATCTTGCCGCAGCTTGGAACAGTAGCAGTGAGAACTGGAAAAATAGCGGGAATAAACGCTGCAGGAGGATACTCACTCTTCACAGGCGCGTTGGGATCTGCGGTCTCGAAACTTTTTGAAACTGACTGCGGTTGGACAGGATTGACAGAAACAGCGGCCGCGAAATAACAGTGTGAATGTAGTGACCGGAACAATCTCTTCCAAGACCAAGGCTGATTACTATCCCGGAGCGTTGCCGATAAAAGTCAAGCTCGTCGTCGAGAAAGAGTCGCAACGCATTATTGGCGCCCAAATCATAGGCGGAGAAGAAGTGACTCAACGTATAAACGCGATTTCACTTGCAATACAAAGAGGAATGACCGCAAAAGACCTTTCAAAAGCTGACACAGCTTATGCACCACCTGTATGCGAGACGTGGGAGCCTTTTGTGCTGGCCGCGGAAATGGTTTTGCTAAAGCTTCGTTGAACCCAACTTTCCTCTCTTTTATGTTCATACAGAAAATTAAATAATTCCCCCTTTTAGTATAGTAAAAGAATGATGGTGTGAATTAGAATGCCAATTAAAGTAGCAATAAACGGTTTTGGTAGAATAGGACGTCTTCTATACAGGGCGGCGATTGAGCAGAAAGCCAACATTGATTTTGTGGCAGTTAACGATATAACCGACGCAAAAACACTTGCTCACCTTCTCAAGTACGATTCAGTACATGGAAGATTCAACGCGGACGTTCAAGTGAAAGGCAGCAATCTTGTTATCAACGGCAAAGAACTCAAAGTTCTGACGCAAAAAGATCCCGCGCAATTGCCTTGGAAAGACCTGGGCGTATACTTGGCTGTAGAATCAACTGGATTGTTCACGGACAGAGAAGGCGCATCAAAACACTTCACTGGGGGAGCAAAGAAGGTTTTGGTTTCCGCGCCAGCAACGAACCCTGACATAACCATGGTTATCGGCGTGAATGATAACATGTATGATCACAAGAAGCACAACATCATCTCAAATGCCTCGTGCACAACAAACTGTCTTGGCCCCGTCACCAAGGTTTTGCATGACAACTTTCGAGATCGAAAGAGCTTTCATGACTACAGCCCACGCTTACACAAACGACCAAAGAGTGCAAGATCTTGTTCACAAGGATTTGAGACGAGCAAGAGCTGCTGCAATAAACATTATTCCAACGACCACGGGCGCAGCTCGCTCAATCGGCGAAATAATGCCAGAACTTAAGGGCAAGATAGATGGAATGTCCCTCAGAGTTCCCGTTCCCGACGTCTCGATAGTTGATCTTGTAGCCTCATTAAGGAAGGAAGTCACAAAAGAAGCAGTCAACAATTCTTTCAAGGAAGCTGCAGAAGGACCAATGAAGGGAATACTCGAGTACACAGAAGATCCGATCGTCTCAAGTGATGTCTTGCACTCCGCGTACTCAGCAGTCTTCGACGCGCAGTCGACCATGATAATCGAGAAGAACTTCGTCAAAGTCCTGGCATGGTACGACAACGAATGGGGTTTCTCCTGCCGAATGGTCGAACAAATGGAAATGATCGGCAAGAAAGAAGGTCTGTAACAAACACGAACCTAGAAACATCCCTCCTCTAAGGAGCCTAGTCAGGTGTTGAAATTCCTTACCCTAGACGATATCAAAGTCAAAAACAAGGTCGTTCTTCTCAGAGTCGATTTCAACTCGCCTATAGACCCAACGAATCACAGAATCCTTGAAGACACAAGAATTCGCGCTCACGCGGAAACCACTATCAAAGAACTCTCAGAAAAAGGCGCAAAAACAGTGATTCTAGCTCATCAAGGACGCAAAGACGACGCTGATTTCATTCCACTCCAACAACACGCCGAAATACTGAGCCGAAATCCTGAAAAAACCGGTAAAATACGTCGACGACCTCTACGGGGAAAAAGCCAAGAAAGCGATAAACAGTTTGAAAAGCGGTGAAATTCTCGTCCTTGAAAACGTGAGAGACTTCGCACTTGAAACCAAAAACGGCACACCTGAAGAACAAGCCAAAACAGATCTAGTAAAGAATCTAGCACCACTAGCGGACTTTTTCGTGAACGACGCCTTTGCAGCTGCTCACAGAGCCCACGCATCTATCGTAGGCTTCACCGCAGTATTGCCAAGCGTAGCTGGACGGATAATGGAAAGAGAACTCAAATCATTAAGCAAAGTTCTTGAGAACCCAAAGAAACCGTGTATCTTCATTTTTGGAGGAGCAAAGACCGATGATTCTCTTGAAATCTCCAAATACGTTCTTGAAAATGGAATAGCCACACAGGTTCTCACAGGTGGAGTAATAGGACAAGTTTTTTCAGTCGCGAAAGGCTACGATCTCGGCAAACCTAACATGGAATTCTTGAAAGAAAATGAGGCAACGAAGCTTGTACCTGGCATAAAGGAACTTTTGCAAAAATACAAAGATGACATCAAAACCCCCGAAGATTTTGCTATAGAAAAAAATGGAAGGAGAAAGGAAATCACAGCCAACGAATTGCCGACAGAGTACCCGATATTTGACATAGGAGCAATAACAGTGAAGAATTATGGCAAGATCATAAGCAAAGCAGAGTCCATAGTCATAAGTGGCCCAATGGGAAAATATGAAGATAGCAGCTTCAGTTACGGTACAAAAAGCGTGCTGGAGGAAATCGCAAACTCCAAAGCGTTCTCACTGGCAGGAGGAGGACACACAATAGCTGCCATAGAACTGTTCAATTTGACAAACAAAATCTCCTACATCAGTACGGCAGGCGGAGCACTCACAGAATTTCTCATGGGCAAGGAACTGCCAGGAGTTGCAGCTCTGGAAAAAGCAGCCCCCGAGAAACGCTGAACACTCGCCTCTAAATTGACCGCCAATCATCAGATGTTGACAAACGGTTCGAAACAGTAACTCAAAATAAACAGCCTGCAGATAATAGGGAGTGCAGAGGATAACATTGACCGATGTAGTATTGGTTTTCGAGGTTCATCAGCCTCACAGAATAAAGAAGAACTTCTTTTGGGACAACAAGATCTTCCGACACCTCAAGAAAGAAGAATTCTTTGAATATTACTTCGACACCGCAGGTAACAAAGAGATTTTTCAAAGAGCAAGCAAAAAATGCTACTTTCCATCAAACAACATTTTGCTAGAAGCCATAGACACATACAAGAATGAAAAGAAGAAGGTCAAAGTATCATTCAGTCTATCAGGCGTCTTCCTGGAACAATGCGAAATGTTCAACAAAGACTTGCTGGAAACCTTCAAACAACTCGCAGACACCGGTTGCGTCGAATTTCTCAGCCAAACTTATTTCCATTCACTCGCCAGTCTTTATCCTGAAAGAGACGAATTCACTGAACAAGTGAAAATGCATCAACAAACGATGAAAGACCTGCTGGACTACACCCCGACGGTCTTCGAAAACACTGAGCTCCTCTACAACAACGCAGTGGCCCACAGCGTAGAAACGATGGGGTACAAAGGAATTTTCACAGAAGGCGTCGAAAGAATATTACAGGGAAAATCACCCAACTACCTTTATTCACCAAAAAACGCAAAAAAAATCAAAGTATTTCTCCGCAACTACAAACTGACAGACGACATAGGGTTCAGGTTTTCAGCAAGATGGTGGAACGAATGGCCATTGACTGCCGACAAATACGCAGGTTGGCTCCAATCAACACCAGGAGAATGCGTCAACATTTTTCCAGACTACGAAACCTTCGGGGAACATCATTGGCCAGAAACGGGCATTCACGACTTCCTCCGGCATCTGCCGAGCGAGATTTTGAAGCATTGGAACCTCAACATGTCCACTCCATCGGAAGTCGCAGACAAATATGATTCTTCAGGCGAGTTGGATGTTCCAGAACTCGGAGGAACAGTGTCTTGGGCTGACTTGGAAAGAGACGCGAGCTGCTGGCTTGGCAATGCGATGCAATGGGCTTATTATACGAGCCTCAGAAGACTGGAACCGCTCGTCAAAGAAACCGAAGACGAAGAGTTCTTGAAGACATGGAGATACTTCCAGACTAGTGATCATCTTTACTACATGTTCACGGCCGGTGGCGGACCAGGCGAGGTTCACTCTTATTTCAGCCCTTATGGAACACCAGCCGACGCTTTCGTCACCGGACAAGCTGCAATACTGGACTTCGAAAACAGGGTGAGACTTGCCGCAGTTGCAGCGGATGAACCATTCCTCTTTTACACAGGCGCCAGTGAGAAATACTATACGGGAAAAATGGCATGGGGCTTGAAAGGTTTCACAAGAACTATCGAAACAATCAGCCTGAAATCACTCGAGTTTCACACTAAGCGTGGAGATCTAGTGAAATGGGCTCAAAATTCATTGCGTGACGTAGTGCTGGCCGATGAATTGAAAAAGATCAACTTAACTAAACTACAAGGAGAACCATTAAGAAAAGCGCTGTTGACGGAAACAAAAAGAAGACTTAAAGATCTAAACACTGAAATTCAATCGGCAACGAAGTACTTCTGAATTGCGAACACATATTGCTTAATAACAAAAACGCCGAGAATATCTTCTTGTGGCTAATTCAAGGTGGAAACATGCAAGAACTCCCTCTCTCAGAAAAAATCCTTCAAACGCTGCACAATCTTTGCGCAACGGCTCCAGACCTAGCTCGAAAGAGCGAAGAACTCTCTCAAGTCATGGGCATAGACTTGAATGAACTGGAAAGGATTCTGGACAACTTCAAAGCTGAAGGTTTTGCGCAAAGCTTCACAGATAATGAAGGAAAAAAGCGCTATTACCTGACGGGCAGCGGGATAATAAAAGTGTGTGCACTCTTCACGTAGGGAAAAACCGATGCAAGTAATAGTGTTCTCATGGGAATACCCGCCTAGAACAGTCGGAAAACTTGCCGATTACGTAAAGACTTTGGCGACCCAGCTCGTTAAAAATCAGACTCAACCATACGTAGTTACATATCATGACTATCTTACAGGTGAACAAGATGAGCCCAGTGGTGTGAAGACTTTTGGGGTGACCAATCCAGTTCGCACCCATATAGGCGTCCTCACGTGGGTGCTGACCCTGAACCAAGAGGTCGAAAGGGTCGCCGCAGACATCTACTATGATGGAAAACAGAATGTTGACCTAATAGATGTACATGACTGGCACTTCATTCCTGCTGCAACAACTCTAAAAAAAGCCTTGGAAATCCCCTTTGTGTATTCAGTAGAAAGTCTAGAGGATCATCGATCCCATTCGGCAAACAGTCCGTTTAACATGGCCATAAAGAGTATTGAATGGCTTGGAACATACGAAGCCGCCCAGCTCATCGTGAAAACATCGTGGATGCGAGATGAGGTCCAAAGATGCTACAAGACCCCGCTGGAGAAACTGAATGTGATCTCACCTGACAGTCAATGGATGGCTGAAGGAAACTCTGAAGATCTACAAGACCGTAACGGAGAAAGGAGCCAAATGATGGACCGAACTCCGAGTGTAATGATGCTCACTTGGGAATTCCCACCGAGAATCATCGGCGGGATATCTCCGCACGTGTATTACTTATCGAAAAGTCTTGCCAGAAATGGCGTGAAAGTGTACGTGGTGACATGTGATTTTCCAGGAGCACTAGATCACGAAATCCTCGATGGGGTCGAGATATTCCGCATAGATTCGTACAAGAATCCAGCGCCTGATTTCGCCACATGGGTCTACCTAATGAATGTAAACATGCAAAAAGAAGCAGCAGCAATCGTAAGAGGGTTAGGGGGAAACGTTGATGTTTTCCACGCCCACGATTGGCTCGTTGCTACAGCAGGAATTGGTCTGAAACACGTGTTCAGGAAACCACTCTTTGCAACAATGCACTCCACAGAGATCGGGAGGAGAAATGGCATACACTTTGACTACGAAAGAATGATTCATGAAACAGAAGCGTGGCTCACGTACGAGGCATGGAAGGTGATATGCTGCAGCGACTACATGGTTTCACACGTTCGATGGGCCTTCGGCCTTCCGCCAGATAAACAAATAATGATACCTAACGGCGTAAACACTGAACCGTACGTGGGTATCGAAAAACAAGGCCTCGCACAATTCAGAAGCAAGTTTGCCTTGCCTTCCGAGAAAATCGTGTTGTTTGTCGGCAGACTTGTGTATGAAAAGGGAGTTCACGTATTGGTAAACGCAGTTCAGAAAGTCCTAGACAAAGTTGATGCCAAGTTCGTCATCGTTGGGAACGGATACATGAAAGAGCAACTTACAAGTCTGGCCAAGAGCATGGGGATAGACCGCAAAGTTATGTTCACAGGCTTTGTTGATGATGCCACACTCAGAAAACTGCAAATCTGTGCTGACGTGTCAGTTGTCCCATCGCTTTTTGAACCGTTCGGGATAGTCGCACTTGAAGCAATGGCTGCGAAAAGCCCGGTAGTGGTTTCGGACACGGGCGGACTCGGAGAAATAGTCGAACATGATGTTGACGGAGTCAAAGTCTATACGAACAGCCCTGATTCGTTAGCATGGGGAATTGTCAGAGTCTTGTCAGATGATGCTTATGCAGATCGGCTAAGAAACCGGGCATACCAAAAAATCCAAGAAAAGTACGATTGGGACAAGATAGCCCGCCAAACACAAGACGTGTACAAGACCGTTCTGAACGAATATTCGAAAAGTTTCTGGGCGGCAAAAAGCCAGGTTATGGGTACGTCAGTTTGATAGCGCCGTGTTGACACGCGTCAACGCATTTCATGCAGTAAATGCATTCAGCATGACTGAATTTCTCCCAAGGAAGATCAAGTATCGGAACACGAGTTGGGCACACCAATACACAGTTTCGACAACCACCTTTTTCACACTTGAAGGGCTCTCGACGCAAACCGATGAAACTGAACTGGTTCATCACCGCCATGATAGCGCCATGCGGACAAAGATATCTGCAGAAACTTCTGGGAACGTAAACGACGAACACCAACACCATATACCATAATCGCAAATTGCACCCAGAACAGCGCAGACAAACCCGAAAGACCTGTCAAAATGTTAGATCCAATGTCCCCTGAAAACTGGAACCCCGATATCAACCGCGGTATAGTAGCAAACAATGTCTCCGATGGACTGAGAGCAGTGAACGGTGCCGTCGCCAAGATGCCCAGAGCGGTGTGATAACTAGTTCCAACCCCCCGCAAGATTGAAGCGGAATATGTCGCGCTTATGAACAACGTCAAAGCCAAGACAATGTATTTTCCATAAACTGCCGTTTCATGAGCCCTTGCAGACAAGTCAGTCTGCTGTCTGCGTATATACCCTAAGAGGTCTTGAACAAAACCGAACGGGCAAACCCAACCGCACAGCGCTTTGCCAACCAATACGCCGACTATAAGAAAAGACGCCAAGCCGATCCAAGGAAACACAACATAAGCGAGATTCCATCCACTCAACATCAATTGTATCGCAGTGAAGGCGTCGCCTACCGTGTTTGTTTTAAGCCCCCAAGTCCAGAGAACTGGAAACAGGGCTGCCAAAACGCCTAGATTGAAGACGATACCACTGAATAATATGAATGAGAACAATTGTACAACTCTGCGAGGAGTGTTGTATTTCATTAGTCTGTTGCGAATGTTTTGATCACTCATTGCCGCGCCTTCTCCATCTCTAATGAAGGTCCGAGTTATTTATTTTCCGATGAGTTAAGGCTTTCTGAAAACTAACACGGAGTGCAGAGAGGACTTGCGCAGAGAACGTTCCAAAAGCACACGAATTTATGAATATGACGAAAAAGGGCGAGTTTAGGCTTCTCTAGCGAGCAACCTCATTTCGTTGACAAAGCTCGTTGCGTTGCGGGGTTTCTGAATCTGGAGTTTGCGAACTGAACCGTAGCTCACCCAAATATCCTCCAAAATCTTCTTCTCTATGACATATGCGCCAGATTTAAGAAAGTCTTCAAGACCTGTGGCGAACAATTCCAGCTTCTCACCGAGTTCATCCCTCTTTACTGAGTAGTTCCGTTCCAAATGCTTGTAAATTAGGTGTGTGGCTTCCTTTCCGAAGATTTGAGTGAGCACTTGGTCTATGACCTTTGAGACTCTGTCGTCCTTTGCCTCTATCTGTTGCGTTTGAGCCCCCATAGTATTACCCGCATCACTATCTCGTCTATTACGACTTAATAAGTATTATCGTGCAACTGTCTGACACGCCTACAAGAAAACAATGGTAAAAAGCCTAGTGAAGAGAAGTCTGCAAGATTCAACTGTTGAACTCTTCTTCGAACAGTTTTCTGCTCAGATTTCTTATCCGACAATACTAGTTGTCCATAAACGCCGTCATAACCTGGAATCACCTTCGCTTTCTGCCCTCTGACTTCCAAAACAGCGCGCGCAACCTCCTCACCTGCAACCGCGATCAATTCAGGTAAGGGCGCATCCATCAGTACAGTATACTCGTCTCCAAACTTCGCCACTAGCGAATTATAGATACTCCAGATTCTTTGAGTGGAAGGAGAATCTGAGCACAGAACCTTTGCTAAGATCTCAGAAAGAGGCAGCAGACGCACAAATCCGATAGCTCCTTCTGGACTAAACCCTTCAGGTCGATCAGCCAACTCTTCTATCCGCTGTTCAACACCTTTAGTGAGCTTCTTACGACACACAGGACAAATGTTCGCAAACTTCATGGCTTCTTTAGAAGAAAGAGACACGTTGCAGGTCCTATGTCCAGTCCAATGATATTTTCCATAGGCGGGATCGGTTTCGATAGTGAACTTGAAACGAGCTGCATCTTTCATTTTGATAGCCTCGGTAATCTGCTCATAGCTCATCCTGCTCAACTCAAACACGTTAGCCTCTCGACCAATACGCCAAGGCCAGAAGCTATGGCTGTCACTGTTGGAAACAAGAGTAAACCTGTCAAGGTTGCTGATACGCCAATTCATAGGCGGATCAGAAGAAAGACCTGTCTCTAATGCGTGAATATGCTTGGCCATGTCTTGATAGCAGTCCTCAATGCTGTCAAAACCACTGAACGCCCCGAAAACGCTGAACCATGGTGTCCAAGCATGCGCTGGAAAAATCATGTTGGAGGAGGAAGTTTCAATGACTTCTTCAACCAAAGTGGATGCGGAAGCATTTAGTGTAGGTCTACCATCGATTTGCAAGATTTCCCAGCTTTGACAGTCTATCGTTGATTTGGGCAGCAATTTCAAAATTAGGAGTGAGAATGACATGATGCACCTTCTTGAAGTCATTATTATGTTGGAAAACAGTGCACACTTCGGTCGTTATCATGAAACGCACAGTTTGCGATTTGCCATCCTTCAGTTCATACAGCTGGGTGTCAGAGTCCGGAACAAGTTTCTGGTTCAGCTCATCCAACCACTTTGGATGGGTGAAGTCTCCTGTACCAATGACGTTCAGCCCCTTGATTTTCGCAAACCTGGCTATTTCTTCAACGCACATTCTTTCACTGGTCGCTCGACTATAAGGGCCATGAATATGTAGGTCAGCGATAACTCGCAATTTGTTCACCTTTCTTATCTGAGCGTGATTTTCTTTTTGAATATTCGCTCTGCAAGCTTGGAGACATCCACTTTCAAGAGAATCACCGTGACGATCACTGTTAACGCGATTGAGAGTACAATCAAGACATTCTCGTCCATCATAGAACCGAGGACATGATGAGTAAATACGCCGAAATAGGCTCCAGCAACGCCTACCACCAATTTGCCAAGAAAATAGGCTACGAAGAGTTTGCCAGGGTTATATCTAATGAGCCCTAAGGGGACAATCACTGGCTCGTCAGGAATTGGAGTAGCTGCCACGACAAAAAGAGCTATAGGAGCCCATTTTCTCAACTTTGGGCTTGCGGCTTCAATGCGTTTTAGCCGTTTTTCACCGATATATCTTCCCGCGAAGAACATCACTAAGTAGTGTATGAACTTGGCAGAAGCTGCCCCAAACGCAACAAGAAATCCGATCATTAAGGGATCAACGTCTGTGAACTTGAGTGCAATAGTCGAAGCTATCAGTAAGTTAGAGGGACCAGCAAACGGTATTATGTTGAGAAGGAAAGAGGTCAGCAAAATTCCTGAAATATCAACTACCGACCCCAGTTTCAGACCCCTCGAAGCCCACTTCTAGCATTGCAACGTTATAAGATACACGCCAAAATGGGTCTTGAATTCACGAATCGAGACTTGTCCAGGCAAATTATGCGATGACATCACGTTTAAATCAATGTGCAACCTAAAACTAGCATTCTTCTAAGAGGTTCAGAATTGACAAAGAAAAAAGAACCTATTTGGATCGCAAGAGAATTATCAAAGTGTAGTGGATGCAGAAAATGCGAAATTGCATGCTCACTTTTTCACGAGAACCGCATCTGGCCCACAGCATCAAGAATAACCGTTTTCATGTTGGCCCCTGGACTTGAGTTCCCACACTTCTGTGCTCAATGTGAAGATTATCCATGTGTTGAATCATGCCCGACCAAGGCCCTTTCAATAAGCAAGAAAACAGGTGCCGTGCTCGTCAACAACAAGAACTGTATCGCTTGCGGCAAATGCATAGCCGCTTGTCCAGGCAGGATCCCGCACATGCATCCCAAGGAGAAACACATCATAATCTGCGATTTATGCAACGGTAACCCACAGTGCGTGAAGGCCTGTCGTGAGGGAAACTGGAACGTACTCAAAACCGTTCCGAGACGTGAAGACGGCAACAAACTCTATGCAAGAACACCAGCAGAAATAACGAGAGATTTGGGTGCCAAGATCTATGGAGATCAAGCGGAGGAATACTTGTGATAATGGGGTATGCAGGCAAATTTCTCGATGTCAACCTTTCAACCCAGACCATAAGAGAAACGAAGCTCAGCGATGAAATTCTCGAAGACTATATTGGCGGGAGAGGCCTAGCTTCAAAAATCCTCTGGGACAGAATAGGCAAGAAATGGGAAAGAACAGATCCCACTCGGACCCGACAACCTTCTGCTTTTTCTGACCGGACCGTTAACAGGATATTATCCGGGAGGCAGAACCTGCGTTTCTGGTAAATCTCCCCAAAGTAATGGAGTTGTAGGCTCTACTCTTTCCGGTGAATTCGGCGTTGAGCTTAGATGCGCAGGATACGACGGCATAATCGTAAGTGGAGAGTCAGCGAAACCCGTTTACTTATTCATCAAGGATGCTGACGTTGAGCTACGAGACGCTAAGCACGTGTGGGGAAAAGACGGAAAACAAACAGTTGCTGTATTAACAAAAGAGTGCAGAGAACTTCTGAAAAAGCGGTATCCTTCGTTTGGCGAGTGGAAAGAACCTGCAACGCTCTACATAGGTCCCGCTGGAGAGAACAAAGTCAGAACTGCGGTTGTGATGACCAAATGGTCTCATGCAGCAGGCTACGGAGGTTATGGCGCGGTGATGGGCTCCAAAAAACTCAAAGCCGTAGTCGCAAGAGGGACAGGCGCGTTGCCAGAAGCCGCCGACATCTATAGAGTCAAGAGACTGATCAAAAACATCTGCAATCACGTGTATGAATCAGAATTGTGGCGCAGATGGGGAACTGCGAGCTCAGGCTATATCGTAGGAGCCAAACTGAGTTCAGAACCAGTTCGGAATTGGCAGGAAGAATGGCACGATGAAAAAAGTTTCGGTGTTGACAAATTCGAAAATCGGCTCTGGGTCAAACAGTACTGGGGAGATTTCGGATGTCCAACCACGTGCTTGAAACTCTCAGTCGTTAAGAATGGCAAATATAAAGGTGCGATCACCGACAATCCAGATTATGAGCTGCAGGCGTACTTGGGACCTAACTTGGGAATATTCACGCCTGAAGAGAACGTTTTTCTTACTTCGTTAATCGATGACCTAGGTCTCTGTGGAATACAGACTGGAAACGTGATGGCGTTCGCTGCTGAACTTTTCCAAAAAGGAATTCTTACCAGAGAAGAATTGGGGGGTTTGGACCTGAAATGGGGCGACACCGACGCGTTTGCTGAATTGGCAAAAAGAATTGCTCTAAGAAAAGGGATAGGTGACGTATTGGCGGAAGGAACCTACCGTGCTGCATTGAAGCTCGGAAAGATGAAGAAGAAAGACCTGCTCATCTACGCGGTGCAAACAAAAGGCATTGCAATAGGTGCTCACGGGATACGCAGCGGCAAAGATTACCCCGAAAAAATCTCATATGCTTGCTCTGTCCAATGTGGAGATCACACATCAACAACAGGATTGCCTCTGGAGAAAAACAGTGAACTGATCGAAATCTTCAACGACTCAGGAGTCTACTGCGACTTCAACTGTTTCTCGGTTCCGAAAAACGCAAAATTCGACCTTTATTCGGCAGTGACTGGCATCAGATTGACTCTGAAAGAATGGGTGAAAACCAAAGCCCAGAAGACTCTGAACCTTCAAAGAACCTTCCTTCTTCTAGGTGGCCCGGATACAAGATGGAATCCTAAAACAGACGACGACAACCCTCCAAGATTCTACGAACCTTTACCTTCAGGTCCTTATAAAGGGAAAACAACTGACAAAGCCGCGATCGAAGAATACAAAGGTAGATACTACAAGGCAGTAGGCTGGGACAACAACGGCATTCCAACAAGAAAAGCTCTAGCAAAACTTGGTTTGAAAGACGTCGATCTAGTGCTAGAAAAAATCAGAAATGCAGTCTAGTGCAGCCCGCCTGAAGATGAAAAAAGAAGAAAGATATTGAATCTTAGATTATATGGAGTTCTTTTCCGATTTTCTCAAATGCGCTTATGGCAAAATCGAGATCTTTCCTGGTTAGTGCCGCATTCATGATTGTCCGTATTCTTGCCTTATCTCTTGCAACCATCGGGAACACTATAGGTAAAGCGAATATTCCTTCTTCGAAGAGCCGACTGCTTAATTTCTTAGCCAGACCGCTTTCGCCTACGATGATGGGCGTTATTGGGGATTCACTATTCCCAATATTGAAACCCAAATCTTTCATAGCCTTCTTGAAATATCTCGTGTGATCCCAAAGTGTTCGTACATGCTGAGGCTCATTTTCCAACACATCAATTGCCGCTATACAGGCGGCTGCGACAGCAGGCGGATGTGATCCACTAAGAAGCCAAGTTCGAGATTTATTGTACCCAAAGTTTACAAGGTCTCTTGATCCTGAGACGTGTCCACCGACCACGCCGAAAGCTTTTGAGAACGTGCCCATTTCAACGTGAACTTTGTCACGACCAAGTTTAAAGTGTGAGACTATTCCTCTGCCGCCCTCACCAAGGACACCTTCGCCATGAGCATCGTCGACGTAGACCATTGCGCCATGTTCTGCTGCCACTTTGGCTACCTTGTCAAGTGGAGCGATGTCTCCGTCCATCGAGAAGACACCATCCGTAATTATCAATATACGTCTGTATGCTGGTGAGTGCTTCTCTGCTTCATCTAGAACGCGTGCTAGATCCTGAGTATCCGAGTGTTTATAGACAGCTCTTTCCGCATGTGCTAATCGAACGCCGTCGATGATGCTGCCGTGGTTGAGTTCATCACTAATAATCAAGTCCTCTTTACCGACCAGCTGGGGAATCAGACCAGAATTTGCCGCAAAACCAGTCTGATACACCAGGGAAGCGTCGGCATGCTTGAATTTTGCTAACCGCTTCTCCAACTCAACGTGTATATCCATCGTCCCAGCAATGGGTCTAACTGAACCTGAACCTGCGCCGTGAGTCTGGACAGCTTTCAGCGCCGCTTCTTTCAGTTTAGGATGATTACTGAGTCCCAAGTAATTGTTAGAACAGAACATAAGGACTTTCTTACCGTCGACAGTACACCATGGAGTACTCGGACCTTGTAGAACACGGATTTTCCAGTCGAGTTCGCTTTTGACCAATGCTTCATATTCTTCGCGCAAAAATGATGTTGGATCTCTCAAGTTCATTCTTCCTCTTTTTTTGGCTGTATTCTCGCTCTCCCTCTCTTAACTCTTTCTCGCTCAAAAACGCTAAAGTCTACCTTCACCGAACCTTTTGGAAAGTCTCTCTATCATATCCTTAGTCATTGCAGCCAAATCGTACATTGGTCTCCACCCCCAGTCTCGGCGAGCTGGATTATCATCTATGGACATCGGCCATGAGTCGGCTATCTTCTGTCTGAAGTCGGGTCTGTAGTCACACTTGAACTCTGGGATGTGCTTCCTGATCTCGGCTGCCAACTCACCTGCAGAAAAACTCGTTCCAGCCAAGTTGTAACTATCGTGACGCTTCACTCTTGAAGCGTCAGCTTCCATCAGATCCATCGTTGCTTTAAGGCAGTCGGGCATGTACATCATGGGCAGTACAGTGTTTTCCTTGACGAAACATGTGTATTGCTTGTTTTTTATCGCTTCATAGAATATTTCCACGGCATAATCTGTGGTACCTCCACCCGGAGGGGTCTCGCTGCTGATTATCCCCGGGTATCTGAGACCTCTAACATCAATGCCGAACTTGGTGAAGTAGTAGTTGCAGAGGAGCTCACCAGCTACTTTAGTGACACCATACATCGTTGCAGGCAGCAAAATCGTTTCTTGGGGAGTGTTGACCCGAGGAGTGGTCGTTCCAAAAACTGCTATTGAACTCGGCCAGAATACTCTTAGCAAGCCCTGCTCTCTTGCGGTCTCAAGAATGTTATAAAGGCTGCCCATGTTCAAGTTCCAAGCAAATTGAGGATTCTGTTCTCCTGTTGCAGAGAGAACAGCTGCTAAGTGATAAATTGCATCAACGTCGTGCTTCTTCACAGCCTCTTTGAGTTTCCCTATTTGCCCGATATCAACAACTTCAAACGGTCCTGAATTCAGCAAAGCATCACTTGGCTTCCTCTGATGCCCAACCGCAATGACGTTGTCCCCACCGTATTTCTTTCTCAAGGCCAGTGTGAGCTCTGAACCTATCTGACCGGTCGAACCTGTGACAAGAATCCTCTTCATTCTTCGCTCAGACATTCAGCAATCGCTCCTGTTGTTAAAAACGGTCTGGGGCTTCCGAATATAAGAGTTTTCAGACCCGAACAGTTTTTCCCCTTGCCTAACAAGTATGTGGCCAGCTAACGACATTACTGGATAGACTGGCAAAAACAGTTTATACCTTGCTGGGCTCATCTGAGATTGAGAAAAGATGCTTCTGGGTCTGATAGTAAACCCCATCGCTGGAATGGGAGGAAGAGTAGGATTAAAGGGAACGGACAAAGTTTGGAAAGAAGCCGTTGCCAAAGGAGCAACTCCCATTGCACCAATCCGAGCCACGGAGTTTCTTGTGAAACTGAAACGGAACATGACCGGAGAATCAATTGAAATCCTAACCTGCCCCGGCATAATGGGCGAAAATGAAGCAAATGAAGCAGGCTTTCCAGCAAGAATCCTTCCGATGATAATCCCAGAAGAAACAAGTGCCAAAGATACGAAGGCGGCAGTTGGTCTACTAACCGCAGCACATGTTGACTTGATAGTGTTTGTTGGAGGAGACGGAACAGCCAGAGACATATTTGACGCTATGCAGAACCTCAATCAGACACCTGTGCTTGGAGTACCGTCGGGCGTGAAGATGTACAGCGGTCTTTTCGCAGTGAATCCTGCGGACGCGATGGAAGTGGTCCTGGCATACGCTCAGGGGCGTGCAACAACAACAGACATGGAGATAATGGATTCCGACGAAAAAGCTATCAGAGCGGACGCTTTTTCTGTAAAACTCCATGGTTTGTTAAAGACTCCATTTCTTGCAACACGAATTCAAGGAAGCAAAGAGGTCAGTCTTGAAACTGATGACGAAATTGAAAATCAGAAGGCAATAGCTAGATTTGTGCTAGAAGAACTACCTCCAGCGGCAACATTGATCCTTGGACCTGGAACCACTGTAGAAATGATTTCGGAATTATTGGGCTTCAAGAAGACACTTCTTGGTGTTGATATCTACCAAAATGCAAAAGTGGTTCTCGATGTCGACGAGGAACAGATTTTGAGCTTAATCGAAGATTGGAAGAAGACATGGATCGTGTTGTCACCGATTGGACATCAAGGCATCCTATTGGGAAGAGGAAACCAACAAATAAGCCCGAGAATAATCAAGCGAGTCGGAAAAGAGCGACTCATCGTTACTGCAACAAAAAGCAAGCTTCAAAATGTTGAAGGCAAAGTATTGCGGGTTGACACAGGCGATGAGGAAACAGATATTATGCTCAAAGGTTACATAAGAGTGGTCACCGACTATAAGGAATGGAGACTCGTTCAAGTTGTCTAGCTGCAGACTAAGACCCAAACTTCTTCGTTTTCTCTATCAGACTCATCAGAATTGACATGAGGTCCATACCTTTTATTCTGTGCAGACCGCCTCTCGCACAGGATCTTTCATTGAACTCCGTGACATCATCACGGCGAATTTCAGGTCCTACGATTACCAAAGGAACCGGATCACCCTCATGATTTCTTGTCCGCAATGAGGTCGTGTGATCTGCAGTAACTGCGATGTAGGTGGATTCCATGTCAACATTGTCAAGCAGGTAACCCAGCATCTTGTCCACTTTCTCTATCACTTCTATCTTCAGTTTGGCATTTCCGTCATGGCTGGCAACGTCCGTTGCTTTTACATGCAATAATATGAAGTCATGTTCCTTCAAAGCGCGCGCAGCCGCTTTTGCTTTGGCCATATAGTCGGTTTGTGGAGTTCCAGTAGCACCCTTGACGTTAATCAACTCCATCCCAACAACTTTGGACACCCCTCTTATGAGAGAGACAGCCGCAATACACGCCGGTTTGATACCGAACCTATCCTGAAGGGGTGAAACTAGGGGAACCGTCCCGGCACCTCTGCACAAGACAATGTTCGCCGCCGGCAGTTTTCGCTTGACTCTTTCTGTGTTCACACGATCCTTTTCCAGGACTTTATGGAACTCGCCCATAAGCGCGTTCACGATACGGGCCGTCTGCTTGGCCTCTTTTGTTTCATCCAACGGTTTAACTTTTAATACCTTTTTCCCGACGGATTCAGGATCTGAATCACTCACCGCTGGAGACAAGCCAGCCCCGCGAAGAACAAGAACTGCTCGATGCTGAACAGCATTTTTGAACGTGAATCTGATACGAGGGAATTCGACGAGCTTCACTTCCTGAAGCCTCGCAGCGAGTTGAGAAGCGTCTTCGTTGCCGATTCTGCCTGCGCGCCTATCCAAGATTATCATGTCCTTGTCGACCGTCGCAAAATTGCACCTAAAGGCAACATCTCCTGGACCTACTTCAACGCCAATACCCAAAGCTTCGAGAGCACCTCTTCCCGAGTAGACCTTCATTGGATCATACCCGAGCAGGGCAAGCGTAGAAGTGTCGCTTCCTGGCGGGATTCCAGGAGCTATAGGATCAACTATGCCGCACGTCCCATCTTCCGCTAATTGATTTAATCTTGGCTTGTTTGCGACTTCCAGCGGTGTCCTCCAACCCAACTCTTTAACTGGTCTATCAGCCATTCCGTCTGCAATAAACAGGATTACCTTAGAACACATCGCAGATCAATTCCCTTGATAAACAACCGTTGATTTGTTCGCCTGAGGTTAAAACCGTTATGTATGTTTTCGGATTCGGAGGCAGATAACGAGAAAACATTTAATAGTTTCTTCACTGATGTGGTTGCGAGTGGTAGAAATGGGCGATTGCCTTCCACGTTGCTGAATTCTTCGAAAACCCAGCCCTTTTCATAAAAAACGCCACAGTAGAATTATATTCAACTTCCAGAAGACAAAGGAGAGATTTGAATGTCTAAATCAGAGAAGATCGATGAGAAAGCCATTGCGAGAGAAAAATGGAGCAAACATTTCGGCAAATGGTTCAGAAAAGTCTTGATCGATGGAAAAATCCTCGACTACAGATATCCAATCAAAGGCCTCGGAGTCTGGCTCCCCTACGGTTTCAAAATCAGAGAAAACGTGTTCAAAGTAATTCGAAACCAGCTGGACTCGACGGGACATAGTGAAGCTTTGTTTCCTCTTCTTATTCCAGAATCGTCCTTGAAGAAGGAAGCAGAACATGTTGAAGGGTTTGAAGCCCAAGTTTTTTGGGTAACGGAAGGGGGAAAGAGACAACTCAAGACTAAACTGGCGCTGAGACCTACGAGCGAAACTATCATCGGACCTATGGAACACCTGTGGATTCGGTCGTACACTGACCTGCCCTTGAAACTCTACCAGATAGTCACTGTTTTCAGGTTCGAAACGAAAGCGACTAGACCGATCTTAAGGATGCGAGAGTTCGACTTCAAAGAGGCGCACACTGCACATGCTACTGAATTGGACGCTGAAAACGAAGTCCAAGAAGAAATTGACAACTATAGAAAAATCTTCGGTGAACTTTGCGTTGCTTACCGCATCTCGAGAAGACCAGAATGGGACAAATTTGCAGGCGCAAAATACACTACTGCTTTTGACATGATATGTCCAGACGGTAGAACCTTGCAGATAGGAACCGTTCACCATCTGGGTCAACACTTCTCAAAGGCATTCGATGTTTCATACGAAACCAAGGACGGCGGAAGAGAATATGTGTGGCAGACATGCGCAGGTATCTCTGGAAGAGGAATAGCTTCGGCGTTGATCATGCATGGGGATGACCATGGAGTGATTCTGCCGTCCATAATCGCGCCAATTCAAATCATAATCATTCCGATTCCGTACAAAGGCAAAGCCGAACTCGTCAACGGGGAATGTCAAAAAGTTGCCGAGGAACTGAAGCAGAAAGGTTTCAGAGTCGAAGTTGACTTGCGAGAATCCGTAACGCCAGGATCGAAATACTTTGACTGGGAACTCAAGGGAGTTCCAATTCGAGTTGAGATAGGCCCCAGAGAAATAGAGCGAAACGAGGTCACTGTTGTCAGAAGAGATTCTCTGAAAAAGCAAGTGTGCAAACGTAAAGAGCTGCCTGAGTTTCTGAACACCATTATGGGAACGATGGCTGCTGACCTCAAACAAAGAGCATGGGAATGGACAAAAGGACACGTATACCGTACCGAGAATCTTGAAGAAGCGAAGAAACTCCTAGAGAAGCATTTGGGAATTGTTGAAGCACCCTGGTGTGGAAAAGCACATTGCGGACACAAACTTGAAGAAATCACCAACGCACGCGTCTTAGGGACACCAGAAGATACCGTGGAAAAAGTAAAAGCAAAATGTGTGATCTGTGGCGAAAAAGCCGAGACGATTGTTAGGGCAGCGATTGCATATTAGACAGGATCGATGCTACAAAGTCATTTTGACCTTTCCGCGAAGTTCTCTTGCAGCATCTTCTAAGCCTAATCTTAGCAACGTAGATCCTGTCGGTATTCCACGGCTGTCCCATCCTCTTTTTTGATAGTATGTCTGTAACATGTGCCCAAATTTGGATCTGTCTAGTTTCTTGCCTTTCATTGGTCCTTTAGTCAAGGGTTCTTCAAACCATCTTGAGGGAGGAACATCCATTTCAGCGGTCCACTTGTCGCCGAACTCACGCACCCAGAATGCTCTGATCAGATTGAAGACTCGATCGCCGATCAGGTTCAACGTTTGCCACGGCATTTCAACTCCAGTTGTGGCGTGTAAGAGTTTCGGGTACCACTCAAGCTCAAATCCTAACTCAATCCATGGGAATCTGCACACTGTTAAGCATTCAAATACGCCTCCTCGAATTCGCTGCAACTCGATGACTTTGTCAACTTTTTCAGTTGTATACCCTTCCCGACCAGTCTTCACTTCCCAAGAAATTACCCACGCATCTTTGTGATGAGCACCTATCGAACAAGTGGAAAATGCAAGCGCCATAGCCGGCGTTGTGTGACAATCATAAGCTGAAGTTTCCAAACCTTTTACATGCATGGCCCAACGATCTGATCCGCCGCCAATCTCTTTTGCAGCTGAATAAACTCCGTCCGCCAGCAGGTTGCCTAGGTAACCCTGACGATAGGCTATGTCCTTGATTAGAGTCTTAGTTGCTTTGTACTTTCCCCAAGCAACATCTTCTTTGATCAGCCCTTTTTCAGAGGCTTCCATCGCAAAGCCTAGAACATTGCCTAATGAGATCGTGTCCAACCCATACCCGTCAGCAAGTCTGTTTAGAGACGCGATGCTTTTCAAGTTTGCAAGTCCGATGTTCGATCCAAGCATAGCAACATTCTCGTAGTCAAGTTCAGATTCCTTCCCGTCAGCGTCTTTGACAATGTTACCGCAGGTCATGTTACACTGGGGGCAGCCTCTATTGGAAGTTTTTATTTTTTCCATTGCGAAGCCTCCTATTTTGGATGCTTTTTCGAAGACTCCTTCGCTGTAGTTGCGTGTGGGAAGCACGCTGTTTTCCTGACTCCATTCAATCGTGCTCATTGTGCCTTGACGTTTCCAAAAAACATAGTTGGGTTTAGCCAGCACTTCTCGGTATGCTTCTCCACCCAGATCCTTGATTTCTTCAGGGTGGGCAGCTGTAAGTTCCTTGGATCCGATAATGACTACTGCCTTGAGATTCTTTGATCCCATGACAGCTCCTATTCCAGGTCTGCCGCCCGCACGTCCTTCTTGTGACACTATGTTTGCATATTTCACGAGGTTTTCTCCGGCCTGTCCTATGCAGAGGACACCCGCACTGTGCCCGTAAAGCTCCGCCAACCTTCTTTCAGTCTGAAAAGAGTTAAGGCCCCACAGATCTTTAGCGTCAAAGAAATCTGCGGATTCGTTTCGGATCAGCATGGCCATTGGGTTTTTAGCTTTGCCTTCGATAACAACTGCGTCGTAACCTGCTTTGCGCATTTGAACTGAGGCAAACGTCCCTATGTTGCCATCTCCGTATCCCCAAGTCAGGGGGCTTTTCGCAGCTACCACCATCTTGCCACTGCTTGGAAGACCAAAGCCGGTAAGCGGCCCCGTGGCAAATACGAGTCTGTTTGCGGGTGACAGTGGGTCGATTCCAGGTTTGAGCTCGTCCCAAAGTATTTTTGCTGCAAAGCCTCTGCCTCCAAGAAAGTTCCTCGCCATGACGGCATCATACTTGTCTGCAACGGCCTTCTCCTTGTTCAGGTTCACGTGGAGAATTCTTCCATTCCAGCCGAACATCTTAATTGGCTTCCTGAAAATCAGTATGCGAATATATGTGGTCGAACGTAGATAAGGCTAACCGTCTAGAGACTAGATTACCAGTTTTTCTGGTTCCACGCTTCTGTTCTTGAGTCCTAAGTCGCTGACCTTGAACTTTTTGTCTCCGTAGAGAAGAGCGTATTCCTCTCCTCGGTAGAGTCCGGCGGCTATCCGCCCAATCGCGTCTGCTTTCAATATGCCGCTTCCACTTGCGCCGCCTGCAACTATCACGCCGTTTTCTTCAAAAATCAATGGCTGTCCATCGATACTGTTGATTTCATAAAGTCCAGCGAAAGATGAGAAAGGTTGGCATTCCGCCAGTTGAGGGAAATATTTGACCATGACTTGGTATAAACCATAATTGTAGTAGTTCTCTTCAGGCTCAGGCTCATCTTCAATCTTGAAAGCTCTCGGAAACTCGTCAGCATAGGCCAACCATAGCGCATCTTCTTCAGGCGCTGGGCGAATGTAGGCTGACGGCTTCGGAAGAATCGTGAAGGGCAAGCATCCAGCCTTTGTGAATTCTTTGCAGTAGAGCAGTTTCTTCAATTCCTCCGTCTTGGCTTTTACAGAAAAGATCTGCCGTTTTTTCGCCTTGATAAAACATTCAATACCAACAGGGTCTAAGAGCTGAGAAGCCCAAGCGCCTGCTGCGACTATCGTTTTCTTAGATTTTATTGGACCTTTTGAGGTCTCTATTCCAGTGACAGAAGAATCTTGCCAGAAGTAAGGTTCACCCGGCATCCCCAACGATTGACGAGGTTCAACTATCAACCCTTTCGCATCTGTCCGATATTGAATCTTTCCTCCGAGTTTAAGAAATTCAGACTCGTAGAATTTGACAAGCGAGTCGACATCGATCAGACCTGCTTTGGGGATAAGAATTCCTTTGTGAACATTCCCCAAACCCATCATTCGTGCTTCATCGTCATTCTCAAAATCCGTTTGCATACTCAGTTTTTTGACCAAGTCTGCAGAATCGTATTCATCGTATTTGAATCCCCTGCCTGCTAACTCTCTTAGAACAGGAAGCATTTTGCTGTAACCATCACGGTCAAAAAACCACAAGTAACCCGCCCAACGCAGTTTGAGATCAAACTTCATTTCGTCTTGAACATGTTGATAGAATTCAGCGGAAGAGTCCGCCAGAGCAAAGTTCGTTCTTGACGTGAAAAGACATCGAAAAGCCGCTGCACTTTTTGCGGTGCTACCCTGTCCAGCTGCTCCGAGTCGGTCGACTATCAAAACGTTAAGGTGGGGGTTTGTCCTTTTGAGATGGTACCCTGTTGACAAACCCACTATACCTGCGCCGATGATAGTGGCGTCATATTCCGTCATATTATTACCTCGTTGTGAAGTCAAATATTGAAAATGAACGCGATTTAAGCTTAGCTGTCACATTTTTCATGAAGTCATATGAAGGATTCTTGAAAATTGAAGAAGAAAAGTGCCAGGCCGTTACCTTCAAACTTGGAGAGATAGTTCGCTAATGACTATCCACAGCGACTACCGCTTTGAATGGAATCTGTTCAATCATGCCTTCGATTGGTGCCGCTGTGTTGTCTATAGAGATTCCACGAAAAGAAAAGCTATTAGAAGAACCGAAGTTTCTCATAGATAATCAATCAATTTTGTTAGACGACATCGGAGAACGCTTAGGTTCTATCAGCACTCTCCTGAAATGCTTATTTACCTCTGAGAAATATGTTCTACAACAACACGTAATATCGATGGAGAAATCTGCATATGAAAAGACGAACTTCGGCGGTTTCCGCCATACTCACAATGATTCTGATACTGATTGCCGCCATAGTCGGCGCTGCAATAGCATACAGTTGGACGATGGCACCATTCTATCTAGAACCCCAAAACGCAGTGGACCTGATAATCACAGACATGAATTTTCAAGTTAACAACGCGAACTATTTTGGTCTCACGATCATGAACCCATCACATTCAGTCTCTGCAGCAAACATAACAGATATCTCCGTCACAGCGCCAGGATTCAACAGCACGAGTGTTACAGGCAGTAACCCGCAGCTGCCCTTCGTACTTGCCCAAGGAACAAGCCAAAACTTCAACTGCTCACTCCAATGGGGCGCACTCGCGGGTCAACTTGTGACCGTGCACGTGTCAACAGACAATGGTACAGGAACTGAACGTTCAATACAGACTCAGACCGTTACACTTGACGTCAACACGTTTTTCAATGCTTCAAAAAGCGTCAACTACTTCAATGTGAGCGCCACGCTCGTAAGTTCACCCATCAACCTTACCATAAATCAAGTCTTGTTCGAGTTCAATCCCGTCAACACTTCGTATCTGAACATAACACTTCCTCAGGCTGGCGTTATGAAGCCAGGACAAACAATCGGCTTCACTTGCTACGTACCTTGGGAAGGATACGTAAACCCTCACGTTGGAATAGAAACACTTGAAGGGTACGTAGTTGAAAAACAAGTATATGTAAACGGAACTGCTCTTCTACAAGTCACTCAGGTCACCTTCAATAGTACACAGGAGATCGATGTGACACTATTCAACTCACCAGACTCCGCAACTGGCGTGGACGTGTCAAACATAACACTGACACATGGAAACGTTACCGACACCATAATCGGAACCGTCTCGAACCCGACGCTACCAAGTTACGTCGACATAAATCAGACAACCGTTTTTGCTTGCACATGGAACTGGAATGACACAAGCTACCGAAGTCTAAGCCTAAACGTAACCGTGAACACGAGGCAAGGATTCGCAACAACTCTGAACGTGCAGACTCCTGCCTATGTTTCGGCAATAATTAATCAAACCTACTTTGACGTAGGCGACACAGGAACATTTGTCTTGAACGCCACAAACATGCCCTATTCACTTGAAACCGTAAATGTTTCAAGAATCATAATCAACAACCAAAACGCAACATTCTCTATTCCAACGTTTATTGCTCCTGGCACAACTGCCGCCATCCAATGCACATTCAACTGGTCGAATCTAGTCGGTCAGAACGTCACAATCGAAGTTCATTTCTCGTACGATTCAACCGAGACTAATGCCACCTACAATTTGAGACTTCCGTACTTCAAGATATCGAACGCAACTTTCGGACCATCCGACAACCAGCTCACGATGCACACCAGTCAATTTTCTGGGATAGCCGCCAACATAACGCAGATTCAAGTCTTGTATCAAGCCACCCCATTGCTAACAATAGACTCAACAGTATACACCGTCCCGATAGGTTCGGACTTGATAATAAATTATACATTGAACTGGACTCCGTATGTTGGCCAAAATGTAACGTTTTTCATAATGACCGCAGACGGGTTTCAGTACACGTCAACGTGGACAGTTCAATAGCGCTTCCAAAATCTTTATTTCATTTTCGATAAGCTAGATCACTGGGGCAATGATCTTGTCAAGTTTCAAACCATCTGACAGAGTAAGCGTGATAGAATACCCGATCCGCGACGTTATCCCATACGCCAAACAGGTCGCCAAAACGGGAAAGACTATTTACTACCTTAACATCGGAGACCCAAACGCATTCGACTTTGATACACCGCCACATATTAGGCAAGCCTTGACAGAAGCGGTTGGAGAAAAGGCAAACGCTTACTCACCGTCAGAAGGGCTGGCGGAACTCAGAGAAGCGATAAGCCAAAAAGAAAAGAGAGTGAACGATGTTGAAATCTCGCCTGACGACGTGATTGTTACTTCGGGCATTTCTGAAGGCATCCAGATGGTAATGGCAGCGCTCATCAATCCTGGAGACGAAATTCTTCTTCCAGGACCAACGTACCCACCGTACATTGCCTACACAAAGTTCTTCGGTGGAACACCAGTGACATATCAGACCGTTGAAGAAAACGGATGGCAACCTAATGTCGACGATCTCAGGGACAAAATCACAGAAAAAACGCGGGCCATCACAGTAATCAATCCGAACAACCCATGCGGCGCGCTCTACGAAGAAAAAATCATCAGGGAAATATCCGATTTGGCAGCTGAACAAAATATTCCGCTTGTGACAGACGAGATCTACGACCAAATAACCTTTGAGAACAAGCTAGTCAGTACTGCTCACGTCGCTAAAGATGTACCCGTCATAGGATTGAACGGTTTCTCTAAAGTATATTTAATGACGGGTTGGAGACTCGGTTACATCTATTTTCACAGTTCAAAGGGCGAGCTCAAGGAAATCAGAGACTGCATTGAAAAAGAAGCAAGATTAAGGCTGTGCGTGAATACGCCTGTTCAGAAGGCTGGAGTAGCAGCATTAAACGGTCCTCAGGATCACATCAAACCAACCGTGGAAAGAATTCGACAAAGAAGCTATTTTGCGTGGAAAAGACTTAACGAGATTGAAGGAATCAGCTGTGCAAGACCTGAAGCAGCGTTTTATGTCTTCCCTAAGATCCATACCGTGGGATCGAAATGGAAAACGGACATGGATTTCGTTCTTAGCCTACTCCGCGAAACTGGTGTGCTCTTCGTCCATGGGTCTGGGTTTGACCCAATTTATGGAGCTGGACACGTCAGGGGAGTCGTTCTTCCTCCGCTTGAAACTCTCGAGAAAGCGTTGAATGAATTGGAAAGCTTCATGAAGAAAAATAAATAGAAAAAGATTGATACTCAACTGTTAATAGATGGCTATTCCTTCTTTTGGATCACGAACAAGCTTTGCGAATTCAGATTGCAAGCGTTTCGTGACTGGACCGGGCTTGCCGTCGCTTATCTGTCGCTTGTTTATTTCTTTGAGAGGAATGATCTCCGAAGCGGTTCCAGTGAAAAAGACTTCGTCTCGCATTGAACAGTTGAAACGGTGTGATGATTGTTTCTTTCACGTCGTAACCAAGTTTCTTTGCCAAGTCCTGAACCGCTTGTGCGGTTATCCCGTGCAATGCTCCAGTGTATGTTGGTGGTGTGCACAACTTTCCATCTTTCACCATGAATATGTTCTCGGCCACGCCCTCGCATACAAAACCGTTTTTGTCGAGAACTATAGCCTCATCCACACCCCATATATTCGCCTCAAGTTTGGCAAGAATGCTGTTCAGGTAATTGAGAGACTTTATTTCGTGCGATGTTGCGTCCACAGGGTCCCTCTTCACCCAAGAGATTAGTGCATCGATTCCCTTCTCCTTGGCATCATCGCCGTGAAGCATAATCGAGTCAGTTATGATTATTATCGTCGGTTTTGGGCATCTTCGCGGGTTCAGTCCAAGGTCACCTTTGCCTCGCGTGACCACCAAACGGATGTAGGCATCCTTCAGTCTGTTCCTGCGCAGAGTTTCGAGCGTTTTCTGTATCATCTCGTCCCTGTCGATCGGGATTTCAAGCATGATCATGTGAGCTGATCGATAGAGTCTATCGATGTGCTCTTTCAACCTGAAAACTATTCCGTTATAGGCACGAATTCCTTCGAAAATGCCGTCGCCGTAAAGCAGACCGTGATCAAATACTGAGATTTTTGCCTCAGACTTCGGATAGAAGTTCCCGTCAATATAGACTTGCAGCTCGGTCTCCAATTTCTTGTCCCCCTTAAACTTGAGGTTAGTCTAAGAAGTTGAGGTTTCATATATCTTTTGGAATCGTCCCCTCTCTTTCACCGTTTCTAGCCACAGAATTGTGGTCTTTTCGACACGTATTTCGGCAATGGCAAGGGTCTGAAAGGCTTTTCTTTGATTTTTTCTTCAACTTCTGAAACGAAGTCTGCCAGCTTCAGTTTGCGCAACTCTCCTGTTGAACGGTCTCTGACAGGGAGCATTCCAGATTCAAGTTCTTTCTGACCCACCACGATTACACATGGGACCCATTCCATCTCGGCCTCTCGGACTTTCTTCTGGAGAGTGAGAGATCGGTCATCAATATCGACACGAATGTGATGTGCTTCTATTTCATTGGCAATCTTCTCAACTTCTTCCAGAAAGCTTTCAGAAACAGGGATGAGGCGGACCTGAATAGGGGAAAGCCAGAAAGGAAGCATCGGTGCCTTGCCTTTCTTCTGCATTTTGTAGGCTTTTTCGAGCAACGCGTAGACGTCCCTTTCAATTGCTCCGCTCGGTGAACAGTGCAGAATAAGGGGGTACTTCTTCTCACCTTTTTCATCAACGAAAGTTATTTCATATCTCTTCGCGTTTTCAACATCAATCTGGTCCGTCGAAAGAGCCGCAGCTTTGTCCTGGTTGTCGACATAGTTCATGTCCCACTTCAGTACGAAGTAGAAGAAGCGTTCGCTCCACATTTCGACGAGCATAGCCTTGCCGAAAATCTTCGCTAGAGATGATATGAACTTCTTATTTTCTTCGTAGAATTCCTTGGTGAACCTTATTCCAAGTTCATAGTCGTCTTTGGTTAGACCTATCTCTTCCAATATTTGCATGCAGAGTTTGAACCTGATTATGAACTCGCTTTTCGCCTGTTCCAAGTCTGCACAGAACGCGTGGCAGTCAGGCATGCTGAATGCTCTGAGACGTCTCAGACCTACGACTTCACCGCTTTTCTCTCTCCTGAAGCTGTATCGAGTTAGCTCGTAGACTTTCATTGGTAGTTGCTTGTAAGAAAACTGTGCGTCATGGACCATCAAGAACTGTCCGAAACATGCAGCGAACCTGAGGAAAAGCTCCTTGTCCTCTGACTTCAGCAAATATTGCCTGGCTGGGAATCGATTCAGGTAATCAGCTAAGCTGGGATGCTGAAAATCGTACATCACTGGGGTCTCAACTTCCATTGCTCCGTACTCGTTCATCTTTGAATTTACGAAAGTCTCGAGCAAAGCCTTGATGAGCCGACCCTTCGGGTACCAGCGAATGTTGCCCGGATCGCTTCCAAGCTCGTAGTCAGCAATTTCCAACTTTTTCATCAAAGTGACGTGAGGAGGCATCTGCTGACTGGCTCTCACCTTAGAAATTTCATACCTAGAAAACTTTTGGAGGTTCTCGTGACCTTTGAATTTGAACTCTTCTACAGGCAACATTTTCCCGTCTGTCTGCAGAATATACCAGTAGGATTTGAGTTTCTCCTCAGCTTTGACGGCTTCGGATATCTTTTCCTCGTCCTTCTTTTCAGTGGTTTTGGCTGGAAGAATCACACGCGATTGTTCTGCGAGAGGATGCCCCTTGACCGATATCGCGAACTGTTTGTTCCAGCCGAAAGGTGCCCGATGAGTCTCTATGCCTTTCTCGCCTGCGTACGACTCCATCGTCTTGACAATCTTCAGAGCGACCGAGGGATTTGCTAATCTGCTGCTCAAATGAGCATAGGGATAGATTAGAATCCGGTTTACTCCCAGTTTTTCGAGAAACGCCTGAACTTCATCAATTGCCTTTTGTGCGACCGACAAGTCGTCTCCTTCTTCCACTGCTGTGAAAAGAACGATCAGTTCGTCAAGCCGTTTCTCTTTCTTTTCTGTTTCCTCAGCTTGGGCTATCTCTTTTTCAACGGGCTTGTAGATGATGAAATTTGAGTGTAGCTGTAGTATTCGCATAGGATCTGACCTTCCTCGGCTTAGGCGCTGTAGCGCCATTTCTCGATCTGTTTGTCTTTCTTGGTTTTCTTCTTGTACTCTTTGTAATGGTCCTTGCACAAATACGCATGTTTTTGGTCTGTTACTTTCAATCCAGCAGCTTTCACCTTTGCGGCTGAAAGCGATCGAACGGCCATTGCGCCGCAACCAGACACATTGCATTTTACACCTTTCTCTATGCGTCCCAAGTTCAGTTCCTCTTCGGTTAAATTGTGTTGCAATAGAATACACTTCATTCCTTAATTTCCTTTTCCGAGAAGGAAATCATTGTTGAGAATTAAGAGCTGACAAAAAATCTGTGTCTCGTATTAACTGGCTTTCGTTTTTGATGATGATTAATCTTCTCAACGGTTTCTCTCAGAAAAGTCAGTGTACAGAGACCAGCAAATTGATAATTCCCAGAGCATTCGAAATCAAAAGTCCACTTGTCTCATGCCGATCCGGAAATTTCGGGAGAAAAACCACACACCCTCACGTGGGCGGATAGTCTTGGTAGTACTTCTGCCAGTCGATCTTGTATAATGCAACCAACGGAACAAGTCCGCCGTACTTGCTGTTCGAATCACTTGGGCTCAGGCTTTCTCCTGAAAAGAATGCCTCTGTGAAATAGATGGGTTGCGTAACATTAGCCTGGAGCGGATCCGTCACGCCGTTGACTGTGCACCAACGGTTCTTGGCCCAACTCATCAACTTATAGACCGTTGAGTTTCCACCGACATTATTCCACGCCCATACAGATTGGCCCTGGCTGTTTGTGGTGAAATTTCCAAACGTTGTTTCGTTATTCCAAGCTGAGGCAGAATCTATGAAGCCGGTGCTCAAGAATCTGTCCATGGCACCGCCAGAGATCTTCGCCATCCATGTCCATTTCCCGTTGTCGCCACCTGCCCAATCAATAAAGTTGCCTGCCCGGTCAGAAGTCACGAAAACCAATACGTATTGGGCGCCATATTGTTTGAGCATCTTCATCGAATAAGTTTCGTTGGCCATGAAAATGAAGCCTGTATTCTCAATCGCGGTGTTATTTATGGTGGTATTGTCACAGAGCGTCGTAACGTTACCTCCCACCGTTATCCACAGTCCATAATCCCACCAAGCAACTACAACGGTACTTGAATTTCCCAGATCATTCAAATAAGTCAACATGTCCAGCCATTGTGGCACTGGGGCTCCAGGTATTGTTGAAAGGCTACTCGCAGATATTGTCATCGGTGTGTTGGATGAACTAATGGTTCTAGGGATACCTCCGCTCTGCGGAGAAATGGCAAGGTTGGTCATCAAGATTAGGAATATGATAAAGACGGCTATTCCACTGTATTCTCTGCCCACATGTTCCAAACCGATTCTCTTCTTAACGTTAATCTTGGGCCGTTCCTTCAGCAACGTCATTAATGGCCTCAGAATCCCCACTATTCCCATGGCTGCCAAGATAGAATATGACAGAGCTAAGATGTACACCAGACGTATCATCGAAGCGGCAAAGTAGAGACCTGTCAAGGCGAAGAGCAGCAGAAAAACGTTCTTCGTCGTAGGGTTTCTTGCGACAAAGTACAGTCCCAACGCAAAAAACAGTATGCCTATTCCAAGTTCATAATAGATTGAGCCCCAAGAAGAGATTCTGTGTTCAGCCACGGATTCTAGAGCAGGATTTGCGCTTCGTAGAAAAGGATCTATGACCGAAATAAATTTGCCAGCTATGTTTGCCATTCTTCCTGATGCAAAAATAGCGGCAAAACTCCCGACAAGAGCGACTATTACTCCACCAGCGAGAATAGACCTTTCTCTGAAAGTATTCAAGTTACGCAAAGCTTCGTTCACGCAAAGCAATATCCAGACGACTGCAGCTGGTATGACTGCGAAGCTCACGAGATAGTTCGGACCCAAAAATGGGGCCTGCACGGCTATCAATAGCCCTATTCCAAAAGTTATGCTGTAGGTCAAAAGAAGACGCGGCGTGTATCTTTTGAGCAGAATCAAAACAAAAACGAATAGCACCATAAGATCAAGAAGGTAGTAGGCTGCACCCCACCCCATTACTGCATAAGCTAGGCATAAAGCGCACCCAAGTGAATACTTAACCGTCGAACCGACAGATCTTTCTCCGTCAATTGCTCTGTGAAAGAGCAAGAAGAACAGTAAGAAAGAGAAAGTGGTCATTTCCGTTTCGAACCAGCCTAAATTACTCCTCGATATGAAAGATGGTTCCAACGCTAGAAAAAGCGCGGCAAGAAGCCCGACCGTTTTTCCTCCCATCTCTTTTCCGAGGAAATACATTATCAGAACAGACAACGTGCCTATCAACACAGGAAGAAATGAACATAACGTCATGAGGTTTACATTTATGCCGAAGAAAGCCAGAACGTCATAAATAACAGCCCCTGTGAGCGGAATTGACGGCAACGTCTCCGTAGCCATGTTCATGCCTGTTGGAAACCAAAGTTGTTTATCAATCCACTGTGTTGGCCAATAGGGTGACAGTAATCCGTTCTTAACCATGTAATCTGCAACGCGAAATTCAAAGTACGAGTCAAATTCGGACAGTTGCAGCTGACCCGTTCCCAGTTGCTCCCAGCGAAGTGGAAGAATTCGGATCGTGAAAGCGATGAAAAGGATCAGTAGCAAAGCTGCCAAAGTTATGATTGCGCTCATGAGTCGTCTTGACTCTGAGCTTTCCTAAGCTCTTTAGGCCGTTCTTAACTCGTTCCCTGGATAAGGCGTCACTAAGCTTCAGTTGAGATCCTCCCTCTTCGAATTCTCTAGTGTTTATTCCTTTGCGGTTGGCAAACCGTCCAAAGATTCTTGACTAACAACGTTCGATCAATATATATACCTTTCCAAAGACCACAGAAGCGCAGATTTCTGGTCGTGACGAGGTTTCGTTTGCAGTCGTACATCTCTAGACAATAAAATAGGAAAACCACTAATTTCCTCTCGCAATTTATCTGCTTGAATTTGTTTCTTAATCACTGGAAAAAGGCAGCCACTAGAACGCAGAAAATTGGAAAAGGGACTCTTAAGAAAAAGAGTAATTCTCCATCCTAGATTTCTCTTTCATACAAGATACGAGCTCGCTGATAGATTTCATCACGGCTGCCAATATGAGTAGGACCTACACCTTCAACAACAAGCGACGCGATGGCAGAACCAACGCAAGAACACCATGAGCTGTCTTCACCTCGAGCATATTCGGCTAGAAAACCGCCGATGAAAGCGTCTCCCGCGCCCGTTGGGTCAACGAGTTTCTCAGGTTTACATGCAGGAACATTGTGAACCGTGCCATCAACCGAAACTGTCGAGCCCTTCGCGCCCAAAGTGACTATGACTATTCTTGCCCCACAATCATGAATGAATTTAATAGCTTGGTTCAATTCAGGCAGTCCTGTTACAGCTTGAACCTCAATGTGTGAACACTTGAAAATGTCAACGAGTCCCAGAATCCGTTTGTCGGCCAAGGGTTGGATTGTGACGTTTCCTGCGTCATCAAAACTCCTGACGAGACCTTGCGGATCAAAAGAAAGAGCGTTTGCACTCTTTTTCAGTTCTTCAAGTTCATCAAAGCCAATCTCGTTTGCAACGGGTCCAATATGAACGATTTCAGCTTTGGGAATGTGAGAAAGATCCTCAACGTTTATTGGAAGAGCTCTGCATTCTGATCGCAAAGTGCGTTCAGAAAGATCAGCATTGTACTTCAACTCAAAACGGGTCGTATCGCGAACCATTGTCTTTGATAACGTTAGACTGATCGATGCCTTCTTGATCTAACCACCATTTGTAGGCTTCTGGAAAATCACAACCAACTTTGGAGACAACGGCTACCCGAGCGCCGAGACGGCGAGCCGCAAGTGAAACATATGTAGCCGAACCGCCCAAGACAACGAAGGGACTCTTCCTGTCAGGTAAATGTATCGTATCTATTGTGAAATGACCCACCGATAGAACATCGAACACGCGTCTGTCTGACCTCATCCGTCATATTGGCACATGTTGAACTTAAAAGCAACGGAATCCTGGACAGATTTCGCAAGCATTTGATATCGAACCTCGGTCTTTGCACTCTGGCATTTGTCCATGTTGTTGACGGTCAAATCATCCGCGACCCTTTCCAAGCGACAAAATGAGTACTTGGAAAACAGAAGGTGTCAGAATTTAGACTGGAGCAGAAGAATGGCTTTCGCCAGATCTCCGCCGCTTTCTTCTAAGGCTTTCCTAGCCTCGTCTGCACTCTTGCCGGTTTGGTCAGCGACAAGTCGAACATCTTCTTCGGCGACGGCACTGACCTTACGCTCAGCAGCCTTTTCAGTTATCTTGCCCCCTGTGACTTGGTAGATTTTTTGTCCCTGCACGTCAAGAATGGCGACTTCAGGTTCTTCTATCTTGATTTCTTTACTGTTTGTCTTTATAATGACCTCTTGAACATCCGCAACTGCGTCCATGCTCATGCCCATGCGCTGCATCATTCGCTTGGCTTCTCGAGGATTTACACGCCTTTGCATGAAACCACCTTGACTCTTAAACTGTAATACTGAAGACTCAAAGACTCATATACTTAACCCTCGTCTATTGATCCTCGCCTCACCTTGACGGCGGCACCGCGCCTAAAAGCTTTCATTTCTTTGCCTGACAGTACCGCACGCCCGACAGCAAGAACCCTTCTGTTACTGTCTAGAACCACCACTTCATCTTTCGCACGTATTTCAACGTCAGCCTCAACGACATGCGCAGCGAAGACGTCGCCTCCTTCGATGATGAACTTTGATACATCATCTTTAACCGTAAGAAAGCATCGTGCTGAAGGCGCATGTTCAAGTATGCGCTTAGCGCCTTCTATACCGAGAGAAAAGAAACCGTCTGTCGGACGCATAGTGGCAAGTCGCTTTTCTTCCAAAAATACGTAGCGAATTCGACCTGTCCTTTTTGAGAACGAGATCTTCACTTTTCTAGGAAAAAGTCTATCACCCACATTTCGACCGAACTGGTAATCAGCAACGGCTCTTATCCGTGTCAAAGCGTCTTCCAAATCCATGCACCGTCTGCGAACGTATACGTTCGACAACTATAAACACGACCTTAATAATAAGAGCATTTCAGGTGTGATAATTGCGGTGCGAAGCCTGCGGATGCAGAATCAACGGACAACCGTTAAGAGTAATCATAGAAGGAGCACGTTTGACAGTCTGTGCTGAATGCGCAAAGCACGGCCAAATCTGTTATGATGAGCCTAAACCAAAACCGAAAACGGTGTTTGCGAAGCCAAGAACGGGACCTATAATGGTGAAGACTCAGACAAAACCGAAAGCGCCGACGGTCGACACGAGCCTAGAGTTGGTTGAAGACTATGGTGCCAAAATAAGAAAAGCCCGAGAGCAACTCGAACTCTCCCATGAAGAATTGGGTAAACGACTAAACGAAAAAGTCTCTCTTCTCAGGAAAATAGAAACAGGGAAGATGGAGCCTGATGACAAACTTGCAGCCGGCCTCGAACACTTATTGAAAATCAAACTGATAGTGCCGGCAAAGGAAGCGAAGATCCCCGAGGCAAAGATACCGAAAAAACCAGCCAGGGAGATGACACTGGGAGACTTGATCCAAATCAAGAAGAAAGATGGAGATGAGGGGGAAACTACTGGACGAAAGCGATAATAGTTCAACGCCGAGGGCGTTTTGAAAAACCTGCCCTTGATGAACTTGAAAGTCTGGCAGAGTCCGCAGGATACGAAATTGTCGGAAGAATGGAGCAAGTAAGAGAAGCCAATGCACGATATCAAATCGGCCCAGGAAAAGTTGAAGAACTAGCCGAAATGGTGAAGAAAACAGACGCTGGAAAAATCATTTTTGATAATCCGCTGAGACCACTTCAAGCCTACAACCTTGCCAAGGCCACGAACGTTGAAGCCATCGACCGCTTTCAACTCATCCTCGAGATTTTCACACAAAGAGCAACGACCACTGAAGCCAACCTGCAAATTCGCTTGGCGAAACTTCAATACGACTTGACGCAAGCAAAAGAGAGAGTCAGACTAGCAAAGAGAGGAGAGCAGCCAGGATTCATGGGACTCGGAGCCTACGAAGTTGATGTTTATTATGAAAGTGTAAAAAGAGAAGTACATGGAATCCGACGGAAACTGAAGACCACCAGAGGCAAAAGGGTTTTGCACCGAGAAAGAAGAGTGGAATTGGGGTTTTCAACGATTTCGTTGGCAGGATACACAAAAGCAGGCAAAAGCTGTCTTTTCAACACGCTGGCTGAAGAGACTGTTCAAGTGGACGCTGCATTGTTCACAACACTCTCGACAACGACAAGACTCGTGACCTTCTCAAGAAAAAAGTTTTTGCTTACGGATACCGTGGGTTTCATAGATCGATTGCCAATAACGCTCATGGAGGCTTTTCGTTCAACACTAGAAGAAACCGTTTACTCCGATCTTATACTATTACTTGTTGATGCAAGCGAACCCATTGACATTGTCGAAAGAAAACTCAACACGTGCATAGAAACTATAGAACGCATAGGAGCAGCCGGCATACCTGTGATAACAGTGTTAAACAAGATCGATTTGATAACGGCAGAAGAAACGCAACAAAAAATGGAACACTTCAAAGAGAAAGCTACAAATCTGGTGGCGATATCAGCCCTGAAAGGAACAAATGTGGAGCTTCTGAAAAATGAAATACTGAGCCAATTGAGGGACTATGTGCGTCTAGCATTTACGGCACCGATTACAAATCAAACGATGTCATTCATGGCTTGGCTTTTCAACACAGTTGATGTGCGAACTGCAGAATACACCGCAGAATCTGTTCACGTGGTTTTTGAAGCAACAACATCCTTGGCAGAAAGGGTGAGAAACCGCGTTCAGAAAGAGTTTAACTGCAAGATTGAGAAGGTCTGAAAGAGAGAGAAAATGCCCGAAGTTGTTGTACTCCGATGGGGACACAGACCGCAACGAGACGCAAGATTAACCACACATGTTGCACTTGTGGCAAGAGCCTTAGGCGCTGGCGGCATGATACTATCAGATATCGAAGATTCAAACATCAAACTATCTGTCGAAAAAGTGTCCCGTGATTGGGGAGGCTCGTTCTTTTTGGATATGGGAATACCTTGGAAGAAGACTGTTCGAGAATGGAGAAACAGAGGAGGTATCGTTGTGCATTTGACGGCTTATGGTGAAAATATTCAGAAAAGCGACGTATTAAGCCGGATTAAAGATTCTGGCAAAGACGTGCTGATCATCGTTGGAAGCCAAAAGGTACCAGGGGAATTTTTTTCTGAAGAAGTCGCAGATTTCAATGTCGCTATTGGAAACCAGCCTCATTCAGAATGCGCAAGTCTCGCGGTTTTTTTAGATCGATTCTTCAAAGGGGAAGAATTAGTGAAAGATTTTGAGAACGCCAAAGTTCAAATCATCCCCCAACATCGAGGAAAGAGGACTAACCACCGAAAGCAACGTGATTCTTGAGTTTTTGTGTCGAGAAGAGATTTAAAGTCGAACTACCCACATTATACGATATAGAGACCGATTTGACAAGGAGAAGCAGAAAAGACAGCATGTTATCGAACATTGATGCGGCAACTTTAAACAGAGTTGCTCAAGCACTTGGTGAGGAGGACGCTATCAGACTCATCGAAATCCTCAAGAATGCTGAAGAGACAACTGATGACGAGATAGCCACCAAAACGGGAATAAGGTTAAATTCTGTCCGCAAAATACTTTACAAACTCTACGATCATTCTCTCGTAAGCCTGAGAAGGACACGGGATCCGAAAACCGGCTGGTTCGTTTTCCACTGGAGGTTGCAGTCCGACCAGTTGGAAGGTTTCATTCAGAGCCAGAAACGAAGAGTTCTAGAAAAACTCAACATCCGGTTGGAATTTGAGAAGAATCATGACTTCTACTATTGCTACACGCCGGGATGCAAGCGAATACCGTTTGAAGAAGCTGTAGAACTGGTTTTCAAATGCCCCACATGCGGAAAACCTTTGATGCACTACGACAACGAGAAGACTCTCGACGCGTTGTCAAAGAGGGTTGATATTCTTAGGAAGGAGCTTGGTGAGTGAGCGACTTCCTTCAAGAGAGCAGGCACTGAAGTTTCTCAGGCAGAGTGGATGTAGACAGAATGTCATAAGACACGTCGAAACGGTTTCTGAACTAGCCTACGAAATCGCTCAAGCCTGCAAGGAAAGGGGACATCCAGTGGATGTCGAACTTGTTGAGATTGGGGCACTTTTGCATGACATTGGCAGAAGCAAGACTCATACGGTTCATCACGCAGTGGTCGGAGCCGAAATCGCTAGGTCCTTAGGGCTACCAGAATCGGTAGTGTCGATAATTAAGAAACATGTCGGCGGCGGAATAGCAATTAGAGAGGCAAAGAAACTCGGGTGGCCAAAAGACGTGTACATTCCACAGACACTCGAAGAGAAAATCGTGTGTTACGCAGACAAACTTGTCGAAGGATCGCACCGAATTCCAATAGAGAAGACTATGTCGCATTTCGAACAAGAACTTCCTCCTTCCGCGGTTGAAAGAATATGGAAGCTACATGAAGAAATGTTGATTCTGGTTGGAGACTGCGATTGTCTTCCCTGACTCTGCTGGCTAAGGCCCGCAACAATTTTCAACTCCGGCAAGCTGATAGCAACTTGAAAGCCATACTAAAGGGGCTAGACGTCAAGTTAGACGTAACTGGTGCGAATGCTCGAGGATGGATCCAAGTCTCAGTTTCTGGTGAAGACGAAAAGGTGGCCCTTCGATATTTGATGGACAGAATCGGATTCTGCCCTATAGAACTAGAGAAAGTTGCCAAATTCTCAACCTTCAGGGGATTCGTGAGAGACTCATCGCAAGACAACAGCGAAATATCTGTGGACATAGGAGTTGTTATTCCTGAAACGGTTGACGCAATGATACCTGCGAATCGTTTGCAGGCTCAACTCGGCGACGGCAGAAAAATCGCGCTGGACAAATTAGTTGAACTTTTCGGTTTGCGTGAAAACGTGCCCTTGGACATCAGAGTAACAAATGTTGACGTGCAAAACAAATACATAGAAGCCGAATTATCGGACAAGCAACTGAGACAGTTCTCAAATTGGACACGCGCATTGTTGGACAGGCTGTTAATAGTGGGCGCGTCTTACCGCGAACTCAGATCAGCGATGAAAGAATCACAAATTGAACGCGACGTAGTTGGAATTGAACCTCTGGGAATGTTCGAATATGCGATCACTTGCAAGCTTGGAACGGATGCAGCGGGATTGATTCCGAAAATTGGTAGAAGACTCGAAAGAGCCGTGTTTACCGTTTTCAATCCAAGGAACGTTTTCAAATTGATCGGTTTTGACGCGCCAATCACATCGGATGGCGACAGACCAAATAGCTCCAAACAGAATTCAATCGACTAGATCGTTATAGAACCTTTTAATGTGAATGTGCTCGTCAACTCTTTTGCAGGCTACTACTTTCTTTCTATGAGTTCTATCAGAGTGCCATCCGGATCCTCGATGAATGCAATCAAGGGACCCTTAGGACCCAGCTTGTAAGGTTCATCCGTTATAGTCACTTTGTTCTCCTTCAACAGCGCGATTGTCTTTTCCATATCTCTGATTTCAAATGCTATGTGATCAAACACTCTGTCTTCGTATTCAGCCTGGATGAATTTCTTCTGATTCCTGAACCAAGTCAACTCGAGTTCAGCCCCTTTTCCGTCTGGATCACGCAGAAAAGCGATTTCCGCGTTATTCTGAGGAATCTCGCGTCGAGCTAGCAGTTTGAGACCCATGAATTTGCTGTAGAATTCAATCGATTTATCCATATTGCTCGTG
>CAWJTU010000009.1:0-91443 GCA_963845885.1 Candidatus Bathyarchaeota archaeon
ACAGGAAACCTACGTTGCTAGTCTTGATTTCACACGGCATATATTTTTATTCAACATGTCGCGATTGTCCCGAAAACTACTCTTTACATAGAGGGAGGTCGTCTTTTTGGTGTATAGCGTAGAGAGAGCGAGTCAGCGAACGAATCGTGACGGTCTGATTTCAGCGAAGTTCACGGTGCGCGCTAGTCCAATAGGATTCCAATAATCTGACAAACAAAGCCTGCGCACAACAGAGGAAGAACCCATTCTTGCTGGCTCTTTTCTGAAAGGAATCGGTCGAGAAAGCTTTGCCCAATCTCCTTTGTCATCTCATCCTTTGCCTTTTCTTTTCTCAAAAAAACCCTTCGAGTAATAATCAAAACCACTAGGAAATCAAATGACACTCCTGCAATATTCAGAATCTGAGCAGCAGCGATCATGAACACACCCTCTGTTGACTCATTCTCTTGTCTCTTTCGATATATCAATACGTCGATGGAGCACGCTTGGAGCGCGCATCGATTTTTGCAGAATCCCTTTTCTACGGATGACCCGGACCTCGTGCGTTGAAGTTCTGTACAGCACCCGCAATATCTTTCATGTCACATTTTCGGTCGCCATATGGGTCAACGCAGCCGTTTGCGCCGTAAACGCCTACCCACTTAGGATCGATAGGCGTTCCTGGAACTGGTGCTTTGGCGCTGAAGTGTGCGATTAGATAAGCAATGTCTCTCATGCCCACTTGCCCATCTGAAACACCAACTGTCGCCCCACTTACGTCGTACCAAGGCGTGTCCTGCTTCCACATCGCGTAGTAGTATGGTCCTGGAGCCAAGGTATTATAGTACCAGCCTTTAACCCAATACTGACACCAGAACCTGTTGAGCAGAGTTGGAACTGGGAAGCTTGGACAATCGTCATAGAATATTTGTTGCAGTTGCTGATAAAGCGCCTGCCTTGCGGGACCATCAGGCATTGTTGCTGCCTGATCCACAAGAGCGTCTTTCAGAGTGCCCCAACCATTCGAAGCGGTGTAGCCTTGATAATACGCAAACCATCCATCGCTATGCATGAATTGTCGGCAAAAGTCGTCTGCGTCAGCAAAGTCTGCAATGCATGGAAGGACGTACATCGGCACGGTTGAGTAAACAATATAGCCCCAATCGATTGGGTCCCAATATACAACGTCCACTGTGAATGGAGGCAGACTTGAACTTCTATTATCAAACACGCTTAGAGCATTGAAAAAGTCTGAAACCATATTGTAAGCCGTGTAACCCACCTTATCTCCGAAGTAGTACGGAATCGCAAATCTGAAACCACTGTTCCATACGCTTGTGCCATTGAAGATCGCTGCTTTCAGCTCGGCTTCAGCGTTGCTGAGGCTTTCGTAGTAGCCTGGAATGCTGCTGTTGTAATAGTCTGGATACAGACCTGGAATCAACCAGTTCTTTCTGTAGGTCAAGTCTCCGTAGCCTAGTTTTTGACCAAAGGTTGAATAGTTAAGAGAGTACGCGAACGCCCTTCTAACGTGAGTATCGTTAAAAAAGTCCAGTGGAATCCCATTAGGGAAGCTTCCAGTTCCAATAAATCCGCTATAGTTTACAACCACGAAATTGAAAAATGCCATGCTCAAAGTCAGCGGAGCAAGGTTCTTGATCATTTTTATCTGCGGTGTAAAAGGTTGACCTGTGCCGCTATTGAGTAGTTCGTTCATGTTGCCTTCTGGTACAACGCACGTGTCGAGATAACCGCCTAGGAAGTCAGCTTTCCTCGTTGTCCAATCAGCGATATAGTCTATTTCGACAGTGTCGAGTTGGCTGCTGCACCCAGGGGCTGGCCAACCCATCCAGAAACCTAGATTCCTCTGGAAGATGACCTTGTTGCCGACTGGGTCAACGGTCTGTATGTGGTATGGCCCTGATCCACAGTACGATGTTGGTGTTGGCACATCCAATCCTGCATCGGCTGTTCCACCGTGCAATCCAGAGCCTCTAAGTCCGAGTCCTTGTCTGTCAAAATCGATCCACCAGTCAGGCATGGGACCACCATATTTTGTTGTGCTGAAAAGGTTTCCATCCCAATTTCCCTTGTCAATGTAGTATTTGCTGCTGTAGATTGAGCCCCAAGTGTTTGCGAGATTCTGTTTAAAGGCGTTGTCGGGGAACCTGCAACCAACGTTGATCGTCAAAGTGTTAGCATCGTAATCACCAACGATTGAGTCGTTGATTAGGTGAGACAACTCCATAACCGTCGAATTGGTCCAGTTGGTGTGGTCTGGCAGATCAAAGAGTGGTTTGTCAAACATCCATGGCGGATAGCCTGGCTTATCCATAACCATCAAACGTTGCAGACAGTAAACTGCGTCTTTCAAGTCGAACGTGTCATAGACGCTGCCATTGCAGTCGTAGAAATTGATGGTTGGGCTGATACGAATGTTAAAGACGTAAGCGCCTCTCCAAAGCTGCATAGTCATGTTTGGTGACGTCCCACTGACCACGTCAGCCGTCCATGTGCGCCAAGTTGTTCCATCAGTCATGCGAACAACGTCGCCTGAGTTGAAGCCATCCAGCCCTTCATCAGTCCATCCCGTGACTGTATAAGTAGTTGTTCCATCCGTCCAAGTAGAACCAGTCGGATCTAAACCAAGTGCAGAAGAATTGGTAACGGTCAATGTTATGTCCTGTCTTGTCGGCACGTTCGTTGCCAACACAGGATCGAACATATAATACTCTTCCTCGTGAAAAGCTATCAAGTTCTGGTACGTGTTGAACAGAAGCTCCCCGCTTGCCGTGTCGTAGGCGAACGCTGGATCAGCGTCAACTGGACCCCAACCGATCGTCCCCTCATAGAAAGTGCTTGTATTGATCGGAGGCTGAACAGAATGACCAACTGGCAAGAAAAGAGAAACAGACAGAGCGCAGATTGAGAAGAAGATGAAACAGAGCCCCAATGGTCTCTCCATCCTCCAACTCTCCAAACAATAGTATGTTCAGCCAGCTCTTATTACTTACGTTTGCCGCCCTCTATTATAGTTCAAGTCGAGGGCACGTTCTTTTGCGCCGTAGCAACGGGTATCTTCTCAACGCTGATCGACGCCAAACCTTCGCTATATTTTTATTTTCGACCTAGTGATGTTATAGACCAGTGCCTCGATAGCTCAGCTGGCCAGAGCGACAGCCTTGTAAGCTGTAGGTCGCGGGTTCAAATCCCGCCCGAGGCTCCACCTCCGATTCTTAAATATTTAGTAGACATTAACACTTGTAGAGAAATCAGGCAGATCCTCAGATATGCGGGAATTCATGGTGTACTCACGTAAAGGATGTACTGATGCCAACTTCACGAGCCTTCGAGACGCCGGCAGACTCGACGTCGTTCATGAATGCATCATCGCTTCATTGTTCCTTTCCCACGGACTGCGAAGAAATGTGATTTTTAATGCTATATTGAGTGGACCACCAGCTCCGCCTCTGCAACTGGAAGTTGATGGCGCATCTCTCTATGATGTTAGAACAGATCAAGAAACGTGGAAGGAGATTCTTCGCAAAGTCCTGTCAGGCAGAACACATCCAGGAGTAGCAACGCACAAAACTAGTTTTGAAGCACTAGTTAAGGAAAAATCCAGAAGTGCGCATATTTTTGTCTTGGAAGAAGGCGGAAAAGATGCTGAATCAATCAACGCGGGCGATCATCCAGTCTTCATACTTGGGGATCATATAGGACTGCCAAAAACCGTAGAAAATTTCACTCTCCGTTACGGTGAAAAGGTAAGCTTGGGAAAACAGCCATATCTTGCAGCATCATGCATTACGATTTTGAACTTCATGATGGACAAGAAGAAGATCTGTTGATGACACCGAGAACCTTGGGATAGATCTCACAAACGCTTCAAAACACAACTTGGGAAGTATCCGATGGGGAAATTGATTTAACTCATTCTGGCTTCAGATTCAAATTCAACAACCCTTTTAAATCACGTTCACGAGCTAACTTTTTGATGTGGCATACGACATGATTGACCGCAAAAACAAACGGATTGCAGACACTAACATCGGAGTCAACTCGAATGTCGAAAATCTGGTATTGGAACCAACTCAAATTGAAGTAGGTTCTGGGTACACCGTAAAAATCAGCTATGACGAGAACGACAGAGCTGTCCTGGACATAAAAACCTATGGAGAAGTAGATACGGTGTGGTTGCGAAGGGAGTTGAAGCGTGCTTTTCCCAAGATTCAAGTCCACAGGTTGAACCAAGCCAATGGAGAAAGCGTAGTTAAAGTTACTAGGCGGAAAACAAATTCAAATAGAAAAGATTTTTAGTTCGTCGCCCAAAATTCTGGCTTCTGACGCGAGAGAGAAATAAAACCGAGATTCCCTCAATATAAGTATTTCTTTGGAACCAACAAAACCTGCGTAGAAGAACTCGGATCACTATCAGATCTATCAACCACTTGTAACACGAGTTATTTCTTCATGAAGAGGAAAAATAGCGCAGTGAACTTTTTAACAGCGTCGAATCTGATATTTAAAGAAATCGGGCGAAATCTGCCGGATATTTTCTTCTGATTTTCGAGTTTCATGCTTGAATCCTCAAAAGTCACTGGGCGGCAGCGGAATATTAACGTCCTCCAGCGAAAAAAAGCAAAGGCGGATAGCGGTTCATTACCACTTTGCCACTCGGCGAGTGTTCGCGTTGCTGCATAGCACTTTGTGTGAAAAATGGGAGTATTGGGTTGTTGGTAGGCTTCCTGCTTAAGGGTGACCTGGTCCCTGGGCGTTGAAGTTCTGTATAGCGCCCGCAATGTCCTTCATGTCGCACTTGCGGTCACCATATGGGTCAACGCATCCGTTTGCGCCGTACACGCCGACCCATTTCGGATCAATTGGGACTCCAGCGACAGGCGCTCTGGCGTTGAAGTGTTGGACGAGGTATGCGATGTCTCTCATAGCGACGATGCCGTCCGAAACACCAGGTGTCGGACCACTGACGTCGTACCAAGGCGTATCTTGCTTCCACATCGCGTAATAACACGTGCTTCGGCCCAGGGCGTTGTAGTACCAGCCTTTGACCCAGTACTGACAAAACAGCCTGCCCCGCTGATTAGGTATTGGAAAGCCCGGACAATCACTATAATATAGCTGCTGCAACTCTTGATAAAGTGCCTGTCTCGCCGGGTCGTCCGGCGTTAATGCTGCTTGTTCAACCAGAGCATCTTTTGTGCTGCCCCAACCGTTATTGGCAGTATAATTCTGATAGTAGGCAAAATCTCCATTGCTATACATGTATGGTCGACAGAAATCCGCCCCGTCAGCAAAATCTCTGAACCAGCTAATCTCAAAGATCGGCAGGTTGCCTGAGACAAAGTCGTTGATGGTCCGCTCCCAATCGATCTCTGGGATGTTTACCTTGAACGCTGGACCGCTTCTTCCGTCAAAGGTGCTTAGAGATTGGAAGAAGCTCGAGATCATCTGGCAGGCTGTCCGTCTCTGCCAGTTTCCTGTGTTGAAGGTCAGATCAAAAGTGAAACCGCTGTTCCACACGCTTGTGCCGTTGAAGATTGCTGCTCTTAGTTCTGTTTCTGCCTGTGCCATGCTTTCGTAGTACACTGGCATACTGGCGTTGTAGTAGTCTGGGTATAAGCCAGATGCTAAGAAGTTGGCGCGGTAGTCTGACTCTCCGTATAGCACTTGGTTGGTGTAGTTTGTGTAGTTGAATGAATAGGCAAAGGCTTTTCTGACGTGGGTGTTGTTGAAGAAGTCCAACGGAATACCGTCGGGGAAGCTTCCTGTTCCAACGTATGGACTCGCTGGCGTGACCACGAATGTGAACATGTTCGAGTCAAACGTTAGCGTGGGAGCTATGTTCGCGATTGTCTTAATATTCGGGTTTATGGGCTGCTTTGTCAAGGGATTAAGGATTTCAGAATAAGCCGTTGTTGAAATAATGCACGTGTCAAGGCTGCCGTCTAAGAACTCAGCTTTTCTCGTTGTCCAGTCAGCGATATAATCTATCTCGAGAGTGTCTAGATAACTGGTGCATCCTGGTGCTGGCCAACCCATCCAGAAGCCTGAGTTTCTCTGGAAGATGACTTTGTTGTTGACGGGGTCAACGGTCTGTACATAGTATGGGCCTGATCCGCAGTACGATGTTGGTGTTGGTACGTCCAAACCTGCATCGCTTGTTCCTGCGTGCAAAGTCGCGCCTTTCAGTCCAAGCCCTTGTCTGTCAAACTGAACCCACCAGTCTGGTTCTGGTCCGCCGTACAGAGTTGTGTTGAAAAGGTTTCCGTCCCAGTTGCCCTTGTCAATGTAGTACTTGCTGCTGTAAATGGAGCCCCACGTGTTTGAAAGAATCTGCTTGAAGGCGTTGTCTGGGAACCTGCAACCAACGTTAATAGTCAAGGTGTTAGCGCCTAAGTCGCCAACGATTGCGTCATTGACAAGGTGGGCCAACTCCATAACCGTCGAGTTGTACCATTGTGTATGGTCTGCAACATCAAAAAGAGGCTTGTCAAACATCCATGGCGGATAGCCTGGTTTGTCGAAAACCATCAATCTCTGTAGGCAGTACACCACGTCCTTCAGGCCGAAAGTGTCATAGACGCTGCCGTTGCAATCATAGAAGTTGATAGCTGGTGTTGTACGAATATTGAAGACGTACGCGCCTCGCCAAAGTTGCATCGTCCACGACGAAGTTCCACTGACCACGTCCACAGTCCAAGTGCGCCAAGTAACTCCATCAGTCATCCGAACGACATCACCTGAGTTGAATCCATCCAACCCTTCATCAGTCCATCCCGTGATCGTGTAGGTAGCCGTTCCATCCGTCCAAGAAGAGCCAGTTGGATCTAAGCCGATCGTAGAGGAATTAGCAACGGTCAATGTTATGTCCTGTCTTGAAGGTACGTTTGATGCCAACACCGGGTCGAAGTTGTAGTACTGTTCACCATGGAACGCTATCAGGTTCTGATAGGCACTAGATAAAAGCTCCCAGCTTGCAGAGTCATAAGCGAACACTGGGTCAGCGTCAACAGGTCCCCAACCGATCGTGCCTTCACGGAAAGTGCTTGTATTGATCGGAGGTTGAGCAGAAAAACTGACCGGCAAGAAAAGAGAAACTGACAGAAGGCAAATTGAGAAGAAGACGAAACAGAGCCCCAATGGTCTCTCCATCCTCCAACTCTCCCTATCATAAATAGTGTTAGCCAAACAATTAACATTTGCGTTTGATCACACTCGACACGCACGCGAAATTCCCTGACTAAGGCTTCAGAATCGGCACTGTGGAATCAGGTATCTTTCGAACCACATTAGGTAACCACGTTTGGTGAGTTCCGAATCAAAACTTTTAAGCCATTCTGCAACGTACTTCTGAGAAAAGATATTGGAGGAAACATCCTTATCTAAAGAACTGAAGATCTGAAAGCGTGAACACCACGACGGAGAAAAAAGAAGACATAAAACAAACAGAAGCCGATCTAAAACCACTTTACACTCGGTCGGTAGTCAGCTCGTTCAGCAGCGGCATGGTAAGCCCTTTCACAGGAGCCTACGCCGTCAAGCTCGGGGCTTCATCATCCGACATGGGGTGGTTCCAGTCCTCAACAAACATCTCTAACAATCTCATGCAGGTTTTCTGGGGAAGACTGAGCGACGGAACCAAACAGCGAATTCCCTTCATTGTTTTCGGCACAATAATTCTTTCAGTGCTTTGGATACCAATGATATTCGTTGCAACAGCAACTCAGCTAATTGTACTGCTCGCAGTTCAAGCACTGATTGGTTCGATGGCGACACCAGCATGGACCGCTCTGATCGGTGATCTTGTTCCATCTCTGAAACTCGGTAGAGCAAACGCTGCAATCAGTCTTTGGTCCGCAGTGGGAAGCGTCGCAGCGACACTTATCTCTGGCTACATCATGATCATGATAGGAGGATCAATTCAAGAGATTTTCATTTTACCAATCATCATCGCCGCGACCTGTGGAATAGCCTCGTCACTGGTCATGCTGAAGATAAAAGAAAAAAAGAATGGCGAAAGAATCAAACTGAAAGAGAGCTTGACTTCCGACATCGTAAAAGTATTTTCATCCGCCCGAAGAACTCCCCTTTTTGTGAAATACTGTTACGTGGACGGGACCTTTCAATTCTTCATGTCAATTGCCTGGCCCTTGCTATCCATAACTCAAATCACCGTCTTGAAGGCGTCGATGCTTCAAATCGCTGTTTTATCAGTCGTTCAGTCTGTGATAACAATAGTCTTTCAAGGCTGGGCAGGTCGACTCGCAGACACCAAAGGAAGAAAACCGTTGATGATAATCTGCAGGCTTGGACTAATAACGGTGCCACTGGCCTACGCGATTTCTCCAGATATTAACACTTTAATAGTTGTGGGCGTTTTCTGGGGCTTCGTCAATGCTCTCGGATCAGCGTCGATGACAGCCTACCTGCTTGATTTGTCACCTCAGGAATTTCGCGGAAGTTACATAGCAGTTTACAACCTCATCGTCGGCGTGGTCACTTTCTTCGGTTCGCTCATAGGAGGCTATTTGGCAGTTTTCACAACAGGCATCTTCGGTCTGTTCACCGGATTACTCATCGTTTACATGGTTTCGATGGTGGGCAGAGGAGTAGGCGCCGGACTGCTTTTCACAGTGAAAGAGACTCTGAAAAAATAGTCGCACAAATGCTGCTCATGTTTTGAAGTGCTCATAACCTTTGGGCTCTATCAGAGTGCGCTTTTCACGGGTCTTCAAGAACATTCCTTTTCTCGCCGTAACCTTACCTATAGCCAACAGTTTCCCCCCGACTCCACTCACGACCTTTTCCGCAGCATTCCACGACATTGGCTTAATGGCCAGAACAAGTTCATATTCTTCTCCACCGTACAAGGCCAGATCTGAAGACGCCAGTTTGTTGATTAACGCAAACCTTTCGACTTCATCAGCGATTGGCAACGAATCAACCAGCATTCCGACGTTGCTTGCTCGTGCTATTTCATGGAGACTCCAAGCCAGCCCGTCGCTTGAATCAATTGCCGCAGTGACAGTGCCTGTGCAAGCTAGAGCCAAGCCTTCCTTCAGTCTGGCCTGCGGCATCAGAACTGACTCGACAAGTACCTTAGAGATTTTTCTTGGAGCTTCGAAGTGATCAACAAGAACTTTGATGCCAGCTGATGTCTTGCCAAATACGCCCGTGACAGCTAAAATGTCTCCTGGCCTTGCTCCTTTTCTGAGCATCAATCTATTCTTCTTCGTAAGTCCAAATAGTGAAACGCTAATTACAAGATCCGAAGCTTCACTTGTGTCTCCTCCAATCACGTACGTGCCGTATTGACGGGCACCAGCATTCAGACCTGACCCTATTTCTTCAATATCCTTTTGAGTAATGTTTCTGGGCAATCCAAGAGAGACCAGAGCTGCGAGAGGTTGAACGCCTTTTGCCGCGAAATCACTAATGTTCATGACCACAGCTTTTCTTGCTGCTTGCCAGAAGTTCATTCCCTCTGGAACATCTGTTTTGCCAATGAGCATGTCCGTCTTCAAGACCGCAAGATTGCCATCCTCGATTTCAACCGCAGACACATCGTCGCCAAAAGGAACTGCAATTTTGACCATCGGTTCCAAGCGGTCCTGAATGATTTCGATTATTCGTCTTTCCCCAAGATCTTTCACGTTCTTCAACTGCAGCCGCCTCCGAACCTGTGAAAGAACCAGCATGGGTGCCGTTTCTTCAACATGATCTGCAATTTCGCGTTTTTCATTGTTCGCAATCCAATTGTCATTTCCGAACATCTTAAAAATAAGGGTTCCTCTCACTAGTAAACGACTCGTGCCTCGGTGGCTCAGCTCGGTAGAGCGGCTGCCTCGTAAGCAGCAGGCCCCGGGTTCAAATCCCGGCCGAGGCTCTCCATTTTGGATATGAAACGCCATCAGTGACCCACGAATCTCTTTTACATGAAAGAAGCGAAGAGTATAACATCGAACACAGGAAGGTTGAAGGAAAAAGCCATGCCGTACATGTGGTTGAACGGATGGTAATTCGTGTATTCGTGTTTTACAGATAAACAATAAGCTTTATTAAATATTAATATTAAAGATATCTAACTGAGAGTCTGTGGAGGAACTGCCATGAAATCATTATCATTACACCTCCGAAATGGGCCAAGATTGAAATGTCCATACAAAGGTTGCGGAAAAGCTTTCGACAGACCAAGCATCCTCACAGACCCCTCAACACTCCCAAGAAAGACCTTCTACGTATGCCCACATTGCCAATCGAAGCTTGATTTGCACGTCGAAGGTCTCAAAATCGTCGACATAAAAGCAACAGAATACGGGGAGGTTTTCGATTCACCCGCAAAATGCGCCCGCTATTCCGGATTCGTGAACGCAATATCCAAGGACATAGCTATTCCTGACGATTGTCTAGTATGTCCGAAAATCCTCCAGTGTGGACACAAACAGCGGCAATAAGCTTTCACGCAGACAGAACGGGTCATTATGGGTGTATCATTCCACAAATCAGTCAAATGAACAATAATTTCCAAATTCTCTCAAATCATCAATTTTAACGATGTATTCTCCTTCTGAAATCTACTTGACAAAAGAGTGTACGTTTCTAAAAAGATCTGCCCTAGATCGCCTTCAGTTCAAGCTTTGCCAAACTCTGAACCACTGCTTAAAGTTTTTATGATTGACCATATAACATCGTTAGAGACCCAAAGCCTTGAACGAGGGGCTGTCGGCTAGCTTGGTTTAGGCTTGAAGACTTGGGCTCTTTAGACCCCGGTTCAAATCCGGGCAGCCCCACCACTCCAACCTACAAACGCTCAACGATACAATTAACTTCAAACCAATTACCCACTTTGCTCAAGAACTGCGAATATGCCGCATGATCAAAGGAAGTACTCTCTCTACGAAAAGGAAGGCACAAGTGGCGTAGACTATGCCCCCTATCACGTCTATCACATAATGTTCCCCCAAATACACAGCGCTGAACCAAACCCCCACAGGAAACACCAATATCGGCAACGCTTTCTTCTTCCCAATTTTCAACGCAAAAAGTGAAATCAACCACGGATAAGTCGAGTGCAGACTCGGAAAAGCCGCAAACGGGTTAGACTGAACGAAATCAAAAATCGTACGATAAAATGGAATGCCCAAACTGTTGTCTACCTGAAAAAGGATTCGCGTAGCATTAATCCCGTACCATGGAGGTGCAACCGGATAAACTAGAAACGTCACTAAAGCGCTATACGTGGCAATCGCAATGGCCAACGCGTACTTTCGGAAGTTTCCGGGGTAATACTTCCATAATACGAAACCAAAAACCGTTGGAGCTATGAAATGCAGCGAATAAAAGAAAGCCCCAAGATAATCCAGAAATAGACTCCTAAAAGATTGTTGAAGCACAAGAGTCGGAAATGCACCAAACAATCTCAATTCGAGAGCCGCAGGTTCAAGTACATGAACGACCATCGACAATCTACCGATTACCCCGTTCATGGCTTCATAAGACAGGAACACTCCCAAGAAGGGAGCCCAATCTGTCATGAAGCGGCGAGTCCATTTATTATATGCGGCATAAATGAAGAAACACAAGACTACAAATTCGGGTCCAGGGATCACGCCATATGCTATGCAAAAAACACTGAGGATTGATAAGTAGACGGCGGGGAAAAAGACCCCCAACAATAACGAAGGGCGAGAAGCGCTTTGGCTCTCGCTTTCTTGCGGCTTCTTTTTCCATACCATTTTTTCACTTGCTGGAAACTTTTCTTCATTCTACACTCTCGCCTTATAACCTGATGTGCTCTCTTCAATGCATGTTCGCGCACGAGCGACTACAAGTGCACCATTATCAGACTGCTGAGCGTAGGCTATGTCGCTAGGGGTCGCGTTCCTAGCTTTATTGCGATGTTGATTGTTTGGTTGTTTCGAACGACTGTCACGTTTATCGTTTGACCTGGTGAGGTGTACTCTTCCAGATAACTTGAGAGATCATCTTGACCTCTGATTTTCGTGCCGTTAATGGCTGTTATGATGTCGCCTCCTATTGTCACGTATGTTCCAGAACTGAGGTCCAAGAATTGAATTGTGCCCCTTCTTAGGCCGGCATTGTCCGCTGGTCCTCCGCTTGTGACTTGGGAGATTAACCAGCCGTAGGTTACGGTTGTGTTCATAGCCTGTGCAGTCACAAAGTCCATGTCTGTTCCGGACGCTCCTAACCACGGATGGCTAGTATATGAGCCGTTTGTGATTAAAGATGGAGCTTCTCTTAGTATCGTGCTCGAAGGAATTGCAAGTCCCAAACCTTGAGCAGCTACTCCTTGGGAAGTGAGTGCAGTGTAAGAAGTTATGCCGATAACTTCACCTTGATAATTCAGCAGTGGTCCTCCCGAGTTGCCAGGGTTTATGGGCGTCGTTATCTGTATGCAATCAGCTATCTCATAGCTGGACCATGACACTGAAACCGTCCTGCCTAGAGCGCTGACTATCCCTGAAGTCAATGATCCAGTGTATCCCAAGGGGTTGCCGACCGCGAATGCGAGGTCGCCGACTTGCAACGTCGATGAACTCGTGATATTCAACGGCTCGTACTCGTTCTGTGGCGCTTTTGTTGAGAGTGTCGCGAGGTCTGCGTAGGGGTCTGTGCCGGTTACGTTGGCTCGATAGATGTCTCCGTCAGTGAACGTTACGGTAATGTTGATTGCGCCTTGAACAACGTGGTAGTTTGTGATGATGGCAAACTGTCCCGTCAAGTTGGAGACGAACCCTGAGCCTTCAACCCCTGCGTAGGAAGGATTACCAAAAAAGTCGTACCCTTCCAGCACTATTCCTTGAACCATAACGACAGAGTTTTTGACCTGATCGTACAGTTGAGATAGAGAAACATTATCTCCCAACCAGAAAGTATTGTTTTCATAGGACGCGTTCTGCGTAGATTGCAGAATGGAAACAGTGTTCTCAACGCTCGACAACTGGTCCTGGAGACTACTGATTTGGCTTGAAAAGACCATGCTGCTCAGCGCATAGCCGATTATTCCTCCTATCAACAAACAGATTATGACTGCCCCAATTAACACCGTGGACAGACTAGATTTTCTCGGTTTTTCAGGCAATTCCAATCATATTCCTCCTTTTTTCACAATCTTTTTTTGCATTGGGAACATCTTATATCGGTGGATTGAATCTTGCTCCCACAGAAAGGACACATGAGCTTCTTCTTGACCAAATGAAGACCCTGCTTCTCCTTCATGATTCTTCCATCCTTTAAAAGGAGAACCCTCTCGGTGTGGGAAGCTACATGGCTGTCGTGCGAAACTATGACGATCGTTGTTCCTCGATCCATGTTTAGGTTCGCGAGGAGTCGGACAACTTCGTACTTGTTTTCCGTGTCCAAGTTGCCGGTAGGTTCGTCCGCCAAGATTATCGACGGGTCATTTGCCATCGCCCGTGCGATGGCCACTCGTTGCTGTTCACCAGCACTCAGTTTTTGCGGCCTGTGCTCTTCTCTTCCAGACAGCCCCACGAGTTTCAACAGTTCGCGGGCTCTCTGCCTTCTCTCGTTTTTGGGTCTTTTCGTATTTTCCATTGGTAGCTCGACGTTTTCGCAGGCGCTCAGGTATGGCAAGAGGTTGAAGGTCTGGAAGATGAAGCCAATCTTGTTTCTTCTTATCTTGTAAAGTTCCCCTTCAGGCAGTTTTGAGACGTCAACGCCGTCGAGAACCATTTTTCCAGCGGACGGTTTGTCAAGGAGGCCCAGAACGTTTAGCAACGTGGTCTTGCCTGAACCAGAGGGGCCCATGATGGCGACAAACTCACCCTTGTTCACCTGAAGATTGAGATCGGACAAGGCTCGCACTTCACGTTTGCCCATCGTGTAAACTTTGGTAACGTTTTCAGTTTTCAGAACAGCTTCACTCATACCTCATCGCCTCGGCAGGTCTTGTTCTTGAAGCTCTCCAAGCTGGGTACAGACTGCCTACGGCTCCTAGGAGCACGGCCGCGCCAAGCGCAAGTAACATGATCGTTGGGGTTACGACAGCTGAAGCAGTTGATAACCCGACAGACGCTACTATACCAAAGCCCGTGCTTCCAGAACTAAATGTGTTTACAGCTGGAAGTAGAATTCCTGATAGAATAGGGGCTCCAACAGTTCCTATGCCGATGCCTACTACGCCTGCCGCTAGACTTAAAATTACTCCTTCAAGCATGAACTGGCTCATGACGCTCCAGTTGCTGAATCCTATCGCTTTGAGTGTTCCTATCTCCTTCGTTCTTTCTCGCACTGTGTACAGCATCACGAACAGGACGATAAGACTCGTTGCTGCGATTACCACGATGATCTCTTGGATTGCAACCGATTGGGTCTGGGCCAAGGTTGATTCGGCGTTGTTCAGAAGCTCGGTGTATCTCGCTTGTTGGCTCTCAAGGTTTGCCAAGCGAGTCGCGTACGTTGCGACAGAAATCTCACGCGCATTTATCTCAGTTGAATACATTGTCTGTATCTGCGTGTTAATCGTGTCCACATAGGAGACGTTCTCTGCATACAGGTCAAGCCTGCTCACGTTTCCTATTTCATTGGTAACCGTTTGAGCATCAGTCAGATTCATGTACACTCCCCTCGTCTCCGTGGGATTTTGAGCCGTCTGGTCGTAGATTCCTATCACCGTGAAGGATGTGCCATTCACATCCACTTCGCTGCCCACTCCGACTCCGTAGTACTTTGAGAGGTTAAGACTCATGAGAAGAACGCCACTATCCCCCTCGCGTAGATTTCTCCCTGCCGTTATGTCTACGTCTGTAGGTAGGACAGAGTATTCGTCGATGAGCGAAGAATTCAGATAGACACCAGTAATCGTGTAGAGCGGTCTAGATATAGCAAAATCTCCCATCGGTGTATTTATGGTCTCCTCGGTGGTCTCCGAGGATGATTTCACGAGGAACGGAACAACGTCTTTGACACCACCAATGGAACTAATGTTGCCAACAACGGATTCATTCATATAGAATTCTTCTCGTGTAAATGAGAAGTCGGATCGGTTCATGCCTTGTGGGGGGCCAGACATGCCTGAGGGCGGACCGGAAAACATGCTTCCACTCGACGTTGAGATTTCTATCAACGTAGTACTCTGGTTGATTTGCTCTTCCGTTTCTGTGATGGTGCTGTTGAATCTCTGTGTCAAGCTCTGCGTGGATTCTTGGTTTGCGACCACACCGGCAGGAATAGATATCATTATTGCCAAGGAAAAACTCAAGGCAACGATTACCAACAATGCCCTTATCTTCCTTCTTGAAATGTTCCTTATCGCTCTTGTAAAAGCACCCAAACTTACCACTGTTCCAAATCTTCCATGCCTAATTCAATGAAGCGATGAGAGGCAGCAATGAACCAGGATATTCTGTCATGTCGTCGGTGGCCTCGGCCATTCACGTCTTTCACTGCTGCCATCTCCATGTCTACTGACAATTCCCCTTGGAAGAGCAGGGTGTTATTAAACTGTTTTTCAGAATTGCACCCTATTCTGTTCCTAATCTAATCGTGGACGAAAATGGTTGTGTCGATGAAAAGTTGCAGTCCACAATGGTATGGCAAGATATGTGCGCCCTGCCAGTTTTTCATTTAGTTCCAGATGGAACGTCCTTTCCATAGAGCCTGAGAACCGCTGCGAAATCCTTTGCAGAATGTAAGAAAAGCATGATTCTGAATACGTGAACCGTTTCATGTACACTTCTGGCAACTTCGGTTCTGGCATTTTGAAAAGCGCGATTCATCTTGGCAACAAAAATCCGGTATTTCACTGCATACGATTTGTTTTCTGTCAATACCAGATCCTCCTTAATGAATCATCGTGAAAGGAAAAGGAAGGTTACGGCCTTCCATGTCATGGCCGTCGAAAACGAGGTTAACAGCCGTTCCTTTCTGGAAGATTCACCTATTCCTCCATAACCTCGGTTAGGTCCAGAACGACTGGGGAGAAAAGGAGAGAGGAGAGGGGAAAGGAAAATCATCCACAGTCTTCTTGGACCTTCCCGAGGTCTATTGAGGAATGGGCTGTTGCTGACTCGTTTTCAACCTCCAACCTATCAGTTAAGAAATGAATTATTAAGGGGTTTTTCAGAATTGCACCCTATTTTGTTCCGAATCTGACCATATTCATTTGAAAAGTGAGGCGGAGAAAAATCGAAAGAGACAGGTTTATTATCCTAGTCCAATTAGGTTTAGCTAAAACCCCTATGTTGCATGCGGAGCTGTATGGATGTCTGCTAACGCGCGTCCGATGAAGTATCTGCTTGGATGGCTTATCGCTGGCACGAGAGGGGGTTTGAGCCGAGCTAGGATAATTCAGACTTTGAATGAAACTCCGCAAAATGCCAACCAATTGGCAAACCTGCTTGGTATGGACTATCGGACTATAAGACATCATCTTGGAGTGCTAGAGAAAAACAAGATTATAACGTCTGCTGGAGATGGTTATGGCACTACGTATTTTTTGTCTCCGGCCATGGAAGAGAACTATGCGCAGTTTGAGGAGATTCTGAACAAAATCTGGAAAAAGTAGAAAAGGGAGCAAAACAAATGGACAATCGAATGAACAAGAATTTGAGAAACGGGTTGATAATAGCGATTATTATAGTGGTAGCTATTTTGGCGGCGCTCTGGGCTGCTTCCACTTCTTTGTTTCCACGTTTTCCTTTTGAACCTCATGAGATACCTCCTTATAGAGAAATAGGCGGTGACATAGAGCTTTTTTACACCATAGAAACGGTCGTTTCCACCATAAACGTGACGCTTTCAGTCTTCCTGCTAGCAATATACGTTAACATATATCGGAAGACACGGTCAGAATTTACGATAGGGCTTACGATATTCTCGGCTGTCTTTCTCATGAACGCCCTTGCTCTCAACCCGTTTGTGCAATGGGCTTTTGGTTTCCACGCATTCGGCCTCGGTCCGTTCGCCATGTTGCCAGACGTGTTCACTCTCGGAGCACTGGCGGTTTTACTCTACCTCAGCTTCGAATACTAGCAAACAGGCGCTAACGTTTATCAATTTGGTGATCATTACTATGCCGCTATGAGTGACGCTGACCTAGCAGCAATAAGGGAAAGGAAACTAAGAGAATATCAGAAAAGATTGGCCCCGAAAGAAGATAAACCCAAAACAGTGAACCAACAAGAAGTATTGGACAAGATTTTCAGAGATAGAGCATGGGAAGTATTCAACACTGCAAGCCAACAGTTTCCTGAAGCTATGAGCAGGGTCAGAGAGGTCCTGGTTAAACTGGCTTCATCCGGCAGACTGACTGAGGTAACCGGAGAAGAACTGTACTTTTTCCTGAGAAAGCTGGGAGTGGACGTTAGACTTGACACCAAGATCAACTATGCAAGTCACGGCGAATTGAAATCCCTCGAAGAAAAAATGAAGGAAGAGATGCAGAAAACATAATGAGACAGCTCACAGAAGAGCGCTTGTGAAAACGAATTGTATTCATACGTAGCTTCTAACTAAGGTCTCACACACTCTGCTTTCGGCCTGTACGGTCGCTTTCGCGTGCGTTTCTGTTTATGATATTCGCACTCAAAAACTCTTACTACCATAAACTCCATGTCTTGGTACTTGCATCCGCATGGAAGAGTTGTTATCTCGCCAGCCAAACATCTCACTCATTCACTTTTTGAACCCACACATTTTGTGGGGGACAATGCGTGTTGATTTGCAAAGGTACTAGAGCCCTGAAGGGAACCAATCAACACGGCATTGAAGTCTAGTTCTCACGCATCACTAAAGAGTTTTTCTGTTTCTCCAAATATTGGTCAAGAACAATTGATAGGGCAGATCATTTGTAGGTTCTTGCAGGTTTTCCGAGAAGAATTTCATCGATTTGATCAATACCCAATCCGTCACTTCTCGAAAAAACCCTCGCAGAATCTTTCAGACCTATACCGCCTCTGGTAACGAGTTTATCGGACAACATGAGGTCCGAATCTAAATCGGCGTACCGTATGTTCTTGATGCCCGCTGCCAAATGGGCTGCGGCAGCTATCCCGATTCCAGACTCACTCATGCACCCGATCATACATGGTATGCCCGCGGCTTCAGCAATTTCTGCGATTTTTCTGCCCTTCAAAATCCCACCACACTTCATCAATTTGATATTTATCAGATCCACAGCTTCAGCCTCAATCAACCGTAACGCATCCTCAGGCGAATGCACACTTTCATCTGCCATTATTGGGATGGGAGAATCGCATCTCACCTTCTTCAACCCTTTCATGTCATCTGCACGAACTGGTTGCTCGGCGAAATGTATCCGAAACTTGTCAATCTTGTTGAGAACTTCTATGGCTTGACTAACCGTCCAGCCTTGATTCGCGTCCACGCGCAACTGGACCTGTTCACCAATAGCCTGGCGAATCATTCTGACACGCTCAACGTCTTCAACAGGAGCAGTACCGAGCTTCACCTTCAGTGATTTGAACCCTTTGTCAGTAGCTTTACACGCGTCCTCAGCCATCTGCGAGGGGGATTTAATACCTAAAGTCAGGTCCGTAGCAACCTCGGTGCGGAAACCGCCTAAAAGCATGAAAAGCGGTTTCTCCGCTGTTTTTCCCAAAACATCGAACAAAGCCATGTCAATCGCAGCTTTCGCCGCAGGATTACCTTTGATGGCTTCGTCCATCAGATCAGCAATCTGTTCAATTCTCAACGGACACTTGCGAATCAACTTTGGGGAAAGCCTATCCAACACTTCAATCACACTTTCCGCGGTTTCGCCAGTTACCCTTTTTGACGGTGAAGACTCACCCCAGCCAACGACGTCATAGTCGGTTGTGAGCTTCACCACAACGTTCTTAGCTTCAGTGCTTGTGCCCGATGCAATCCGAAAAGGTTCGGTATACTTGAGAGTGGTGTAGTAAACATCAATCTGTTGGATACCCATTCTTCAGCACCGAAAAACAATGTGCAGTTGGAGAAGGAAAAGCTTTGCTTGAACCATTTGGTGGCTGGTGTCTTCAATGCACCTCTGTGTCTCAGTTTCATGGTCAAGATCTTTCCGTTGCAAACAGTTGTGAAGCAAGCGCGCGAAGATTTTTGTGACAGAGTCTGAGTCAACTGTAAGATCCAACTACTAGCACCTCGACAAGTCCAGAACAAAGTCGACAAATCAAAGTCTATGCCGGGAATACCAATCTGTTGAAACCAACTTCATATGCCGTCTATAACCAACTTTCCTTCAACAATAGAAACTCGATGCTGTGATGTATTTCAGTTCGTTTCCAATGATTGTTGCAGTGGTTTTTCTTGGAATGACTCTCTAGAAGTGGCATGCCGTTTCTTGGACATTTGCTCGTAACCCCCAATCAAGCCTAGCACACCCCCCACCACACCAAGTATCCCTCCAGTAAAGAGATACGAAAAAGCAGCTCCGACTATCCCGACATAGAAAACAACGCGACCATTCTCAACAAGAAACAAGATTAGGCCACAGGATGAAATGAAGGCAATACCACCGATAACAAACAAGGGCACGCGATAGTCTTGAGGATTAAACAAAAGAAAATTAAGCCCCGATGGCATGTAAAGGACAAGTCCAGCGAAGAAAAGACAACCCCCAAGGACACAAACTGCCCTTTCTATTTCCGTCTTCACCACGACCAAAGTTGATTGCACTTTCAGTTTCCTACGTATTTAAGGACTGCTGCAATCAGCAGAAAAGGGTTCTTATCTTGACCCCCGATTGATCCTTGAAATCTGCGAATCATCAACCAGATTCAACCAATGTTGATGCTTCACAGATTCGCGGAGCTAATCTATATATGCCCGTTTGAATACGCTACAAAACTAGCACTTTAGGTGAGGACAGTTCGAATGGGCGAAACGCCAGAAGAAGAATCAGGGTCCGACGAACAGGTTGAGGCACTTGAGAAAGCTGTCGAAAGCGAAAGAAAAAAGGCCGAAGACTATCTGATCCAGTTGAAGTATGCAAGAGCAGACCTGGAAAACTTCAAGAAAAGATACGAACGAGAACTTGAAGAAGCGAAGGAATACTGCACCGAACGCATCGTCATAGATTTGCTAGACGTCGTTGATGAATTGGAGTTAGCAGTCCAGAGCGCTCGATCCACAGACTCGTCTGAAGCATTGATCCAAGGAGTTGAAATCACCCTCAAGAAACTGAAGAGAATCCTGGAAAAAGAGGGCGTTGCCCCCATAAAATCCATTGGAGAACCCTTCGACCCTTCAAAGCACCATGCCGTTGCCAAGACCGAAGAAGAAGGCGTCAACGGATGCAAAATAGTTGAAGAGGTCAGAAAAGGCTACACAATGAGAGAAAAGGTGATTAGACCGAGCATAGTTAAGGTTGTGGTACAACCTTCACAATCAAAAAAAGGAGATGAATCAACATGAGTAGTTCCAAATCGGAAAAAATCTTGGGCATAGACTTGGGGACAACCAATTCTTCAGCCGCAATATACGAAGGCGGACGCGCAACCGTCATCCCAAGCGCTGAAGGACCTACGATGGCTGGAAAAATGTTTCCTTCAGTCGTTGCCTTCACCAAAGACGGAACGCTTCTTGTCGGCGAAACAGCAAAAAGACAGGCTACAGCTAACCCCGAAGGAACGATTTTTGAGATAAAGAGGAAAATGGGAACCGACTACAAAGTAAACATAGCCGGAAAAGACTACAGTCCACAACAAATCTCTGCCTTCATACTGCAGAAGATAAAGAAAGACACTGAAACTTACTTGTCCACCACCATAAGGAAAGCAGTGATTACAGTTCCAGCGCACTTCAATGACAATCAGCGTCAAGCCACAAAAGACGCAGGCGAAATAGCTGGATTTGAAGTTGCTAGAATCATCAATGAGCCTACAGCAGCCTGCTTAGCTTATGGAATTGACAAACTTGAAAAAGAGATGAAAATACTTGTCTTCAGTTTCGGCGGAGGAACGCACGACGTCACGATAATGGATTTTGGCAAAGGAGTCTTCCAAGTGCTTTCAACAAGCGGCGACACGCAGACAGGCGGTACAGACCTAGACAAGGCGGTCATGGATTATCTTATAGAGGAGTTCCAGAGACAGACAGGCGTCGACCTGCGCAACGATAAAATGGCAATCTCGCGACTGAAAGAAGCCTCTGAGAAAGCCAAAATCGAGCTGTCAACATTAATGACCACAGATATTGACCTTCCATTCATTTCCACGGATGCTTCAGGACCAAAACACCTACACTTCACCCTGTCCAGAGCCAAACTCGAATCACTCGCACAACCAATAGTCCAGAAAACGGAACGGACGATCGTAAAAGCACTTGAAGACGCAAAAATGACGCCGAAAGACATTGACAAGATAATTCTCTTCGGCGGAATGACCCGAATGCCTTACGTCCAAAGATTCGTTGAAAAAATCATGGGAAAACCTGCAGAAAGAGGCGTCGACCCCATGGAATGCGTTGCGATCGGTGCAGCCATCCAAGGAGCTGTTCTCACAGGTGAAGTGAAAGATCTACTGCTGCTGGATGTTACGCCATTGTCTCTGGGTGTTGAAACTCTCGGTCGTGTCTTCACGAGAGTCATAGAGAAAAACACGACCATCCCCACCAGAAGAAGTCAGATTTTCACGACAGCAGCCGACTTCCAGACCGCTGTAACGATTCATGTTTTGCAAGGCGAACGTCCGATGGCAAGCGACAACGTCTCGCTCGGCATATTCAACCTGGAAGGTATTGCTCCTGCTCCAAGAGGTGTTCCGCAGATTGAAGTTACATTTGATATGGACGCTAGCGGCATACTGAACGTAACCGCGAAGGATCTAGGTACAGGCAAAGAAGCAAAAATAAGGATCACTGCTTCCACAAAGCTGTCCAAAGAAGAGAAGGAGCGGCTCATCAAAGACGCAGAACAGTATGCTGAGCAGGATAAGAGGAAACGAGAAGAAGCTGATGCAAGAAACAACGCTGACAACCTCATATACACTGCTGAGAAGACTAAGAAAGACTTGGGCGAAAAGCTTACACAGGAACAGAAGAACAGCATAGACGCTTCAGTTTCAGCTCTCAAAGACGCATTAGCAGGCACGGACTCAGACAAAATCAAGATCAAATCTGATGAACTAACGAAGGTGCTCCAAGACGTCGGAACAGTCATATACCAACAAGCAGCTGCAGAACAAGCAAAACAGAAAGCACAACAACAACCTGCTGGAGAAGCAGAACAAGAACAACAGGGACCAAGCGGCGACAAGGTCGTCGATTCAGAAGACTACAAGGTGAAATAGAGGTTCTTAGCAGGTCTTAACTGACCTGCACCCTTGATTTGATGATAAAGAAATGAGTAACAGTAACAAAAGAGACTACTACGAAGTTCTGGGTGTTCAGAAAACTGCGTCGAAAGACGAGATAAAAGACTCTTACCGAAAATTGGCGCTGCAATATCACCCTGACAGGAACAAATCGCCCGACGCCGAAGAAAAATTCAAGGAAATATCAGAAGCATACGCAGTATTATCTGACGACGAAAAAAGAAGCCAGTACGATCAACTGGGACACGCAGGTTTTGACCAACGCTACACGCAGGAGGACATATTCAGAGGCGCGGACTTCGACTCTATTTTCAGAGATTTAGGTGCAGGTGTCGGTTTAAGAGACGTGTTCAGCTTCTTCTTCGGCGGCAGAGACTTCGCGGAAAGACCGCAAAGAGGCGGAGACTTAGCCTATGACCTCGAAGTCACACTCGAAGAGGCAGCTAATGGCGCTCAGAAAGAGATCGGCATAGAAAGAACGGAAAGGTGCGACGTATGCGGAGGAAATGGGGCAGCTCCCGGCACTTCACCTCGAACCTGCACCAGATGTAACGGGGCGGGGAGAGTGCAAACTACAACTAGAAATGCCTTCGGCATGTTTGTGCGAGTAATACCTTGTCCAACATGCAACGGAAGAGGCAGAATAATCGACAGACCGTGCCCAAAATGCAGAGGCAGCGGAGTTGCAGAAAAAGAAAGAAGAATAACCGTGAAGATTCCTCCAGGCATAGATGAAGGATACCAGCTGCGACTTCCTGGAGAGGGCGAAATATCGCCTGAAGCGAGGACTCCAGGGGATTTGTACGTCGTCATCCATATAGCGCCTCACAAATATTTCAGAAGAGACGAGGATGATCTTCTGTACGAGCTTACGGTAGGTTTTCCTCAGGCGGCACTGGGGACAGACGTTAGTATACCGACGCTTGAGGGAAACACGACGATCAGGATTCAGAATGGAACACAGCCAGGGCAGGTCTTGAGACTCAAAGGAAAAGGAATGCCGAGGTTCAGAGGGTATGGTAGAGGCGACATGATGGTCCGAGTGAACGTAGTGGTGCCTGAGAAACTAACGACGCAACAAAGGGCTCTTCTTGAGCAATTGGCCAAAGAATTTGACCAAGACGTACAGCACAAGAGCCACAGGATCAGACTGTAGACTCCGTTGCGTCGCCATATTTCTGTTGTTTTGTCGAATCAGCTCAATAGTTTTCAGCGTAGACTTCATAGAAACTTTTGGGGTGTTTGCAGACTGGACATGTGTCGGGTACTTCTGTGCCCTCGAAAACGTACCCGCAGTTTCTACACTTCCATTTCACCGGCGCATTTTTCTTGAACACTTTGCCCTGTTCAACATTTGCCAGCAATTTCAGGTATCGTCTTTCATGATAAACTTCCACTTTAGCGACCTGACGAAAAGTCAGTGCAGCGTCCATGAAACCTTCTTTTTCAGCCACTTCTGCAAAACCTGGGTACAAAGTTCCCCACTCAAACTTTTCTCCCTCGGCAGCTGCTTTCAAGTTCTGCATCGTTGAGCCTATGACACCCGATGGATAAGCTGCCACTATTTCTGTGGTTCCCCCTTTGAGATGTCCAAAGAAAAGTTTGGCGTGCTCCTTTTCGTTATCAGCTGTTTCCGTGAAAATGCCTGAAATCTGTTCAAGTCCTTCATTTCTCGCTACACTTGCGAAGTAGGTGTACCTGTTTCTGGCCTGAGATTCGCCCGCAAAAGCTGCAAGCAGATTCTTTTCAGTCTGGCTACCTTTAAATTCCATTTCCAAACCTCTTTAAACTCGCATATGTAATCGAAACATAAAGAGTTTGCGAAATCCCATGGAAAACATAACGTACGTTCTTTACAGCAGTGTTTTCATAAACAATTTAAATGAATCTCGCACTGTCTGACTATGTATCACAAAAAGGAATGAATTCTGATGAAAGATTACGTGCCGAAAACTTCGACGTCAGAGACCCTCTATCAACGCGCAAAAAAAGTCTTGCCCGCTGGCGTATCCTACGGAATACGTTATTTTGAACCGTACCCGTTTTTCACTGCGAGAGCCAAGGGCAGCAAACTGTACGACGTAGACCAAAACGAATACGTCGATTTTTGGCTGGGACACACGGCACTAATTCTGGGGCACAGTCCAAAACAGGTGATAACGGCGGTTAAGAGACAACTTGAAAACGGAACAATCTACGGCACCTCAAATGAATTAGAAGTCGCCTTGGCTGAACAAGTCGTCAAAATGGTCCCGAGCGCCGAGATGGTCAGGTTCACAAATTCAGGTACAGAAGCCAACATGTACGCCACGCGACTCGCACGAGCGTTCACAGGACGAGACAAAATCGCCAAGTTCCTTGGCGGGTGGCACGGAGGTTACGACGCACTCCACGTTGGGGTAAAACCTCCGTTTGACCTTCCAGAATCTGCTGGATTGACGCATGGAGCCCTGCAGGACACGATTCTTTTGCCTTTCAACGATCTTGAAGGGGTTGAAAAAAGGCTGAAGAATGAACAACTTGCCTCAATCGTAATCGAACCAGTCCTTGGCGGAGGAGGCGGAATACCTGCTGAAAAAGAGTTTTTGAAGGGTCTAAGAGAATTGTGTGACAAAAAGAACATACTGCTAATATTCGACGAGGTAATAACGGGCTTTCGACTTGCTCCCGGCGGGGGGCAAGAATACTTCGGCGTGAAACCAGATATCACCGTCTTAGGGAAAATCTTAGGAGGAGGATTCCCAGTGGGAGCCTTCTGTGGACCAAAGAGAATAATGGAGAGAATAGACAGCACAGTCTACAAACGTCCCAACTACTCATTCCAAGGTGGCACGTTCGTGGGAAACCCGATAACTATGACTGCTGGACTGGCAACTCTCCGAATGCTGGAAGACGGCGAAATCACAAGCCGTCTTAACGGACTTGGCGACAGTTTAAGGACAGAAATGAAACGAATTTTCGATGAAAATGCAATTGACGTTCAAATCACTGGCGCAGGTTCACTCTTCAACATTCATTTCACAAAAGAACACGTAAAGGACCCTCAAGCAGCTTCCCGAGCGGATATCAAGCGGATGTTCAACTATAATCTAGCTATGATCGCTAACGGAGTCTTCTTCCTTCCAACTCACAGCTGCGCTTTGTGCACCGCTCATTCGAAAGAGGACCTCCACAAACTCCTCAGAGAAACAGAAACATACGCAAGGGAATGCAAACAAAACTGAAAGATAACGACTTCATAGCATAGTTTAATTATTCGAAATCCCTAAATTTACTTTCGAATCGTTCTAAATACCAAGAGTGTGGAGTTCTTGAGAGTTGCCGAAGCTATGACCAAGAGCATAGTTACTGTCGAAGAAGACGCATCTGTTGCGGAAGCATCCTTGAGTATGTACAATAAAAGACAAGGATGCGCAATCGTTCTCAGGCAAGGTAAGCCGTTCGGCATAGTTACTGACCGCGACGTCACATGGAAGGTTGCTGGAAAAGGACTTGATCCAAAGAATGTGAAAGTCGCCGAAATAATGTCGACGCCCTTGATAACGATTGACGCGGACGCAGATCTCTCAGAAGCAGCCAAAATGATGAAGAAACACAAAATTTGGAGACTGGCGGTGATTAAAGAAGACACGCTTCAAGGCGTCTTGACGGCTGCAGACATTGTCAACAGCCTTGAAAATTACGTCGACAGAGAGATGCGAGACATTCTGGGATATTTGGTGAGCCCCCGATATCTTCCCGAAGAAGGTTAAACTACTGCGAAGTGTCTGTCCCTGTTTCTTCTTTGAATTGCAGCCTATAGAATGAGCTGTATAATCCTTTCTTACGCATAAGCTGCTCATGCGTGCCTCTCTCCACTATCGACCCATGATCGATTGTCAAAATCTCGTCGCAAAGCCTTATGGTTGAAAGTCGGTGAGCGATTATTATAGTCATCCTGTTGCGCATCAACGTTTTGAGAGCTCTCTGTATCACCAGTTCGGTGTAGGCGTCAACAGACGACGTTGCTTCGTCCAACACCAATATTTCTGGGTTTGCAAGTAGAGTTCTGGCAAAGCTTATGAGTTGTCTTTGGCCAATGGATATGTTTGACGAACCTTCCTGTATCACGTAGTCGTAGTCGTGGGGAAGCTTCATTATGAAATCGTGGGCACCGATAGATTTTGCTGCGTCTACGATCTCTTGGTCTGTTGCTTCAAGTTTTCCGAACCTTATGTTTTCCTTTATGGAAAGGAAAAAGAGAAACGAGTCCTGTAGCACTGTACTCATATGAGCTCTCAAAGAGGCGAGCGAAATATCTTTGATATCATGTCCATTGATAAGTATTCTGCCTTCGCCTGGATCGTAGAATCTTGAGAGAAGGTTAATTATTGTACTTTTTCCCGCCCCTGTCTGTCCCACGATCGCAAGTTTCATGTTGCGTTTTAGAGTGAAGTTGATGTTCTTCAGAACTGGCACATCCATGTCGTAGGCAAAACTGACGTTTTCAAATCTGACTTCGTCTATCACTCCAATGCCACTCTCCGTTCAGGCGGCGGGTCTACAACCTCAACTTTGGTGTCTATCACGTCGAACATTCTTTCAATTGCTGACATGGCTGATTGATACTGGTCATACATCGTTACCAAGTCGACCAACGGCATGAAATACGAGAACTGGTACTCGATGAAAGCCACTAGAACTCCCAGCGTGATTACTGGAGGCACATGTATCACAGCCATTACTCCATAATAGAGAATTATCATTGTTCCGATCAGTCTCAATCCCATTACGAACGGCGTGTATGACGAGCCTATAAGAATGGCTCTGATTGTTGCCTTCACGGTTTCGTTTTGGCTCTTCAGGAACTTCTTTTCTGTTTCCTGCTCCTGCGCATAGGCTTGGGTAACCTTTATGCCTGCTAGGTCTTCCTGCATTCTTGCCGTCAATCCCGAATTTGTGATCAACGTTTTCCTGTAAGCGGCTCTTGAATATTTCCCAAGATACCAGACTAGCACTATGGCCACAGGCACAACAGACATGGCAAGAAGGGCCAGTCGAAGATCAAGATAGAACATTATTGCAAAGGAGCCGAGTATTGAGCTAATGTCTATGAAAATACTCGTGAGCCCCATTCTCAGAAATATTCTGACGGTGTTGGCGTCGTTCGTCGGTCGGGAGATAATTCTTCCGATTTCACCTTCTGAAAAATACTTTAGCGAGATGATTTGCAGTTTTTCCATCATGTCATCCCTCATCTTCGCAACTACGTTTTCCCCGACTATACGCATCTGGTACGTCTGGATGTACTGAAAAGCATAGTTGCCCAAGATGACAGCTACAAACAACGGGATCCACCACAAGAAGCCCGAAAGGTTCTTGGGCGTTATTATCTGGTCGATGGCTATCGCGTGCATGTACGGCGCAACCAACCCGGTTAACGCGCCGAGTATAGTGGCTGAGATACCTATTGCGAGGTTTCTCTTGTGAGCTTGAGCGTAGTCATAGACTCTCCGAATCAGTACCCTGTCAGGAATGGTTCTTTTTCTTCTTTCTTCCTGCCTTGTGGAAAAAGTTCCGTATGAACCTGACACTAAGAACCACCCGTTTCGTCGAGAATAGGCGATGCTTTTTGGATGAATTGCGTTTCGTAGACCTTCTTGTAGACGCCGTTACTTGCCATAAGCTCTTCGTGCGTTCCGAATTCGACCATTGACCCGTTTTCAAGGACCAAAATCTTCTCCGCAGTTTTTACTGTCGAGAATCTCTGAGCAATTATTAGAGTCGTCCTCATTTTCGTAGCTTCTTCGATTGCAGATTGAATTTCTTGCTCCGTCTTCGCGTCAACGAATGACAATGAGTCGTCCATTATCAGTATTTTTGGATTTGTTATGAGCGCTCTGGCTATTGTGATTCTCTGCTTTTGACCCCCAGACAGGGTGACCCCTCTTTCTCCGACGAGCGTATCATAGCCAGTTGGAAGAGATTCGATGAAGTCATGTATTCTAGCTGCCTTAGCAGCTTCCATTATTTGATCCATCGAGGCGTCAGGCTTGCCGAAGGCAATGTTCTCTTTGATTGTTCCAGTGAACAAGAAAACATCCTGCAGCACCACGCCTATTTGGCGTCTGAGAGAATCAAGCCTGAACTGGCGTATGTCCGTGCCATCTATCTTTATGCTGCCCTCTTGGATGTCATAAAATCTTGGAATCAAATAAATCAGAGAGCTTTTGCCTGATCCTGTTGCGCCTAGTATCGCTATTTTTTCGCCTGGCTGTACCGTGAACGTAACATGGTTCAGCACAGGTCTCTCTTTCACGTAACCGAAAGTCACGTTTTCGAGTTCAAGCTTTCCTTTTTCTATTCTTATATCTCTAGCATCTGCAAGATCTTCAACGTTTCTCGGTGCGTCTGCCATCTCAAGAATCCTTTCCAGGCCGGCGTAAGCCGTAATCCAACTTCCCAAAGTCTGACTCAGATCTCTTATAGGAAAGGTTAGTCTCATCATGTACCTTGCAAAGAGAATGATGTTGCCAACCTGAGCAACTGCCAAGGCTGACCCTGGAATACCCAGAGTTTCCCCCGCGTACACGTAGACCAGAGCAATTCCAAGCGTAAGTATCGCTGGACCGAGAGGCGTGTAGATCGACTGCAGCTTGCCCGCGGTGATAGCCGTGTTCACATACACGTTCTCTACGTCTTTGAACCCGTCAACAATGTCCTTTTCTCGACGGAATATTCTAACTGTTTTCATTCCAATGATATTCTGCTGTATGTACGAGCTCAATCTTCCTAGAATAAGCTGCATGTTCCTGAACAGGGGCATCGTTTCTAACCAGAGGCGCGTTGTAAAATAGAAAATCAAGGGCATTGTGGCTAAGGAGATCAATGTCATGGTTGGACTTATGGGCCAGATTATGACAATAATGATAATCGTTGTCAAAACTGCGTTAAGAACAGTGCCAAGCCAAGTTCTCAGAAAAGAGTCAACCATTTGAAGGTCCACTGTGGCTCTTGACGTGAGATCACCAACGCCCATAGAATCGTAAAAACTGAACGATTTGCCCTGGAGTGCCCGATAATAATCTGTCCTTATGTCTCTGACAATGTACTGAGACATCACGCCATGCACGAAAGTCAAAACAAAATTCGAAATGGCATAGCCTATTCCAGCCGATATTATGACCAACAAGTAACCCCACAGAAGACTGGTGTTAGATGGAGGTCCAATAACGTTGACGATGATGAGGGTCGTGTACAAGGGTTCCAGTGAGAACAGAATAGATCGTATTACCGCCAGAATAGCGATTGTAACGATAAACCAGAAGTATCTCTTGTGATAATTCATTAGCCTCTTGAAAGCTGAAAAGGACTGACTGAAACCCTTCTTTGGTCTAAGCGACCTAGCATAATCAAGCAGAGGCTTAGCTACACTCATTTTGATCTGAGCCTAGTCGATAGACCCTGAAACGATATAAGCATTTTCAAGCAATGCGAGATTTTCAAATCAGCCAGAGACACATCCGCAAAACACCAAATATAACTCGAACCGTCATTTCTCGCGTTACCAAAGAAAGAGCTATAGCGATCGGCATAATATTTTCAGATGTAGGCAGCATCCATGAAAAAAGGCCTTATCTTTGACATCAGGAGATATGCTATTCATGATGGACCAGGCATTCGTACGACGGTGTTTTTCAAAGGTTGTCCGATGCGTTGCTGGTGGTGCCATAACCCAGAAGGACAGGATTCGGAGCTTGAGTTGGTTTTTAGGAAGAGCAGATGCGTCGGCTGTGGCATATGCGCGGAAAGATGTCAGAGAAAGGTGATATTGCCAGTGACTCAAGCCATTTCCATTGACAGAAGAAACTGTATTCTTTGCGAAATGTGCTCTAACGTATGTCCGTCTGATGCTCTTTCGATTGCTGGGAAGCGCATGAAAGTGGAGGAAGTTCTTGAAGAAATAGAAAAGGATGAGAGTTTTTATGAGGAATCTGGTGGTGGAGTGACTTTTTCAGGAGGAGAACCTCTCATGCAGCCCTATTTCCTAGAAGCTCTCCTCACGGAATGTAAACGGAGAACCATTCACACCACTCTCGACACTTGCGGTTTCGCGGACTCAGGAATCATCGACAGAATACGGGACAAAGTCGATCTCTTCCTGTACGATATCAAAATCATGAATGACCGCAAACACAGAAAATACACTGGCGTCTCGAATCAACAGATTCTGCGAAATCTCAAGACGCTTGCCGAAAATGGCGGCAGGATTGTAATCAGTTTTCCCATTGTACCAAGCATAAATGACGACGAAAAGAATGTTGATGAAACAGCCAAGTTCATCAGTTCTTTGCCTAACATTCAACAAGTTAATCTGCTTCCTTACCACAGAGCTGGAATCGAGAAGTACAAGAGCTTGGGCAAACCATACAGGCTAAACAGAGTTCAACCTCCCTCGGATCGAAGGATCAAGTCAGTGAAAAATCGAATCGAAGCTCTCGGAATACGCGTGGGAATCGGAGGAGGATGACATGCGAGAGAGAATCAAAAGACTAAGAAAACAGAGCGTTGCCTCGAAACCTTATCATTTCACCTGAACGAGCGCTTCTGATGACGGAATTCTATGAAAGCGACATTGCTCATCACGTATCTGTTCCAGTCAAAAGGGCGCTCGCGTTCAAACATTTGCTTGAGAACAAGAAGATTTGTATTAATGACGGAGAATTGATCGTCGGCGAAAGAGGTTCATCTCCAAAAGAAACTTCGACGTATCCCGAAATTTGCTGTCACACACTAAGAGATCTTAATGTGCTTAGTTCCAGAAAAAAGATTCCCTATGCAGTGAATGAGAGAACTAAGAAGGTGTACAGAGACAAAGTCATTCCTTTCTGGAAAGGGAAGGCGATAAGAGACATTATCTTCGAGAAAATGTCAGATGAATGGAAAGCAGCGTATGATGCTGGTGTTTTCACAGAATTTATGGAACAAAGAGCTCCGGGGCATACAGCTCTGGACAACAAAATCTACCACAAAGGTTTAGTTGACTTCAAAAAAGACATCGCCAAAAGTGAGCAGCATCTCAAACTTCAGAAAAGTGCAGATGCGAATAAGAAGCGCGAAGAGCTAAAAGCCATGGAAATAACCGCGGACGCCGTGATTCATTACGCTGAACGCTATGCTGATCTGGCTAAAAGCTTGAGCCGGAAAGAAACAAACGCCAAAAGACGAAGAGAACTTGAGAAAATAGAACGCATATGTTCGCGCGTGCCAGCTCATGCACCAAGAGACTTCTATGAAGCGTTGCAATGCTATTGGTTTATTCATCTCGGAGTCATAACCGAGCTTAATCCGTGGGACGCCTTCAATCCTGGAAGACTCGATCAGCACCTTTATCCTTTCTATGCAAAAGGTCTTGAAGACAATAGCCTAACAAGTGAGGAAGCAAAAGAGCTTCTCCAAGCCTTCTGGGTCAAGTTCAACAATCAACCTGCACCACCAAAAGTTGGAGTAACTGCTGAAGAAAGTTGCACTTACACAGATTTTGCCTTAATAAACGTGGGCGGAGTCAAAGCTGACGGAGCGGATGGGGTAAACGAACTTTCGTACTTGATGCTTGACGTGGTAGAAGAGATGAGGTTGACTCAGCCTAGCTCCATGGTTCAGATTAGCAAAAAAACACCTGACAGATTCCTAAAGAGAGCAGTAGAAATAATACGAACAGGTTTTGGGCAACCATCAGTATTCAACACAGACGAAATAATCCAAGAACTGTTGAGACAAGGAAAAAGCATAGAAGACGCCAGAAACGGCGGATCAAGTGGATGCGTGGAAACGGGAGCATTCGGCAAAGAGAGCTACATTCTCACCGGTTACTTCAATCTGCCGAAGATTCTTGAAATCACTCTGAACAACGGTAAAGACGCAAGAACAGGAAAAAAAATAGGAATCGAAACCGGAAACCCAATCGAATTCGGTTCATATGAAGAACTTTTTGAGGCATTCAGAAAACAACTCAATTACTTTATTGAAATGAAGATCAAAGGAAACAATGTGATAGAAAGGCTGTATGCCGAACATCTTCCAGTGCCCTTCTTATCCCTTCTAATAGACGATTGCATAGCCAAAGCCAAAGACTACAACGACGGTGGAGCACGATACAACACGAATTACATTCAGGGAGTAGGTCTCGGTACGACTACTGACTCGTTGGCTGCGCTGAAGTACAATGTTTTCGAAAACCGACTCGTAACGATGAAGGAAATGCTTGATATCTTGAAAACTGATTATGATGGACAGGAAAACCTACGCCAGAAACTTCTGAACAAGACCCCTAAATACGGAAACGACGATGATCGTGCCGACCAGATTATGAAAACCGTTTTTGAAGCGTATTTTGAGGCAGTGGATGGAAAACCCAATACAAAAGGTGGATGCTACAGAATCAATTTGTTGCCAACAACAGTTCACATCTACTTTGGAAAAGCGGTCGGAGCGACCGCTGACGGAAGGAAAGCTGGAGAACCCTTGTCTGAAGGAGTCTCGCCTGTTCAGGGAGCCGATCGCAAAGGACCTACGGCTGTAATCAAATCGGTTGCGAAAATCGATCATGTCAGAACGGGTGGGACACTTCTTAACCAGAAATTCACACCGCAGCTTCTGGCAGATGACGTGGGAAAGGAGAAATTTGCACAACTCATACGCACTTACTTCAAGCTTGACGGACATCACATCCAGTTCAACGTTGTGAACTCTGAAATGTTACGTGACGCACAGAAACATCCGGAAAGATACAGAGATTTGATCGTAAGAGTCGCTGGCTACAGCGACTATTTCGTCGACTTGGGCGTAGACCTTCAGAACGAAATAATCAAGAGAACGGAACACGCGAACTTCTAGGCAAGATATCTGAATTCACAGCTCTCATAGTGTATACATTCGTGATTTGAGAAGCACGCTTCAAATACTATTTGCCATTAATCAATTGATTGATGATATTTCAATAATTCATTTCGTAAGTATGGTTTTTTGGTGGGGCCGGGCGGATTTGAACCACCGACCTTTACCCAGAGCAGTGCACGAAGCGCCGCTCCTACGGGTTTCTTCTAACAGCTCCAGAACCTCTTCATCCCTTTTTGAGGTCCGCAAACCCGTTAGCTACTTTCTGGAGCCCGTCGTCATACCTAGCCGATGATCAATCGGTCGATACTGCCTAGACTACGACCCCACGGCTTTATTGAGAATGACATTCCAGATTTTAAATATATGCGTTGTTGCGCCATAGAAAGGATCATTTTCCTGAACGGTAAACTCGATGAGATATTCAGTGTTGGAGCGATAAGCTTATGAGTAGAAGCTTGCCGTGTAGTCTGGGGTTCGCCGGCCATAGGGCGCGGGTCCCACCTGATCCCATACCGAACTCAGAAGTTAAACCGCGTTCCGTTTCCGGCTGTAGTATGGTCTTCGGCCATGTCAACCCGGGAAAGCTGGTAACCCCACTTCGATTCATCCAATGGATTTGGGAGAAATTCACCCAAAATTTATAACTGACCGATAATAGTGTCTTGCGAAGGTGAGTTTGTGAACATAATCGCGGCAATGCTTGGAATTCAAAACCAGATTGGTCTAGGCGACACTAGCAGCTGGAGCTGGATTCTAAACATTCTCTTCTATGTAATCTTCGTGGTCTTCATATTCTACGGAAACAGAATTCAAACATATGTCATGATTAGAGAAGTTGAAGGCTCTCTTTACAAGCTTAAGTACATTAGAGAAGAAGGACGAAAAATCGCCGTAGAAACGATAAAGGAGATCGGCAAGCCTCAAACAGACCCAACTTCTAAAGTTGACAGGTTCATGGAATATTTCACAATAGCTCCACAGACTCTGGATCCTGCCGGAGTAGTGTGGAAGCTTGAACACATATTGGACGTTAGAGATGCCCGCCTTAAAGATGAAGTCAAATTGATGGCTCCTGCCGCGGACGAGATTCAAGCCAACAATCTGGAGAATACTCTGGAAGCCGCGATGGCTCTGAACTTCATTTACAAAGTGATCAGACATTTCTATTTGTTGGGCAAGAAGACCCTCAGTCTGTACACGATCATGCAGATACAGATGATCTTGCCGATGATAATGCGCGAAGCAGAAGCTTACGCAAGCGCGTTGAAAGCATTTGCCTATGGCCAACCAATCGGCGACGGAGCAGGAGCACTCGTAGCGGCGAAGCTGATGCATGGCTACGAAACAAGAAAACTCGAAAAGGACTGCGTGGTCTCAACCGTTCCGTTCGAAGGACGCACTGCTTTTGTAATCAAAGCCGAAGGGCCTGGTGGAAACGTTGGCAAACCTGGAGACGCAATAGAACACGTGATCGAGGAAAACAAGGGTAAAATCGCAATGGTCGTAATGATCGACGCTGCGTTGAAACTTGAAGGCGAGGAACTGGGAGAAGTAGCTGAAGGTGTAGGAGCAGCCATAGGCGGTCCAGGTGTTGACCAGTACAAGATTGAAGAACAACTTGTCAAGTACCACATACCAATAAACGCCGTAATAGTGAAGGAAGACACAGGAGACGCGGTTTCACCTATGCGCAAGGAAATCTTCGATTCGCTCAGCACTGTAATCGACCGGATAAAAGAGGTTGTACTCGAGAGAACCAAAGAGGGCGACAGCATAGTAATTGCTGGCATAGGCAACAGCATAGGAATTGGACAGTAGGAGACAAAAAAAGACATGAGCGGAACAAAGACAACATCCCAAACAGTCAGAATCTCAACATTTCTGCTAATAGTAGTTTTCATAACCCTCGCATTATCATTCATAGCACTCATATTCGGTCTAAGCGTATTCGAACAAAACTCAGAAGCCTCATGGTTATTAGTTCTCCTTGGATTCCTCGGAGTCGCACTGTCTACTTACGTACTTTACCAGACACGAAGAAGACTTTCAAAACTGAAGATTGAGGTTCCTCCAGTAGTAACCACGATCGAATGTCCAGGATGCGGTTTCAAGAACGTCAGAGAGTTCCAACGAGGAGACTACATATTCAAAGAAGGCGAACCCTGCCAGAAATGCAGCAGAAAGATGCTTATAACCGCGATTTACAGGGAAGTCAAAGCAAAACAGAAAGAGCGCTCAACGTTCTAGGTTAAGACATCACATCCGTCCTCGACGACTAAAACGGTGTGTTCAGCTTGAGCAACTGTTTTTCCGCTAGCTTCGACGAAGACGGGGTACTGCATCAAACATTTTGAAGACAGCAACTCATGAAAAGCCTCTCGGTAACTCTCTTGAGGAACGACGTTTTGCAGCCAGCGCTCAGCAAAAGGAAGTGTTCTGAAGTTGCTTTCAATATACTTCAGAAGCTGTTTTGCATAATTGTTCTTGAGTGAACGAGATTTGACGAAACGAAAGATTGCGGCTTCCTCGCCATCTTCCACTCTTCCAGCTGCGTTTGGAAGAGTTACGAAAGGTTCAACGGCGTAAGCTCCTCCTAGTTTGAGTTTGGAAGAAAACAGTTGAGTAACGTTTGGCAAAGAGGTGCCCGTGTGCACGATATATCGGCCCACTTGATGTCCCGTCAGGTTCGAAATGGGTTTGAAACCTCTCGATTTAATCGTGGTCTCGATTATCGAGCCTAACTTTGAGGTTGATATTCCTGGGCGAATGTTTTCAATAGCTGTTTTCAAAGCGCGCTCCGCCGTTTCCACCAAAGCCGTATACTCCGGGTTGAAACATACTGTTACCGCAGTGTCGGTCAAGTAGCCGTCAACGTGTGCGCCGATATCAACTTTCACTACAGAATTCTCAGGAACTGTCTGTTTATCGTTAGGTGGAGAAGTGTAATGTGCAGCAATCTCGTTAGCGGAAACGTTGCATGGGAACGCCGGTTTAGCCCCCTTTTGTCTGATCAGGTTCTCTGCTTTTTCGCAGATGTCGATGATAGGCATTCCTTCCCGCACGTAGCTCTTCATTTCTTCGCGCGTCTCACGCAAAATCTTCCCAGAGAGCTTCAGCTTCTTAAGGGCCTCTGCGTCCAGATCACTCATAACAGTCACACCTCACTCTTACAAGAGTGGAATCTACATTTGTCAACGCTTATAATATTATAGCCTGAATCAAGTGCGAACCTCAACACGCTTATCTTCTGATGTGGAACTCGTCTATAGTGTCTCTTGCTTTTTCTCTCTTTTTCTGATGCTCACCCAGAAACTTGTTAACTCTTTCAGCCAGTTCCTTCTTACAGTCGCCGCACATGACTTCACCAGCTTTGCAGCGTCTTTTTCTTTCATCCAGTTTCTTGTCGTCTTCCTCAAACAAGTAGAGAAAATATTGGAAAACTGTGCATACGTCTGGGTCGGCTCCAAGTTTTTTCTGTTCAGCTATGGTTCCTCTTCCTCCTGTGAAAGCCTTCCAAATCTTCTTTTTCACTTGCTCAGTAGTGTCAGTGGTGAAGATTGCAGTTTCGGGCTCTGACGCACTCATTTTTCCGCCCACGCCCAAGCCTGGTACGAACCGATTGTGAATCTGTGCTGGTTTGTAGTACCCCATTTTCGCGGCAATGTCTCGAGTGATTCTCCAGTAAGGATCTTGATCTATGGCCGCAGGAATGAGGGCTGGAACATTTTCGCCGGTCAGTTTCTTGTGAAGAAAGCATGGGACCGCTTGTACTGCAGGGTAAAATATCCACCCAAGATTTGTATCATCTTGAAATCCGAAGGTCGATCTTGCCGTCGAGTAGGTAATGCGTTTTGCCACTTCTAGCGCAATGTCGTACAGCAGATCTATGTCTTCAACGTCATAGATTATAAACGTGTTCTGCGGTTTGAAGCCGAGGGCAATTAGGTCTAACGCGTTTTCGTGAGCAAGATTCGTGGTTTCAGAAAGAACTGCTTCGTCGTCGATCACGAATTTCTCGTCATCAGTCATCTGAAAATAAAGTCTTGTGTCAAACGCTTCCTGCAAGCGCTTGGTGAATATCCATGGAACTAAGTGTCCTATGTGAACTGGACCCGAAGGTCCGCGACCAGTGTAAAGCACGAATTTGATGCCTTTCTCGTAAAGGTCTAGCACGGTATTCAAGTCTCGATGAGAAAAGAAGAGTTCCCGCCGAAGCTGGAGGTGTACCCCGCCCATGAATTTGGCCAGTCTTTGTCTAAGCTCTTCTGTCAATGGCTGGGTACCAAACTCGCGTATCAGACGTTCATAGTCAACCTTTCCCTTGACTTCCCAAGGTGTGACTATCATCTCATTCTTGTCTTCATCAGTCAAAGTGCAGACCGCCCAGGTGATTTAGCTCTAATACAATGGTGTGTTGCGTATTAAATTCTGCGTTTCCATTTGTGACATCGTGACTGTGCGAGAGCAGCAGAAGTTTAAATCTTCTGGAATCTTAACATGACCTTGAGTCGTGGAAGGAATGACTGAACCAGATTTGCACCCTGATGAAGACAAGCTAAGGTTGCTGCTCTCTTTTCATCTGCCGAAAGAGTATTTGAAGAAGATTCAGACTATCTCGCCAAGGATAGACGTGAATCAGAGTAATGACGAAGAGGAACTGTTGAAACTCATTGAAGATGCGGATATTTTGGTCGCAGGAAGATTCTCTCGTCAAATGTCTCTGGCAGCCAAGAGGCTCAAGTGGATTCAGGTCAACTACGCCGGTGTCGAATCATTTCTATATCCTGAAGTTGTCAATAGCAGTGTCGTATTAACGAACGCCGGTGGCGTGAACGCGATTCCGGTTGCAGAGCACGCAATCGGACTGATGTTTTGTCTGAGCAGAAAATTGCATCTCTTCATTAGAAATCAAGTGGAAAGAAAATGGAAAACCAGCGATATCGAACTGCTGCCCCAAATGAACGAGTTAGCAGGGAAAACGCTGGGAATAGTGGGACTCGGAAAAATCGGAAGTGAGATAGCAAAAAGAGCAAAATGCATAGGAATGACTGTAATAGCTTCCAGAAGAAGTCTTTCCGCAACAGTGCCAGAGTACGTTGACAAGCTCGCTTCCACTGAAAATCTTAAGGAGTTGTTGACTGAATCTGATTTTGTTATCCTTCAATTACCACTAACCGCTGACACCGATGGAATGATCGGCGAAAAGGAACTCAGAAGCATGAAGCCTACCGCCTTTTTGATCAACACTGGAAGAGGAAAAGTGATTCAGGAAGACAAGTTGATTCAAGCTTTGAGCGAAGGCTGGATCGCAGGTGCGGCCTTAGACACCTTCGAACGCGAACCATTGCCCAGAAACTCGCCGCTCTGGGATATGCGGAATGTTATAGTCACTCCCCATGTGGCAGGACTAACACCGTATTACCTCGACCGACTCGTAGAGCTTTTTTGTGAAAACCTCAGGCGTTTCATGAACAGGGAGGAATTAATCAATGTGGTTGATAAGACGCGAGGGTACTAGGTACAGAGCGCGCGCCAGATTTGAGTACGTCTGCAGCCATAATGAAACGATGCTGTTCAGAAAAAGAAAATGAGGGTGATTTGTGCGTTTGTAAGCGATTTTCCGTTCTTACTTCTTTACGGGCTTTTTCTTCTTCCCTTTAGTGGCTTTAGGCACGTTTCTAGCCTCGAATTACAATTGCTACCATTTTTATTTAAGTTTTGCGATAAATAGTGATTCACGCAGACTTTTGGTAGGACGGGAAACGTAACTCTCAGCATTCGACTTCTATTTTGATCGATGAAGGCTTAGCGCGCACTGTTCAAAAGTGAGATATACGGCAGAAGGGTGTTGCGCGCGCTAGCCATAATGAAACAATGTTGTTCAGAAAGAGAAAATAGCGAGCTTCTATTCGCGCGCGCAAACTTTGCCCCTGCACTTTTCCTCAAAGGGAAAGAGAGGGTTTCCAACGATTCAACCCTGTAGCAAACTGACAGGCACCAGTTGCATTTGTTGGATTGAACCGGGAAACCCATCCAAAGCTGAAGGGTGCCCAAATAAAAGTGTTAGTGCGCTCTAATGGTATTTTATGGTTACACCAATGGAATTGTCTTGGTTAATCTAGGTGGTTAGGTGGGGTTGTGTGTTTACCTGTACACTTATAGTGTCTGGTCCACTTGAATATTACCTGTTTTCGATGTTGTTTTGGGTGTTCGTATGATGCTTGTTTCGTTCTTAGAAATAGCTTGTAGCAAGCTCTTTGATAATAGCGCGTTGAATCAAGCGTGTGCCAGGTGACAAAACTTCTATAAATATATGTATTGGGTATCTAAGCTTGAACTAGCGGAGATCGAATATGAAACCTGAACGTTATAAGCCGATAAGGAAAGAAAAGCCTAAACGAAAAGGCAAGATTAGTAGACACAAAAGTCGAATGTTTGCAGTGGCTCGAGAATGGAAACCCATTACTTCTCCACAAATGCGTGAAGCTTACTCCACTAAAATAGAATGGGCAACGAAGCTAATTCCCAAATTGAAAAAATAAACAGAAGCGCCGGAAGAAAAAGAACAGCGTAGACAAACGCACGCACGCGCTAATACAAATGATCCCTGGAAATTTGAGAAAAGAGAGACGAAAGCAAAGATTATTAGCCTGGCAATTCTAGCTTCAGCTGCCTTTTCAGGGTCTTATAGCGGTTTCTCACCGTGACCTCAGTGACGCCCGCAGCTCCGGCGATGTCCTTCTGTGTCTTCTTCTCGTTGTTCTGCAAACAAGCAACGTAGAGTGCAGCGGCAGCCATTCCCATAGGGGCTTTTCCGGCAGCAGCCCGGTTATCTCTGGCTTCACGAAGAATCCGTATAGCAATTCCCTGGGTCTTGCCCGAAATTCCTATTCTCTCAGCGATCTTTGAAACGTAAGTGAGGGAGTCAGCAATGGGCATGTGCATGTCAAGTTCACGCAGCAAAAGCCGGTAGCAACGAGCAACGTCCTTTTTATCGATTAGGCTTGCCTCTGCGATTTCATGAAGTGCTCTTGGAGTTCCACTTCCACGGCAAGCCGCATAAGCCGCAGCAGCCGTTATGGCTACGATAGACCTGCCGCGGACTAAGCTCTTATCTAAGGCTTTACGATAAATGACAGCAGCCTTCTCTTTGACTGACCGTGGAATATAGACCCTGTCTGAGAGGCGGTCAAGCTCAGCCATCGCTTGGGCAAGGTTTCTGTCAACTGAAGAATGCACTCTAGAACGGATCTGCCATTTCCTCAGGCGCCACATCAGCAGGCGCGTTGATAATGGAAGTTTTCTTCCGAAGGCGTCCCGGTCAGTCTGGCTTATGGCCGTTGATAAGCCTTTGTCATGTACAGAATAAGATGTTGGCATCCCAACGCGGCTTCTTGAGGCTTTCTCTTCTTGGGTGAAGGCACGCCATTCTGGTCCTTTGTCCATCATTTGCCCGTATAAGACGAGTCCGCAGTCGCTGCAAACAGTCTCACCAGTATCATAATCACGGATAAGGTTTGCACTACCGCATTCTGGGCACTTGTCTGGCAACGTTTGCTGAGACCGTGCCACTTTCTTTCGTTTTTCCATCTTTTCTGTCTCTACCATATGGAGTATGGCCATTACAGGATAACCTTCACAAAACGCAATTCCTCATATTACGCGTCAGAATTTGAGCGATTTGATTGTTAGCCCGCAGTGCGCGCTAGAAATAAGGCTATTGCTGGTTGACGCTTTGTTCAGCAGGGCTTTTCCTACTCTTTTGTAAGCGCTATTTCTATTGTTGAAACCATCCGTGCCCTGTTTTCGCCTTCTCTTGCTGGCATCTCCTCTGTTCCGATAGCTATTTTGCTCACTTTCAAGTCTTTTAGGAACCGATTTCTGGTTATTTCAGCTGCGTCAACTGCCGTGGGGATCGCTTGTCCTCGGGCTTTCAAGGTTATTTCTTTAGTATTGGATGCCGATAGGCTTGTAATAATCGCTAGAACATAGCTCATTACTGGTTTACTGCCAATGAAAACAATTCCCGATTTTTCCGACATTTCCATCACTCCTTTCATCATTAATTGTAACGTGCAACGTTGTTGTGTTCTTCTTATCTCTCAACAACAGAACGCTGTTGCCCTTATACTGCGCATGCTTCCTTATAAAGCGAAAAGACAACAGAGTAGTCCGAAGACATTTCCACAGCTCCAAATCCTAGATTCCGACCTTAGACGCAGCATTCACTTCACATTTAGGTGAAGGCTATAATTCTTGTTTGTTGTTACTATTTGATTCTGGCGCGCGTTCTTCCTTTTTCGGAGTATTGTTTGCAGGGTTGCCATCAGAATGGGACATTAGATTTATTAGTGCCATGGTCGGAGGATGCCGTTAAAGTGCTCTCCGGTCTGCCGAGTGGAAGATTGGTTTTCCGTTGGACGGAGCTTCTTGAAGCGCACGTGAATGAGGTGATTGGTAAGTGGCACATTCTACCGTCGGATTTTTATTAAATCCAGCATAACTAGATTACCAATTCCAGTTCATCACACCAACGAAGGGAAAAAGCAGTGGTTGACCTGAGGGAACATGAAATCAAAACACTATCAACTCTTGCCAAACTAGGTGGCAAAGCATCAGCAGACGAATTGATAAAGCAAAGCGATCTGCCTGACGCAGCCGTGATGCGTGCAGCGTTGACTTTGAAGGAGAAGTCTCTTCTACGAGTCAACGAAAAGAAACAAATTATCGCAAATCTCAACTCTGAGGGCAAGACCTACGCGAAGAAAGGACTCCCTGAAAGGCAGATGGCAAAGGCACTCGAAACATTGGGCAGTTCAGCGCCTCTCAGTCGGACAATTGAGAAAGCGGGCCTTGAGAAACAGTCTATCCCCATCGCGCTCGGTTGGATCCAGAGAAAGAAATGGGCGACGTTTGAATCGAAAACAGGCATTTTGAAGATGCAAGGAATACCTGAGGTTGGCAATGACGAGCAGTTGATAAAACTGCTGGATGAACAGGAAGATGTGGTTGTTGATGAGCTCAGCGAGGATATGCAGGACGCTTTTAGACTCTTGAAGGGAAGAAAACTGCTTGATGTTGAGGAGAAAACGCAGAGAGAAGTTGAACTTACGGAAGCTGGAATCGCCGCCTTAAGGACAGGCTTCAAGACAACCCCTGAAATCACTCAGCTGACCCCTGAACTGATAATATCTGGTAAATGGCGAAATGTAGACCTTCAAAAATACAATATAGAAGCACCAGTTGCAAAAACCTGGCCGGGGAAGAAACATCCCTACGTCCGCTTCCTCGAAGAAGTGAAACAGAAACTCATCAGCCTAGGATTCAAAGAGATGACAGGCACGAACGTTGAGACATCATTCTTCAATTTCGATGCTCTCTACACGCCGCAGGACCATCCTGCACGCGAAAGCATGGACATATACTTCGTGAAGTCTCCAAAATTCGGAAGCATCGGCGTCAAACAACCCGTTTTGCGGAATGTTAAAGAAACGCATGAAAATGGGTGGAAAACAGGTTCAACTGGGTGGCGTTACAAATACTCAGTCCAAGAGGCTAAGCGACTAGTATTGCGAGGCCATGGAACGTGTCTTAGCGCAAGAACTCTTGTGAGCAAGGATTTGCAGATTCCAGGCAAATACTTTTCAATCGCCCGCTGTTACAGGCCTGACGTGCTGGATCAGACTCATCTTACCGAATTCAATCAGGTCGAAGGAATCGTAGTTGACGAAAACTTGAATCTCCGAGACCTGCTTGGAATACTAGTTACCTTCGCAAAGGAAATTGCGGGAGCAAAGAAGATCAGGCTAAAACCCGATTACTATCCATTCACTGAACCTAGCGTTGAGTTAAGCGCATACAAGGAAGGATTGGGATGGATCGAGTTCGGCGGGTCGGGAATTTTCAGGCCAGAAGTAACTATGCCGTTGGGAATCAAAGTCCCAGTCATTGCTTGGGGGCTAGGCACAGATCGTCTGTTCATGATTAAAGCCAAGATCGATGACATACGCGAACTCTTCTCTCGCGATTTGCAATGGCTAAGAACCAAGGAGTTGACGTAAAATGCCAACGATAGATGTGGATTACGCTGAGCTCCAGAAAATGCTTGGAATAGACTTGAAAAGAGACCCCGAAAAAATAGATGCGGTTCTAGCCTTTGCTAAAGGGCGAAGTCAAACTCTTCGACGAAAAGACGGGCATGATGAGTGTCGAGATTAAAGACACTAACCGTCCGGACATTTGGAATATTGAAGGATTAGTAAGAACTCTTCGAGGCTTTCTGGGAATAGACAAAGGATTACGGCATTACACTTCAGGCAGGCCATTAGTCGAAGTGTTCGTTGACAAGAGACTCAAAAACATCAGACCCTACATTGGATGTTCTATCGTCAAGAATTTGAAACTGACGGATCCGATCATACGTGGAATAATGCAGTTGCAAGACAAGCTGGATCACACATACGGGAGAAACAGACGGAAAACATCCATAGGACTTTACAACATTGACCTGATGAAGCCACCATTGAACTACACGGTGGTCAAGCCGACCGAAGCTAGCTTTGTTCCTTTAGGTTTTGAGAAAAAGATGAATCTGAAGCAAATACTTGCTGAGCATCCTAAAGGAATAGAATACGGGCAGATCGTCAGCCGAAATCCCGTTTACCCAATTCTCCTTGACAGTGAAAAGAGAATTCTTTCATTTCCGCCAATAATAAACTCGAACGACCTTGGAAAAATCACGGAAGAAACCAAAAACATACTCGTGGAAGTCACTGGCACCGCTCATGAAACGGTGCTCAACACCCTCAAAATAGTCACGCTTTCTCTGATTGACAGAGGTGGAAAGGCATATTCCGCAACGGTGCACTATGAAGATGGAAGTCTGCCAGAAATCACACCATCATTCGAAACAACGAGAATGGACCTTGAGGTGGACTACACCCAGAAAATCCTAGACCTGAATCTGACGGCTAAACAGATCGCTCAGCTACTTGCCAAAGCAGGCTACGATGTTGAGAAAATCGAGAAAGAGAAGTTGACCGTGCAAATACCCTGTTACAGGATGGACATAATGCATCCGATAGACATCGTTGAAGATGTTGCCATAGCATTCGGATACAGTGACATCAAACCCTTCTGGAGAAAACTTCCGACAACTGGAGGCGCACGACCCGAACAAACCTTCCTTGACACTGCGAGAGAACTCATGGTTGGATTTGGCTTTCAAGAAATACTCACGTACAACATGACGAACCCAGAAAACTTGTTCGTGGAAATGAACCTGAAGAAACAAAGAGTAATCGAGCTTGCAAACCCAAAGGTTCAAACTCTTACTTGCCTCAGAAATTGGCTTCTTCCGAGTCTCATGGAGTTCTTCAGCTGCAACCTACACATCGAATACCCACAAAGAATCTTCGAACTTGGTCCAGTCACCGTCCTAGATGAGAAAGCTGAGACAAGAACGAGAGACAATTACACGCTTGCCGCAGCGGTTTCACATGGTAACGCGAGTTTCACCGAGATGAAATCAATCATTGATTCCCTGCTCATGAACCTTGGTCTGCGATGGCAGATATTGGAAACGAAGCATCCGAGTTTCATAAATGGACGAGCGGGAACCGTAATGATTGAGAAAACGGAGGCAGGGTTGATAGGCGAAGTGCACCCACAGGTCTTGCAGAACTGGGGGCTTGAAAACCCCGTGGCGACCTTTGAACTAAACATGGACAAGGTACATGGAATCTGGCAAACAGTGAGCGGAGAATAGGAACGTTTAACTTCTTTCAACCCGCATCTCTGGTTTGGCGATGACAAGCACGAGCCTTTCCTAATCCCACCGACACATCCACGAAGACGGACTCAACCGAAGCAGCAAGCTTCGACCGCTTGCCCACGCTTATGAGGAAGGGTTTACCCAAACGTGGGACAGGTGGGCGCGGGCTCAACTCCCCAACGGAGAGAACTTGACTTAGAAGGGCGTATCGCCCCACAATGAAGTCAAGCGTTAGGTTACTGGGGAAACAATTGCCCGCGATAGGATAGAGCGTGAATGCAGATTTTCTTCGGGAAAGAACCGAGACTGTCATACCAAAAAGTCATGTGCAATTTGATTATCGTTCAGCAACAGGTGAAGCAGACGTTTGATTTTCTTCTTCTGGACCAATCTCTCTGTTTTCTGGAAAGCTGATTCCCGCGAGAATAAGCGCGAATCCTATTATGAATAGGGCAAGAGTCAATTCAAGATATTGCGCGCTATGTGAGAAACAGTGAACTAGACCATTGTTTTGTAACAAAATGCTGTAACAATTGTGTAACAATCCAGTTTTTTCAGTTCATTCAAAAGACAAAAGACTCAACATCATTCACTCGCCGCGAACTTGCATTGGTCGCAAACATTTATAGTATTACAACGGTATCTGAATCTGAGGTAAATAATGGCTAACGATTTCTTCATGGGTTTTGCAGGCCATGCGCACACAATGAATGAGTTGGAACTTGACCATCAAAGGGAGTTGGAGCTAAGGAGAAGAAATAGTCCAGAAGAGGCTCAGAAATTCACCGGGATGATTCTTGACAAACTTGAAAAAGACCTCTTAAACAGTGGCTACAGTCCTGAGGATGTAAAACTGTTAATCTTGTATTCAAGTTACAGAGGCGAACCTGAGGAGAAAGACACTCTGGTATGTGGGTCAATTCTGAGAGCTATAGAGAACAGGTTCAAGAAGCACGATGCAAGCCAGCTCAGACTCATCGGCCATACGACAGGTGGGGAATTGGAAAATGAAGACCTCGTACTTAAGGAGATTTCAGGAGTAGGCTTCAACGGTTTGTCTCTTTTGGCTTTAGTTACAAATCTGCCGATAGGTGTGGGCAGAACTTGGGGACTACGAACGCCGCAAGAAGCAGGAGAACAAGGGAAGGAAATGGCGCGTGGCGCATGGGTCGACCTATCTCAGCAAGCCACAAGCAAAGAGCAACTTCACATAGGAAAGACCATGCTGGTGCTTACTCTGGGGTCGAACGCTGGCACTCCAGGCTACGAGCATTTCTTGGCAGAGGGAATCGCCAACTTCATGGGTGGCACCCGCGAGGCGAGAGTAATGAACGTGATAGGCGGATGCAGCGGTGACGGACTCATTGCCCAACATTTTCATCAATTCTATGGAAGACTGAAAGAGCACTCACTCCCAAAAGCCCTTGATGGAGAAGCCGTGTGCGCCCTGATTCCCAACCTCTGCGAAACTTCGCTAGGTTTGGACACAAATGCCCTAACCATAATTGGAAGGGAACACACTTTTCACTTCAACCCTGAGAAGGAACCCCACTTCAAATATATCAAACGTATTGACAAAGAAACCCCCTCGGTTAAGTATACTGAAGTAGCTTCTGAAAACGAAGTCAAAATGGCAAAGGAAAAAGGGCTTCCGATACTTGACAAAAAAGCAATTCAAGGAGCAATTCAAGAAGCTATCGAACTTTCTCGAGCCCAGAAAACGCTACTGGTATTTAATCCAGTCTCGGCCAGATACGCCTTCGCTTTCCCTTTTGGCAACTATGCTTGTGCTCCCGGCATGCGAGTAGTCGGAGAGGACTTTGAGCTTATGTTCCCGATCAGAAGTTTCGCACCCGAGATGACTGGCTATTTTGTGATGTCAGACCATGAGAAAATGCAAAAAGGAGCCCGACGTGTGTTAGATATGCTGAGGGCAGATCAAGGCTTCAACAAGACTGATGCGACGTTCCTAGTCTCCTGCCTCAACAGAAGACTCGCTGAGTTGATGGCAGGCTGCAGATCAGGAACTGAGGCTGAGATACTCAAAGAAGGGCTTTCATCGTCGCAATTGATAGGATTCTTGGGAAACGGCGAAATGTCATTCACCAATCTCATGCAAGAACCATATACTTACGCACTTAGCCTCTGGGGAATAACATTTCGTTCCAAGAGCGCGAAAATTGAATCGAAAGAAAAGAAAACTGAACTCGGGATCAAGAGCTGGATCAAAGGAAAAACATAGTTGACAAACTGACTTCGCAAGATTCGAAAGCACCTATAGACTTCTCTTCAAATCCAGATGTGTAATCTCTGGGTAGAAAGGGAATCTTGGAAGATGTTGAGAACCCCATCAAATGTAACAAATTGAAAAGCGCGCTTGACATTGAGCTTATTAACTGTCTAAACGAATTCTAGACAGGAGCAATTGAAAAGCAAAGGCCATGGGAGCCACATAAATGCCCTCTCCAGAAGACTATTGCCGTTCCCCAAGCGATGAAGATCTACACACTATCCAAATCTCGAACTCTGTCGCAGTCCGCGTATATTCGAGTACAAGGCCCCACAATTTGAAGATAGCCAATTTGCAGAAAGGTCTAGTTCTTGTCCATGATGGAACAGAAACGGTGGGAGAAGGAACAGGTTTCGGTGTTCCAGCCCTTGTGTACTCACACGAGACGTATTTTTCAGGAACTGCCAAAATGCACATTTCGAAAATTGATGGCGAATGGTTGATTCGGAAAGAGTTTTTGATGGACAGAGTTCCACGCAACAACCTCCGAAATATCAAACTCCAAAATCGGAAAGCCCGAAATCTTCTGGGACATTTTTCGCGCTTTTATCGAGAACAACCCCGGTTCCGATTCCTGATTCTAAAAGGACTCACGCAAAAGATGCAAATCGGAACGACATTTGTTAAAGCGAGACCTGCGGGCTGCGTAACTGTCACTTACACAGTCGATGGAAATAATATTCGAGTCGAAACAGACTTCACTGGAGTGAGAAGAGAAAAACTGGAAAAGATGTTTGTGTTGAACGAGCAAGGATCAATGTTTTTCGGGAGATACATTGACTCCGAAGGTAACGAATTGAAGGAGTCTAGGATGGGCGCTTGGGATGAGGTTCTAGGTGATTGGGCTTCAGTCTGTTCTGCCAAAAACGGGTTTGGCTTCAAATTATGGACGAAGAAAGATGGCATTCTGCGTAGAGGACGAGAATATGTAAAGGACTCTCTGGATTGGGTTGGACTCGATTACGAGATCAGCCCTACAAAATCAAGATTTGAATATGCGATTGAAATCCTGGGGCTTTGACACAAGATGACAACAGTGACATTAGTCTATCCCTATTTTCAACCATCAAATGACAACTCAATTTTCAGATTCCCACCCTTAGGCTTGGGCTACATAGTTGCGTACCTGAGAAGTCACGGAATTTCCGCTGAACTGGTCGACTGCACGTTCATGAAGCAGGAGGAGGCTCTTGAAAAAGTCAGACGGACGAGTCCAAGAATCATAGGGATACAGGCAATGTTTTCGATGAAAGATAAAGCTCTCGAGTTTGCGAAGCTTCTAAGGAAAGACTGTGAGCTTCTCGTTGCAGGCGGACCACTGGCAACGTCAAACCCCGAAGAGTTCATTCAATCTTTTGACGTCGTAGCCATCGGTGAGGGCGAGCAAACCATGCTTGAAATAGTTCAGGCTGTCGAAAGCCACTCGAATTTCGGGGACGTAAAGGGGATAACTTTTAGAGACAAAGAGAAAGTGATAGTCACTCCTCCTCGTGATTTCATTGAAGATCTCGACGCGATTCCCTTTCCAGCGAGGGAACAGTTCAACAATAAGGGCTACATGAAGCATTATTCAAGCAATTTTGGTTACACAACAACGGCACTCATTACTTCTCGTGGATGTCCGTTTGAATGTGATTTTTGTAGTAGACCGATATTCGGAAACACCTTCCGATCAAGGAGCGCAAACAATATTGCTCAAGAAGTTGAAGAAGTTGAGAGGCTTGGGTATGAGAGAGTCTGGTTTGCAGACGATTGTTTCACATTGAATCGAGTGAGGCTGATTGAAATCTGCGATGAATTGATTCATCGAAAAATCAAAATCGGATGGGAGTGCCTTTCGCGAGTAGACACTGTAGACTCGGACATAGCACGGAAGATGAAGGAAGCAGGGTGCGTTCGAGTATTCTTTGGGATTGAATCGGGAAACGACACGATCTTGAAAATCATGAAGAAACAAGCGACAGTGAAGCAGGCCAGAAAAGCTGTCAACATATTTAAACAAAGTGGAATTCAAGTTGGCGCGTTTTTCATACTTGGTTACCCAGGCGAAACTGAAGAAACAATATTGGATTCGGTTAATTTTGCCTCGTCTCTACCATTGGATTATCTTTCTTTCACCTTCCCGTACCCGATTCCAGGAACCCCCCTGTTCGAAAGAGTGAGGAAGACGATGATTTCAGGGGAATGGCAGGAACCGAAGAAGTTCAGCCTCATCAAACACAAGCTGCTCTTCGACTCTCCCTTTTCGGAAACCAAGCTCAGATTCGCTCTGTTCAAGGGCATGAGCCAATTCTATATTCGGAAGTACATGGGCAGTAGAGTCTACAAGGAATTTGGCAAAGTCTACGTATCAATCACTGATAGGTTATATCGATTGCTGAAATGATGTTGAAAGTCTGGAACAGTGAAACAGGATTAAGTAACTCTTAAGTTTCTCTCATGTATAGAAGCTAGTTAAAACTATAACGGACAAGATTGAACTTGGACATTCAAACGAAGATTGAGCTAATCTGCAGACCTCCGACGGAGGAGGTTCTGACGCCTGAGGATTTGAGACATCTTCTAGAAACCGAGGAGCATCCTGTGGCTTATAACGGTTGGGAACCTTCAGGGTTGGTGCATCTTGGAACAGGTCCGATCTGTGCGTACAAGATGAAGGACTTCGCAGAAGCAGGAATACATTTCAAGGCTTATCTTTCAACGTGGCACGCGTGGCTAAACAACAAAATGGGGGGCGACTTGAAACTTATTCGAAAAGCCGCAGACCTTTTCAGGCATTCATGGATAGCTCTGGGAGTTCCAGCTGATAAGGTTGAATTCGTGTATTCTGATGAGCTTTACAAGGATCTTGACTACTGGGCGAAGACCGTGATGGTTGCTAAGAACCTCACGATAGCCCGCACACGACGAACACTTGAGGTCGCTGGACGTAAAGAAACCGAAGCGCGGTATGTTTCGGATTTTCTGTATACTCCTATGCAAGTTGCAGACATCTTCCATTTGGGCGCTAAGATATGCCAGTTAGGGATGGATCAGCGGAAAGCGAATGTGGTAGCTCGCGAACTCGGAGAAAAGCTTGGCTATTTCAAACCTGTTTGTGTGCACCACCATTTGCTACAAGGCTTGGAGAAGCCGCCGATATGGCCCATTCCTGAAGGCGAAGAGAAGGAAGCAATGTCGTCAGTGAAGATGTCCAAGAGTAAGCCGGAAACATGTGTTTTTATTTATGACTCGCCTGCAGAAATCAAACAAAAGATGCTCAAAGCCTTCTGCCCAGAAAGGACAATCGAGTTCAACCCCGTCTTGGAGTTTTGCAAGTACATTATTTTCAGAGAAAAAGATACGTTTGCGATAGAAAGGCCCGCAAAATATGGTGGGAATATCGAATTCCAAAGCTTCAAGCAGCTGGAGAAAACGTATGCAGAAGGAAAGCTTCATCCGCAAGACCTCAAGAATGCGGTTGCGGAACAGCTGGCAACGATTCTTGAACCCGTAAGAAGATACTTTGACTCTAACAAAGAAGCGATGGAATGTCTGAACGTCGTGAAGAACGCGAAGGTTACTAGGTAGAAGCTTTGTCTAGGCATTTGAAGGAACGAGAAGAGCAAATTCAAAGAACCTTGGAGCGTTTGATACAAGAAGCAACTAAAGGCACTCCGATTATTGTTGAGGGTAAGAAAGACGTTGAAAGTCTGAAGCAAATCGGTGTCCAAGGGCAGATCATTTCGGCAAAAACGGGTGGCAAGTCTAGACTCGATTTAATTTGCAGCGTTGAGGAAAGTGGCGCAAAAGAAGTGATTTTGCTGTTTGATTTTGACAGGCGCGGCAGAGAATGGACTGGAATAGTGAAACACCAATTAGAGAGAGTACGGATCAAAGCTGATCTGTCATTCTGGGCAGAGTTGCGGAGGTTTACCGGCAAAGAAGTCAAAGATATTGAAGGTTTATTCGCCTATATGCAGACGCTCAAGAAGAAACTGGGCGAAGCTTAAGCTTGCGAAACCGATGGCAAGCCTCGATGTTGGATTGAGAAAAGCTTAAAGAGTGTGAGTGGCAATTCATAAGTGTAATATATATAAGTAGATGAAAAGTCAAAATCTCGTGATGCGAGAATAAAGATCCTCGGTTCACGTGATCAAAACTAACCGTTAACTCATCATTAGGAGGTACACGATTACGGGTTCATCCCAGACGTTTACTATAAAGTATGTTATACACGCGAAGTTTGATATAGAAGGAGTAGTTGAAAAACCAGACGTTATAGGAGCTGTTTTCGGGCAGACGGAAGGTCTTTTTGGACCAGAACTTGACCTCAGAGAGCTTCAGAAATCTGGAAGAATAGGCAGAATAGAGATCGATTTACATTCTAAACAGGACAAGACAACAGGCACGATAACGATTCCAACGAGTTTAGATCGAGTGTCTACAGCGCTGATTGCCTCCAGCATAGAGAGCATAAACAGAGTTGGACCATGTGCTTCAAAGGTAACGCTTGAAAAGATCGAAGACGTTCGGGAAGCTAGGAGAAAGATCATCATCGACAGAGCGAAAGAGATTCTGCACAAGTGGACAATCGAGTCGATGCCTTCTGTTGATGAAGTCTTCAAAGAAGTATCAGATACGCTCAAAATAGGCAAAGTTGAGAAGTACGGACCTGAAGAATTGCCCGCTGGACCTGCACTTGAAAGTTCAAAAGAGATCATCGTCGTGGAAGGCAGGGCAGACATAATCAATCTCATGCGTTGTGGACTCCTCAATACTGTTGCACTCGAAGGTGCGAAAGTTCCAGATTCGATAAAGACTCTGTGCAAAGATAAGGAGGCTACTGCTCTGCTTGATGGAGACAGAGGCGGAGACCTAATTCTGAAAGAGCTTCAACAAGTGACGGATGTGAAATTCATCTCTCGCGCTCCAAGAGGAAAGGAAGTTGAAGAGCTGAACTGCAAAGAGATCTTTGACGCTCTGGATGCAAAGGTTCCGATTCAAGAGCAGTACAAAGAGCCCAAAGAATACAAACCAGTGACCCGAAAAGAGAAGCAAAAAGTTGAAGTCCCGAAAGAAATCGCAGAGACCATGAAGGGCTTGGATGGCACCTTGGAAGCGATTCTCCTCAACGATAAGCTTGAACAGATCGAAAGGTTGCCGGTAAGTCAACTCGCTGAAAAGCTGGCAGGAGCCGAAGGGATTGACACTGTCATATTCGACGGGATAATAACCCAACGAATCGTTGACATAGCCAGTGAGAGGAACATAAAGAGAATCATTGCTTCTCGCCTGTCTGACGCTGTGAAACCTTCCTTGACGGTGCAACTGATAACTTTCCAAGAAATCACAGAAGGCTAGGCGCCGAAAAAGTCCGTTAGTTTCCTGGTTTCTTTCTGTTCTTCCTTAGATTTCAATAATTGTTCTTCTGTGACTCCGAAACTTTCGAGAATTCTTGCCGCTGCGGGAACGATTTGTTTTTCAACGTAGTACTCCAAATCAACTTCGTCGTACGAAGCCAGCATGTACGGCTTTACTCTTTCATATAAACGGCCTTCACCGGCCACAACGACATATCCTATTTTGTCGCCCACAGAGAGATGCCATCCTTTTGCCCGCAACATTTTTGCAGCTTCAACATGGGATGCGTTAACTTCGTATTCCTCAGCGGGTTTTGTCAGGGTCTTCCAGATTATTAGGTCTCGGTACGGCAGGTGTTTCTGTCTGAGTTCATAGATAAATTCGTGGACGAAGTCGGTAGCCTTCTTTGGTGATTGTTCCCTTAGTATTATGTCCAAGACTTTCTCTTGCACTTTTTTGGCAATGTTGGCCCAGTCGCCTCTGACAACCTCCATGCCGACGATGTCAAGCTCCCCGTTTGACAGGAGCCCAGCGTAGCGTTTTTTGGCTTCGGTGAAGAATATGCGGGTGTAAATCTCGTCGGGTTTTATTTCAAGGCGCATTTTTTCCTTGATCTCTTTTGAGAGATCACTTTATCTTCTGAGGCTGATTTTCGAGGAATATGCTGTCAGTGTCTCCGTAAACAACCTTCAGATTCTCTTTTTTTGCCATATCAATCGCGGTCAGAATTGTATATCTTCCCCAAGCGGCAGCTGCCTCAGCAACTGGTTTCACGTACCATCTCGCGCCAATCCATCCGGCGTATCCGTAGGAAGCATTGGTTATGATTTTTACTGCTTTTTGGCGAGCGTCCAACAACCGGTATTCGGCTGTTCCTTGCTTGAGCTTGCTCATTTTTGGACGGATTTGATCTCGAACCTGAATAAGGTATGTGAGAACTTCTTTGTAGAAGCCTGGAGGCTCCTTCCTGAACTTGTGTTTGACTTCAGGAGCTTCGTAAACTCCCCCCTTAGGCATCGGATCTTTGGGAGAAACATAAGTGTCTGGTGACAGATTGTAGGTTATCATCAAGTTGGGATACATTGATTTGAAATCCAAAACTGCAATGTTCTCATGAAGTCCCGGCACGGGTTGCAGTACAAGTCCTCCGGCATAGGACCTGTAGGGTTGTTCAATTCTTCGGGGTACTAGTTCGCCGAGTGGATGGGTTCTTTTTATTAGGAAAGATTCGACGCGAAAACCTGCTGCTGCGGTTCCCACGTGGTCTAATGGGAGACTTACTAGAGCTGAGAGCTGAACTGCGAAGTCCAGAATTGCTTCGGTTACTCCCATTATACTTCGTGTGTTGTCCATTGAGAATTGTTTCAGTTTTCTGCGTTTTTCCTTGTCGTCCCAGTGATCTGCAATATCAATGTCCTCAATGATTGTTCGATTTTCAAGTTTCATTACTCCCAAATAGTCTGCAAGGTTGACGAGAGTTTTTACTTTGACTTCAGGGAATTCTCCTCCGTAGTCTGCTAAATCCAGGTTGGCGCGACCTGAAAGTGAAACGTGCCCGTAAACGCTTGTATGAGGTTCGGTTTGTGCTCGGTCGACGTACAGGTGTATTCCGTGTTTTTTGCATCTCGTCCGTAAGTAAGGCCAGTCTTGTCCGTTATTGCCATAGCCTACGATTATGTCAGGATCAAAGTTGCGAACGTATTTGGTGAACGCTTCGAGGACAGGCTTGTCGTTTCGATCGTCGCTTGCCATGAACTGTTTCTTTTCGCCAGTGTTGTTTTCTGTTGAAATGATCACGACGGGATTTCTTTCCGGATTTGGAGAGCCTTCTTTGCTGTAGTATATTGCTGAGAAGCTCAGAATTCTCAGGGGTGGCAGTTCTGTTTTTTCAACAACTTGTGGAGCAGTCTTCGCTTGATAGATAATTTCCACGCGTGCATCTCTTTTCTCTGATTCTTCCCCAACTTCAACTTCGTGCCACGCAGATGGGACAACATTGTTGTCTGTCAGATAGCGCGTTGCAAATCGAATGTCATCTTCGAGGCAGTCTTTAACGCCTTCGAGCTTTCGAAGTGTCTTGGCGGTTTCGGACATACCCTCAGGCATCTTGAGGTAGACCTTGATGGCCTTCACTGGTTTTCCGAAGAATTTGCGATCAACAAGTTCAGTCCCTGACACACTCTTGAGACGGCATTTGTTGATTTCTTCCAGAACCTTTGCAGGATCCGCGTTTTCCTCAAGAACAGCATAGAAGTAAGCAATAACGTTCTTGTCGATGATCAGCACGCGTTTTTCTGTGTTGGTCACGCCCCAAATCCAGATCTCTGGGACGCCATTGTTGTCTTCATAGTTCAAATCTAGAAGCCAGAAAGTGACTTTCATTAGGTATTTTACACCTGAACAAACAGTAGTGAATTTGCGTCTGCTAATAAAAGCTTCAGATTTTTGAAAAAGAGAATAGATATGTTGAAGGCTTGTTGGGCTGGTATCAAGAGTGCTTGTTCAATATTTCTATTACTTCGGGGAAGTCTATTCCTAAGGCTTTCACTTTTTCGATTGTGGGTACTCCGTTGGAAGTCCATCCTCGTCTTGCGTAGACAGCGTCCTTTAATCGTTCGTACTCGTTTTCTCGGTATTTTCTCAGGACACGCATTTTTTCTTCGGTTGATTTGCTCGTTGGGTCGTAGCCGAGTTTTTCTCTGAGCTGCTTATCGTAGCGTTCTGCTCTGCTTTCATATTCATCTTTGGTTACCGGACCAACCGCGCGATATGGCAGTTGATCGTGTTGTCTCGTGCCGAAACCCATCCTCAGGTTGAATATTCTCTGGAAATTGTATACTTTTTCGCTCATGAGAATGATGTCCTCGGGCATGGTTTTCTTGCCAGTGACCGCTGAGAACAATTTTGCATAATTGTCAACGTGTTTCATGACTTTCGCAGGTTCTCCGGTCGTCTTGTTGTCTTCTGGGACGACATCGTTCCATGGAAGCTTGCATAATCCGTTGAGACCAAACCATGTGCGGAACATGGGAAACCAGTGGAGCGCTTCTGCCTTCTTTTCGAAAGTTGGTAGCAGATTGTCTACCATGTCTAAGAATATGAGCCAAGCCTCATCGTGTTGAGGTCCTTTCAGAGTTAGCCCGTATCCGCCTTGTTGTGCCAAAGACTCTTTTGTAACGTATTCCGAGAATTCAAGTCCTTTCGATTCCATTCCGATGTCCTGCAAGATATTTGGGTTGGCTCCATGTTTCTCGGCGAAAGTCTTCTTCATGCGTCTGATGCCCTGTCCCACAACCATGCCGAATCCTTCGCCTCTCGCCATTTGGTGGATCAATTCCATTGCAGCGTCTTTGTTGCCGAATCGCAGGTCGAGACCGCCGATTGCTTTCTTGTCGATCAAGCCTAACTCAAAGCATTCCATGGCAAAAGCAGTGGCGGTGCCGACTGAAATGGTGTCCAGTCCGTAGGTGTCGCAGTAGAAGTTCATTTCTATCACGTAGTCTGCGTCGAATATGCCGCAGCTGCTGCCTGCTCCGGCGATTGTCTCGTATTCAGGTCCAGTTACGAAGACTTTCTGTCCTTTGTATGGTCCTGTTTTGAGCTCGAAGTCTTTTACTCCGTGTGCGCACGCCATCGCGCAGCCCATCCAGCAGCCGTCAAAGCCTTTGTGGAACTTCTTTCTGTAGACTTCCATTCCCAGTTTTTCTGCTTCAGGATGACTTCCGTATCTGAAATTGTGGACGGGCAATAGGTCGAAGTCGCTCATGATAGTTATCAGGTGAGTAGTGCCTATGGTGGACATCTCGTTCTGTTTCAGATCGAGTCTCCTGATCTCTTGGCTGTGCTCGTTGCCAACCTGTTTAACCGTTTCAGGATCTGCCGGTCCGTTTGTGTCGACTGTGATTTTTCCGGAGTACTTGACGGCTATGGCCTTGATTTTCTTGTTTCGCATTACTGTGCCGATTCCGCCTCTGCCTGCCTGTTTGAACCTGTGGATTTTTCGAGCAGGATCGTACCAGGAAAGGTTGAGACATCCGAACCTCGTGTTTTCGGCTCCGGGACCTGAAGAGACTACTGATATGCTCTGCCCGTTTTCTCCGCCGTATTTTTTGGCGAGATAGTCAGTGATGGGATAGGTTTCAGAAGGAAGTGCTGAGGCATCTTCGATCATGACTTTGCCTTCGTCACCGTCTATGATTATTACAACCTCTGATTTCGCTTTTCCTTGAACTTCAAGAGCGTCCCAGCCTGAGAATTTCAGGTATGGTCCAAAGTATCCTCCAACGTTCGAGTCAACAACCGAGTCAGTCAGCGGAGAAATTGATACGGCTATACTTTTTCCACTGCCTGGATAAACAGGCGTTCCCCCTAATGGACCGCACGCGATGCACACTTCGTTTTCTGGATCATCCCATTTCGCTATGCGATCTTTGGGCAACGCGTTCCACAGGAGCCACAGGTCGAAGCCTCGTCCGCCTATGAATTTGTCTTTCATTTCTTGGCTGACGGGTCTGCTGATGATCTGGTTGTTTGAAACGTTGACGTATAATGTTCTGTTAGTGTAACCTCTTTCAACCTTTCCTAGCTGATACTTGAACTCTGAGATTGCCAAGATCTCAACACTCCGTGATTTTGAGAATGAAAAATAGGCGTGAAGGAGCACATAGGCTTTTCGTCATGAAGGACAGGATTTCAGGATTGTAGCGTCAGCGCTTGCTCCTTACACTTTAATATTGGAACAAGGTATTGAATGCTGAAAGTTCACATGGAGGTCGACATTCATTGAGAATTCTCGCTGTAGACCGCAAGAAAGAATTCGTTAAAGTCGTTCCGGAGACGCCGGATGATTTTTGGCACTTGTACAATGTAGTTCGCAAGAAGGATTTGGTCTACGCGCGGACGACTCGTGAAATCAAGTCTGACGAGAAGTATGGCAGACCTAAACGTGGAGAGAGAATTCCTGTTTTCCTAGGTGTTGAGGTTGAAGAAGTCGATTGGGACAAGTTTCTCGGAAGGCTTAGAGTCCATGGAGTCATAAGAGATTCGCCTGATGACGTTCCCGGAGGGGCTCATCACACTTTGAACATCACGCTTAACACGCCCATTACGATTGTGAAGAAGAAATGGGCTGACCATGACATAGAAAGGCTGCGCAGGGCAGGCAGAACCTCTGAAAAGCCCGTAATCATCATTTCGATCGATGATGAAGGCTATGCTATCGCCACAACGGCGCAATACGGTATTGACAAGAAAGTCGAGGAGAGAGTGAAGCTTCCTGGAAAATTGGAGACGGATAAGAGGGATGCAGCAACGGGCGTGTACTTCAGAGGGGCGCTCATCGCTCTGCGTCAAGTTTGGACCCAAGCGCGAAGTCCAATAGCAATCATCGGTGTGGGTTTCATCAAAAATGATTTTGTGTCCTATCTTGAAAATGAGGATTCTGAACTGGCAAAATCTGTTGTTGACGTTAAGAGCGTTAATAATGGTGGAGTTGCAGGAATTAACGAAGCTTTACGTTCAGGTATACTCTTGAAGACTGTCAATCAGCTGCGGATTTCAGAGGAAGCAGCGGCTATTGAAGAAGTCTTGAAGAGACTCGGGAAGGGAGAAACAAATGTTGCCTACGGCCTTGATGAAGTTGAGGCGGCGGCGAAGCTTGGAGCCGTAGAGAAACTTTTGGTAGCTGATACGTCGCTTCGGAATTCTGACGATGAAATGCGTGTGCGAATTGAAGATTTGATGGACATGGTGGAACAGAAAGGCAGGGGAGCAACACTGATTGTGAGCACGGAGCATGAAGCAGGCTCAAAACTTGTTAGCTTGAGCGGAATTGCTGCTCTGCTTCGTTTCTCAGTGAGTTAGAAATCTGGTCGGCACATTCAGAACGGGTTTCTTTTGAAATAGTCATGATGATTGATTTTATTGATAATTGCAAAGCAAAGATTTCGTTGTAAACTCTACCAAATGAGAATCGTTTGCCCTTGCAAACTCGTAAGACGCTAGAAAGTCTTATTATCATGTGCATACAATTCGTGTCTTTATAAAGGAAAACAGAAGTTGACATTGACGAACGGAGCTTTAAAATTGATAAAACATTTTGACCTCGACGCACCAGATAATACAAGTTTTTCTCATATTCAAGTCAGTCCGAGATGAAAAATGTGGCTAAAAGGAAACCGACGATTCATATTCAGAACATAGTTGCCTCAGCGGCATTAAACCAGAGGATCAGTCTGACCAAAATAGTTGAAAAATTCCCGTTCGCAGAATACAGTCCCAGAGTATTCCCAGGACTAGTTTTTCGATTGAAAAAACCCAAGACAGCGACGCTGATTTTTGAGACGGGCAAAATGGTTTGCACGGGCGCAAAATCGGAGAAAGAAGCAATTCAGGCTGTCAACAAGGTGACAAAGGAACTGAGAAGCCATGGGATACCTCTTGCCAACAAGCCAGTTGTAACCATTCAGAACATTGTTGCCAGTGCTGAATTAAATGGCGAAATAGACTTGGAAAACGTTGTTTACAAGCTCAAGAAGGTTATGTACGAGCCTGAACAGTTTCCAGGTGCCGTTTTCAGGATGGACGAGCCCAAGGTTGTGTTCCTGATATTTTCAGCGGGCAAGCTTGTATGCGTGGGTGCGAAGAAAGAGGGAGACGTGTATGTGGCCGTGGACAAGCTTCAGAAGATTCTTGAAGAACAAGGACTCATCTTCTATTCCCCTGAAGAGGGATCCTCAGAACTGGCGCATTAAACGTCTTCGCACGGCAGGATTTTTTTCAGCGAGTTTTTCGAGGAGCATTTCAAATGTTTGTCCAGCGGACAGTTCTTGTTTGATGAAAACTCCTGTTCTGCCGATTGCATCTCTTCGTAACAATGTGTGAACACGGTCGAGAACGGTTTCGACGGAGACGCCTAGAACTCGGGCAACGTGTTCTTCTTGGCCCACTATCGTACTTTCGACGTGCCCTTTCTCCGTTGGTTCAATGAGCATTAGGCGCTTGTCGACTCCGAGCACACGCACATCGTCTTTCAAATCGTTCAATGTGGCTTGACCGCCGAACTTGTAGAATTCTCTTTCGACTTTTCTCATGTTCATGAGTGGAAAAGAGATGGTGGTGCGGTCGTCTATTTCGATGTGGGCTTTCATGGCGTAGTTGGGGGTTGCTTGAATAAGATAGAGTCTGGCTGGCTGAATGTTTGCTTCTTCTAGGACGTTTTGAAGCGCAAAAGATGAAATGTTTACTGTAATGAATATGTCAATGTCGCTTGTTGATGAAACGTCTCCTCTTGCGATGCTGCCGTGTACGATTGGTTCAAAATGCGACTTCTCTAGCGGCTCCATGATGTGAATGGTTTTTTCTCGAAGTTGATGAAGAATGGTCCACCGTCGTGTAGGATAGGTTACAGTTAATGACTCTGGGCGTGCTTTCAGTCTCTTTTCCATTGTCTGTTCCTTCTGAGTAATGTGGGCATGAGTTGTTTATCGTTTGAGAGTTGAAAAGCATTTGAGAAAGAAAGGAAAGTTGGGAGATTGTTTTGCAGATGGCCTACGGTGCTTTGATCTTTTTGGTTTTGTAGGATCTTGCGATTGCGACTGACACTAGTGTTGCGAATAGCATTAGAGCTACTGGATATGGGAACTCCGGTATCGCGTTGGCATCTCCATTTACTGTTCCTGAAATGCTGCCTGATTGAGATGTTGGTATCTGTTGTAGCTGGAAGTTCACATTGGACGTGGTTTGGTGGACTGTCACGCTTTTGCCAGTAACGTTTTGATCTATGAAGCCGCTTGCTGACGCGGTTACAGTATAGTTGTCAGTGGCTAAGCCTGAGGATATGATGTAGTTGCCGTTGGCGTCTGTGTCTGTTTCGCCGAAGGAAAACGTGTTGATGCCGTTTGCTTGAACGTGGGCATTCTTAATGGGGTTGCTATTGGTGTCGGTCACTTTGCCAGTTATTGTTCCTGAAGCTGCGGGAGGAGTTACAGTGAGCTCGAGATCAATGTTGGGAGTTTCTGATCCTGCGGTAACAGTGACTGGGTTAGAGGTCGCATTGAAACTCAAACCAGAATACACGGAAACGGTGTAGTTGGCACTTCCTAGTCCGCTAGCTATCCGGTATGCGCCCGCATTGTCAGTAGTGTTGCTGCCAAAATAGATGCCTGTGCCACCCAGTGAACTGGCTAGGACCGTTACGTTTGCAATTGGTACGCCTAGAGGTGTCGTGATGTAACCAGAGACTATTCCAGAGCGATCAAGAGATAGGTCTGCGCCAGTGGTTTTTGTTCCTGCCGTGGCCGATATTGGTCCTATGGTTTTTCCCACGTAGCCCGTGGGGTATGAAACGCTTACGTTATATGAACCTGTTCCAAGGTCGGTGGTTATTTCGTAATTTCCGTTGGCGTCGGTCTGAGCTGAACCGAAGTAGGTTCCGGTTCCGCTTGATGGAATTGCGGATACGAAGATGTTGGCTATTCCGTTGCTATTGCTGCTGTCGGAGACTTTTCCGGCTATTACGGCTGAGAGATTCATGTACAGGGATACTCCTGTGGTTGTGTTTCCAGCGGTCACGATTATGTTTCCGACATTTGCAGTCGATGTATCCTGGGTGAGATGACTGTGACGTTATATGTTCCGCTTGGTAAGCCTTGACTGATTAGGAAGTTCCCTGAGGAATCTGTGGATGTAAATCCATAACCATTATCTCCGAAAGCTATTACGGATGCTCCTGAAACTGGGCACTCCTGTTGCCGCGTAAACGGTTCCTGAAAGGTTTTTTTGTGAAAATGAGATGCCGAATATCGTTACTTGAAACGTGAGACTGAGCAGTAATGCTAGTATGATTACGTTTGCAACTAGTTTTGTTTTGAACATTTTTCAGATTTCTCCTTTTGTAGACTGATTGTCCGCAAATGAACTAATAAACACTTGTGACCTGTGGCGTGTCAAAACACTCCTGTTTGGCGCGCGTCTTTGCGGCCCGCATATTTGGATCCAAATATTCATGGTACATTGAAACCTAGGAGGGGGGGTAGGCTAAACAAACTATACCGCAAGATCCCAAAAAAGTGGCATCATTATTCTTTGCCACCTCGCGCGCGCTTCTAGTAATGGAAGCGTTAGTGGAGCAATCGACATATACGTGACGTTTGTTTCTTATTTTGCTCGTTGAAAACATCGTGAGAGTCGGTTGTCAAGATGGTTGTGACGAATATCTGCGACCTGTGCCATCGTCGGGAAGCATTCTTTTTCAGAGCATATTCTGGCGTTAAGCTTTGCAAACAATGTTTTGCGAAGTCGATAGAGGATAGGACTCGGGCGACGATTTCCAAGTACCGCATGTTCAAGTTTGACGACAAGATCGCGCTGGGAGTTTCAGGTGGAAAGGACAGCGTAAGCCTGTTGCACATACTCGCGAAGATAGAACGGGAATATCCCAAGGCGGAGCTTGTGGCAATAACGGTGGACGAGGGAATCAAAGGGTACAGAGATGAAGCTTTGAAGATTGCCGAAGAAAACTGTCGTAAGCTTGGGGTCGAGCATATTACAGTTTCGTTCAAGAAATTGTTTGGGTACACCTTTGATCAGATGGTTCGTCGCTTGAAAAGAAAGAGCGAGGTCAGGCAGACGCCTTGTGCTTTCTGCGGTGTTATGCGGAGAAAGGCTTTGAATATGGCAGCCCGAGAGATTGGGGCTGACAAGCTTGCAACGGCGCACACGCTTGATGATGAGACGCAGACGATGTTGTTGAACATTTTTCATGGTGACGTATTACGCATAGCTAGGGAGAAGCCGGTTACGGATGAGGTTCATCCTAAACTGGTTCGTAGGATTAAGCCTCTGTGTGAGGTTCCTGAGAAGGAAACGGCTTTGTACGCGTACGTGAAAGGGATTAGGTTTCAGGATACTCCTTGTCCTTATGCGTCAGAAGCTCTGAGGAATGATGCGCGAATGATTCTTGACGGGTTAGAGGAGAAGCATCCTGGGATCATGTTTACGATTTTTAATTCTGTGGAGAGAATTCGTCCTGCGTTAGAGATGTTGGCTAAGGAAGAAGGGTTAGGCGAGTGCAGTGAATGCGGTGAACCTACGACTGACAAGATATGCAGAACGTGTCAGATGAGGAAGCTTATTTAACAGATTTTGTGTTCGCGGCTGGAAATGTCGTTTATCTTTTCTCTGCCTCGGCGCTTTTGAGTCTGCGCAGTATTACTGAGGCTTCTGCTGCACTGTTTGCTGATGCGAGTCTTTTTGCTTTCTGAACGTAGACCGTGCGACCGCAGTAGGGGCATGTTCTCGTCTTCTGTTCGGCTTGAGCTAGGAAGAAGCCTCCGCAATTGAAGCAGACGATCACGATCGTGGGCGCCATTTTTCTTTTGCCTATCGAAAACCTTTTCCTCTTTGGACTAGATAACGTTTAGCTCTGGAAGGAGATAGTAGTGAGCAGTGGAGATGTGTCTGAACAGCCGAAGCAGCCTCCGCGTGTGCTTCCGCATGCGTTGCGTTATTTTAAGAAGGAAGGGTTCAGTGTGGAGCAGGATGCAACGACGTTTGAGGGGTTCAGTGGGATTACTCAGAAGTTTGATCTGATAGTTCAGAAGGGGCACGTGACGCAGGGAGTGTGGATAAGGGATTGGAATAGAACTATCGGTGTGAATATCATAATTAACATTGACAAGGCTTCTTCTGATGTGGGGTTGGCTAGTCCTATTATTGTTGGTGAGAAATTTAGCGATCATGCGAAGTCTTATGCTAACAGGAAAAAAATCACTTTGCTTACAAATCAGCAGATTATGTCGCGTCTAAGATAGCGGCGTTTTCAAGTATTCATCGAGCAAGCCTTCGCTTTCGAGTTTTCCGAGCCAGTCAACGATACCGAAAACACAGTTGGCTGGGTTGTCGATTAAGGAAAGGATTTCTTCACCAGTTTTCTTACGGTTTTGCCTGTCACGTTTAACTCGCATACTTTTGTTACGCTAATGGTGTTCAAGGCGTCAACCAAGCAGACATCGAGGATTTCGGATGCTATGTTCTCGTTGAGCTTTCGATCCGAGTAGTCTTGTTTTAGCATGATTTTGCGCAGTTCAACTGGATCGCGTCTTAAGACGAACACGCGCGTGATTAGTTTCGGTGGGACGACGCTGACGGCGTAGTGTCCGTCTATTAGGATGTTTTGTTTTTCTGTTTTTGTGATTATTTTAGTCGAGTCTCTTCTTCATTTTGACTTCGTCGATGATTATCGAGTTGCGCTCTTCATCTTTGCCTTGAATCAGGTTTTCAGTTTTTGCTAGGTCTGTTAAGTTTACGTACAAAGCATGGAGTTTGGGTGTGAGATAGTGGGCTACTGAGGTTTTTCCAACGCATGGTGTTCCGGTTATGAGATATACTTGTTTGGCCACGGTGTTTTCCAGCTCATACGTTATTTGGTTTGTTTTATAGAATAAGGTTTCCAAAATTCTTATTGCGCACGCTTGTGCAATTATGTTTTGGCTGGCGAGTTGGTGTGTGGCTTCCGAGCCTGAAATGTGAAGGCTTGAGGAAACTCCGCCCACATGTAGAATTGCAGCGTTCGCAAGGGCGCAAGGTGAGAACCTTGGCAACGGAACAGAAACGAAACGTCCATCCAGCAAGGGACGATGATGCATGTTAAGTTGTTGAGGATGCTGGGTGTGAAGCGGTGAAACGGCCGTCCTGCAAGTGGAAAGGGCAAACAGACGCCTGTGAAGAATCTACCGGAGGCGCGGGTAGCCCGATTAGCCGAATGCCACAAAGAACAAAAGGCGGGTTACGACCAACACGCCAGCTTTATCGGTAACCCGCCAGCCCAATAAGTTCGACGACATGAACAAGAACAGTACATTAGCTCAGTTCTTAATACACTGCCAAAAGACAACACTTTCAGAAGAAACGATATGCACCAAATACAAGATTCTTAGAGTAATGCTCCGCAACAACGTAAACCTAGACCAAGCCGACGATGTACAACGTTTTATCCACAAACGAAAAGAATGGAGCAACGGACACAAGAACACCGCTTTATACGCATACGTCGAATATTGCAAGATGAAAGGAATACAATGGACACCGACTGCCATATACCCGAAGAACGAAACTTTGCCATTTGTCCCGACAGAAAAAGAAGTCGACGCGCTCATAAATGGTACAAGCCTAAAAGTGTCGGTAGCGCTACAAGCCCTCAAAGAAACAGGATTCAGAATAGGCGAACTCTGGCGCTGTAAATGGATAGACATAGACGAAGAAAAATCAACCCTCAAATGCAACCAACCTGAAAAGAAATGCCTGCCTAGAGAAGTACGAATATCAGCCAAACTAATAGGAAGATTAAACCTTCTACCGAAGATCAACGACCACATATTCGGAAAAACCCGTATTGGTTGGACTCGCACAGCTTTCAACTACCAACGTAAAGTGTTAGCCAAGAAACTAAACAACCCGCGACTGAACCAAATACACTTCCATACTCTCAGACACTACCACGCAACTAGACTATACAACGAAACAAAAAGCCTCATTGAAGTGCAAGCACGATTAGGGCACCGAAACATAAACTCAACAATGGTCTACACTCACATCGTTCAATTCGATGAAGAAAGCCAAAACTATCACCATGCAATAGCACGAAACGAAAAAGAAGCAGGCGAACTAATCGACAACGGTTGGACGTATATTTGCACTACCCCACAGAACGTAATGATGTTCCGAAAACGCAAATAACCCCCTTTTTTTTCAATAATCCAAAACCATTTTCTCACAAATCTTCCGACCACGCAAGGGATAAAACTTTACCCCCCCCCCCCCCCCAAAAAAAAAACGATTTATGAACGCGCGTGCGAAATGAATAAAAATGCTTCAAGTTCAACCGTAAACGAATAAAACGATATGATGATAGTGCCAAACGATATGCCTAATGCCGCGATGTTACTATAGTAACGAAGAAGAATGGATAAAGCGAAGAAGGCATATAACGCCAACAGTATTTTCCAAACAAGAGGTCTTACAGCGTTCTTTGGATACAAGACTTGCCTGAATGAGGGAAAGGATGATTTTTCAACGAATTTTTCATATACAGCGGTAATAAGCCCTACTATTGGAAAAATAGCAGCCATTGAAAGCCCGAGACCAGTATCTTTGGAGATGCCAAAATAAGCGAAGAACTCTGGATCAAAAACCAGAAACACAATACAAACAGCAATGGACGAAATGAAAGCCAATATGAATAGTGCTCTATCGCCAATCAATCTATCGGCAACTCCAACAACTCAAGACAAAACCAAACATCTTGTTTCCCTTTTTCATACATTTCTTGGATAATGCGGAGTCATTAATCAACCTTTCAGTTTCCCGTTGCATATGATGGCTCGTGAGCCGTTCGGCTCACTCGCACGTTCCAGACGATACGCCAAAAAGCTGACAATCTCAGAGCGCGCGCTACTTACTTGCTACTAGCCGCTCTCTTAACCATTTCAGGACTTTCTTTATTCCTCTGAAAACAAAAAACGGATCATGACTCGTAATTTTATCTCCTTTGCGTCTTCGCGCGCTCAAATAAATACAAACCGTCTTCTTCCTATTCAACATAATGACCCAAGCAACATGTCGTGCTCGCATAACGTTCGCGCTCCAACGCGGGCGGACCTCCCATTTTTCGAAAAAACTATAAGCAGTTTGGTTTAAATCCATTTTACATGTTTTGGAAAACACTAACGAGCAACCAAATAGAAGCATTGAAGCTCTACAGGAGGGGAGTCAAAAAATCAGAAATCTGCAAAATTCTCCACTTAAAAAGAAACTCTGTGGATGAAGCAATCAAAAGAGCAGAAAACAACATTCAACGAGCAATCAGAACAATTCAATTGGCCGCTAGTGATAATATACTTACTTCCCAAGAAAAGGCGACGCTGATCGATCTTCTCAACAAATCATAAATTCTCGGAGCAATAATACCCAGGATATCCTGGAGATGTGAGAAGCAGTGGGCTGCGGTTTGACAAAGGAAGAAATCCTCCAAAGAAAAGCAACATTGAATCCGCTGATAAAAAAGGTAAACGAATCCTTTCTGGACAAGAGAATCGCACAATGCAATAGCCGTATCTTTTACGAATTTCGAGTGAAACAAGCGAGAGAAATAATCAAAGAAGCAAACGACATATTTTCAGGAAAACTACCTCTCGCCTTTAGCGGCGGAAAGGACAGTCTAGTAATTTTGCACATGGCATTAGACATAAACCCGAACATTCCAGTTATTTACAATAATACTACAGTGGAATTTCCAGAGACCCTCCAATATGTAAGAAAATTGCAAGAAGAATGGGCCATCAACATGCATGTTACAAATAACAGTTGTTCATTCTTCCAGATGACAAAAGAAAGAGGTTGGGCGAGGCACGAAGATAGGTGGTGTTGCAAACCGTACAAAGAAGAGCCTGCTTTTCAGTTCATGACTCGAAGTGGATTCAAAGCAGAAATCACGGGAACCACTCGAACTGAGTCAATATATAGACGAAGTCTAAGCCCTATCAAGGTGCCGAGCAAAGATCCAAAGATCATACGCGTCAATCCAATATACGACTGGAATGAGTGGGAAGTGTGGAGGTACATCAGAGAGAACAACATACGCTACAATCCACTTTATGATATGGGCTATAGGCGAATTGGTTGCTGGTGTTGTCCACTGAATGGGCCCAGTCACTACAAGAGACTAAAGAAGACACATCCTAAACTCTACAATTTCTTGTTTAATTTCGAACCTCTTCATCCAGCCATATCTATGCTTCTGAGCATATCACAATCTAATCAAGTAAAGCATGCTTCAACTGTTGGGAAATGAGTGCATCTATAATAATCAAGAGGTATGAATTATGAGATGCATTGAGCAGCGCATTTATCAAAACATATTTTCCGACAAGAAGTATTGAATCGCGTTTTGAAAATCTTGTGACGCATAGCGGATTTCATAATGCTGTAGTACGTCTGGAGAGAGGCAGTAGCATCCATGTCATCTATGTCAGCTTCTGTTTTGAAGATACTGATTATAATATCAGGAATAGACATCTGAATTGCGAATTTTTGGTCGTCAATAATTTTGGCAAAAGCTTCTACGGCTGGAAAATCGTCTATTAGCAATGTAATTGGTTTCGCGAATTTTCCATTTAAATACAGACTCAAGGCGAGAGATTCCATTTCTCCTGGATGTTGCTTTTGGAACTCGGATACTTGGTTCTTGACGCAATAATCTGAGAGGTATTCCAAACAATGTGTAATTTCAACGTCCGAAACCGTCCTTTGAGAAACGTGGTTTTTGAATTTTTGAGTGTTAATCAATTTTACCTTTTCTTTCTGTATTGTTTGAAAGCATTCATATTTGACCTCAGGGGCTATGTAGACATCGTAGCGTTCAAGCAGCCACTCGGAGATTTCTTTGCCTTTTAGCTCGACCTGACCTGAGAACAACAAGGAGCATGCATCAGGAACGCAGATATTTTTGTTGCTTGTAGTTATGGTTGTCAAAGCTGACTCGCTACCTTTTATATAAAACGTCAGCTAAATACTTAATTATGTCCTTCGACCTCTACGCTTTGAACAGCAACCCATTTTCAGTAGTGCCTTCGAGAACAACTGACGTGTGGGCAGACAGAAAAAAATTCAAGAGAGACCTCGAAGAAACCCTAAAATTTACGCTAAGAAGTTCTCAAAGTCAGATAATCGCTTGTATTTGGGGAGATTGGGGCTGTGGCAAGACTCACGCAATGAACTATTTTTCGAACGAAGAGATTCTCAGACGAATCGCTAAAGAAACACAAATTCCTCCTGAGAGACTGCTTTTATCTATTCCAATGATTTTTCCTACAAAAGAGGTTTTCACTTCAATATATCTCGAAGTCATTTACAGAAATTTGATCCCAAGAATGAAGGAAGTGCTCTCATTCGTTAGCAAACAGATAACGCCTCTTGAACGTGAGGGAAGTCTTGAAAGAAAGCTATTAAATTTAGAAATAGATGCGGATCTCGCCAGAGTTCTTTCTCGTTTCCTTGATAAAGATGGATCAATGATGGTTCGCAGGTACCTTAGCAGGACTGCTTCAAGAAATGATCTAAGCGATCTTGGTATTGCTAAAGGGATAGAGACTGACAGTGAAATGTTCATGGTGCTTGGGGACTTAATAAAAGTCTTCACAAAGACCCTTTACTCGAGGATATTCATCTGGATGGATGACTGCGAAAGGATTGAAGAAGTGCCTGGAAGAGACATGTTCGAATTTCAGCATTTTCTGCGTGACATTTTGGATTTGGTACCAGAAAGACTGACCTTTATAACGAGTTTCACAAAATTTCCAGGGGAAGAAATCACTGAACGCATAAGATACTTGGGACCTGCTGTTCAGCAACGAATTTCAAAAATCATAGAGGTTGATTACATAACTCGTGACGAATACTTTGAGTACGTTGGGGATCTCCTAAATTATTATCGAAAACCACCGAGAGGCAAAACTATATCAAAGTACTTTCCATTTGAAGAAAAATGCCTAGGTGAGGTCTTCGATATTATAGAAAAAAGCAAAGCACCTTTGCATCCAAGAACGGTAAATAGGGTTCTTTCTTCATTGCTTGAAAGTGGATTACGCGATGGCATCGTCCCAATAGATGAAAGAACACCTCGCAAAAGTAAGAGAACAAATCCAACTTGTAATAGCGTCCTAGGTCTTCGATATATATCCGCGATCAGCCTCAGAGATTGTTTTTACGTACCTATACTTTTCGCTCTTTTCTTCTGCAAATCGTTCCAATTCACCTTCGAGTTCGTCACTCTCGCAAACTACTCCAGACTGAGCCAAAATCGAGAGGATATACTCCATAACTTGATTTACGGATACTCTTGGAAGGGTCTCGCTTGTGAATAAATCGAAACTCTTAACAAGAAATCTCTCCAGCCATTCATTTTTTTCTTTCTTACCTATTTCTTTCCAGTAAGTGATTGAACCATGTAATATGTGTTTCATGTGAAAGACAAATAGTAATGAAAAATTCTTTTCTTCGCTATCAAACAATTGTTTCAAGCTGTCGCGAACAGTCAACCTATTCTGTCTAATATTCCAAAAGTCAATTGCTTTCAAGTCGGCGAGCCATTCTAATCTAGGTGCCTTAATATTTTCAGAATAGTATTTCTTCGGTGAGTCCCATTTCGTATTGATTGCCTTCTTAATTGCGTCATAAGTTTCTGGGCTTCTAAAAGTCCCAGTTGCTAATTTGTGTCGCCATAAATCTTGAACCATACTTAAGAATCTTGATTCTTCATTTGGGCCGTTTTCAATTGAACAGAATAAGGCGGTCCGAGAATAATCATAGTCTTTTTCCAAAATAACCTTGAAAAACCAAAATTTCTGAGCTAGAGACAAGGCGAAAGGATTTGCATTTTCTTCACTCAAAGCAGACAAGACTTCGCCACGCTTTGTGTTGTAAAGTCTTCCTGCCATTTCGTGCACAAATCCAAATTCGACCGCAGTATTGAGATACCTGTTGAAAGCATCTTTTCCCTTTGTACGTCCTTGGGAACAAATTTCCCCCGTAACAAATTCTTGGTTTTTTCGCAATGACTGGTATTTCTCTGCAGGCATCTTCTAGATATTTTCTATTTTTGCTTTCCTCGTCAACTATTTGCGTTTGAAGTGATTGTGGCGAGAGGGGTGTATTCTTCAAGATTTTTGAGAACAAGACAAAATAGCCCAATCTTCTGACTTTCGTAGTAACAGAAGTTATTCTCTGCAATTCTTGTTTCAACAATAGTCTTTCCTGCGTCAACCAAGAAGGGAGCCAAACTGGTATATCAATTTTGGCGGAACCAGCAAATCATCGATCAACCTGAAGCAACACCAAGTTGACATTGAAAATCCCATTAGCTTGCGCTACTCACAGCTACCGCTACTAATACTACCACAGCTACCGCTAGGCGCTTCACACCAGCGCGCGAAACATCAAACGCTGAAAACCAAAATAATAAAAATGGAAACTGGCCAACCGAGCCATTAGCAACATCTAAACCACATCCTACTTCGGAACAATGTCCGTCCGCTTCAATCTAGGACACTCAAAGGCAACATGCTCACCGCCGCCTTTAACGATACAACCAAACTCAATCATTGAACAAGACGGCGCACCCATAACCCAAACACCGTCGCACACCTTCCCATCATAAGGGCAAATCGCTTCAGGATGCAGATTCTTAAGTAGCTTACGCTCGCTAGACAAGACAATCACCTCCCCTGCCCAGTTAATCAGGGTTAACCCCTCCACTCTTGTCAACATAATTTGGCTTACCTAGCTCATCAAATTCAGGCTCAAGCCAAGCAGGTCTATAACCAATCATCCCAGTATCCTTAACATTGTAATGCGTACCAGTCTGAAACACATTTTCCATATCTTCATGACAGATAGCGCACTTACTTTCTGCCTTAATAGGGTCCGACTTGAACAAACGGTTAGCGAGTTCGCCAAAATATGAAACTACGGAACCATGCTTTAACCCGACCTGAACCAAGCAGTGATGAAGCTCGTACCACAGTGTCCCGTAAATGGACTCTCTCTTGTCCTTCACACTAACCAAAATCTTATCAATTGCATAATTTCGCATTTCCCGACCACGAAAACCAGAACATACCAAGCAATCCTCCTTACTATGAAAATCGCATAAACGGCACATGTCGTACCCATTCTTAACATAAGACACCGTATGAAAATGCGGGCTATACTCTTGACGAGTGTGCGACTCATTCACACGCCACCCATGCGGAATAATCACGCCTCCAGCAACCCCCCTAATAGCCAGCGCATCCAAAGCCATAGCCTTCAGCTTCGGAATAGGAATGTCGAAACAATTCGGCAAAAATGAAACGATAATATGTTCGGGACAAAACAGACCATGCTTCTCAGCAGTCTTAATCCGTGCCTCAATAGAACGTGCTGCACGACAAGCAAAACCATTCAAACAACACTTCGGGCATAGCGGACTATGACACCACCAGTGCTTATGCCTAATCAAAATCTTATCAGTAGCATCCTCCCCACGAAACGTTTTACCCTTATGCCCTTCCACATTCTTACAAGCGGTATATCCATGTTGAGAAGCACAAAAATTAGGATTAGTAACAGAACCAAAAGTAGCAGGTACATAAGCAGGAAAAGGCGCATGCTCATAAGGCAAATAATGATGCGGATTACCCCTCAGCCCCCGATTAAGCCTTAAACGTTCATCTAGAAAACGAGTTGCACGCGATGTCTCCACATCAGTAACCCTAACCTTAGACTCAGAAGGTAAGTCTTTTTCAACAGCCTTCCAATGTTTCGCCTCGTCAGCCACCTTGTAATTATTGAATCGGAAATATTCTGGACAGTTGAAGCATCTCATCATGATACTAAACAGTACAAATTTACGGTGAGAGCATGGAACACTATCCCAAAAACCACAGAAGAAAGGACGGCTCCGTGTAGTTACATTATCCAAATTTTAGACACCAAGAACAATCTTGCATGAAAAAGGTTCAACTTTTCCGACCATTTTGCGATAAGAGCGGCGAATACAACAAAACCCATAAATTCTAGAATTACGGTAATTACAGAATTGGGATAAATACGAACAGAAAAGTGAACAAATACTTCGTCACAATTCCAGTGTTCAACTGGCAGAATGCGAAGTTACTAGGTTCCGAAACAAACTGGAAAATCTTGGAAGTGCTAAGAGATGTCGGGATCGATGGACTATCGGCTGACGAAATCTCAAAGAAAATCAATGTACCGATATCTTCTGTTTACAGCATTTTGAGCAAATTGGCAGCAGCAGAATTGGTAGAAAGCACCGTGAGACGACCATCTGTAGGTCGCCCTTCAAAGGAAGAAAAACAACGTTTTGAAGGAAAACCAACAAGAGTTTTCATGGAAAACGTACCGTGGGGGCGCAGTGAATTTGATGAAGAATTCATCGAAAGTCTAATTCCTGTCCTAGAAGATATGGACAAAAATGTTGATGAGCTTAGAAAGAAATGGCTGTCAATCTTGGAAAGAATTTTGTCTGCGTACCAAGCTGACAACCTGAAGAATTTCTTTCCGCAAGATGCGATACATGAGGCATGCGGACATAGTCATGAGGGATATGAATTCCTCGACGCGGTTAGCCTTGCATTACTCTGGAAAATACTGGACGGCAAAGACTTCGATGAACTTGCAATAAAATACAAATTCAGGAAGTAAGCACATAGCGCGCGCTATTTGTAGCTGCTCTTAGCCTGCGCACTATCCTTCAACTTCGTCGCCCATAGTAGCACCCCAAGTTGCAAAAACAATCACAACACATATACTTGGTCTCTTATATATTTTTGCGCCACAACATTGCAAAAAAACTCTCGCAAAATTGTACCTTACCTAAGACCAGTTGTCCAGCTTAATTTGTGATTGTCCCCATGCATTGCCTGACTGATTTGCCAAGTAATGAAATTCTCCGACACCTTCTCTGGCGGAGATTGCTTTCCTCTGACGTCGCCATGTTCCGTAACTATTTCACCAAAGCATGTGAGGACTCTGCAGTTATCTGGAAGCGTGATTGACATGTCAATGGCTTTCTCGTAGTGAAAAGCATGATGACTATGATGGTCTTCACAGCCAAGATTGAAAGTCCCATCTAGCGTGTATGCAATTTTCAAGTTGAATTTCTTGCCACGATCAAGCTCTCGTCCAAACGGTATTCTTATCTTTTTGTACCTAGGGTAATCGACCAAAAAATCAGGTTCAATGGGAGAATTGTCGTCCATATTGATGATCTTTATAGGAAAAGATTCTTTGTCAGGCTGATCGGATTGAGTTCCTATCCCGAGAGAGATCCATTTGTTCAGTCCAAAATTCACTTTTCCATGAATTTCATGTATCAGATCACCGTTTCCCTCGTCGTCGATAACCAGTTGCTCAGACCACTTCTCGATTACGACAGATGCCAACACATAGCGAAGATACTTTCTGAGTGGACCAAGCACCGCTCTATGCAGTTGATATTTGACGTCAACGAAAGCGATGGCAACGATTGTTATGTAGATAGCTACGGCAATCAAAAAGCCAACTTCGAGAGATACCCATTTTATCAAGTAGACGAACAGAAAAACTGTTAGAGTAATGACAAAACTCACTCCATTGGTGATCAGAGTCAACCGTCTGGATACTGACATTTTCCCATCACTTGTGTTTTGATCAATTCACTCCTGTTTGAATATAAACTCTTCTGAAAAACTCATAGCACATACTAAGCGCGAAGTTTGCAGCGCGAACCTCTTAGCGCGCGTTGAAAATCACTAAGCGCGCGCTCTGGCATTGGAAGAAGTCATGTAGCGCGCCCTCCTCGGAGACATAAGCCTTCCCCTCATTTGAAAAAGAGGAAAAGTTAGAAAGCATCTCATACGGAAGCCAATCTTACAACTATGCATGCGCTTCCTATTAGCATCTCGTTATGAAGGCATATTGTCTCCTCGTCCACAAGACGACGAAAAGATGAAGGTTCATGAAATAGAAATCGGAGATGCGGAAATGGAAATCCTTAAACGAACCCAAGAAGAAATGCGATACACCCAATTATGGGCAGAAATAGAGGTCCAAAATTCTAAAAGGAGACAAAGTCAATGAGCAAAGAAAATCAAAACCCAAGCCAGCCACTAGCCAGCGAGCGAGCAAGTCAGCAAGCTAGTCAGCCTCAGATTGTAGCCGTCAATGATCAGAAACAAAGCTCAAATGAACCAGTAAACAACAAACAAACACAAATAGCAGAAGATAAAGAAAATTATTATGGATTAGGACGGGTTACGACCAACACGCCAGCTTTTCAATGGAACCCGCCTGCTCTGACGTAATTAGAAACCCTGACCTCGCAGAGTTTATGATACATTGCGAAAAGCAAGGATTCGCAGACGCAACCATCGAAACAAAATACAAGATTCTACGACACATGATAAGAGAGAACGTTAACTTAGCAGACCCTGAAGCCGTAAAACTCTACATAAAAAGAAACAACAAATGGTCAAACGGACACAAGAACCTAGGTGTCTTCACGTACAACGAATATACCAAAATGAAGAATATCCAATGGACACCACCACTCTATCCAAAGAATGAAACGCTCCCATTTGTACCAACAGAAAAAGAAATAGACACACTCATAAACGGAACAAGCAAAAAAGTCTCCATTGCACTCCAAGCACTCAAAAAAACAGGCTTCAGAATAGGCGAACTATGGCAATGTAAATGGACAGACATAGACGAAGAAAAAAGTACACTGAAATGCAATAACCCTGAAAAAGGATGTAAACCAAGAGAAGTGAGAATCTCGGCTAAATTACTTGCACGACTCAACACGCTACCAAAACAAAATAACTACATATTTAGCAACACACGACTAGGCTTCACTCGCACCATGTTCAATTATCAAAAGAAACGCCTCGCAGAGAAACTGAACAACCCACGACTCAAACAAATACACTTCCACACCCTGAGACACTACCATGCTACACGCCTCTACAACGAAACCAAAAGCCTGATCGAAGTCCAAGCAAGACTCGGTCACCGAAACATAAACTCAACAATGATCTATACACACATAGTGCAATTTGACGAAGAAAGCCAAAACTACCACCACGCCATAGCACGAAACGAACAAGAGGCTGGAGAACTCATAGACAACGGTTGGACATACATCCTAACCACACCACAGAACATAATGATGTTCAGAAAACGCAAATAACCCCTCCCTTTTTCTTTAACCATCTGTGCATATCACGGAAAGGTTATAGCTGAACTGAGAATAACCATCCTGATCGGTGATTTGCATTGCTTGAAGGAAAGAATGTGAATCTGAGAATCGTAGAGAAAGAGGACTTACCATTTTTTACAGATTGGTACAACGATCCTGTGTTCTTCGGTGAATTTGTATGGTTACCACAGCAGTCAAGGATGGAGCGGGAGAAGTGGTATGAGAATCTTCATGCTGATGCCAGATTCTACTTCATAGAGAAAAAGGATGGCACAAAAATAGGAACTATAGCACACTTTCTGACGGGAAGTCTATTAGAAATAGGTTATCTTCTCGTTCCAGATGAAAGAAAGAAAGGTTACTGCTCTGAAGCTGTGATGATTATGGTTGACTACCTGTTTCTCTCAAAGAATATAGTCCGTATTCAAGCTCATACTGACCTGAGAAATTTAGCTTCACAAAAGGTTCTGGAAAAGGTTGGGTTCAAGAAGGAAGGAATAGTCCGCAAAAGCGATTTTGCTAGAGGAGAATGGAGGGATAATTACGTTTTTAGTATTCTCAGGGAAGAATGGAAAGAACTAAGAATACTGGCTGGAAAAGTCTGAGAAATTAGGATGAGGCTTACCCTCAATAACGAATTGCGTTCAGCAGGAATCTGGTTATTTCAAGTCATTGATCGTTCTTGGCTCGTGAGCCATTCGGCTCACTCGCACGTTCCAGACGATAGGTCAAAAAAGCCGACAGCGCGCGAGATAATCAGACCTGCATTCGCGCGCTATGAGACAAAAGCTATCTGATTAACCATGCCATTATAAACGATCTTGATTCACTTTTTGTGCAGACAAAGTTCAGCCCTTTGTCTTAACGTGCTCTCGCGAACTTCTCGAGGCATCTGACGTTCCTTAAAGTATTTATCGTCGGTTAGATCCAAACAATGTCTGATGAGACCATCAGGATGCCATCTGGGCTTCCATTCCTCTTGGCTAAAGATTTCCTTTTCAGCTTTTTTCAGTATCGGCAAGGCGATGTTGATTTTGTCATCTAGCTGATGTATATTTTGATACCCATTTTGTTTAAGTTCTAAAACAATATTTGAGGTGACTGTTCTTGGATCTTCCCTCCGTTCTGGAAATTTCCACCTAAAGTAGGCTGTTAGGCTGTCAAGATTAATTTCTTGGTCAAGATTGAAAACGTCTTCTTGAACAGATTTCATGAGATCTGCTCTAGCCTCTTCAAATCCTTTTCTAAATAACTCAAAATGAGTGTCGGCGACATAGAACAACCCAGAAAGAGCATTGAAATCAGTTCGTAGCTCCTTTGGAATGTCTATTTCTTGCTTATAGTCCAAGTGATGAGACACTGATGCCCAAGCGTCCATCAGTATTGTACGAACTTGAATCTCACACTTCAGATGCTTTAGTTTGTCATACCTTGGACCTATGTACGTCTTCGGGAGATTGACAATATAATGATCAGATGCATATCCGAAGGGTGCTTCAGTTCGTGTTCTAGAGGTATCGACCCGAACAACCTCGAAATTGTTGGAAATAATGCTACCCACTTTTTCCAAGTCTGATCGATAAAGGCAAATAACACGAACTCCAGCGATGTCCTCAATATCCTCAAACTCATCTTTTTCGACGTTATGTGTGATGACTTTTTTGTAGAAACTTTCAAAAGCCTTGATCTTAGTTTCTCTGGGTACTAGACTGTGAATTCTGATCTTGTTCTCATCTATACATTCCTTTAAGACAAATAAGACTTCATCAACGAGCTTCTCGTAGAATATCTTTCTCTCTTCATACTCCCTCTTCAGGTTGTCGTGGAAATTTGTCGCAACTGCGCGCCCTTTACCCATACACTAGCCTTCAGCCTGACATTTGATACAGTGTATATAAAGACAATGCAATTCCTGTTTATTTACTCGCTGTGCACGCGTTAAGTACGCACGCTCCCTTAGAAAGCCTCAAGAATCAACCATCCATCTTCAAAGGACCAACGAGTTTTACGATAACCAGACAACTTAACTAAACGTTTCAAAGGAACAGATTCAATTCGACAACCCTGCTTTCGAACACGGATATACAACCGCACCTTACCCAAAACCGTTATCCTTCCCCTTCCACGCCTCAGCAACAACCGAACGCAACTCATTCCAACCCTCAGCATCAAGTTTACAACCCTCACACTCCTCGAAAAACAAAACCATCAAGTGAAGTACGATTCTCGCATTTGCTCGCGACTTTCAAGTCAGACCTGCCCTCGCCCCTCTATCATGCAGATGCATCACGTCGCTCGCTTGGTAGAATGATGAAACGCCGCCGCGCGCGGAACTAGAATCTAGTCCAAGAATTCATGAATTAGGAATGAGTCCATCATTATCATTTCTGGTTTGGGAATTATTCTCTGGAAAGCGTTCTCTAAGCTGTTCAGCACTTCAACACCATGATTAGAAGCCGTTTCCAATAGGTCATCCGTAATCTCACTTCTCAAAAGCTTGTGAGCGATATTATCTCGCTCAGCATTGAAAGAAAGCAATTTTGTTTTTTCCTCACGATTTAGTGCACCAGACAAGTATCCTACGTCAACGAGATGTCTAAATGTCGTGATGCTGTCACAGATGTTTTCCATTGAAGAATCGATTGTTATCTCAGAAGTGGCTGTATTGAGTTTAGAACATTTGTATAGCAGTAGTCTCCGCAATCTGTGTTCTATAAGTTGGTGGAGGGAAAACAAAACTTCCCAAAAATTTCTTTCTGTAATGGCTTGTTGAATCTCATTACTGTTTGAACAGCCTAGACGTGATGCTGCCTTTCTGGCGTCCCAATCGAGTTTGTTCTTGATTGACTCCATTTTTTCATCTGAAAGAGGCTTCCCGATTAGTTTCTTGAATATTTTTTCCTGAATTGCATCTTCCACTGTTTTCTTGGGATATGCTAATATTATGCCCGCACAAGAAACATCGTCTATCATGTACTGTTCTACGCCCTTGCCCAGTAGTTTAAACTCACCCGTTTGAACTCCAACAACTATTTTTTCAGGGTCTCTAGAAATTATGATTTGGGCACTCCTCGTAAATGGTCGTACTAGCAAAAAATCCTTCCAAGCTTGATTAAAACTTGCTTTCCTTTCAAGAGCCATGGTCCCAACACACCGACCAATTAGTTCTTGTTCTGAATGAGACGCGAAATGTCTTATAAAATTAACGCGGGATACGGGAAAATAAGACTTTATCTGTAGAGCTGTCCCGTTCAATAAGGTCGTTTGGCTTCGCCAAACTCCCAACGATTCCGAACAATGCCGTTTGCCGAAACATCGCGCGCTCTACCTTTTTGGATATGGAAGAAATTGTTTGTGAGGAGCCAAACTTTGCGCAAAAGCCATTAATAATGGGTTGCCTCTACCTAAACAAGAGGGCAACGTTAATGGCAATTTCTAAGGTGATAAAGCAAGACGCAAAAGCTGCGTTGCTAGCTGCTAAGAGTGACGATTTCAGGTTGATGAACATCTATTCTAACAGAATCATGACAGATTCACTCTTCAACGATGATCCTAACGCCAACTTCGCTTTGATTGGCTTCTTTTTCAAACAAATTGCGATTATGTGTGGCCCGATGAAAGCCAGTAAGGAAAGCACTGCATATTCAACTGCAAAATCCATTGTCATAAATTATATCGAATCAGTGAATATTGAGAGCAAAAGCGAAAAGCTGTGGTCTGACTTTGCTGACTTCTATAACAAAATAAGAAAATATGAAGAAGACGAATACGAAAAAGAGAGCTATGAAGATTCTCCAGCCTTCACAAGTACAGGTTTTTGCTGGTTGTCAGAATTGATAAACAAGGAAAGAAAGCAGTTGTTTGATATTAATAGTCAATTCCTAACTGGCGTTGCAGCAGAAATGGAACGCATTATTCGCGTTTACGGAGGAGAATTACGTGAGATTTGCGTTCTCTCTTTGTTTAAGGCTTTGAGCCTTTATTCCGGCTACTTGAATTACTTCGACAGAGATCATCGAAAGGAAATTGTTGAGAACTCTGTTTTTCCTTACCTAGATTCAGTCGTAGCTATCACTACAAAAGAATTTGATTTTGGCGACGTTGCGAAGCTCCTGGCCAAAATTGTTTTTGATTGGCGAATTTGCTACATTCGATTTCTGGAGCATCCGAGCATTATGGCAGTTGAGGAGCGGAAGGTACCGATAGCTGAAGAAACAAAGAAGAAACTATCTGAAAGCGTCGAAAAAGCCTTGGAACAAGAAGTGAAATAAAAGTGTCCAAGTTGATTGATGAGGTAGCTTCTGAGATACAGTCGTCAAATCCAGATCTTTCCCCTGAAGAAATATCTGCCGAAATTGTTTCCTTGATGGAAAATGAAGTCTTACCGTCCGTCATAGAAAGACTTCGATTACCAAGACTTCCTTCTCCAATGGAACAACGGATAGAGGAATTCAGGCAGATGCGCCGTCGTGGGAAACGAGATAGTGAAGAACTGCGAGACAAGATTGGTTTCATTCGCGAATTAGAGAAATTGAAGTGCCGCTATCCTGCATCTGATTCCACATATTCGGACTTCAAAGCCGTGGATCCAATAGACTTCAAAAAAAGATCAACTGTACATTTCGCAGATTATCGGAGGAGGAAGAAAGGGGAAGCCCCTTTAGGAACCGGCCCAGTGCTGCCAAAATTGGAATCTGAATCTTTTTTGGATGTTTCTGAAAAGAAAGCACAAAAGACTTCTGAACTCGTGGCTTTTGATTCAAGCATTTCAAAGAAAGTAGCGTCGGACCCATGCTTTGAGAAAATAATCGCTAGTGTGGAATCTGAAATAAGACAAAGGTTCAAGGAAATTCCCAGTGTTGAATTCGATTTCTCATTAAGAAAGGATATTGATGATCCCACCAAAGAGAAAACAGTAATTCGCGTCAGAATTCCAAACAGCAATTTTAGGGAAAAAATGAATTATTGGCTTAAGATTGATTTTGACGTGAGAAAAACAATAAAGGCTCTAGATCTTTCCGAGGCAGAAAGAAGAGGAATAAATCGTAATCTTGTTACTCATGTTGAATCAACGTAGGAGAATATTCTGTGTATGTTCCTAAAGAGAAACAATTTAGGCCCAGAAAATTCCTGAAACTTGCTGAGATCTTGATTGAAGATGGAAAATATGAAAAACCTACGCGAATTAGGACAGCGGTTGGAAGAGCCTACTATGCATCTCATCTGTTTGTTAAAGAAAAAATGCAGCAGGCTGGCTGGAATATACCTGATGACCATAACGTTCACACATTCATTATTGAGGAATTACTAGAGACGGAAATCTCGCAAATCGGATCACAACTGGACCATTTGTTTCAAAAAAGACGCGATGCTGACTATTATATGGATGCCTCATTGGAGCTTTCAGAAGGGAAATACTGCATACAACTTTCTGAAGAAATTATTGCGTTTATGGATCAATATCCACTGAAGAGAAGAGCTTAGTCTAAATATCGATTAAGAGATATGTTGCCATCGTTCTTAAGTTGCGAAATTGGAAAACGTATTAAGTAATAGAAGTACGGAACAATGCACCCCAAGGCAGGCTTTTCTCATTCGTGTGTTCGTATGTGGGCAAGAACTTGGTCAACCGCACTTGGCGAGTAACAATAAAGGGACTGCGAAGCAACCGACGCCAGCGCGCGTTGAATCTCAATTTCTGTAAGTACGTACGCACTCCTTTGTTGGGGATTTCATATTTCAAAAGGGTTTCTAGCCACGCCCTTTTTCTTTGGTTTCTTTGTCCGTCTTGGCACTATTTGCGGATGGAAAGACAGTGCGCACCTTGGATCCTTCCTCTAAAATCAATGAATCTGTGCAGAGAAGGATTTAGAGAATTGTTAATACGTTTTCTGAAATCTTCGGGGATTTGGCGCCCGTGCATTGACACAGCATCCGCAACGAATTTAGCGACAGCAGTATCTCCTTTTGCGAGTTCTACCAGCAGACCCCTAATGTCTTCAGGAAGTGTACCGTAATTCTTCGCCACTGCTTGCGCAACACTCCATGTTGTGTTATCTCTTTTTGCTAACACAACGAGCAGACTCCTAATGCTTTCGGGAAGACTGCCAAAATACTCTGCAACAGCAAACGCAACGTTCCTAGCGATTGCGCTGTCTTTCGTTGCGAGTTCTCCAAGCAGACTCCTGATGTTCTCAGGCAATTTCTCATAGTTCTTGGCCACCGCGTACGCAACAGTCTCTGCCATATCTTCCCTTTTCGCAAACACCAAAAGCTGATTCCCGATATATCTGGGGAGTCTGCCAAAGTTATCGACTATAATCCCCACCATCCGAATAGCAATTCTTTTTTCTTCTCTCTTTGCCAAACTAAACAATAACTTATTTCTCATCTCACGTGAAAGATTGTCGAAATTTCTGATCACGGCAGCTACGACAAATCCCGCCACTTCGCTGTCTTTTTTTGCGAGTACCATAAGCAGATTCCTGATTTCTTCAGGAAGCTTTTCAAAATTCTCGGCCACGGCCCTTGCAACACTTCCCGAGACATGATCATTCTCTGACAACTCAACGAGCAAATCCACGACATTTCGAGGAAAACTATCAACATTCTCCGCAATAATATGCGGGATGTGTCTGGCGAAACCGCTATCTGTTCTTGCCAAGCTAGACAGCAATTTGCTGAACATATCGTTAATTCTGGGCAGTTTTTCTTTTCCGAACAAGAGATGGTTCATTGCTTCAAAATAGGCCTGGTGAGGAAATCCAATCTTCCCTTCACTTACTGTAACTTTGTCGTCTTCGAACCATTTGAGGACTTCCTCAAAATCCGAAGCGTCTTTCAATCCCAATTTCTTAACTGCTTTCGCATATTCCAAAGCTACCAAATCAACAGAAAAATCAGCGATTGACGGAAAGCAAAGGAACAGAACTTTATCATCTGACATTCCAGCTATTTCCTTGGCGAAGCTTCTGGAAGACTCTATTGATTTCTGTTCCAGTTTTTTCCTCAATTCATCGATCTTCGTTACGTTGATGGTAGAGGCCACAAAATCTCTTATGCTTAAGGGTGTAGCCAACATACCTTCTTTCAGGGATTCCTCAACTGTTTTTCTTAGTCTGCCATTCTGAAGCCATTTGCAGGCCTTCGCCTTCGCCCATAAGGCCAGCATCTTCTTCCTCTTTCCTTCATCATACGAATTTCTCTTTATGTTCAGCTTTTTCTCGTACTTCTCTAGCTCCACAAAAGACAAGCGCGCTTTTTTGAATTGCTTGAAGACTTCTTCCCTTGATGTCACGATAACTTTGCAATTCTTGGCAGTCTCAACACATTCTATTATTGCGCCAATTTCCCTTTCAAGACTGCTTCCACCTTCGTACATTGACGACCCAAAAGGGTCTTCAAAATATATGACACGGGGAGGCTTCAGTTCACTCTCGATTTCTGTGAGTCTTTCCCTAGCTCTTATCCTTTGAGATAGTTCACCTCCTTTTACCCATATCGGCTCATAGCCTTTACAAAAATAATCCCAAAGAAGTCTTACGGCAGTATAGGTTTTTCCATACTCAGGTGTTCCTACGATGAAGACTATCTGATTTTCTTCTAAGGTTTTGCTGATGTCCTTGTACTTCATGGGAGGAACAAACACGCAATCAATTCTATCATACCATTTGCTTTCTGAGTGTTCAATTCTTTCAAGAAAATCAAAAACCTTGCCTCTTCGCCGAACTCCCCCAACACTCGCAAGATAGAAAACCAGACGAGTGCCTTCTTTTCCACGATATCTATACTCAATTCTACGGCACATTTCCTTGTCTAAAGGTTCTAATCTGTCAAAAGCCGATTCAGTCAGCACAACAAATGTTGATTTTACGGTTTCCTTATTGTTCTTTTTATACCATTTGTGGTAGTGACCAATAACCTCGCTCTTTAGAGCATCTATCGTTGAATTTTCGACAACAAGCTCGGTTCCACTAAACTTTGCCCATTTGTCATATTCGCCCACTCCAATACCGATTTCCAAAGGGATTTTTTCATGTTTTTCATATCCAGTATTGTGCTCCAATATTTCGGATATTACCCTGAATGCCGCATTCATTGAATCTGTAACAAGCAGCCAATCATCTTTTTCTCCGTAATTCTTTCCCAAAATCAAACTTCTTGCTTCTACTGAATCTATCTTTTTTCGCAATGTTTCGATGAAGTCTCTCCTCACTTTTCTTTCTTCTATTTCTGTTTCTTCATGTATCTCCTTGGGTAGGCGCTCAAACCCCAAAATGTCAATCCAGACAAGAAAGTATTCCCGCGTCATTTGGAGAGCTAGTTTTCCCTTAGTATTTCCACTTTTAAAACTTGATTTGTCCTTTGGCATCCTTTGGTAAGATGCACACATTTGGGATATAAGATCAACTCTTCGTTCAAGCAAAATTACGGCAATGTAGCGGTGCTGTACCGATAATCATCAGCCAACGTCAATCGCCAAGACGAGCGTGCTATGAAAAAGAAGTACGAAACAGCGCCTCCCAAGGTAGACTTTTCTCACTCGTACGTTTCCATTTGGGCAAGAACCTAGTTAGTCGCACCTGACGAGTAACAACAAATGGGCTACAAAGTAGCTTATTCCACAACTCTAAACCACGCTTAAAGCCATACTTCTCACAAGACGTTTCCATGTACTTACGAACGCCGGGAAAACCCAACTGTAGCCCCAACTCATGCGTTCAAAACTCTGCTTCGCCAGATAATTTCCAACAAGATAGAAAACAATGCCAGTCAAACCCTTTCTGGTTTCATACAACGACCTAATGTCTACCATAGGCGACTTGTGTATGTCGGCCCATTGCTCACTTAGCCACTCTTGAGGTATGTATTTTCCGCGGAAGATTATGTGCAAAACGCCGTTTCCCTCATTCGTGCGAATCTTCCAGTACTTCATTTTGAAATGAAACTTCCGGAAAATGCGCATTTTCAAAGCCCTAAAATCAGCGTTGAGATCCCTTCCCACCGATTTGGGAGAACTCGTAAGCGTCATAAACCTCAATCTTTCATGGCGACTTTTCCCAACAGTTAGACCGCTCATCAATCGCTGAAAAGCTCGTCTCTGTTTCTTAGTGTAATCTCCATTCTCAGAAACGCATTTCCTCAGGATGAAATCAGACTTTTTCTTCTTGCCATCCTTAGATACAAAATATCCTTGATACCGAGGATCATTCTTGTCGAACATAGACCGAGGGTAAAGAAACCCCTAACCATCACAGCAAGAAAAAAAGGGAAAGATGCGGGAGATATCTCCACTCTAAGCGGTGTTACGACCAACACGCCAGCTATTTTTCCCGTACGCCACCCCTCTGCAAAGGGTATTGACAATATTCTCATCGAGATGAAGCTATCCAACAAATCGGACTATACAATCAACTTCACGCGCAAAGCACTCAACACGATCAGCAAACACGCAAACCTAGACAAACCTGACGAAGTGCGAATGTTCATAGCTATGCTCAAAGCCACGGACGGATACAAGCGAAACCTCTGCATAGCCTACAACAAGTACGCTGAGTTTTACAACATCGCATGGAATATGCCCAAGATATAGAGAGGAAGCAAAGAACATCGCACTACCAACAAAAGAAAAGATACAGATGTTAATCGCAAGCGCAGGGAAACTCCTCGGAATGAAACTGCAACTGAGCATGGAAACGGGATTAAGACCCGTAGAACTCACAAGACTCAAAGTCAAAGATCTAGATCTAGACCACAAAACGGTTAATCCAACAACAGCCAAAGAAGCAACCAAACTCATCGAAGCAGGATTCCAATACGTCACAACAATCGAGGGAGTACAACTATTCAAAAAACGCAAATAACCCTCTTTTTTCTTTAACCAACAGCGCATGCGAAAGGCGAGCATTTTATTAGTCCATCATTCTTAGATCTCAGTTGGTGAAAAACAATGAAATGGGTAACAAGATTATACGTGCACGTTGACAGAACAGCATGCCCATGGTTAATAAAGAGATTCATAGATCCGAAAGCCGAATTTCTTTTCGTTCCAGTAGAGAAAATTGATGAAACCGTCAAGAAAGAGAAAGCAATCCCCTACGACGCCCCTAACGTTGAGTTGGGTCATCACGCTGAAAAATGCAGTTTTGATTCCGTCGTTGAAAAATACAAAATAAGAGACCCAGCGGTTCTGGAACTTGCCAAAATCGTCCGAGCAGCAGATACCGATAAAACGGAGACTGCTCCCGAAGCAGCAGGGTTAGAAGCAATCATGACGGGAATTGGCATAGTGGCTAAAGACGACCAAGAAGCCATAGAAAAAGCCAGACCAGTCTACGACGCACTTTACACTAACTGCAAATTAAAGCTCATCCGCTTCAAACACAAAGACGAAATCGAAAAGATGGACAGAAAACAACGTAGAGAATTCCTGAAGAGGAAGCTAACAGAGTAAGCTCCATATCTTTTTTTGATAAGGTAATTCGGATGCTTTGGGTTACTCGGCATAATCCTCACGTTGACAGATGCGCTTCGGCTTGGCTAATCAAAAGATTCATTGATAAGAAAGCCAGATTCGCATATATTTCTAAAGATGACCCCATACCAAAAGGAGCAATAGCCTTCACACTACCGAAAGCAGAAATTAAACCAATTGAAAAGGAAAAAACAACACATGATGCTCTAGTGGAAAAATATAACATACAAGACCCAATTGCCCTAAGGATAGGCAAGTTTATTCATGATTTTGAAATTGATGCAGAAGAGAATCCTGCAAAAGTGAATTTCAAAGAAACGTTGGGTCTGTGTTACGTGCTTAAAGGGACGGAAAAAACGTCCAAAACAGACAACGAGATAGTGAAAAAGGGCTTAGTTGTTTTGGATGCTCTTTACGCATCGTTGACAGATTAGCTTTGTTTTCCATAAAGACATGGAAAAAAACGTGAATGAGCTCAGAGAGAAGTGGTTATCAATTTTGGAGAAGATAGTATCGACGTACCAAACAGACGACCTGAAGAAGTTCTTTCCACAAGACACGATACACGAAAAATGCGGATGTAGTCATGAAGGATCAGAGTTCCTACACGCCATCAGCCTTGGATTACTTGAGAAAATACTGAATGGAAAAGACTTCGATGAACTAGCAAGAAGACACAAATTCATGAAGTAAACCTCTCGCGCGCTCTACCTCAAGTTTTAAATCTCGTATGCCAATAGTTTTTTCACTGGGGGAAATCATCATGTCTTGGGAAAGTTCGATTTTTCTTGAAAAAGGCGAAAAGATAGTGACTTCTTGGCGAGGAAATCGAGAAATGACCGAGAAGGTCGTGGTAAGAGGTTCGTACGGACGAAAAAGAGTCGAAGATGCCAAAGAACGTAAAAATGGTTTTCTTGTATTGACCAATCAGAGGCTGTTGTTTCTGGAAGAACATGGAGTCTTTGGCAAATCATATCACCAAGTGCTTACAGTACCTTTGTTGAAGGTTCAAGGAATATCAATGGGAGGAATGCTTGTTCCTTTCGTTTCTATAGCAGATGATATGGAAACTCACATGTTTCACATCGCTGGGGTAGGAAAAACCGATTTTGAACCCTTCAGGCAGTTGGTAATGGAACACTGCAGAAACAGAAGAGAAGAGATCGAGGCAGAGAAAAGAAAGGACAGAGTCCAAGTCGTCTTGGATTTTTCTTCGCTGAAAGAGTACATGGAGAAAGGCGGACTCGTACTTCAAAAAACGAAATGCCCAGAATGTGGAGCACCAATGGCGCTTCCAGCTACAGGAAACCAAACCAAATGCGAACACTGCGGAAGCATAGTTTACGCACAAGATATCTTCGAGAAAGTAAAATCATTGATTGGTTGACCGCTCTGCAGGATTAGAGTGATGGACGTTAAACGGAAAAAAGAAGGTAGATGATTGTTACGAGTGTCAGGGCACACTCAAATTGTATGAGATAGACATGCAGAAAGGAACACGAATAATGCAATGCGAAGTCTGTGGACTTTTCCATTTCTACAAGAAGGATTTTCTCGCAGGTTGGAAACTGATCAAAGTCAGCAAGGAAATTCACTAGCGCGCGCTCTTTGCTAAGATCAGAGGAATAAGACGAACAGTTTGACGGTCGCTATTATTTGGAAAAGCAGAGTTAGGGCGCATTGCTGTGGTCAAAAGGCCCGCAAATGCGATAACTAATTCAATCTCACAGTAAGCGCAGCGTTAACCGCACTCCACCCAATTCACATAACGCGCATTAACTCAAGTAAACGATGACTCTTATCCATACTCCGATGTTTTGCCAATCTGGTGAGCTCGTGCTCGTGCTAAATACTAGGGAGAAGTACGGTGCTTTGGCTAGGATGGATACTGCTGGGGATAGGTGGTAGTAAATCCCTGACTGTTCCTAAAGACCGTTCTACTTGGCGAATACACGAATTCAAAGGTTTGATTTCCCGATAAACTATTCCACCAGACTATGCTATTGAGAGATACCGTCATCGTGAAGTTGCCTGGAGTCACGTCTTCAACTGTGAAGTAGACGCTGAGTCTGCCATATCCGCTGACGAACACTGGTGAGAACATGTCGGGAACGTAAAAGTTGTGAAACAACCCTGAGTTAATATTGTACAAGCCAAGGTCGAGTGACCTGAACTGATGTGTATCAACTGTCAGATTCCCCAAAGTGTTTGTGACATCATTGATTTGGTTTTGAAGGTTGTATATCTGGGCTTCAAAATTGTCTGTCTTGGTCTGCAAGCTGGTCTTTTCCGTTTGAAGAGTGTCGACTTGAGTTTGCAGATCGTTGACTCTGATAGAATACCATGCGGTCAAAAACGCCAGTATGACGATAATTACGCTGCATGCTGTCACGCTAATTCGCATCTTGTTCACAAACAGACCTCGAAATAGACAAGGACTTTGGCTTATATGAATTTAGTGCACGCTCTACCTACGCATGTTTGCCGAAATTGAGTACGACTATCACGATGTCTCTCATGTCAACGTGTCCGTTTTCGTCTAAATCGGCACGCGGATTCCATCTGGATGACGACAAGGGAAATGAATTGAAGGCAAGTACTGCATCGCTGATGTCCTTCATGTTGACCGTTCCATCATTGTTTACGTCGCCGTAAATGCCATGGTCGCCGTAGTCGTAATGACCTATAACTGGTGTGAAAGATATCTCCGCAAGTCCGACGCGTGAAAGAAGAAACGTATCCACCACAATTCCTTCGAAAGACAAATCGCTTTGCCCGATTCCCTGCTTTATCCTGAACGCCAACTGAGCCAACACACCATCTCCACTGAACCCAGGCTCACCTTCATAGGCAGAAGAGGCGCCAAAGACGACGAGACCAGGTACTGAAAGATCTGGTCCACCGACGTCAATAGAATTACTTGTGACGTGTGCGCGTCTCAATGCGTTATCAGAAGGAAGAGTTGCGTTCACGCATTCCAGCAAGCTCGAGTTCCATTGTAATCCGAATTGCCAAGTGACCATTGTAGTGACGTTGACAATTGTTATGTTGACTATGAACGTGTCCCCAACGTTCTTAACATGTGTTGAAAAATTGAACCATTCATCTCCAGTCAATGGGTTGACAACATTCAAAACTGTTGATTCTGTTGCATTGACTCGGTGGCTCTGAATGGTTATGCCAATGAAGAGGATAATCAAGAACAACACTATCAGACCCATTCTTAGTCGCAATGCAAAGTCCTCACGTAATATTATCATGTTGAGTCAGGTATAATCCTTATGGAAAAAAGTTCTAGCAGCGCGCGGCGCGCACTCAAATGCGATAATCAATTTAGTCTCACCAGAAGCAACGCATCCAACGGGTACGCAAATGAACAATAAACCAAGAAACAACAGGAATAAGCTCAATGAATGAACCCTATGCTAACGGCTAGTTACGACTCAAATGAATGAAGAACGCAAAAACGATCTCCTCGGAGACATAAGCCTTCCCTCATTTGAGCACGCGCGCTTTCTATCTCCGATACCAAGTCTAGGGGGTAAGGGGATGCGCTGCCCAGTCAAGAATCCTTGAGACTGGTAAAGTCCAAGGGAATGCAAACTAGAGGGAAAGGACAGGAAGCGCAGTTCTTACCTTATATGAAATGGAATAGATGTCTAGTTAAGCCTTTGTGAATCAAAGTCACTTAAAATGGACACAGCTTTAGCAAAGGAAACACTTGAATTTTAGAATTATGGAAAAAAGCGTTCAGTATGTGATTAGAATGAAACATTATTACATCACGCGCTTTAGAAAGGAGCAAAAGCTTTTATCTAATGCAATTTAGAAGTTGTCTAACCTTTCGTGGAGTATTGATAGTTGTGAAGAAACATGCACAATTAGAACTGGCACTGATTTCTGAGATGATTAAGAACAGTCGTAGAAGTGATAGGGAATTGGCGAGAGCGATAGGGGCTTCTCAGCCCACGGTAACTCGGACGAGAAGGACTCTTGAGAAAATGGGCTTGGTTAAAGAGTATACGATTATCCCAGATTTGAAAAAGATGGGGTACGACTTGCTAGCTTTCACTTTTATGTCCTTCGCTGAAAGCAAACCTGAACTCTTTGACGAAGCAAGAGGATGGATCAAGAAACAACCATCCGTGATTTATGCGAATAATGGAGTAGGACAAGGAATGAACAGCATGATGTTGTCGTTGCACAAGAACTACACGAGCTACACTAATCTTATGACCGAACTTAAACGGGATTGGCAACCGAATCTCACCAACCTACAGAGTTTCATTGTTCCTCTAGACAGAGAGGACCTCACAATAAGGGACTTCTCATTTAGACATCTGTTAACGGACAAATAGAAGCAGGAACCAGAGAATCGCAGTATTCTTGTCACAGACTGACAAAAGTCATATGCTAACCTGCGAAATCGACCACGCAAAACACTGATGCACAAAATGCACACGTCCTCGGAGACATAAGCCTTCCCCTCATTTGAGCGCGCGCTTGAAGCCCAAGATCCAAAACCTGTAAGCCGAGCCTCTTCTAGACTTCGAAAATTATTAAAGCACTATTACGCATATCATACCTTCTGGGAACATAAATGCCGAAAAAAGATAAACCGTTAACTAAGAAAGAGCGAGACGAGAAAAGGAAAAAACATAAGGAAAAGCAAAGCAAAACACAGACTTCTTAAGCTCCAAGAAAGAGCTTTGCAGAACTCTTTTTCTCTTTTTACCATAAAGTTGGCTTCTTTGATGAAATGAAAGAAAGACGCGTCAGTTTTGGATATTATTGGCTTCCTCCATTAATGCGAAAGAAATATGTTTTAGCTTGTCTATTTATCGTTAATTTGTAGCTGAGATTTATGCCGAGTGTAATGAAACGTAAACAAAAGAATACTCAAATCGCACAACAGAAAAAGATAGAACGGGAAAAAGAAGCGAAGAAGAAACAGTTGAGACAGCAGCTTCCTGCCAAGGGCCAGAAACGTTAAAGCCACTAAAGGAGCGCGCGCTCATCTTGGCTCGTGAGCCGTTCGGCTCACCCGCACGTTCCAGACGATGGCGCGCCTTACGAGACCGCGAGCGCGATGGGAAGCTGTGGTACAATAGGCATCATTTCTGCTTTATTGCTTCTTTCTTCTTTTTTTCTTCTCTCATCCTTTCTTTCTTTCTTTTAGTCGTCATCGCATCACGTTCTATTTACCATATATCTCAAACAATTTCGTAGACTTGTTGTAAAGAATGTCTATTTCTATGTTTCCTTGCTAGTTTTCCTATTTCACGCGCCCTACGCGCGCATCGTTTTGGATAAGCAGTGCGAATACACTATAAGCCGCGAAGCACCTATAGATCCCGCGGCGTTCCCGGAGGATGCCTACGAGGGGATTCAGAAGCGGGTCGCGGCGCGCGGTTTCGAGTTCCCATCCGTGGTGGATGTCACCTCCAAGGTCGCAAGAGCATTCGGTGCGACCAGAACGCCGGAAGCCTTCCTGTTCGACAAGGACGGCAAACTCGTTTATCACGGCGCAATCGACGACAATTCCTCGGATGCGGCGAAGGTGGACAAAGCTTATCTGAAGGAGCAATCAGTGGA
>CAWJTU010000010.1:0-327883 GCA_963845885.1 Candidatus Bathyarchaeota archaeon
AATCTGCCCCCACCCCACAGTTTTCATAGCTTATTCGAGATTGCTAGGGAGTAAATGAGACCACTGGGTTGGTTCATCGCGCCCGCCTGCTTCTAGCCTCAAATGGATACACTGAAAAAGTCTCAGTGCTCCTTGAAAAATTTAAATGTTACAGACTTGATACAGCTTAAATCTGAAGATACGGTGAAAAAAATGACGAAAGATTTGACCTTAGACCCGCAACCAGTTCTAGGCTCACTGCATTATGCACTGATGTGTTTAGAGAAAGGAGACACAGCCGGTGCAAAACACGGCATCCATGAGGCCTTGTTCCGGATGGGCTTCACGGATGATAACCTCAGGATGACACCAAAGGAAAGAAAGGAACTTGAGAGACAAAAGGCAAGGTTGTACGCTAGGCTTGCAAAGGATGTTGAAACCGTCGCCAGACGTCAGAAGCATTATGCAGCAATAGCGTTCAGTGAACGAAATATCAGCGATGTAGATGCTCAAAAGGCCAAAAGTCACGGGTCCATGGCTCGGGAAATGGATGACGAATCAGAATCTGACATTTGCCGAGAATTCAGAGCGTACAGAACCGGCATATCAAATCTTTTCGAAAAGCGCGCGGAAAAATACAGAAAACTCGAAGAAATGCACCTGAAAAAAGCAAAAATTATGCAATAGTCAATCGCGCACAAAAATAATATTAAAAAGTTGCGGCCGTATAATTGCCTAGATTCGGATGGTCAAGGTTCAGCAAACCTTATAATTTCTCAAATCAAGTTCCTTGACGATCGCGAGTAGGTGAATTCACACGAATCTTCCTACGCATATAATGTTTGGTGCGATAATCGGAGCTCTTTTCTTTGGAAGGTGGGATATCATTTTGCTTGTTGCCATCGGGTCAGTCCTCCCTGATATGGATAGGGAGTATGGTTTTTTCAGCAAAGATTACTTCCGGGACCATCAGCTCCATCGGGCACTATACCACAACTTCGTTTTCATCGGGATCGTTTTTCTCTTAAGTCCTTACCTTGCACTTGGAGCCTTCTGTCACACTCTTCTTGATGGCATCAACACAGCAAAAGACCGCGGGGTAGAGTGGCTTTATCCGTTTTCAAGGCTCGTGAAAAAAGCTAGGTATGATCACGAAGGTAAAAAAATCGCACCCGACATCAAAACCAAGATATACATGTATCAAAACGACCCAGTCGAGCTCACTAGAAAAACCGCTGAGGACATGAAAGACTATACTCTCAGGCCCTGGCGAAGGATTTACGGTCCCTTCTATTCTGGCGGCATCTTGGACATAGGAATTTTTGTTGGCTCCACCGTTCTCATCCTGTTTTTGGCTCTCTTGTCTGTGTTTGGGGTTAGGACTTTCATCGATTTTTACCACCCCCAACTCAGCTTCGACTTTATTGGTCCTTTATTTATCGCTGTTTTAGGCATTTCTTTAGTTTTGGGCGTAGGCGAAATAAAGAGGCACATAGAGGCGAAAAAAGCTTCGCGGGCACCGCCGATGCTGTGGAAGCTATCCTTCTTTCTCTCGAATTTCTTGATCGCGTTTGGGGTTGCGCTTGGAGCATACCTAAACCCGAGTTCATATAGCGCATTTACAAGCAATCTTCCCTACTTGGCGGCGGGAATCCTAGTGGTATTTTTAACTGCCTACATTGTGCTTAGAGTTTATTCTTCAAGGTCAATTGCGAGAATGAGAAATGGCCGTGACCCATATGCACTCTAGCTCGCGCTTCATGCGCCTCTATCTACGTTAACGTTAATTTCGTTTCTACCTTCTCTTCTGTTTCTGTCCACCACGGGCTCTTCTGGTTTGATGACCTTTCGCTCTGTCGCGCCGAGCACTCTCTATTGGCTTCCTGCGTCGATTCTGGTCTTTGCTCATGTTTTCTCACATCACTCTTCAACTACCAGTAGTATCTTTTCCAAAATAAACCTATGCGCATGCTCTTTATGGTTGCACAGCATCTGTATGCCTGCCTAGAGCGGCTACGTGAGCACAACAAAAAGCGCGCGCTAGATCCTAACTCGAAATACCCAATTGAGATTGGTCAAGAAATCCGATGAAAACACCAACGAAGGCTCTACATAACAGTGGAGAATACATTTTTCGCAGTTCTGCGTTTCTTTCCAGTCAAATCCAGAGATTGCGGTTCTGATACCAGTTTCAAGAATAGAAACACTGGTTGCGTATTCATTACCGACATAACAAGGTAAAACCAGGTTTCCCTTTGGATCCACGTTAATTGTCGCCCAAGGTCTACACTTCCAGTTTTTTTCTTTTGCCATGACTCTGAAATAATTGATTGAATTCACAAGGGGATAGCCTTTCTTCTTCATTTCAATGAGTTTTTTAGCTATCTTTGCGGTTTCGTCGGCGGTGGGTGCGGACACATTTGCGTTGCAATACTCATGAGCTACGGCCACGGATATTCCTGTATGCAGTTCTTTCGCCAACTTCACTATGTCTTCTATTTCGTGGAGATTATCCGTCATTATTGTTGTGTTGATTGTCACGGAAACCTTCTCTTTGGATGCGATTATGCCTTCTACCGCTTTTTTGAAGCATCCACTGACTCCTCTGATCGTGTCATGAGTTTTTTCCAGACCATCCAACGAAACATAGATGACGCCGTTGATGTACGGCGCTATTTCATCTATTCTGGATTCAAGGAGAGTTCCATTAGTGATAGGCTTGTATGCAAAGGAAGAGACCTGGAAAAAGCAAGAATGTTGACCAAGTCATTTCTCAGGAGCGGCTCTCCTCCTTCAAACGCGATTCCGCAAGCGCCTGAATCATAAATTTGCTTCAGAATTGCCTTTTCCTTCTCTAGACTTGGATCCGCGCTGGATCTTTTCCAGAAGGGACACATCTTGCACCGGAGATTGCAATTGTATGTTAGCTTGTGCCCACAAAACAGTGGAGCCTTCACTCCAAGAGAGTTTGCGAATAGTCCACGATATAGCCTCAGACCTAGCCACAAGGTTTCCAGATAATAGCCAGTGTTTTTTTCTTCACTGAAATGGTTGGAGACTCGCCTCATCCTCGAGTTCACTTGAATACGAGTTTGCAAATCTATGCTAATAAAGACGACTTCATTTCCTAATGCGTGCTTTGCAAGTTGTAACTGAGATTTGCTGGCGAAGGCTTTATTGAAATGATATATAGTGATTTCGCCTATAATTTTGAAAGGCGGCAAGTCATGCCAAAATGCCCGAATTGTACAGCTCACATACCAAGGACCACAAAAACATGGACCTTTGGGCGATTCACAGTCAAGATGTATAAGTGCACTAAATGCGGAAACCAATTCAGAGAATATTTCATGGGAAGCGCGTTGCGATTTGTTTTGAGCGCACACAACGGTGGTTTGGGAAAGATTAGAGTGGGCAAAGAAACGGCAGACAGGCATAAAACCTTTTGATGAACCTTCTCTCTCGCACGCGCTAACGTGGTCGTTAATAGGCCCAGAATCTGTGAACACTGCACCTCAGAGATTGCTAATGGAACTGGCCGATTTCCTTAAAACTGCGCTTTCTCAAGAACTATTTTGCATTAGTGGACTAATGCAGAACCTGTTAAATCCTTGGAAGATAGCCATTATATGGAAGGCGAAATCATGGGCGATCACCGATGCGAGAATTGCGGGAAGATGTTCTACACCCGATATGTGCAATACAAAGGCAAGTGCTTATGTCCAGAATGCAAGAGCAAATCCGGAGCAGCCAAAAAAGAAAAAGAATACGGGGAAGCAAAAGAATACTGGGAAGCGAGGAAAAAGGAAGTGCGGGACTTTTGACTGCTTGTTTCGATACAAGGCGCCAGACTTTTTGCGCAGGCAAATCAAGAGTATGTCAAAACACGTGCTTACACACTTAAACGGTTAAGCAGATATCCTTATAAGTGAGTATGTATATGCTGTACTATACGGATAAGCAAAAAGGATTGATGAACAATGACAACAGAAATGAAAGCGATAGTTAGCATCTGGCAATTTGCTTATTCAAACAACACCTAACACGTGCGAATCGTGCACAAAACTAAAAGTAGGTAATCAAAATGGGTAGAATCAGCGTTGAGCTCTCGGATGAGTTGGAGAAGAAACTCAGGATCAAGACCATCGAGAGATTCGGTGGAAAAAAAGGTGACCTATCCAAGGCTGTCGAAGAAGCCGTAAGAACTTGGGCCGCCTAAGAAGAATGAACACCTAACCGCAAGACTCCTCCGTCGAAAATGGGCAATAAAACGCTTGCGCGTGCGCTCAATTCAAAGCAGACTTTTTAGCATAGAGAAAGGCAATGTGCTGAGCGCGCCCCCTTAGTTAAACCCAAGAAAAATCTCACATTTAGCTGAGAGTGGTACGTTATGTCAAAAATAGAAAGAGTTCCGGATACAAATCGCGACAGATTTGGGATCATAGCAGACATGCTGAGGCAGCTACGCATACCGACATGCAGGACGAATCTAATGTCTCACTGCAATATGAACACCGCGCAATCAGGACACTATCTAGATCTCATGAAATCAAACGAGCTCATCCGGATAGGCGCAACAGCTGGAAGAACAACTTATCAAAGGACGGATATTGGTCGAGAATTCCTAGAATTGTACAACCAAATGGTTTTGCTGCTAGACCCCTCCATTTCAGCAGCTCCGCTGATTTAGTCATATAGCGAAGAAGAATTGAAACAGAGTTGAAATTTTTGATGAACATCAAAGATGTAAGAAAATGCAGGGACTCACTCGAACTGAATCAATTCATCGAAAAATACATTGCCGAAGGAAACTCGTCAGGGGAAAGTTTCGACAGCACATATCTGCGCCTGTTCACAGAATGGAAAAAATCACTCAAGAACAAACCTGCTCGGACACACTAGTAGTGTGCATCTCAGAGCTCGAAAGCTTGAGCGCGCTTTTTCTGACGGCGACGTTTTTGTAACAAAGCAGAACACTACAAAGCGCGCGCTAGCAGCTAAGCTATATAAGTGATGTTGATGATATTGAGATGCACATTCCAGATCTATTATTTTAACGATGGATTTGTCGAGTGGAAAAAACAGAGTGGAAATCAAGTTACATGTCAAAGCAAATTTGGAAAGGTAGAGGCAGACCTCTTAACAGCATGCCCTCATACAAAGATGGAAGAATTCTGGAGAACCTTGCCAGAATCGCTATGCGGCATAAGGTTGACTCAAATGAATTCTTCAATCGCATTGTCGAAGCTTGGAATCACGACGGGTCAGAATGTGCGCAGTTGACCATAAAATGTCGTAAGAGAACGAAAAACTCAGCGATTTTTCTCTTTACCAACGATCGGAAGCACACGCGGAATGTAATAGCTCAATTTCCGATATCGATTGCCATCCTGCAAGGACAGAATCAGCTCAAAAGCTACACAGAAACAATTTTGGCCAGAACTTCAGTCAAGAATTGCGAGGGGGCAACATCAAAGATTGGCGACTTGAAAGTCGGAATGAAAAAAGTCAGCCTCAAAGCAGAAGTGCTCGAGATTGCAGAATCCAAGATCGTCTACACGAGATATGGAACGACGGCTTGCATATCAAACGCACTTATCGAAGACGAAACAGGTTCAATGAAAATGAGTTTATGGAACCACCAGATCAGCATGGTGCATAAGGGCGACCTAGTTGACATCAAAAATGGCAAAGTAACCTGGTTCAGCGGTGAAAGACAGTTGCGACTGGGGAGAAACGGAAGCTTAAGCGTCATCGAATGCACCCACACTATAGGAGGTGGTTTCTAATGCCAAAGACCAAAGCCATAGTACACATTCAAAACGTTGTTGCTTCTGCTACATTACACCAGAAGGTTGACTTGAACGCTGTGGTGAAGAGTTACCCAGGGGTTGAATACCGCCCAGAACAGTTTCCTGGACTAGTATTCAGGCTTAAGAGACCGAAGACAGCAACGCTGATCTTCAGCTCTGGAAAAATGGTATGCACAGGAGCAAAATCGGAAAAAGAAGCGCGCAGGGCTGTCATGGCAGTTGTCAAAGAGTTGAAAAAAGGTGGAATAATTATCATCAGCAAACCGGAGTTGAAGATACAGAACATCGTTGCCTCCGTAAGCTTAGGCGGAAAGGTAGATTTGGAGATGGCAGTTGGCAAGCTCGGAAAAACCATGTATGAGCCGGAACAGTTTCCAGGATTGATCTACAGGATGGACGAACCTAAAGTGGTAATACTGATATTCGCCAGCGGAAACCTTGTTTGCACAGGAGCAAAGAAAGAACAGGACGTTTATGACGCAGTGCACAAGCTTCATGCAAGCTTGGAGGAGCTAGACCTCATATTCTACGAATAGAAACCTCACAGACCAGAACAGCAAGCTTCATTGTTTCTCATAGTTGCCCGTTTCTTAATAGTTCCTTGCTGCAGTTGCGTGTGTGTTTCTTGAGGTTTTCCTACTCTTTTGCGAGGGTTATTTCAATTGTTGAAACCATCCGTGCTCTGTTTTCGCCTTCTCTTGCTGGCATCTCTTCTGTTCCGATAGCTATTTTGCTCACTTTTAGATCTTTTAGGAACCGATTTCTCGCTATTTCAGCCACGTCAACGGCAGTTGCGATTGATCGTCCTCGTGCTTTCAAAACCACTTCTCCAGCATTGCCCGCCGATAGTCTTGTCATGACTGCTAGAACATAGTCCATGGGTGTTTTACTTCCAATGAAGACAATTGCTGATTTTTCCGACATTTCCATCACTCCTTTCATCATTTATTGTATTGTGCAACGTTGTTGTCTTCTTCCGGTCTCTCAACAACAGAACGCTGTTGCCCTTATACTGCGCATACTTCCTTATAAAGCGAAAAGGCAAAAGAACATCCTGAAAACATTTTCACAGCTCCCAAATCCCAGATTGCGGTCTTAGTTGCAGCATTCACTTCGAATTTAGGTGAAGGTTATAATTCTTGTTTGTTGTTACTACTTCATTCTGGGAAGGAAGATTTACTTGATGAAAAACCCGGCGAAAAGAAAACGATACTTGAAAAGAATGAAAAGCCAAGGAAAATGGAAACATGGAAGAAGTAACGTTGAGAAAGTGAGGAGACTAGAAAAAGCACGCGCATTAGCCAGAACGCGCGCAAAAACTTAATTCCCTATTCTGACTATTTGAGCGTGGTGATTGTATTGAGCACTGGAGCCAACAAGAAGAAACCAATGACTAAAAAGGAAAGACAAGAGAAAAGAAGAAAGCACAAAGAGAAACGATTAAACAAGTAGTTCTCAATCGTTGCGCATTATTCATATTCAGTGCGCGCTATGCTGAAAATCTTTCTATGCCATCCCTGTACAGTTCACGCACTCGCTTATAGTCGCCTTGCTTCTCACGAAGATCTGAGCCAAATCATCACAACTGACTCGTTCCGCACCATTCTCTTTCTGTGTCTTGTCGAGGACTCCTAGACGAAAGTAGAATTCTATGAGGAATTTTACTCCATTCCACTAGCCAAACTCAAACCTCCATTTCAGCCATAACTTCTGTTCGCTTTTTCTCAACGCTAGTTAGAATTAAATATCTAATGAACCATAATGTAGATGGCAGGAATAGAATCCTGTTGGAGTCAGAACATGGTTTGTAAGAGTGTTGAGATCGTTTTGAAGACTCTGAAGAGCAATCCAAACCTCATGAAAGACCTAAATGATACTTGGCAGAAGATTTTTGACACGGCAAAAGTTGACTTATCAGACGAGGAGACAGCAGAGCTTTTTCGCACGATGACTGAATCCATCATAATTGTTGACAAACGCAAGGACATGATCATTATTGAAGCCAAGCCCAAGATCCAACCGAGCTATCAACAGGACATGGAAAAAGGAAGAAATGAACACAGTTTGAATTTTGAAATGTGGTTGAGAAACGTTAAGAACTTGACGGGGCAAACAATCTTTCAAATGAATTTCAACCCAGACCCTGCTGTGCAAGCGACATTGAGAGAAGAATACGAAAAGTGGAAGGGAAAGAAAGAAGTATAGGTAAACGTGCGCTTCGCCGGAAAACTCGGATTTATGAACCTGACGCGCACACATTTGAACCTACGTAGCGCAAGCTTGGTCGTACACGCCAAATAGTCTTAAGTATTCCCATTTGGACGTAGACTTGTGAGGAACATGACAGACGTTCAATCGAATACTAGTCACTTTTGATAAAGATCAAATAGACATAATTAGGTCGCTCAAAGGTTTCGGAACAGAAGACGCCGAGATAGTCCGGTCGATAGTCACGGCGTATTTGAGCGAACACAACTATATCAAGCAAGCGTCGATCGACCGCGATCGAGTGATGGAAGAGTCAGACAGAAAATACAAACTCGACCGCGCTCGCGGCAACTACTGAAAAACTAGATCCATGTAGCGAACTGAAACCTGTCATCCTTAGGTTGGCGGTCACAATTGCAGATGATAGAGTTTGAAGGAGGTGAAACCGTGGAAAAAAGGAAGCTGGAACTTGCATTCATCGACAAGAATGGGAAAGTGTACCCAATAGACGAGGTTAACCGTGCAGAATTAGCTGAGGGTCTTGAAAAAATCTCTAAAGAGATCGCAAAGAGACTGCTGTTGGCGAAAGATCAAAGATAGAATCCAGTCTCTTTTCTTCAGCGTGCGTCTAGATTTCGGATTCATAAATTGTTTAACACTTTGTCAATATCTTGGTCAGATGGGAGTCTATAGATGGCAAAGCTCAAGCAGGAAAGCATTGCAGACTTTCTCCGCTGCGCTAGTATTTTGGAAGAAAGAGCATATTTACTTTACAAGAGCCTTGCCGACAAAGTGAATCTCCCACTGGTCAATTCTTTGATGCTTCACATAGCATTCGATAGTCGAAAACATTCCATAATCCTCAAAGCAATAAGCGAAAGCATAGCTAAACCAAAAAAACAACCCAAAGATTCCGAAAAGAAACTCTTTTTTGGCGGAACCTGGACGGCAATTGAGCGTCTCGCAGGAGAAATTGCCAGAAAGGAGAGAATACCTAGAAAGAACATGTCATCGCTGCTTGAGAAGCTGATGCTCCTGGAGAGCACCGTTGCCGAAGAGTACTATATTCTGGTTCAGCTGAAGACCCTTCAATACATGACAAGAGAAATCCGCGAGATCTACAACGTGGATTTAGAAGACCTGAAGGAAATTCTCGAAACCATCATCAAAGATGAGGAGACTCACAGAATACTCTTGTCAAAAATGAAGAAAATTCTTGTCGGAAAAGAAAAGCAGACAGAAGACATGGCCCCAACATTCAAGTACAAAACTCCGAGTGCATGGTCAAGGTCAACGCCTCAATCAATCTGTGAAAACGCTCGCTAGCTTGAAGGCCGTGCTTGATTGCAGGCATGTTTCTGGCAAAAAGTGCGTCTGAAGCTTAAATATGGCTTGAATGATAAAGGGTGATGGTGAAAAAGCAAGATGGTTGGACCTTTGATATCTGTGCCTGCAAAGTGGGAACAGTTTCTGAAGAATTTGGCCGAAGATCATAAAATCGATCTCAATGCCGTCATCAACCAGCTGTGTGAGTGGACCTTTTCTAATCCTGAAAGCACAAAACAGTTCATGATTTGGTTAGATGAAGCTTATCCTGAAGAAGGAGAAATTGAAGAAGAAGCAAAAGCTGTCGGCGAAGAGGCGAGCGAGGAAGAAGAAGAGACTGAAGAAGAGTCTGAAGAAGAATCCCACGAACACAGAGATTAGCCAAGTGACTTGTGCAAAGCAAAAGAAAAGAAAGCTTGTCACATCGTGAATCATTAAACAATGGAATTTAGTGTAGAAAGTAGCAGAAGAGAAGATAGAAATAGAAATACCGCTTTTGACATGCGTTCATCCTTATAAGATACGCTGAGAACATATGTTATAGGAAAAGGCCTGCCGATAGATTATTGCGTACCCATTGGCTCGTAAATCGCTTGCTTTTACTTTAGAGGTAGTATGTTATGTTAAGGATGAGAAAAATCTCCGATGGAAACCGGAGCAGATTTGAGATAATAGCGCAAATCTTGACGGAGTTGCGCGTACCCACTGGCAAAACGAACATCATGTCTCATTGTAACATGAGCTTCATACAATTAGGTCCATACTTGAAATTCATGGGGTCAAACGACCTAATTCAGACAGATGCCATAGTCGGGAAAATAACATATCAGAGAACAGAAACAGGTCGGAAATTTCTAGAACTGTATGATCAGATAGCTTTGTTACTTGATCCTGACACTTCTATATCCTTCCTAGTTCGACAGTGAAAACACATACGTTTTGATTCTTTGCAAAGGTCAAAGCGCGCCTCCTTCCGGCGCAATTCTCACTATTAGACACGTATCACTTGTGGATTTGAAGAGTGCTCTGTTTATAAGCCTCGCTGCGACCTTTAATGCAGCGTGTAAGAAGCGATTTTTGCACAGCAACATATTAGGAGTTGAAATTGTATTGTACGAGAAAGAACTGCATAAGGCAGTCTGTGCTGATTGCGGAAAAGACTGTGAAGTTCCATTCAAGCCTGACCCAAGCAGACCTGTTTACTGTCGAGATTGCTATTCAAAACGAAGACCAGCAAGATATTAAGTTGAGCCAACAACTCTGATTTGGTATCAATTTTCTTCCATTTTCATTTTTTCCAATCACGTTGAATCTAATAGAGGTGAATTATACGTCCCAAAAAACAATGTTTGAAGTCACATGTACGGACTGTGGTCACGCCACCACTGTACCTTTCAAACCTACGGCTGGCAAACCAGTTTACTGTAGGACTTGCTTCTCGAAACACATGCTCACAAGATCAGAAAACAAGGACTTAAACTTCGGTTTTGATCCGAAACAAGCATGGGCAAGACGAGGAGACAACTGGAGAGGAAGAAACGAACCAGAACCCACCAGTGTCTTCAACCTGTAATCTTGTAGTCTCCCGTGGAAATGATTCCAAGCGACCAAGACCGAAGGTCAAAAGACTCGAAAAACCTGCCGATCTGAACGAAAAAGCCATGCCGGATGGAGCTTCCGAATATCTGCTCACATAGACCTATATACTTGGGGACACATCTTATACTAGTTGGGATTATTCTAGAGGAAGCGTTGGATCGCAGAGTGCGCTTTTTCTCTGATCGTTCTGACTAGCCATTACCATCTAGGTAACCACGTTCTGATGGTTCTGGGGGTGCAAAAATTGGGTAAAAGAAAAGTCATTAACGAAGAAAACTTGGAAAACATGTTGTTCCCCAGCAAAAATGACGTGTTAGGAATGGCGGTCAAAATGCTTGGCTTTGACCGAATATTGGTCAAGTGTCAAGACGGCAAGGAACGATTATGCAGAGTCCGGGGCAAACTGAAAAGACGCGTATGGATCCGAGACGGAGACATCGTGTTGGTTTCTCCTTGGGACTTCCAGTCAGACACGCGAGGCGACATATTCTGGCGGTACAGAAAGAACCAGACTGAGCAATTGAGGCTCAAAGGCTACCTCACCATGTAGCTGCAGTGAGGGTTGTAGCAACTGACCATCATTTCCAAAACAGGTAAAGTATGAAAAAAGAGTGAGAGATCTTGAAACAAAAAACTTCAACAAGCGAGTATCTCGCGTTTCTTTCAGCAAAATACGATGTTGACCCCGACAGGCTCTTCTACGCGCTGGTCGTGGCAGCAGAAAGCAAAAAGTCCGTGTGCGGAGACCTCTCGATCGAGCGGCGAGGCGAGACACGAGACAAGGTCATGTTTCTAATTCTGACGAATTCCCAAGTTGTTGCGCAGCTTTCAGTATTCAAACAATTCCTCTTGGAGAAAGGCCATCCTATCAGAGATTTCATGGAAACTGACAAAATACGCAGATTCCTGGCGAAGAAGACAAGGCTATCAACAGATCTTCCAATCAGAGATCTAAGGAGCGGGATGACGCAGGTTTGTCTGAAGGCCAAAGTCTTGGAGATTCCGAAGCCAAGCCTAGTCTACACTCGCTACGGAAACTACGCGAGCGTATCAAATGTTTTGATAGCAGATGAAACCGGAACGATCAGACTGTGCCTCTGGAACGAGCAGATACGTTGCATTTCTGCCGGAGACACCATTCAAATCGAAAATGCAAGGGCTTCTACGTTCAGAGGCCAAAGGCAATTGAACATTGGAAGAAAGGGCTTGCTCAGCAACGTTGACGAGTCAAACTGTCAGGTGAAAGCCCTGGTAAGTTCTTAGGGTCTGCCGGCCAAAGAAGAGCGACTGAGGAATAGCCATTGAAAATAGTAAAAGGCTGGAGAAAAATGGACCGGCAGCGAGGATTCGTGAATGAGACCACGGGACAGAATCTGGTCGTCACAAAAAAAGAGTTTGGAACGGATTACGTGGTGCTGCTTTTTCCCAAGGTAAGGGTTGATGACAAAGGAGAAACTATATCCCCAGAGTATGCAACTGCATCGAAAGCGGAAGCCTACGCGTTAGATTGGATGGATAAGCATCCGAAAGGAGCGGAATCAACTCTCGAGCACACTTCAAGTGAAGGTGACGAAAATGAGTAGAAGAAGTAAGCCTAAGGGAAAAGCAATCGATAAGCAGAAGGGTCATCAAGCGAGAAGAGCTCGCGGTGGGCAGAAACAGAAAAGAAGATAGCGCGCAGATTATGCCATTGTTGTCTAAGTCTCAGTTTCGCTTTGAAGGGTGAAGTTTATCTCAAAAGGAATAAATGGTGCACCGCACAGTGTATATGTTGGCGACCTCGAGGGAGTGTGGCATCATGGACTACGAGGCTTGGGCTGAAGCATGGGTTAGAAAAAAACCTAGGCTAATAATTCATGACGAATTCCTTATTTTAGTGTTGGATATTCTGGGTTATTTTTTGCTTCCTTGGGTTGCTGCGGGAACATGTTTCTGGCTGATAATCGTCTTGAAGAATTTTCTCTTCGGAGTCACGATTTTTGCCACTTGGACAACGACTTTTCTGATTTACACGGCATTACGAATGTATGTCATAAGGGAAAACCGAAAGAACGTTGCCTACAAACCTCTCTGAACGCTTCTCATTAGATGATTGTTGAAATTGTATAATCTCTCTTATGTGCGAGTTTCTTTTGTCACTATGTCTTGAAGCGCTTTGGATATTTCGCTGGGGTAATCTGACCCATATCTCGATTCCAACGATCTGGCTTTTTCAATCAGCTCCTCAAGATAATTTCTCCAAACCACTTCAGCAAGAATAGACGCTCCGACCTTGTCGATTCTCTCTGAAACAATAGAATCAGCCGTCGCTACCACCAAGCAAAAGAAGTTCGCATTAAATCTCATAAACATGTATGACTGCGAGATTGCAGCTACATGCAGCGCGCCTTAGGATCTCGTAGTATTATTTGTTAGCCTACCCCCCCTCCTAGGTTTCAATGTACCATGAATATTTGGACCCAAATAGCCCGGCTCAAAACGCACGTCCTTGAAGAGTTAAACCCTCGCTGACCAAAAGATGACACATATCGCTACTTACGACAAAGGACAAGCTGGGACTGAAGAATGACAAAAAAGGGGTCTATTCGTGTCGCTCGAAGTTGAGGACGGCGATAGCTATGTCTCGCATGTTTATGACGTTGTCATTGTTGATGTCGCAGTTTGGAAGCCATTTTGGATCGCCCACCCCTGGTTTGCCGTTGAAATGCATGATTAACCAAGATATGTCTCGCATACCAACTTTTCCATCTGGCTCTCCTTGAATGGGTCCTGAAACATCTCCTGGAACACCAACATGAATAGGATTGGGGCAGGTGAAATTGTTGTCGGTTATATACGTTTCTTCTGGGAATGGAGGCACGTTAGCCCAAATTGTGTAGTTCCCGTAGACGAAGCCTGACGTGTTCCACACAAAGACCATCGTCGTTGTGTCTCCGCCTAGAAGAGTCATGTTTGTCAACATGCCCATGGCAGTCGAGTTGCAGTAAACTGTAACGTTGAAGGTTCTTGCTAAGCTACCTTGGTTTGTAACCGTGACGCTTACATTCAGACCGTAACCTTGACCGACGACTGTCTTCGATACTGTTCCACCCAAAGCTATGTTCTCGAATGGAATGAGCTGATAGCGAAATTCTTGTGTGATGTCAAGATAAATTCCTGTTATCTCTTTTCTCGAGACAACAAAGTCTAATCCTTGATACAAGGGAATAATCGGAGAATCTGTCACCATGAGATCCTGAATCTGACTGTAGAGGGCTGTTCGCAAGCTTGAACTCGTGTTTCCCCGAGCCCATGATACGAGTTGATCCATTTGGGGATCGGCATAATTGATGTGGAGCCAAGAACTGCCTGATGAATCCAAGAATGGGAAAATGTAGTCGTCTGCGTCTATGTAGTCAGGGTACCATCCCAATATGTATGCTTGCATCGTTTCGCTTCGTCGGGCATTTCCGTATCGCTGCCCAATCCAAGCCTAAAAGATTAACTGATATTACGCCGCTTGCCTCTATTGATGACTTGAGAACCTGCGCCAGTTGAGGGCTCTGCGGATAGTGACCTGATGTTTCGTACCACAGCGTAAACGTAAGCTTGTTGGTCGCGTTGTAGCCGAACGGTGCCAACAATTCTTGCGTTTCAGTATAGTTGGGGTCGCCGAGATTCAGGAAAGCATCGGTGTGTCCACCCATGCCGTTCGGTATTAGGCTGTAGAGGTTCTGAGCCTGTCCTTGAAAAACAGTGTTTACGAGCGCAGTTCTGTTTATTGCTGCTCCTACAGCTTGCCTGATATTGGTTTCATTGAACGGTGCAGTACTTTTCCTGGAAGCAGAGGATATTGAATGCATGCGCCCGGTCCCTGCCACACCTTGAGGTTTAGAATTGTTTTTTATATTGCTGATATCTTGTGTGCCGAGTTGTCGGAAGGCTATGTCAACGTCTCCTGCAGTAATGGCTGATGCGAGACCCGTTGAGTCTGCGTAGAACTGCATTATTATATTCTTGGTTTTCGGGATTCCCGAACTGGCGTTCCAGTAGTTCGGATCTGCAACCAACGTAATCTGAGAATCTCTGCCAGCAATTCTAGTCCAGTTGCCAAGCGTGTATGGACCGAGCCCCATCGGATTGCTTGCTCTCGGGTTTCCTTCCGTGTAAAGGACTACGTCGGTTGTAGTAGTTCCATGAGGTTCCATGCATCGGCGCGTACTTCGGGTCGACCATGACGCACTCTGCGCCAGCTATGAGCGACAAAAATGGTCCGAACGGAATCTTAAGATCAAATCTCACAGTATAAGCGTCAACCACCGTGACGTCCTGAATTATGTCGTTGAAACCTATGCCCACGAAGGCCCCGTTGGGATCTGCCATGCCGATGTCGCGGTCGAAAGTGTATTTGACGTCTGTGGCATTGAACTCTGTTCCGTCATCATATTTGACCCCTTGCCTCAAACTAAAGGTCCATTGCAAGCCGTCGGACGAAACACTCCAGTTTGTGGCCAAATCTGGAATTATGTCGTTAGAGCCAGTCGCTCCAGGTCGATAGTCCACGAGTCCTGAGCCGAGAGATCTGATTATTTCCCATCCGAAATAGTCATAAGCGTTTGCAGGATCCAAGGAAGTTTCCACCATGTCAGTTGTACCCACCGTCAATGCTCGATTGGTTTGGGCCAAAGCCATATTATTGTGCGGTGCCTGCTCCGCCAAAAGGAGAACGACGATAAATGCAAATATCAAAAGAACCTTCTTCATATCTCGTCATTAATCCTATTCTAACCCGAACAAATATCCCTTATGGATAGATCTTCACTTCGTTCGTTACAGTTCACACTTAAATATTCGAAGTGAAGTAGCAGTGTTAATTCTCTTTTAACATAAGACAAACTATGGTTTAAGAATGGGTTAAACAAAACCAAGTGAAACGATATTATTTGAGAAGAAAAAATCGGCGTTTTATTTTGTCCTGCTGCGGCAAGTCTTGCAAACGCCATAAATATCCAGGCGTTGCCCCGTCCGCGTGAATTCTGCTTTGGCCGCCACTCTCTCAACCATTTCTCGAGCAGCACTATCATCGAAATCCTGGATGTTGCCACACCGCATGCAGACCAGGTTAATGTGAGGCTCCACATAAGAATCGAATCTTGCCTGGCTTTCTGGCAAATCCAGTTCTTGGACTAGGCCGTGTTCCGTCAGAATCTGAAGTGTCTTGTAGACTGTTGCAAGACTGACAGTTGGATGAACCCTCCTTACTTCATCGTAGACTCTTTGCGCGCTCGGATGGTCTCGGCTATGAAGCGACAAATCGACAAATGGCTATCCTTTGCGTAGTGGCCTTGTATCCTTTCTTTCGGAGAGTTTCGATTATCAATGCGTCTGATTTCTGAGAGCGACTCATACCTTTTATTAGATAATAATAAGTCTTAAATAAACCTTTGACTCTTTGACAGCCTAAGACGTTACAAAACAACAGAAAAGGGAGGTGAAAGTTATGAAAGAGAAACATCTCACAACGAATCAGGGTGTTCCTGTCTCTGACAACCAGAATTCGCTTACCGCAGGCGAGCGCGGTCCTGTTTTACTGCAGGACGTGCATTTAATCGAGAAGCTCGCACACTTTGACCGTGAGCGCATTCCCGAGCGTGTGGTGCACGCGAAAGGTGCCGGCGCCCACGGATACTTCCAAGTGTACAAGAGCATGGCAAAATACACTTGCGCAAAATTCCTTCAAGACCCAAAGAAGAAGACACCTGTGTTCGTCCGCTTCTCTACAGTTGTCGGTGCAAGAGGCTCCGCAGATACGGCTCGCGATCCCAGAGGTTTTGCTGTGAAGTTTTACACTGAAGACGGCAACTACGACTTGGTAGGCAACAACTTGCCAGTCTTCTTCATCCGAGACGCCATCAAATTCCCTGACATGGTGCACGCCTTCAAGCCTGCGCCTGACACTGGCTATCCCACAAGTTCGTCGGCAAACAGTCGCTTCTGGGACTTCATTTCGCTGACTCCTGAATCCACACACATGATCACTTGGCTCTTCTCAGACCGAGGCACAGTCAAGAGCTACAGAAAAATGGAAGGATTTGGCGTCAATACGTACAAGTGGGTAAACGCCAAGGGCAAAGCAGTCTACGTCAAGTACCATTGGAAGCCAAAAGCAGGAATCGAAACTATCGACCGTCACGAAGTCTACTCGCCTGGCTGGTGAGGACCCTGACATTGCTACTCGCGACTTGTACGAAACCATTGCTTCAGGGAAGACAGTTGAATACGAATTGTGCGTTCAAATCATGGAAATTGCGGATGAGTTGAAGCAGGACTTCGATCCGCTTGACGCCACAAAGACATGGCCTGAAGACAAGTTCCCCCTCATGCCAGTGGGCAAGATGGTGCTGAACCGCAACCCCGAAAACTTCTTCGCTGAAACAGAGCAAGCAGCTTTCTGCCCAGCCTCTATTGTTCCAGGCATCGACTTCTCCGCTGACAAGCTCCTGCAGGGTAGAATATTCTCCTACGCAGATACCCAAAGGCACAGATTGGGTGCTAATTATCTGCAACTTCCAATCAATCGGCCACAGGCACCTGTCAACAACAATCAACGCGACGGCGCAATGCAGTATGCGCCCTACGGTGGAGGAACAGTCAACTACGAACCCAACACGCTTAGCAGATGGAATGCCGCATGAAGCTCCTGCCACTGGCACGATTCACGAGCATCTTGACGCAGACATCGTGCGCCAGAAAATCAGTTTGACAAACGACTTCAAGCAAGCAGGCGAACGCTACCGCTCACTAGGCAAAATGGATCAGGACCACCTGGTTGATAACATCGTGGATTCGCTGAGTCACGCAGAGAAGCCTATTCAGAAACGGATGGTCGAGAACCTTACTCAAGCTGATCCAGAGTTTGGCAAACGAGTGGCAAAAGGCCTCAAACTCTAGAGCGCGCCAACCATCTCCTATTTTTTCTATTCTCTGAACAGGAAAATGACGCTGACCGAAGAAAGGCAATTCTCAATAACCATGGGCATAATTGAATTAACTATTTTTGGCATTTCGGGCAGACGAACACTTTGCCTCCTCCGAGACTCAACTCTTCCACAGGAGTGTGGCAAACAGAACAGTTCTGCTTTCTCATGTTCGGACCCATGGCTGGAACGTAACGGCCTTGTTTCTGATTAAGGTCTGAAAACTGATTCTTGCCGCCCAACCGAATTCTTTCTTTGAGCACAAGTTTAACGGCGTCAATAGAGAGCCTTTTGCTCATCTGAGTTTAACTCTGAGGCTTTTCTTTTCGGATGCAGTTTAGCTCTGTATATTATGTCTTGAAAGGCGCTGTTACTCAGTCCCACGACCACAGCATCTTTTCCCACGAGAACCGACTTGAGTGCCTGATTATGGTCATGCAAAAGTCTGGAAAACATGCTGAGCGTAAACGTTTCATCTATGGGTGAAACTATCTCCGGGTTAAAGTCTCGTTTGAACATGTAAGAATTCTCAAAGTTCATTGTCCTTAAACACGTGAATCCCTCCCATGCTGGTAAGCCTCACCGTCAATGCGGTTCCGTCAGAAAAAAATCTATTCTCAGGTGGAATTTCTCTTGGAACGGCTGCTCCAGTGTGGGTGATAGATAACTTCGCCGCCGTATTCTAGGACTGGAGAATGAGGTTCAGTTTTCACCATCAAGTTTCATGCATATAGCGTTACCTCTAGAAGTTACAGACTCGGTTTTTCCTGCCGACAAGTTGATCAAAAGCCTTAATGTCTCTGTTCATGAACCCAATTTTCTGCAATCGTTCATAATCTCGTAAATGATGATTATTGATGCGTTTGCCTTTGAGTTCTTTGTTCATTTGTTCTGCTAGAATTTTTGCTTCTGGAAGTTCAATCGTCTCATCTTGGCTCTCCGATAATATTCGTGTTGACAAACTAGTCCTTAAATGGTTTTGCAAATATCGCAAATTCCATAGTAGGTTGGGTCATTCATTTCTAGCGCAAAAATCTTAACTTGTCCCAGACATATTCTCTCGCGTTGTGCCCACTATGGTGGATGTTGTAGACCTTCTGAAATACAACGAGGTTGTAAGACACAGATACTTCAAAACCCTCGCCAAACTATCTTGGAGAAAACTCACCAAAAACAGAGAAGCGAGTTTCCATTCGATCAGAAACATATTCGTTCACTTTCTCAGCGCAATTGTACTGGCTAGATTTCCTGCAAAAAGAGAACCTCCACTCCAAGAAAGACTACGATAAATATGCGTCTCTTGAACAAATCAAGGTTTACATGGAACACGTGAAAACCGAAACCCATGAATACTTCAAAACATTAACGGCTGAAAAGCTTGAGCATTCGTACACGATCAAAGACGATGATGGCAAAACCGTCAAAGTCACAGCCGAAGATGTCTTGATCCACGTTTTCGAAGAAGAAGTCCATCACCGAGGAGAAATAAACGCCTTCCTTTGGCAAATGGGCATCGATCCGCCATCGATGGGATGGAAAGGACTCTGAACAAACTCTTGCAATATCATCTTGTTGAGCAACACGTAGGCCTCTTCTTCAATGTCTGATCTACTAGAGCGATTTGAATAGCGCATTTCCCACATGGATTGTAATTACTGCTTTGCCAGCCGCAGTTTCACTTTGGTCGAGTTGAACATTGGACCTCTGCCAATAGTTTGAGGTATGCTGGATGCCAAGCTGTTCCATCGGGTTCCCAGTCGATGCCCGTTACAGGTCGTAGTACACAGAACATTCCTGGAGCCACCTTGTCAGTCACGGTACCCGTAGAAGTGACTTTTCCCAAATCGTTGTAGACCTCCACTGCTTCGCCATCTTCTATCTCCAGATTCTCCGAGTCTTGAGGGTTGATCCACACTATCTGTGGTATTGGTCCGTCGACGTCAGTAAATTGGGTGTGCGTGTAGTTCGGCAATGAACTGTTCAAGAGAATGAACCATCCTCCTCAGACTGTTCGATTGGCAGTTGCTCGGGAAGAGGATCCAGAGCCATATCAACTGCTTTAGACGAGTACAATTCCACTTTGCCGGAGGGCGTCTGATACTCGTTCATCGGCCTCAGCTTCAGCTTCATCACCTTGCCACTAAACAAGTCGTCTACTGACCCGTTTTCGAATGCGTTCATCAAACTCTTGCAAAGCTTCCCAAGGATCCTCATAAAGCCAATCTTTCTCAAGGCCAGCTGTAGGGCGAGTTCATGCATCAAGTAAACCTCATCTCTACTTTCACCAAGGGGTTCTATGGCCTTGACCGATAACCTGCAATATGGATGATGATCCGAGAAAACAACGTCTCTCTTCTCCAAATACGTCGGAGCAGGCAGGACCACATCTGCAAGTCTTGCAGTCTCTGTCCAATGAGTCTCATGGATCACCACGAATACGTCAGACCTTGAAAGCCCCGCTCTCACCGCATTCTGGTTAGGCAGGGTTACAGCCGGGTTCATGCCGTAAACGAACACAAATTTGAATTCTCCCTCTTTGAGTATCGGACCCAAAGCAACTTCGGACACCACTCTAAACTTCTTTGAAGTGAATTTGCTACCATTCAGATAGGCCGAATCGACAAACATGCCTCTGCTGTTACTGTAGTGAAAACCTCTATGATATCCAAGCAGAGTCGGAAGCAATGAAACCGCTCGCGCTGATTCAGCTCCATGGAACGACTTATTCAATCCCAGACCTATCATGAACGCGCCAGGTCTATTTTCAGCGTAAATATCTCCAACTTCTTTAATGCGCTCCCAACCGATTCCTGTAGCCCGCTGAACTCGTTCAGGCGTCCAGTTCAATGCTGCTTCTTTGAATCGATCGTAGCCTACGGTCCACTCATCAATAAAATTCTTGTCCACGCAGCTTTTCTCGATCAGATATCTGGCAATTCCGTAAGCCAAGGCCACGTCACTGCCTGGTCGTGGGTTAAGCCAGACATCGGAGTCCTCTGCAGTCGGGCTCTTTCTTGGGTCGACAGTGATGATTTTTGTTCCGTTGTTTTTCCTTGCTTTCAGACTCAGAGTCCACTGATGAGAAGATCCAACCTTTGCATTGTAGCCCCAATAGGTTACAACCTTCATGTCTAGCAGGTCTTCAGGCTGCAGACCGTAGCTTAACCCATAATGAAGACAGATTCCCTCATGGCCAGAGGTGCTGCATAATGCATAATCATGTTTTGTTGCTCCAAGAAAGCTCCACAATCTTTCAGGGTATTGCAGAGCTAAGAGACCCTGATTGCCCGAGTAGTTCAGAATCAGAACCGACTCATTCCCATGCTGCCCTATTACTTCTCGAAGCTTTTTCGCGACCTGCTGCATTGCTTCATCCCAACTCACTTGTTTGAAGCTGCCACGGGTCTTCCCATCTGTTTTCATGTAGGGGTAGAGTACCCTGTCTTTACTGTATACACGCTTGGGGTCGCCCATACCTCTTGGACAGAGAAAGCCCTGCGTAACAGGGTTTTCGGTACTTCCTCTTGTAGATATAATCCTGTCCTCTTCAACAATCACATCAACGAAGCAACTGTCCGGACAGTCTCGATGACAAACTGTTTTGACTTCCTTCAGAGAGGGTCCCCACTCGAATTTTTTTTCCCGCGTCATTCTAATCTAATGCAATCAGGACTTAAGTTTCATTTCTCTCCGGCGATCATGCCCATGTCTCCCAACATGAACGGCAATTTCATAGCTCGCGGGATGAACTGCGCGTCTCGAGTCCTAACAAACTCCACCTTGGCTACCCCCAAACTCTGCACAAACTTGATCAAATCGTCAGTACTGCCGTACATTCGCTTCATTAAGAATTCATCCTGAAAAGCAAATTTGCCCCCTTTCTTAACCGCACGTAACGCTTCTTTGATGACTTCTCGCTTGTCTGCAGTGTCACTGACTTCGTGAAACACTAGATTGCTCACTGCAGCATCGAAATGTTCATTGTTAAAGGGCAATTTTGAAGCGGTCGCTTTTTGGAAAGTCACCCGTTGATCTACGCCCGCGATCTTCGCGTTCCTTTCACATAAAACTTTTGAGTATTCCCATCTTTCTCCCCAGTAATCAATTCCTGTAACCCTAGCATTTGGGTATTTGCGGGCGAGCTTTACCACAAGTGCTCCATTTCCGCAGCCAATGTCTAACGCCTGTCCTTCTCCATTCCAATTCAACTGTTCCAAGACTAAATCAAGAACACGACCCTGTAAATCGCCCCCTTCAGCGGCAAACAAGTGCCGGGCATAAGCAAAATACGCGGAAACCAAAAAGAAGAAGACTGCTGGGATAACCAAGACTTGAAGGAGAAAGGCAAATCCCAAGAACACTAGTGCCACAAAACATGGCAGGTAGACAAGTCTCATCGGGACCCAATTGCCGTATTTAGGTTTTTCAGACATTTTTGTGCCTTGCGTGTAAACATTGATCGGTCATTTCAGTTTGTCAAGAGCTTCAATGACTTCTTGGGAGTGTTGCTTCACATCCACTTTTGAGAACACGGCAGCGATGTTTCCGTCCTTGTCAATGATGAAAGTTACTCGCCTCGCCGACAGTCCCCTTATGCCGAGAACACCGTAGGCTTTAGCCGCCTCTTTCTTATTGTCGCTCAGTAATGTGAAGGGCAGATTGTAATGGTCGGAAAACTTGGCGTGGGATTCGACGCTGTCTAGGCTGACACCCACGACGACCGCGCCTTTTTGTTCATATATCTTGTAATCGTCGCGAAAACTGCAGGCTTCGGTCGTGCAGCCAGGCGTGAAATCTTTAGGATAGAAATATAGCACGACTGGTTTCTTCCCTAGATAGTCTTTCAGTCTATGCGGCAATCCATGCTCGTCCATCAGATCGAAATCTGGAGCCTTATCTCCAACCTTCAATTCAGCCATTACGATCTTCCTCAACAATGCTGAAGATAGCGTCTGATCAAGGGATTTAGATGTTTCGATAATCTTCTCTGTTCTATGATATTTTCTTTCGGAACACTAGAATGCTTGCTCCAAGGCTTATCACGGCTATGATCAATATGGCGATGAAGGCGTAACCGACGCTGTCCCAAATGAAGCCTTTGATGATGAGGTTCTGGAACGCTTGCGCGATGTAGGTGAACGGGTTAACCTTGGCTACTTGCTGCACCCAGCTTGGCAGTAGTTGAAGCGGCATCACGCTGGCAGACAGGAAAAGCAGTGGAAATGTGGTAAGCAGCCCCACTGAAAGAGTCGTTTGACTGCTCTTCGTGGTCAGGGCGACAAAAAGGGAAATTCCTGACCAAGCGATTCCAAAGGTGGCTGCTATAGCCATTATCATGAGTACTCCAAGAATGCCGGATGCGATGCTTACGCCTAGAGCCAAGCCGATGAGCAGAATTATGGCGACTTGTATTATCGTGCTTATGGCGTCACTGAAGAGTTTGCCGAAGAGGATAGCAGACTTGCTTATTGGTGCAACCCTCATTTTGTCCATGAACCCACTGTCAAGATCATTGACCAATCCGATGCCTGCCTGCAACGCAGAAGAGGCTATTGTCTGGATTATGACTGCGGCAGTGAAGAACGTGATGTAACTCTTTGCACCGGTATAAAATTCAAGCGCACTTTCTGCGCCTGGGGTCGGTATGGTTCCTGGGATCGGTATGTTCCCAATCGAGGAGAAGGCTTGAGTGAATAACAGGAACCAGACTAGTGGCTGGATGAGAGAGAAGAAGAGAAAAATCGGCTGCCGCAACAGCTTCGTGTTCCAGCGGCGGAATATCGCCAGGATCTCTGAAGCCATTTCCATCAAGATCGCATCCCCCTTCTGCCACGGCGCACTGCTTCCTTTCGCTCTATTACGTTAAGCGTTTTTCCCGTTAGCTTGAGAAAGACTTCGTCCAAAGTCGGCGCTGTCAGCTTAAGCTGAACAAGGTCTATGCCTGCTCCGTCCAAAGCCCTCACAACTTGAGTAACAACGGCTGAACCATTCTTAGCCATTATGGCCAGTCCTTCTTCTGAGGTCAAACCATCTACGCATTTACCTACTTCATCTACACCTTGCAGATTCGACAAAGCTTTAACAGCTTTTTCGCAAGCTTCAATGTCTCCGGCTTTGAACCATAACGTAATCTTATCGGCGCCCACTTTAGCTTTCAATTCGTTCGGTTTTCCCTCTGCCACTATCTTGCCCTGATCGACTATGCAAAGCCTGTCAGCCAATCGGTCTGCCTCCTCCATATATTGAGTCGTGAGGAAGATTGTCACCCCTTGCTTGTTCAACTGTTTCACGTAATCCCAAACATCCTGCCGACTCTGTGGATCTAACCCTGTAGTCGGTTCGTCCAAGAAAAGCACTTTTGGATCAGAGACTAGTGATGAGGCGAGATCTAAGCGTTTGCGCATACCTCCTGAAAACGTTTTGAGCCTGCGGTCGGCAGCTTCATTAAGCCTTACTTTCTGGAGGAGTTCTTCAACTTTGACCTTGGTCTTGTCTTTCGGTATGTGGTGAAAGCTGCACTGAAGCAGCAGGTTCTCGCGGGCGGTAAGATCATCATCTACCCCTACATCTTGTGAACAGTAGCCGATAATGCGCCTCACTTTGGCTTGATCAGCATCGATGTCTAGGCCGTCAATGGTTGCTTTTCCCGAGCTCTTCTCCAGCAAAGTTGTAAGTATCTTTATGGTTGTGCTTTTGCCTGCACCATTGGGTCCGAGGAAACCGAAAATCTCGCCTTTGTGAACACGGAAAGAGATGTCGTCCACTGCAAGGATATCCTTTCCATATGTTTTGCGCAAATTATCGACAACTACAATATCGTCCAACATTAAACCCTCTGGATACCGCAAAAGATGCTTGCGGTTAGTGTGAGTTCAGCTTTATGAATTCTCTTTGTCAATTTGACTTCATCCACCTAACTGATATTTTAAACTAAAAAAAATTATGGGAAAAGTAAACTTCTTTTTTCTACTTTGGAAGTATTACTTTGTCTATTACGTGGATCACACCGTTGTCTGTCAATATGTCAGCTTTGATCACGTTCGCATCATTTATCTTCACGTTCTTGTGCATATGCCACCTTGAAGCATCAATTTTAACGTCTTGGCCCTGAACGGTCTTCGCAGTCTTCAGTTTTACAACGTCGGCTGCCATGACTTTTCCTGGAACAACATGGTAAGTTAAGACTGACTTCAGTTTCGGAATGTCCTTTAGAAGTCCCTCAACTGTTCCCTTTGGTAACTTAGCAAATGCGTCATCGTTAGGTGCAAACACTGTGAAAGGACCTTTGCTCTTCAATGTATCGACCAATCCTGCGGCTGTAACGGCGGCTACTAGCGTTTTGAAGGATCCCGCTGCAACGGCTGTGTCAACAATATCTGCCATTCAAATCACCTCCTGTCACATTTTTCATGCGTTCTTGTTGTGATTTTACAATACGTAATGAAAAGACTTATAAGTTTTACGGTTTGTAATAGGGATTCAAGAACGATTAATAAAACGTGAAGCAAAGGTATGGAGAATCTTGGTGTCCCTCGATTTCGATGAGATCGATTTGCGAATAATGAAGTCATTGAGTCAGGACTGCAGAAAATCCACAACGCAAGTCGCTAAAGAAGCGGGAATTTCGCGACCAACCGCTATTGCAAGGATAAAGGGGCTTGCAGCCAAGCATCTTCTTGATTTCGGCGCTAAAGTGAACGTAACGAAAATGGGATTTAAACTCGCGATGCTCTCCCTGGAAAGTGGCAATGCTGAAGAAAACCAGAATTTTGTCAAGAAGCTTTCAGTTTGCCCACGAGTTCTTCAACTCACACAAACTGTCGGAAAGCCTGAGTACACAGCGATAGTCGTTGCGGAAGACTCTGACACTTTGCTTTCCGCTATTGAGTGTCTGAGGAGTGTTATGGGTGCTAGAATAGTCGCTTGGCAACGAGTGAAACCAGTGCTGGGGGAATCTTTCGATCTGAAAATACTGCTGGAAAAATGCGAATTCACCCCATGCGGCAAAAAATGCGGTTTGTGTGCCAGCTATAAAGAGTCTGAGTGCTTAGGATGTCCAGCAACAGAAGAATATAGAGGACCTTTATGAGCAGCATTTCAAAAGCGCTAAATTTCCCAAACGTCTCCGGATCAAACCTTGAAAGGCACAGACTCAGTCTGCCGATGGATTTCGAGGGCAACTTGAACATTGTAATAGTTGCTTTCAGGAGAGAACAGACCACTCTTATAGAAAGCTGGGCGAGAAGCCTTGAGGAAATCGAAAAGAAGAACAGCTCTGTCAGATTCTATGAGCTTCCAGTTCTCAGCAGAGCATATTCACCTTTGCGATGGTGGATCGACGGTGGCATGCGCGCAGGCATAATTGACAAAGAAACGCGTCAGAGAACAATAACACTTTACACAACCAAGAGCGCATTCAAGAATCAACTGTCAATCCCTAACGAAGAAACAATCTACATCTTCCTCATCAACAAAGCTGGCAAAATCCTGTGGCAAACTAAGGAAGGCTTCACGGAAGTAAAGATCCCAGAACTCCAACTTGCAATCGAAAAGAATTTAGATGAAGAGGAGAACGTGTGAAACATGAAAGTTCAGAAGAAAAGCGAGAATGAAACTTCAAACTCCAAAGGTAAAAATCAAAGTAAGTAAGAATGGTCCGTATCTTGTTTCTGGAAAAGTTCCAATAACCGAACAAATAATCAGCTGCGACTCTAAAGGAACGCCCAAGCAATGGGAAAAAGGCGAGAAATATCCACTTCGAGAGAATTGTACTCTCTGTCGTTGCGGACAATCGGAACATAAACCATACTGCGATGGAACCCATGTCAAAGTCAATTTCGATGGTACGGAAACAGCCGACATGCAATCGTACGAGGAACAAGCAAGGAAGATTGATGGTCCAGCCTTGGAGTTACTTGACGCTGAAATCCTATGCGCGTCCGCCCGCTTCTGCCACAGAGGCGGCGACATTTGGGATCAAATCTCGGAAACAGAGAAACCTGAAACAAGAAAAAATGTGATCGCCAACGCGTGCGATTGTCCCTCTGGTCGCCTTGTGGTGCGGGACAAAAAAACTAAGGAACCAATTGAACCGCATCTCGAAAAATCATTGGGTCTCATAGAAGATCCAAGCATGGGCGTCAGAGGTCCAATCTGGGTGCGTGGACGTATTCCTGTCGAGTCCGCGGACGGCAAAACGTATGAGACTCGCAATCGCGTCACTCTTTGTCGTTGCGGAAAATCTACTAACAAACCCTTTTGTGACAGCAGTCATTATCCTGAATCACTCCAAGAGGTGAGATAAAAAATCAATGAGCAAAATAAGAGTTGAATATCCTCTGGATGAGGAACTGAAGTCAAAAGACAAAGCGATCGTTCTCTTCTATGCCACCTGGTGCCCATTCTCTCAAATGTTCTTGCCCAAGTTCAAAAAATATTCCAAGACCAACCCAGAAAGCTGTTTAGAAATCACTACTGACGACAAATCAAGTCTTTGCGAAAAATACGACGTGGACGTAGTGCCAACAGTACTGGTATTCGAAAAGGGCAAGATCACGAAGCGGTTGGACGGAAAACCAGGCATTGGGTTATCAGAGAAGGAGCTACTCGATTTCGTACACAAAGCCTAGCTCGCTGTGGCATGAAACCGGTGAATGAGCAGGCAGATGCCAAAGCGAACAATCCACGTTCCTGTTTCTTAGATCTTCGAACAAAAAGCATTTAGCAACCAAAGTCCAATTTCTAGTTCCAGATGTTCATCATGACAAAACAGGAGATATCCTGGGACCTATCCGAGATTTTTCCAAGCACGTCAGATTCCTCGGTTGAAAAAGCATTCAGCAACACTACAGAAAACGCAAAAATGCTTGCCGAAACCTATCACGGAAAAGTCAAGGACCTTTCGCCCGTCCAGCTTAAGAATTGTATAAAGGATTTTGAAGCATTCCAAACGAAGCTTCAAGACATTACACTGTACGCTGGGTTATCTTTTTCCGCCAACATGACCTTGCCTGAGGTTCAAGCTCTCCACGACAGGTCCAGCAAGTTGGAGGCCAAACTGGGCAAGATATTGGCTTTCTTTGACCTCGAAATTGGAAACCTCATAAAAACTAATCCGAAAATCGTTACTGCTTCAGCTCTAAGTGAGTACCGACACTGGCTTGAACGGATGAAGAGACAAGTTGCTCACCAGCTTTCCGAAATTGAAGAGCAACTGGTAATAGAAAAGGACCAGTTCGGCATCGATGCCTTCGAGGAGCTCCAGAACAAATGGCTAAACACTCGAAAATTCGAAGTGAAAGTGGAGAGAAAGAAGAGGATTCTTTCCTACGGTGACGCCAACGGTCTACTTTCCCATCCTGATCGCGTTACGCGAGAGTCGGCAAACAAATCGATTTACGGTCTGCTTGGAAAAGACGGAGAGATTTTTGCTTCGGCTCTTCGAAACATATGTAACGACTGGGTCAGCGTCTGCGATAGAAGGAAATATGATTCTTCAATGCATGCGAGTCTCATCGCAAACGACACTGACCAGAAAATCATAGACAACCTGCTCAAGGCCATAGAGGACAACACGGGCATGTACCGTGGCTATCTGAAACTCAAAGCGAAACTAATGCATCTGCCGAAACTCGGATGCCACGACCTAATCGCTCCTCTACCAGAGGCTCCGAAACTCAAATTCACCTACGAGAAAGCCCGAGAACTCATCACCCTAGCGTACAATAGATTCGATGAAGAATACGCCACCGCAGCAAAAGACATGTTCACCACGAATCATCTAGATGCTTCGCCGCGGTACGGGAAACAGAACGGTGCCTTCTGCGCAGGATGGTACAATGGTAAAACCGCATACATACTGAGCAGTTTCAACGGTCGACTCAACGACATTTACACTCTGGCACATGAGTTAGGTCATGCAACGCATGATTACTATTCTCAGCGAAAACAGACTCCCATGAACCTCAACATACCCATGACGGTCGCAGAAACCGCGTCAACTTTCGGCGAGCTCCTCCTTACAGACTTGCTTTTGAACCAAGCAAAAACAGACAAGGAAAAGAAAACCATACTCTGCCACGTACTCGACGGAGCAGGAATGTCCGCCTTCCAAGTGACCGCACGCGCATGGTTCGAACAAAGCCTGTACGAAGCTATTAGAAAAGATGAATATTTGGAGTACAAGACGATATGCAAACACTGGGTCAAAGCTCGCAACAGAATTTACGGCAACGTCGTCAACTGGTTCAAAGAAATGGAAGCAGAATGGACCATGAAACCTCATTATTACATGGCTAACTTCAGATTCTATAACTACCCCTACGTGTACGCACAAATGTTCGTCTACGCGCTCTACCAGAAATACAAGCAAGAAGGCAAAGCATTCGTTCCCAAATTCAAAAAAGCTCTAACCGCAGGGAGCAGTATCAGCCCGGCGGCAATGGCAAGAACAGTGGACCTGGACGTCACGACAAGATCTTTTTGGAACCTGGGCATGAAGACCTACAAGAATTTTCTCACGGAACTTGAAGATTTAGCCAAAACGAGCTAAGAATCAACGAACAAACCATTGAGAGCCGAAGCTTGAGCATCGAAATGTCCACATAACCCCTACTAATTTTTAGAGGATGTTTTGAAAAGAAAGATCTTTGCAATTTCTTGCCAAGCAATCGCGATGAGTGCGAAAACGAAGATCAAGGCAAATTGACTGGCGGTAAGCGTGGAGAGCTTGAGCTGCAGACCCAATGATGGTACGCTCACTGCAATGAGCAAGAACACGAATGCGAGTATTGCCCAGAGATCCATTACCTTGTTAGATATCGGTCCCAATATGTAGAGCGGTTCTTTTTCTGACCGCGTGACAAAGGCCAAGATTATGTGACCCATTATCCAAGCAGAGAAGGCAAACGTCTGTGTGTCGACGGTTGATAGGTTTTGCCAACGTGCGTAAAAATATGAAAGCATCACGGCTGTGAATAGGCTTGCTCCGGAAACCGCAATGTCCCTTATCATTTTTGAATCAGGAAACTTCGCTTTCGGTTTTCTTGGCGCTCGGTTGTAAATGGTTTTTTCAGCCGGTTCCGTGACGAACCCGGCGGAGGCAGCGAGGTCCATGAAAAGTTCAAGGACGATTATCTGTATCGGAGCAAATGGCAGGGGTACGCCTAGGGCTAGAGGTAGAAGGAAAATGGAGATCAAAGCAGCTTTGCAAGATAGATAGTACTTCAATCCTTTTCTGAGGTTGTCGAAGAATTTGCGTCCTTCAAACACTCCTTGACCGATTGTGACGAAGTTGTCGTCGGTTAAGACAACGTCTGCTGCTTCTTTCGCCGCGTCCGTTCCCTTCACGCCCATCGCAATTCCAACATCGGCTCCTTTGAGAGCCAACGTGTCGTTGACTCCGTCACCAGTCACCGCGACAACTTCATTATTTGCGTGCAACGCGTTAACGAGTCGATACTTGTGCTCAGGAGTGGTTCTAGCAAAAACGGACACTTCTCTCACATTCGTCCGCAGTTCCTCATCCGAAAGATGGTCCAGCTCTTCTCCGGTTAACACGGTATCTGAGGGGATGCCAACATCTTTGGCAATGTAGGCTGCGGTTTGCGGATGGTCACCTGTAACCATTATGGTCCTGATTCCTGCCTTCCGCATTGTCGCTATGGTTTCCCGAACGCCTTTTCGCGGGGGATCGGCAATCGAAATCAAACCTATGAAGTCCCAGTTATCTTCCAACTCTGTGAAGGGCAAATTTGCTTCATCGATAGAAACAGGCTTCTCCGCAACACCGATCACTCTCATTCCCTTTTCTGTCTCGCCTCTGAGCTCTTCATCAAAAACACCTCGACTCCCTGTCGATCTCAAGATCTCTTCTGGCGCTCCAACAACCGAAAGCCAGAGACCACCATTCCTCTCTCGAAGGACGGCCTTGGTTCGTTTACTGCTTTCAAAACCGCGTTCGCGTATGACTTTCCCAAACTCTGCTTTTACTCCGAGCTCACCAGCCTTTTCCAAAACTGCTTTGTCAGTGGGAGACAATGACATTTCGGTCAACGCTGCAGAAGCTGCATCGAGCGTTTTAGCTTCTTCGTCGGATGGGAAAATGTGAGCAACCTGCATCCTGTTCTCAGTTATCGTTCCTGTCTTATCAGTGAGAATGACCGTCGCGTCACCCAGAACTTCTGCAGCCTTGAGTTTCTTGACCAGAAATCCTTTTTGCGAAAGCCTGTAAGAGCCCAACCCCAAGATCATTGTGATAATGATCGGCAATTCCTCGGGAATGGCTGCAAAAGCAATTGCCAGCCCAGTTAGAATCAGCGTGACAAGATCCTGCAGTCCAAAACGGAGGAGACCCATCAGCGGAATAAGTATGCTGAAGAAGATTGCAACCCAAGCAAGAGTTTTCGACAACGCCTTCATTGCCAATTGCAGCGGCGTTCTAGGCGGCTTGATTTTTTGAGCAAGCACAGAAATTTTGCCCAATCTTGTGTTTCTGCCGGTGGCGTAAGCCTCGCCTTCTCCTTCACCTGAAAGAATCAAGGTTCCGGCAAAACCGTCGTCTCCAACATTCTTCTCTTTGGGAAGAGATTCACCTGTCAAAACTGACTCATCAACTTGGATGTCGTAAGACAAGTCGAATTTGCAGTCTGCAGCTATACGTGTACCCTGAATGAAAACCAAAACGTCGCCAGGAACGATTTTTTCTGCGTCAACCTCAACGATCACGCCGGTTCGAAGAACTCTAGTCTTAGGAGCCGCAAGCTCGGAAAGAGCAGAAATGGCTTTTTTGGCTCGATATTCGTTCCAGATTTCAACGAAAACCAACACAAAAATAACGCTGAAGATCGTCAAGGCATCTTGCAGGCTTCCGAAAATCGTGTAGACTACGCCTACAACGAGCAACAGCAAAATCATCGGTTCAGTCACTTCCTCTTTGGCGATACCAAGGAAGCTTAGCCGTTGAGGTTCAACCAACCGATTCGGTCCAAACTGCTGAAGCCTTTTTTCAGCCTCAGCTTCCGAAAGCCCTCTTGCCTGCTTGACTGAACTATCCATATGTCGCCTTACGCTCCTTCCGTGATTTAAGAGTTCGCGCGATACCTAAGAATTAACTCGTCCAAAGCGAAGTCAAGACAAGCCTTACGAAGAGTCGTATAAACTGGAAAGCAATATAACGAGTGGAATGCACAACCTTATTTTTATGACAGAGAAGCTTGTGAGAAAATACTATTCTGAGCAGGGCGAAACCGAATGGAAAAGACTTGCTCGAGATAACTATCATAAGCTGGAATTCGACACAACGATGCATTTCATAGGGAAATATCTTCCTAAGAGGAAAGGCCTAGTACTTGATGCAGGAGGCGGTCCTGGAAGGTATACGATTGAACTTGCCAAAATGGGTTACGACCTCATTCTGCTAGACTTGTCACCCAACATGCTGGAAATTGCGAAACGACATATCCGAAAATCAGGTGTTCAGAAACGAGTAAAACAGACCATTCAAGGCTCAATTGATGATCTTGCGATGTTCAGGGATGAGACTTTTGACGCTGTCGTCTGTCTGGGCGGACCTCTATCACACATTGTCGACCGTGCACAAAGAGAAAGAGCGATCGATGAATTGATGAGAGTTGCGAAGAAGGGTTCTCCTGTCTTTGTTTCCGTCATAGGAAGATTCGGAGTTCTAGTCAACGAACTGGTTCGTCTGCCCAAAGAGATTGAACTCGACATCTTTCCAAGAATAAGAGACACGGGAGATTACTATGGAGGCTATGGGTTTGCACCCTGTCATTTCTATCTGCCCGAAGAATTGAGAAAATCTTTCGAGAACAAAGGAATCCAAGTTCTGGAGATGGTGGGTCTCGAAGGATTAGCGAGCGGTCATGCAAAAGAAACGAACCGACTGGCCAGAAAACAACCAAACGCTTGGAAAACATGGTGGGAGACACACCTCAAGACGTGCACAAATGCGACATCAGTGGGGATCAGTGAACATTTCATGGCAATATGCAAAAATCATAATGGTTCAGAAAGTTGGTTGGACAAAACTCTTCCCCCCAAAAAAAGTGAACAAGACTACGATGGAGGGTTTCTGTAGGATTCTTGGAATCTTGGACTTCAGTTTAACTGTTGAAGCTTCTGTTCCCTCTTCTTCGCTTCATTGTACAAGTATTCGAACCACACAAGGAGCTGCGGGTTGCTAAATTGCTTTCTCGTGCCTTCAACCAATGGCTTCCATTTAAGCCAGAACATCTCAACTGCGAAGAGTTCAGTGACAAGGTCTATCTCAACGAGTTTTCTTTTCAGAAGAACACCAATTCCTTCAAAGAAGTTTCCTACCATAACGAATACAGTTTGGACTGGTCCTTCAGCAAAGAGTGAGCCATATTTCTCTACGAAATCATCGTAATCTTTGTATTCTATGGACATATACTTGAGGACTGCTTCAGAAGTTTCTTTTGTGCTGAAGGCTAAGTGCAGTCTCATTAGAAGGTCTGATTTCCTTTGTTTAACCAGATTTCTAAGCTCCAACACTGCAAGGGCAACACCTATCAAAACACCTACTGCTGCTACAATTGCTGAAATAGACGGTATGTCCAACATCTGGGTCACTCAAGAATTCAAATCTAGTGGAATTAGTATTAAAGACTACATCAGGAAGAGAACGTCAGATAGAAAAGAAGCTGAATTACAGCTCTATATGTTAATAACAGACAGAATCTCTACTTCTTCTCAGTCCTTGTTAACATCTTTGGTTCTTTCCATTCTTCTCTCAGGATACTGTAGATATAGGAATCTACCCATTTTCCTCTCATGAAAAAGCTTTTGCGAAGTGTTCCTTCCTTCATAAACCCAACTTTCTCCAAGAGTTTGTGAGAGGCTACGTTTCTTGGGTCAGTTTGGGCTTGAATACGCATTGTGTCTTTTGAGAGAAACAAGTAATCCACCATTAACTGTGTAGCTTCGGTGCCGTACCCTTTTCCCCTCTCGCTTGGCACTAAGCTATAGCCTATTTCTAGTTGCTTGCCCGCAACATGTAGGACATAAAAATGACCTATGAAACCAATCTTGCTTCCGTCTTTTTTCTCTATAATGAATGACTTCTCTTCATGAGGGTTCTCAAACATTTTTTCTGCTTCTGTTCTGGACACCTGATGTAGAGGATTGTATTCACCAAAGACCTCAGGCTTGTTGAACCATTCTGCAATTAGTGGCAAATCCTCTTTCTCCATAATCCTCAAATTCACATTCTTACCTTCAAGCAACTCAACTCACCAATCCACACAGTCACTTTCGATTCAGCTATAACTTTTCCTCAACGTCCAGAAATTGGGTTGGGTTGGGGGTAAAGTTTTATCCCAAAACCCCCAAACCCCAAAAGACCTTATCCCTGAACAAAGATTGCTATTTTGTGAATCTTGACAAATAACCATTTACCGTTTGCACAAACGGTTTTTCCAACTCTATGCCGTAATGTCCTGCTAATACAAACATGATGTAGAGCAGATCTGAAAGCTCAGTTGCCAACATTTCCTTCGTCTTTGATTTCTCTGGGGGTTTCAACCCTTCCAACCCCTTAACCACTGAGGCGACTTCGCCTGCTTCTTCAAGCAAATCCGTAACCATTGCGAAAGGAGTCCAGCTCTTTCCTCTCTTCGGGTCCAGTTTTTCATTGATAACTCTGAAATTCTCCACACAAAGGTTCTGCGCATCACGCAACGTCATAGACAAGAGTTCTCACCAGCATTTAGTTTCGATGTTTCAATATTAGAACTTTCCATTCAGCATCTGGTTTAGAATAAACGTGCGCGTTCAATCTTTCTGACTGTTCCACAAATTTCGTGGGGCACTGGTGCGAGCTTATTAATGTGTAAGCTATTAAACCCAAACAGGCGTTAGCCGTTAGGATGAAATCGCGTTATGGTTTCAGATAATCAGAGTCAAGCAATTGTTGGTCATGTTGGAATCGAAGTTTCCAACTTGGGCAATTCGAAGAGGTTTTACGAGGCTTTGTTGAGTGAACTTGGTTTCAAAATCATAATGGACACTGAAGACGGAGTTGGATTTTCTAATCAGAATTTTAATGTATGGATAACCGAACTGCGAAAATCGAGAGTCAAACGGAAGGCTCCAACTGGAGAAGAGTTCGTCGTAGCCGATCATCTGGCGATCCTTGTTCAAGACAAAGAAACCGTCGATGCGATTGAGAGAAAAATGAAGAAAAAAGGGTTTGAAGCCCTGTTCCCATGTGAAGAACATCCTGAATTTCGACCCGGATACTATGCGGTTTCATTCTGCGATCCGGACAATTACGTGATTGAAATCTACACCGCGCCAAAATCAAATCGCTTCTGATAATTTGTCGCCGATCACGATGTAACTGGTTCGAGATGCACCGCTACTTAGAGCGAGATTGAATAGAATACATGGCGTAAGAATCTTCCATTATTGCTTTAATAAGGACAAAAAGCGATTGTTGCTAGGAGGTAACAGAATTGCCTGTTGTTCAAGTCTCTGTTTGGTCTGGCATGACTGAAGAGAACAAGAAGAAACTAGTTGAAGGAATGACCAAAGCGTGTGAAGACATCGGAATTCCTCGAGATGCCGTCACTGTTATTATCTATGAGGCTAGGAAGATGAATTGGGCAACTGGTGGACGATTGCACTCGGAGAAGTACCCTGACCTTTAGATCAGAGGTTTTTTGAATGAGAAAAATGACTATGGACGATGTTTTCAAAACGTTAGCAAAACCGCTTCCTGACTTCAAGATAAAACCAAAGAAAACCGCTTTGCTCTTGATCGACATTCAAAGACTTGTAGACTCAGAACCACTACTGCGAGAAGCGGTGAAAGCTGGCCTAGAGAAAAAAGAAGTGCAAAGAAATCTGCGAGAATACGACTTCAGAATCAAAAAAGCCGTGAAAAATTCGCAGAAGATACTGAAAGCCTGCAGAAAGAAAGGTTACGACGTAATCCATGTTAAGCTTGGAGCACAGACCAGCGACCCTCGCCATACGGCAAAGATAAACAGAAAAGCCGACTTCATCGTTCCAATGGACGCTGAAAAAGGCAGGTTCTTCGATGAGGTAAAACCCCAAAAAGGTGAACTTGTCTTTCCGAAAACGAATGGTGGAGCATTCACAGGAACCAATCTTGACTTCGTTCTCAGGAACATGGACATTGAAAGCATCATATTAACAGGGTTCTTGACTGACCAGTGTGTTCTTGCAACTGCGCTCTGCGGCGCGGACATTGGATATGACGTTCTTCTCGTTGACGACGCATGCGCAGGAACTACCAAAGAGAATCACGAAGCGGTCATAAGAATCGCGAAAGACGTGTTTTTGAAAGTCAAATCAACCTCGGAACTGCTAAAAGCACTATGAGAAATGAAGCTTCCTGCAGCATTAACTCGCAATGGAACCATGCATTTCGTTTGTGTTATGCTTCTTCACTGTATGCGTCTTCGCCGTGCTGGCTCTGATCCAATCCCTTCTCTTCTTCTTCAGGACTGACGCGTAGCGGAGAAATCTTGTCGATTACTTTCAATAGAGCGAATGATCCGAAGAACACGAAGACTATGACGATCCCCACAGCAACTGCTTGAGAAACAAATTGCATTGGGTTGCCAAAGAACAGACCATTAGGCCCAGTCGGGTTGACAGCCACTGATGCAAAGAGACCAGTTGCAAGTGAACCCCAGATCCCGCTCACGCCATGACAAGCAAAAACATCCAAGGTATCATCAAACCTCAGTCTGCTGGCACGCCAGTTCGCTACTAGATTTGAAAGTACACCCGCAAACAATCCGATGATGATTGAGGCTGGAACACCCACATACCCCGATGCGGGAGTAATCGCGACCAACCCGCAGACTGCTCCAACAGCAAGCCCAACCGCTGAAGGCTTACCCTTGATAATCCAGTCTACAGTCATCCAGCTCACAGCCGCTGCCGCGGCAGCCAAGTTCGTTACCACCAGGGCAGAGACGGCAACGTCGTTAGCGGCTAATGCGCTGCCTGCATTGAAACCGAACCATCCAAACCACAACAATCCCGCACCCAAAATCACGTATGGAATATTGTTTGGCTTGAACTCGTGTAGACCTAGATCCTTCCTTTTTCCGATCACGAGGGAGGCAGCCAAAGCTGTCAAGCCCGCCGTCATGTGCACGACTGTTCCGCCAGCGAAATCGATTGCGCCAAGAGTTCGCAACCAACCGCCAGCGCCCCAAACCCAATGAGCGACAGGCGAATAAATTACAGTCGACCAAAGAACAATGAATATCAACAGTGAGCGGAATTTTATCCTTCCAGCAAAAGCTCCGATGATAAGCGCAGGTGTAATTGCGGCAAACTTCAACTGAAAGGCAAAATACAGATACTCCGGAATCGGTTGGTTAGATGCGTATGGCCAATAACCTGGACCCAATGGTGTTTGAGGCGTGATGCCGTTTAGACCTGCCTTGGAAAGGTCGCCGATGAAGCCAAAATTCCAAGCGCTAGGAGCAAATGAAAGACTGTATCCCCAAATGGCCCAAACTAGGCTCACTACCGCAAAAATGGTTAGGCACTGAGATAATGTTGAAACCAAGTTTTTCCTACGGACAAGTCCACCATAGAAGAATGCTAGCGCGGGAGTCATCAACATGACCAACGCAGTTGCCGTGCAAACCCAAGCAATATCTGCTCCATTAGCACTCATGACGGTTTTCTCCTTTCTGCCGATCGAATAAAATCCTAGGCGATGCAAATTATATTTAAGCTTATTTGTCTACTCCATTTGCGACTAGCACCAGTTAGCATCGAATTCGTTCTCGATCACGAGATATCGAGTCTTGTATCAGATTTTAGTCGAAAACTCAGCTCGTTCAACCTATTTCTTTTGTCAATGCTTTCGCAACAACTAGCAGCAAGTTCTGCGCCACAAGATTTGCAATTAAAGGAGGCAAAACGCCCGATCCAAAAGCGGTAAGGCCGATGACTAAAGAGAGAGCCGCATTCTTAACCGTGGCTGCAATCCCGATCGAAATCGCTTTCTGATGTCCCAGTTTCTCCGTCAGAAAATGGGTCAAAACGAACACGGCTGCAAGTATAGTCAGCATGAAAACGTTCAGAACTGCAAATTGTCCAAGGTTATTCAACGTGTATGCCACTCCAGGCGCGATCGACCCCCAAACTAGAAGAACAAGAATGCCCAGCTCTATTCTGGAATTGTACTTACCCAGTTTGATCCAGTCAGTATGAACAATTTTTCTCAGCAAGAACGAGGCAGTCATGGGAATCAGGACGATCTCCGCCAAATTCAGCATCATGCCAACAACATCAACATTCACAGCCGTTCCGACAGCAATCAGCATCGTCGCAGGAATAGTAAAGATCGATAGCAAGTTGGTGACAACACTGATCACTATGGCAACGGCGATATCGCCTCTGAACACCTTAGCCCAGAATGCAGTCGCGACTGCAGATGGACAACACAAAGCAAGGACGACGCCCGCGTACACTATCGGTGAAAAAAAGATCCCTGAAATAAGCGAGAGTAACGGTGTCAAAACGAATACAGTGAACACGCCTATCCCGACAACACGGTAATTGTTCAGTGACCGAGCAATTTCGTTTGGTTCAACGGTAAGAGTGAGAGAGAACATCAAAAGCATAAGCAAAGGAACCAAGAAAGGTTTCCATATCAATCCCACTTGAGGAAGAGCGAAACCTAGGATTATGCTTAGAACAATGACCAGCAGGGTAGCGTATTTGTTTATGATTCCGCTCATTCTTCAGAGACTCCAGATCAGCAAGTCTTGCCAATTCTTAGGATCTCTTCGAGCATAGTGATTGATGTCGGTATAAACTTCTTTTGGGTAAAAGCAAAAAAGAGTCGACCCCCAAACAAGAGATAGGTCCCCATATTTCGGAATCTTTATTTGAACAAAATCTGACCAACAATCCAAGCTGACCATTGGCAAACAACGGAAGAGCAAGGGTGTGAAGTCACAACTGAAATGATCGAAACTCACGGAAGGATGAAGAATGAACAGATATCATCTTGAACTAATTTCCGAAGTCAAGGCACACGCGAAAAAAGTGCCACAATTCCAAATGGAAAAATTCAAAAACTATGTTGGAACCACAAAGACTCTCTACTCGATTGGCACAGAGGCCGAGAGAAAAATCGTCAGAGAATGGATAAAGAATCATCCTGACTTGAAACCATCTGAATATATCGAATTATTAACTTCTTTGTTTCACGGCGAATCGATCAACGAGATTTCCATTGCCAGCAAATTACTTGAGTCCATGCCAAAACTCAGAAAACAAGTCAAACCGAAATATCTTGACACATGGCTAAATGGAGTGCAGGGCTGGGCTGAAGTTGATTCCTTGTGTCAGTCAAAATTCACTGCAGATGACCTTCTGCAGAACTGGGAAGAATGGGAAAATCTTCTGCATAAACTAGTTTCAAACAAAAATGTCCACAAAAAGCGCGCAAGCCTCGTTCTACTTACCAAGCCTGTCAGAGATTCTGAAGATCCGAAACTAGCAGGAATAGCTTTTGCAAACGTAGACATGCTGAAAGATGAACGACATATTCTTGTCACAAAAGCAATTTCGTGGTTGCTGAGAGATTTGATCAAACACCACAGACAAAGAGTGGAAGCATATATTAGAGATAACATAAACACTCTTCCGAAAATTGCATTGAGAGAAACTAGAGCAAAACTGCTTACAGGGAGAAAAACACCACAGCGGTAAGGATGGACGCTAGGAATATTAATTGCCTTTAACGCATTAGCATTTCAAACGAGTGATAATGATGAAAATAATGTCTCATTGCGGATTAAATTGCTCTGATTGCCCAACTTTCATTGCAACCCAGAAGAATGATAACGCCGAAAGAGAAAGAGTTGCAGAACTGTGGACAAAACAGTACGGGCGCCCATTTAAGGTAGCAGACATCAATTGCGATGGTTGCCAAACGCGGGGACCACGCGTATTCAACTACACCAAAATATGCGAGATAAGAAAATGCGGACAACAAAAGAACATCGAGAATTGTGCATATTGCGGGGAGTACAAGTGCGAAAAGATTTCCAAACTGCACGAACAGGCCCCACAAGCAAAAGAGACGCTCGACGAAGTGCGAAAAAATCTAAACAAAAGCACCAAGCATTAAACTGGGCATGGAGTTCCCTTGGATCTGGTGAATCACCGATTCTCGGGTCGCAGAGACCGCAGAAAGTCCTAGATTTTCCCGGCGTCTTATGAACATCGCTAAACATTCTAGCGTTTCATGTTTTTACGTGTCATTTTCCTTATCTGATCATACCTAAAACAGAAGGTTAAGTGATCATTTACCAAACCAGCGGCCTGCATGAAAGCATAACAGATCGTAGGTCCAACGAATTTGAATCCTCTCTTTTTCAATTCCTTGCTCATGGCTTTAGACTCCTCAGAGTCAGGAGGAAGGTCCGAAAAGGATTCTAACGCATGATCAATGGTTCTGCTATCGACAAATTGCCAGACAAAAGCATCGAAAGAGCCGAAATCCTTCTGTACTTCATGGAATTTGTGAGCATTGCTGATACTTGCTAAAATCTTTGCCCTGTTCTTTATTACATCAGGATTATTCATCAATCGCTGAATGTCTTTGTCACCATATTTTTCAATCTTCTTGGGATCAAAATTGTCGAACGCTTTCCGCAGTCCTTCTCTTCTCTTGAGAATTAGTTCCCAAGTCAATCCAGCTTGAAAACCATCAAGCGTCAGGAACTCAAACAATTTATTGTCATCGTGTAAGGGGACTCCCCATTCTTCATCATGGTACTTGATGTAGAGAGGATTGTCGGTTTTCCAGCACCTAACGTTTGTCTTCTTCATGGCGATCAATATCCAAACAGAGATTTTTAAACTTGCTATGAGAAACTTATCTTCCTAAATCCTAACATGAATCCAATGTGAGCTCGGCTTCTTCAGCATTTTTCATTTTCTTTTGGAGGATTTTTCTGACGTTGTCCACTTTAAAACCTAGACTGCGTAGCAAGGCAATCGATGAAACATTCTGCTCCGACGTTCCTAACCTCGCCGAATCCATCCCTTTTTGGAACAGCAAATTCATGGATCGCGCTGTCAGTGCTGATGCAAGATGCTTGCCTCGAAATTCGGGAAAAGTCGCAGCCGGACCCAAATAACCTCTTCTGAGATGTAGATATTTGTTTGAGTCTGTGTCTGGCTTGGGAACGACGACTGCCACAATTCTTCCTTCAAACTCTGCCACCTGTATCCATTCCTCATTGAAGGGCGGATCCTCGGATTTCCAGGTTTCGAGATCTCCGTGTTCCAGTCTTTTCCATCCAAAGCCTTTGTTCACCGCTTCGATCAGTTGGTCTTCCTCATCCGTTCCTAAATTTCGAAGTTTGATATCTGCGTCAACTATGGGAACTGAGATTGAACCGGTGAGTTTTGCGGACATACGTTGGAAACCCGGCTGCAACGTGTAACCTCGACTGATCCAATCGGCGATTCTTGGGTTTCCTTCATCAATCATCGTTATGAAAGTGTTAGCTTTCACGTGTCTTTCGAGTGCGGTTAAAAGAACGTCTTCAATAGCCTTCCGATCGTATTCCTTGCTTACGGCAAGCCACGTGATGTCTTCTTCCGAGTTCTCATGAGAATGACTTGCAATGAGGCCAGATACTCTTCCATTCTCTTCAGCTACTAGAATCTTTAGATGTCGTCTTTTGATTTGAGACCGAACTCTATCTTCGTCGAATGGAATGAATTCATACTGTTCTCTAAACTCTTCATTCAACAATTTGCAAACAGCCGACAAATCCTTGTCAGCGAATTCTGTTGTCTCGATGGTCATATTCCTCTTCAGCAAAAGGAACGAGCTACTATAAACTTTTGCCTAACGCACCATTTTTTCCATCGAATCTTCGGAACAAAAAGCGCGTTCTGAATTTGCCTTTCCTGCGTGAACTACTGGAAGAAGAGAGTTCTGGCTTGCTGTCGTGGAAAGTATATTAAGAAAGGGAATAGTCATTGCTCGTGGTGTTCTATCAAATGACTCCTGACGCTGTGTGCTTGGAAAAGAAAATGTTCATCCCCGAAGCCAAACTCGAAGACGTAGCTTCAGTCTGCCACAAGGTTCTCAAAGATATGGGCTTGAAGATCACAGACGAAGAAAAAACCAAAGAAGGAAACATTACCGTGATGGCGCGGGAACGCGCGTTAGTGCCCTTGACATTGAGAACAATGCTTGTACCCGTTTAGCCTACAGAACTTTTTCAAAGTTGCGCAGCGATCGGGCGTGCACGTGGTGGTTTCACCATCGGAAGGCGGCGTTACATTATACTCTTGTGGGCTCGCGCTCGATGAACTAACTGGAAAGCCGAACAAATATGCTTCTGATGAAGACATCGAAGAAATAACCGACACGATGGAGGCCCTTGACTTCGAGAACAAGTTCTTGATGAAAATAAAGAAGCTCTTTCCAACTACAAGAGAAATAGAATGACGGAGTCAAAAAGCGCGCGCACTACGAGAGTTCGCGGAAAAGCATGGACTTCTGTAACAATTATGCTGTGCCGATCAGTGACAATTTCGATTCGCGCGCGGCATTGATGTTTCGGAGCAATTATTAGCGTCTTGCCATGTTCACTACTGTTCTTATTAAGTTCTTGGATAAAATTAATAAGTCGCCCACCATATATGTCAAATGACCGGAAATGGCAAGCATAACTCACTACAAAACGATCTTGGCCGCTTTAATAGTGATCCTCATAGTCATCGCCTCGGTCGCTGCGATGTACGAATTCGGGCTATTCAGACCGTCTAGTTCCGCAAATGAACAAGGCAAGGTACTCACCGTTCTTGTAACCTTTTATCCGATTTACGATTTCACGAAGAACGTCGGTGGAGACAAAATCAGCCTGAGCCTTCTCGTGCCAGAGACAGTTGATGTTCACGATTTTGACCCCACACCCTCATCTGTACAGCAGGTCGCGACTTCGGACTTGCTCATTTACAACGGCGCGGGACTTGAGCCGTGGATACCGCAGATCATTAGTGCAGCGAACAATCCCAAGCTAGTGGTCGTGGACACGAGCCAAGGCATACAGTTATTGCCTGTACCGCCGCAATTCCAAAAGGAAAACAGAACTGTGGACCCGCATATTTGGCTCGACCCAGTTCTTGCAAAACAGCAAGTCAATAACATCCTTCAGGGCTTGATCAGATCAGACCCAGCAGATCAAGCGTATTTCACTGCAAATGCCCAGAACTACGAGGCAAAACTAGATTACCTGAACTCCCAAATCGTCAACGCTACGGCAAACGTAGAGACTAGATACTTTGTTACTTTCCACGAGGCCTTTGCCTACTTCGCCAAGGAATATAACCTGACACAAATACCGATCGCAGGTCCGTTTGAAGAAGAACCCACGACGAGCGACATCCAAAAAGTCATCGATGCCATAAACCAATATCACCTCCGATACGTCGGCTATGAATCCCTCGAGAACCCAGCCATCTCGCAAGCGATCAGCAGCGAGACCAACGCTACACTGATACTGATGAACCCAATCGAAGGTTTGACCGAGCAGGACAAAATCGCTGGCAAGACTTACCTCATTTTGATGCAGGAAGATCTGTCAAACATAATTTTGGCGTTGAACACTATTGGATGAAAATATGCCTGTAATCGAACTTCGTGACGTGAGCGTCAGATACGGTAACGGAGTTTTAGCTCTCGATAGAATTACACTTGACGTAGACAATCGAGACCTAATCGGGCTAATCGGTCCAAATGGAGCAGGAAAATCCACTCTGCTGAACGTGATCTTGGGATTGATAAGACCCACGTCCGGTTCGATCAAGCTGTTCGGGAGTGAAGTCTTACCAAAGAACCTCAAGCGTGTGGGCTACGTTCCCCAAAAGGCACAAGCGCAAGATCCCAACTTTCCATTCACCGTGTTCGAAACTGTCATGCTCGGAAGAACTGCGCAGTCAGGCCTGTTGCGGAGACTCAACGCGAGAGACAAACAGAAAGTCGTGGAAGTGCTGAAGCTATTTGGGATATACGACTTGAAAAACAGAAAGATAGGACAACTTTCAGGCGGCCAATCTCAACGCGTCTTCGTTGCCAAAGCGATTGTCGCAGAACCGAAGCTATTATTGTTGGATGAACCGACAAGCGGAGTAGATGAAACTTCAAAATCCGAGTTCTACGACACACTGGAGCGCTTAAACAAGGAGATGGGATTAACCATTATTTTGTCTTCCCACGACATCGGGGTGATAACCAAGCTAGCCAACAGAGTTGTCTGCATCAACAGATCATTATTCTTCTGCGGCCAAAAGTCTGAGTTCTCTCCGAATTCGGTCCTGCCCAAGATGTACGATTATCCCGTGGATATGATGCATCATGATCATCCTTGACTCACTGCTCACCATGCTTCAGCAACCCTTCGTCCAACGCGCCTTCCTTGCAGGAGTGGTACTAGCGATTCTGAGTTCAATCCTGAGCGTTTTCATCGTGCTGAAAAGAGTCTCCCTAATCGGCGACGGTCTTGGACATACAGCTTTCGGAGGCTTAGCACTAGGATATTTTCTGGGTGTCCAACAATTGGTCAATTGGGTGGCATCCATCGTTGTGGTATTGGGCTCGATGGGTATAACAAAGGCAATTCGTTCTACCAAAATATCTGGCGACGCCGCTGTAGCGTTATTTCTGCAACTGGGTCTTGCCGCTGGCGGTGTTCTTCTCAGTCTGTCTAGAGGCTTCGGCGTCAACTTGGAAAGCCTGCTTTTCGGGAGCATCATCTTGGTAAACTACGAGCAAATATACATCGCTCTATGGTACTCGCCGTCACCCTAGCAATCGTTTTCTCATTCTATAAGGAACTGGTCTTGGTCACGTTCGATGAAACTCAAGCGAAAGCCGCCGGCGTGAGAACATGGTTCTTCGACTACTTGGTGAGTGCCCTCGCCGGCGTAGTGGTCATCTCCGCGATACCGATCGTCGGCGTACTGCTCATATCTGCTCTCCTAGTGCTCCCCGCCCTTACCAGCCTCCAAGTGAGCCGATCCTTCAAGCAGACGATGATCCTCTCCCCAGCTTTCGGGCTTCTGACAGTAGTTCTTGGCTTGCTACTCTGCATCATACTTGACACGACACCAGGCGCCACGATAGTCGTGGTCGGTCTTACGATCTTCTTCTTCGTCGTCGTTGGCAGAAAACTGGCTCGGTGGCGCACACGTCAGATTTGAGCATCAATTTCGATACATTTCAGTCTTTTCTTGAATTGGTTTTTATACCATCCCACACATCTTGATCATGAAAGGAAGGCAAAATTGCATGGTAATCATTAGCCTGTCAATACCCAACGATTTACTCAGTCGGCTGGACAAGATCTTGGGCGAACAATGGTGTGCCAGCAGATCTGAGGTCGTGAGACAAGCGTTGCGGAAATACATTGCCGAATACAAGGAAATTGAAAACATTGAAGGAACCATCGTTGCCACCATAACTGCGCTATACGAGAAAAGGCACAAGGGGGAGGGATTGACGCATCTGCAACACGAGTTTGGGGACATAATGACTACTTATTTGCATTCACACTTGGCTGGGACCAGCTGCTTAGAAGTCATGGTCGTTAAGGGATCCTCAAAACGAGTGAAAGACCTAATGGACGGTTTGCAAGCAAACAAACACGTCAAACAGTTGAAATTTTCCATAATGTCCGCAGAGTGACGGGCAACCCTCCAACATTCACTTCATAGCAACTTTTCTCTGACCAAAACAGGTTCGACTGAGAAACATGCGTTCTAGAGTACAACTTGAGTATTGCTTAATAAGAACGCGTCCTTCCAATTACCGCAGGAAGCAATCCTAACCTTGGATAACGAGTGGGATGATCCTTCGGAGTTCTGTTTCAGCGAAAGAGACAACGATGTCTTAGCTTTGCTGAGCGAAGAGGATCTGACCACATTCTCGTTCGATGGACTGAAGAGAAGATTAGGCTTGCACCCTGAAACGCTTTCTAGAGTCCTGAGCAGATTAGAGCAAGAAGGCATCGTGAAAAAGGGCTCCAATGGCTACGATGTTACCCCCAAAATCAGCGAGTTTGCGCGGTTGCATCCGACTCCCATTACCGAGTCTCGCGTTCCTTTGTTGCAAACGTACTTGCCATCTGACCTACCTGTTCCACAACTGATCTCTAGCCTCAAAGGAAAATGGTTCGGCTTACTTCGATGGCTAGGGCTCTCAGCCAACGATGTGTCCGTCACTTTGAAGTGGATCACCGAAGACGGCGGCGTTCAGGTCGACGCAAACATCTCAGAATCTGTTCTGAACATAGAGGCCAAATTCTTCCAGGATAAGAATCTGAACATAGCTTTGAAGGCCTCATATCAGCTTCTGACTCATGTCAGTAGACTCTGTTCACCTTCACGGTTGGCTCGGCACGTGTCCTATTTTGGGGACTCTGATCTTCATATGACGTCAGCGTGACCGACTTTCTGCCCTCGTCAGTCAACAAATACAGCGTTGTTATCTTGTATTCTGAGGTGAAAAATATGAGCCGATCAACTGATAATCTGCAAGTTCTAAAATCAATCTCCGACGCTACCACTGAACTCGTTCACAAACTTGAACCATCCGTGGTCAATATCAGCTCGACGATGACAACAGGAACAGGCGTAGTCCTAAACTCAGAAGGATATGTCGTTACTTGCAATCATGTTCTCGGAAGAAGCGCTTCAGTCAAAATTGGTTCAGGAGGAAAACTCTTCGAAGCCAAAACAGTCGGAGTTGACCCATACTCAGACATAGCACTTCTCAGGACAGAACAAAAGGATCTGAAACCGATTGAAATCGGCAATTCTGACCAACTCAGCCCCGGACAATTTGTGCTGGCTCTTGCCAATCCCTTCAACAGACAGACAAGTGTGACAACTGGCATTATCACAAACGTGGGCGCAACGCTCAGAGGCTGGAGGGGAACAGCAATGGAGAACGTCATAGCAACTGACGCAAGACTGAACCCAGGCTTTTCAGGTGGGCCACTCGTAGACGCTTCTGGAAAAATGATTGGGATAAACACGGCCTACGTCTGGTCTCGTGGAATAGCAATCCCAGTCAACAAAGTGAAAAACATCACCGACAGACTGGTAAATGGAGGAAGAATCAAAAGAGCCTACTTGGGAATAATCTCTACCACAGTGCCGATCCCAGAAGACATTGCTAGTCAAACCGGCATCAGTCAAGACGCAGGCGTCATGGTTTTTTCAGTTGAACCCAATTCTCCCGCAAAGAAAGCAGGTCTCGTAATGGGCGACGTGATACTGAAATTCAACGAAACCTCGGTTACGAACTTCTATGATCTTCCAGGACTTCTCACAGAAGACGTTGTTCAAAAGAAGGCAAAACTGGGCATTCTGCGCGGAGAGGAACTGATCGAACTGACAGTTGTCCCGAGCCTCGCCAAGGGTGAAACCGATGAGTAATAGACTATCAACGACTTTCGACTTAGAACCAGAACCATCCCCCCTTCCACATCCAAGACCGCTCCGCCCATTTCCATCACCGCTCCCAAGCATCGAGATCAATTCGTCTTCACAGGTACACAGCCACCTATTGCTGCAAAGGAACTGGAACTAATTCATAGCCAGAAATCGAAAAGCAAAGAAAGAAAACACACACTTTATTTCTCTTTTTTTCCCGCTAAATCTCTAGTCAACGCATAAGAGTCAAATCAACACCTTTTTCCGACAGCCAACTTAACTCAAAAAAACGAATGGCTTGACTAGATCTGCAGCTTTAATTTGCTCAAATAATGTTCGCGAAGCTTCGCGATTTTTGGCGCAATGACCACTGTGCAGTATGGTTGCTTAGGGTGACGTTTGAAATAGTCTTTGTGATAGTCTTCAGCTTCGTAGAATGCTTTGAAGGGTTCGATTTGAGTAACAATGGGCGCGTCAAAGATTCCTTGCTCAGTTATTTCTTTAACAACTTGCTCCGCCGTCATCTTTTGCTGATCATTATGATAAAATATCACGGATCGATATTGAGTACCAACGTCAGAACCTTGGCGGTTCAGAGTCGTCGGATCATGTGTTGCAAAAAAGATCTCCACGATTTCCTTAAAAGAGATCACGTCAGGATCGAACGTGATTTGAGCAACCTCCACGTGCCCTGTTCTGCCGGTGGAGACTTGTTCGTAAGTCGCGTCTTCCGCGCTGCCGCCTGAGTACCCGGGCTCGACTTTTTCTACGCCCTTTATTTGACTGAAAACGGCTTCAGTGCACCAAAAACAGCCTCCGCCAAGAGTTGTTACTTCTGTTTTGTTCTGCTTGACTTTTCTCGTTTCGTTCTGGCTCATGAATCATGCCTTCAAAGGCTACATTATGCTTGAAACTACAGTGCGTGCGCGTGCGCGAGGAGAAATATTCCATACGTCATATTTATCCCTTTCCAACAGAAAGACTTTATCAATCGTGGCGTCGATCTTGCTTGCGACTATTTCCGCGCCGTTCATGTTCTTTCCACCACACTGTTAATCTTCCAAGATCTGGTAACGCAAAAATTCTGAATCTCAACCTAGTAGACTATGTAGTCCATATTCAACGATCTCTCTGGAAAACTGTTTCATCTCATACGAGAGTGCGCTGAGGAAGACAAATTTTAAGAATGATTTCAGACAATAGATCGATTCATGAACTACAAGGAAAGACAAGAAATAATCGCGAAGTCGCCGATTTCCTTCGCTTATCTTAGAAGATTCAACATAGGGGCAGGCATTCTTCACTTTGTCCAAGGAATAGTGATGGTGGCTCTGGGCCTCTATAAAGCCTACAACCTGGACGTATACACTTTCTACTTGAAGTTCAACATATTGAGCACAAACCCGCCGATTTTCCAAATAGGACCAGACCCCAAAATTCTATTTACAATAGGCTACATAGGAGTCGCGGCAGCTCTCTTTCCCCTGATGTCTGCAACAGCACATTTCACAATCGCATTTGTGAAGAACAAGACCTACAATGACAATCTCAAAAAAGGCATGAATCCATACCGATGGTACGAATATGCCTTCTCAAGCTCACTAATGATATTTCTCATCGCTTCGTTCGCAGGAGTTTGGGAGCTATGGTCACTCGTGATGATATTCGTCCTGAACGCAATGATGATAATGTTCGGATACCTGATGGAGAAAATCAATCAGTACACTGAAAAAACTGATTGGTCACCATTCGTTCTTGGATGCGTTTCAGGCGGAACACCATGGCTAGCGATATACGCCTATTTCATCGCAGCCATAACAAGCGTCTCACAGAACGTGCCCACATTTGTGTATCTAATAGTATCCATCTACCTCATCCTCTTCATAGTCTTCGCAGTCAATATGGTTCTACAATACAAAGGCGTTGGGCGCTGGAACGACTACTTGTACGGCGAAAGAATGTACATAGTGCTGAGTTTCGTGGCGAAAACACTTCTGGCTTGGCTAGTGTTCTCCGGGATATTCATGCCCCACTAGACATGCACAACACAACTCCCTTTTTTCTTCACGCGGGCAAAGCGAAATGAAATGATGCTAGTATTCTTTAAGACAATCCAGAAGAAAAAGCAATTTAGACTATTTTAGGCAAGGACAAAGATTTCAATTCTTCTCTCCGAACTGTATTATAAGCTCTTATTGTCAAATATCAAGGAATAGCAGGCGAAACACATGCCTACCATCATTGAGTGGACAGCCATTCTCTCGGCAATTGCCGGCGTTTCAGCATCAGTGTTCATTGTTCTACAGCTTTGGCACATGGACAAGCATAGAGACTTGGAGATTTCAATGAAGCTCTTCGATTGGGCTGAGACAGAGAGTCTTCGAAAAGCGTTGAGATGGGTTGATAGGGAATTCAGATTTGAGAATCTCGAGAAATACAAGTCTGAAGTTGGAGACAACTTCGAGGTCGCTGACTATCTTTACGAGGTTGAAGCATACTTCGAAGAAGTCGGTTTTCTTGTCAACAAGAAATTCGTTGACATTGACGTCATTGTTGACCGCCTGGGTGGGTACATACTCTCAGACTGGAAAAAGCTGGAGCCTTGGATACTCGCAATAAGGAAGGAAAGAGGCGACAATACCTTCGGAGAACATTTTGAGAAACTTTACGGAAAAACCATCGCCTACATGAGAAAAGAATGAACCCCGTTCGAAACACAAAAAGCGAAACGAAGAATCTATCAACACTTTGGACGTAGTCTTTTATACTACTCTATATCAGAGCTCACACTTTGTACGAAGAGCGTGGTCCAGACTGGAAATCGTTGAAAACATACATCAAGTTGATGGAGTCAATGCAAACGTATACATCATAATTGGCAAGGAAGGTTTGACACTGATTGACACTGGAATGCCCAACAACGCCAAAAGAATACTGAACTACGTCAAAGGAATCGACCGGAAACCAACAGACATCTCAACAATCTTGATAACACACGGCCACATCGATCACGTTGGAAGTGCCCAAGAACTCAAAAAACTCACGAACGCCAATATTGCCGTTCACCAGGAAGATGCGGACGTCGTTGCAGGAAACAAGAAACCACCTAGTCCCAAAGGCGCGATGGGAGTGATGGTTAGAGCTTTGTCGCCTTTCTTCAAATTGGCACCTGTTCAACCAGATATTATCTTAAAAGAGAATGACCATGTTGGTCCGCTTCAGGTTTTGCACACGCCGGGCCATACTCCAGGAAGTATCGCCCTCTATGACTCAGCGAGAAAAGTGATGTTTGTAGGCGACACGATCAGGTTTGCAGATGGCAAAATACAAGGACCACCCAAACGATTCACGCCGGATATGGCATCAGCAAGACAGTCGATTCAAAGAATCTCTCAAATGGACTTCGACATAATGTTAAGCGGTCACGGAGAACCGCTAAGACCGAACGCGTCAACTCGCATAAAAGAATTCTGCGCTGCTTCAGAATAGAACACTGCTAGGTTCCCAATCTTTCTTGACTCCTATCTCGAAGCAGACCGAGCAGCTCTGAGAAACACGATGCAACCGATGACTCACTTTTTCCAAGTACGTGTTCTCTTGTTAGGCTGCGTTCTGCGGAGAGTCTCAAAGTATCCATAACCCCCCGCTAGGCTGTCGAATGTGAAGTCACCGAAGGATTGAGCCAAGATTGAGGTGTTGCCTTCCTTGTCTGTGAACGGCACAGGCACAACCGGTCCAGCTCGACCTTCCAGAACATGCGTTCCATCGAATTCGTCAACCAATTCCAGTTTCGAACTCACAGGAAACACATCTTCATGAAATTCCTGATCTAGAATGCGTATGCTCTTGATCGGTATGTTCTTGCCGTTTTTGAAGATGAATCCTCCCGTCGAGATTTCGCCATCTTCGGTTACTAACGCAGCCGGGTTGATACATAGTTTCTCCGAGAACCAGACTACGTAGTAAAGCCAGCTGGCTATACCTGTCCATTCGCGGACTCCGTGGGTGTGATCACGTTGACCCATAGCATCTTCTAAAGAAAAGATCCTGTCGCCCAACTTGATTTGCCCTTTCACTTTTCCTATTTGTCCCCAGTGAGCGTCCCCAGCATTTTTACTGATTTCTCTGGATTTTGAACTCATATTTTGGCTATATTCATAAACGTCATTTAGAGGAGTAAAAGTAACATTCATGCTTATGGGCATCATTTTTGAAACAAGCTCTGGGTGCTGGCCTATATCGCCCAAGTCTTCTGGTCTTTTTGTTATTGTCATGTTTGCTAGAAGCTGATATTTCCATTCGCCATCTAATCGTGGTTGATGAACCACTTGACCTGCTTGAAGTTTCTTCTTTCGAGTGTTGTCATCAATTCTCTCCATGTTTTGATAAGAGCCAGCTGATCCGTCGGGGAAGAAGAGTATGAAGAATGCCATGCCCTCATCTTTGTTGGGTTTGAATCCAAGTCGCGTCATGCCGCCAATATTCTGTCTTTTGTCAAAAAACACGAAATAATAGGATTCATCCCATTCCAGATTAGATTTTGCCGAGTGCGCCAAAGGCTCCGTTTTGAACAAAGGCTCTTCCACCTCTCCTTTCATTTGCTTCGAATTACTCAATATGGTGGTAAAGCTTTTTATAAGAGACTGGGATTTAGCAGTGCAGTCACACTAATTCATGTAATTAACGAAGCTTTTGAAAGCTTCTGGAAAATTCATCCAGAATTTTTGTGGCAGGAGGAATATAAAAATATGCAAAGAGAGTGTTTTAAGGACTTACCCTTAAGCATGGAAGTTATGAAAGGTATAGAAGAGCTTGGGTTCAATGATCTTTTCCCAATTCAAGCTCAAGCCATAACGCCTCTGCTCGAAGGTAAAGATGTTATCGGTCAAGCACAAACAGGAACAGGAAAAACAGCGGCCTTCGGAATTCCGATGATCGAACGATTAAACCCCGACGTCAGAGGCGTTCAAGGATTGGTCTTAGTGCCAACTCGCGAACTCGCAGTGCAGGTTGCAGAACACATAGGACACATAGCAAAATACGCAAAGCTCAAAGTTACCCCCGTTTACGGTGGAGAACCAATACAGCGGCAAATTCACTCATTGGCCAGAGGTGTCCAAATAGTAGTTGGAACACCAGGACGTCTCATTGATTTGCTTGAAAGACGAATTCTGGACCTATCATCAGTTAGGACTGTTGTTTTGGACGAAGCCGATAGAATGCTCGACATGGGTTTCATTGAAGACATTGAATATATACTTTCCCGAGTACCTTCAAACAGACAGACAAGTCTTTTTTCAGCAACAATAGATGAGACAGTAATGCGATTGTGCAATAGATACATGAAGAACCCTCAAAAAATACTAGTGAGCAAAGACGAAATCGCCCTCACACAAATGACTCAGTACTACATGATCGTCAACCCACATGACAAATTTGAAATTCTGTGCAATATACTCAACGAAAACCACATCGGACAAGCAATTATTTTTTGCAGGACGAGAAATGACACGAGCATCTTGTCAGACAGACTTCGAGGCAAAGGCTTTGATGCGAAACCATTACACGCAGGACTGACCCAACCTCAAAGAGATTACGTAATTGACCTCGTCAGAAAAGAGCATCTGAAATTCCTAATAGCAACCGACGTCGCCGCAAGAGGCTTGGACCTTCAAGGAGTGACTCACATAATAAACTACGATGTTCCAATGGAAGCACTCGTCTATTTCCACAGAATAGGCAGAACCGCACGGATGGGAGGCGAGGGAACCGCAATAACGCTTGTGGGCTACGGGGAAATGACCGACTTCAACAATATACGCGCATTGACCAAAACCGAAATACAAAAGATTGAATAATCCTTCAAACCCACCCGTTCTTTTCACATCGAAAACCAACATCAAAAAGTGGAAAAAGATGAATAAGCTTAAATTAACGACGAGGATAACAAAAGAACGTGCAAGAACCTATTTTTTGCACTCAACAGTATAGGAGTTGATATAGTAGATGTATAAAAAAGAGACGCACAAGGCAGTTTGCGCTGACTGTGGAAAGGAATGTGAAGTTCCCTTCAAACCCGACGGTAGCAGACCAGTATACTGCCGAGAATGCTACGCTAAGCGAAGACCTCCACGCAGGTATTAAGCTTACATTTCAACTTTTTGAAAAGCTTCCCCGATTTCTTTTTTTCACCGTTAGTGATAATAAGCAGAATGTCCATTCTTCCATGAGGTTATGACAAGTATAATGCCTAAAGATCCAGTTTGCGGTGTTGTTCTAGACGAAAAAACATCCAAATTCAAAATCACATTCGACGGCGAAACCTATCATTTTTGCAGCGTCACCTGCAAGAAACGATTCAAGAGACATCCACTTAAATTCGTGAAATAGAAGAAACAGGTTACAACAGTCGGGCAGTTTCATGAAGGAATGTCCAGCACAGGGAATGGTTTCGAGTATGAAAGGAAGGCTGGCGGAAGAGTAGAAACACAATGCGAACCAAAGCATCACCCAGTGAATACCTTGCTCTGCTTTCAGTGAAATATGAAGTCAAGACTGAAGATTTTTTCAGTGCACTTGTTGCTGCTGGAAAGAGTCGTACTTCGTCATGCGGAGATCTTACGATTGAATGTCGAGGCATAAGAAAAGACAGGATAATTCTCCTTATTACCAAAGGCGCAAAAGTCGTCGCACAATTTCCGTTGCCTGTAGAGTATCTGTTGGATGAAAACAATCCGATTGAACATGCAAAGAAAGCCAGCCTAGTCGCTAGATATTCTATCAAAAAAGAGAGAGGCTTTCCCAGCGCTTAGGATCAAGGATCTGCAGATCGGAATGAGAAATGTCAGCTTGAAAGCCGAAGTGCAAGAAATAGGAGAAAAAACACTAGTCGTAACCAGGTTCGGCAACTATGCCACAGTGGCAAACGCCGTAATATCAGACGCAACAGGGAAAATCAAATTGTGTTTGTGGAACGAACAGATAAACTCGATCTCCGTCGGAGATAACGTGGAAATCGAAAATGCAACAATGTCCACGTTCAAAGGCGAGAGACAACTGAGAATAGGAAAGAAAGGTATCCTGCGAACCGCTGGAGATGTAGTGGCAAGCTAGTTACTTGACCATGGACAAGAACAGTTTCTAACTCCAGTATTTTACCGCCAATTGAAATAGTTTCAAATCGGCGGGGGAGGCGGTGGTTGCCAATCTTCTTCGGTCTTCTTTTCTCTGCTGAGAACGCCGAGAACTGCTGCAACAACTATCACTAGGAAAAGAATGATCAGCAGGGGAGTATATTTTCTGAAATCGTCCAGCGTGATGACCTGAGGGGGAGGAATGTCTCCTTCCGCGAGCATTACGTAAGGTATCGTCGACGGAAGAGATACCGTCTGACTATAATGTCCATTATAGACTTGCGTGAGCCCATAGATGTCAAGAGTTGAGGGATAAACGATTTCACTCTTCGAGGAGGCATAATACATGAGCTCTGGTCCGTTCAAAGTATTCTGGGAACTGGCGTGCCCCAAACCGAGTACATGTCCAAACTCGTGCATTGCAACATTTTTGACAAACAGACTCTTGGCACTACCAGAGTAGGTCGTTATGTTAATCGTGATCGGTGGGACAGGTTGACGCGTTGAAAGATCCCAAGAGTATGTCGTCAGCCCGACAGTGTTTGGGCCAGGAGGAATAATGTCAGCGGTGAAGGTTATGAATACATCATAATTGATCGTGGAATTGACATTGCTCAAGTAGTAGAGGTAATTTATTGCTGTCAAGGTAGTCTCGTTGTAGGTGTTTGTGTAGTTCCAAATGCTCTTTATCCAACTATCCAATGCTTCTCGTACAGCAGTGGCATAATCTGGTTGAGTCCACTGATTCATGTCCACAAGCACTTTAATTGGAAAATGAGTCCACCTGAATTCCTCAAGTACGATAGAACCTGAATTCTGGAGGGGTGCAGGTCGGCCCATTTGGATGAAACAACTGAAGAACAAGACCATCGCCACTAGGACGCCAAGAACAAGTTTCTTAGGTGCGAGGTCGATCGCGATTGTCTTCATCACTTTTTAATCACGTTTGATCTTCGTCTAACATATTTCGTTTCTGAACATGTTCTTAAAGGTGATTTTTTGACAATTCAGATTCAACATTCTTGAATAGGAGACAGAATGGTCGTTAAATAAGATCAAAACTATGAGCAGCAAAGCATCGAAATCTTCATGATGAATAATGAACTGAAAAGGCATAGAACTTTAATCCAAAAATGTTTTAAATTTGAAACGCGACACTATTAAGTCACTGAATTGTAAAAAGGGAGAAAGGTACATGAAAAAAACTAGTATCTACACTGCATCTTTAATCTTCATAGCAATACTTCTGACTTTTCCTGTAGCAGTTCTCAATGTTCATGCATTGACTTCGAGGCAGGCTTACGTCAAACCATCGTTTCCAGATTATGTTCCTAATGGTATGCCCGATTTCGACGAGAAACAAGACAATTGGGGTCCTGCAGCGGGCATGTATACATGGTGTTGTCCGGTGGCAGTTGCAAACTCGCTGTGGTGGCTTGACTCAGAATATGAATCACTAATGTTTCCGCTGCCTGTGGCGCCACCGGTAATAAGTGATCACTTCGGTTTGGTGACTTCCTATAATCCTGCATGGGATGATCATAGCTCACAGAATGTTGATCCGCTAGTCAGGGATCTGGCCTTCCTGATGGATACTGACGGTCAGAGAACACATGATGGACACACAGGAACGCGATGGGCAGACGTCACGCTTGGAATCCAGACGTACCTCGTAAACCACGGTGTAATGGGGACTTTCGAGGTTCACGGCCAATCATTCCCATCCTTTGCGTGGATAGACAACGAAACTGAAAAGTGCCAAGACGTCGAACTTTTCCTCGAATTCTGGCAATTTAATGGTGGCATATGGACCAACTCGACGATAACTAATCCGAGCCTGGAGCTGGGCCACTGCGTTACATCTGCAGGATCGGACCCTGCAACCTCACAACTTCTTATTAGCGACCCCTATTTTGACGTAGCTGCACCGTTTCCACCCGCAGTTCACAATGACGCACAATTTGTTTCGCATGATGCCTATACAGTTGCTCAATGGATGGGTCCGCCTCCGAGTCCCTATGGACCACTGCCCGTGTATGAATTGGTTGGCTACTGGATGACAATGGGTCTCGATCCGTCATATCATGCCTTCATAAAAGGAGCGGTAGCAACATCTCCATTAGCATTACCCGTACACGATGTGGCCACTACAAATGTTACGTCAGCTAAAACGATCATAGGTCGGGGCTATGCAGGGAACCTAACGGAAACAGCGCAGAATCAGGGCAACTTCGATGAAAACTTCAACGTCACAACCTATGCAAATTCGACTGCGGCCACCGCCATGAACTTTAATCTGTCAAGCGGAGGTACAGACGCCAAGATATGCGTGTGGAATACCACTGGCTACGCATACGGCAACTACACTCTCACGGGTGCTGCAGACATCGTTCCGGGTGAAACCGATATAGGAGACAATAACTACACTTGCGGCGTTCCAGTTCATGTTGGCGTTGCGGGTGACGTTTCGAGTTCTACGCCTGGTGTCTATGACAAGGTTGTTAACATGAAAGACATTGCTTACCTGGTATCGCTGTTTAACACGAAACCCCCCTCACCAAACTGGAACCCTAACGGAGATGTCAATAATGACGGCGTCGTTAACATGAAAGACATTGCCATAGCTGTCCTTAACTTTAGCCAACACGAGTAAAACAACCTCCCACTTTTTTAATTCAAAAATTAGTTTGAAATAGCTCATCCTTCGGATTGCTTCATATCGACGACTGGGATAAGAAAACTTTAATGTCGCGTGAGTTAAACGGTAATTGGTTGAAAGGTCCAAGACTATGGAACGAACAAAAGTCAGTTATCTGATAAGATTCAACCGCATACTGATTTGGATCACACTGGTCTTGTCCATAGTCTTCGTCATATCGGGATACGGTATCACAAATCCAGGATTTGTGAGCGATCTGACAGGAGGCATTTTCAACCGAGCAAGGTCGTTAACCTTACACATCCAACTGTCTTTCGTGCTATTGATTCTGTTGACTACACACGTTTTGATTGGAGCTAAGTCGGCTCTGACGCGCTGGGGAGTGAAAAACGAAACACTCTTGAACGTTTTTCTCCTCGTGTTGGGCTTTTTTGCCATAACTTTGCTCACACTAATGCAATATTACATACTCTGAGGAAGCGACGGATTGAAAACAAAGATTAAAACGCTATTCATGGCTTTGGTTTTAAGCGGGATACTCACCTCCTGTCTACCTGCTCCTAATCACGTCGAAGCGCTTCAAGCATCAGACGTTATCAAGATTTTCGGTCACGTGAATAGACCTTTGAACCTGAGCCTTGCCGATCTGCTTTCTTTTCCAATGGTTTCAGAAGTCGCGGAATTGAAATGTGTAATAGGCATTCCAGACGTAACATACAATTGGACAGGAATCCCTCTTTTCTATCTCTTGACCTTGGCCCAAATCAAGCCAGAAGCTTACAAAGTTGTCACGCGCGCACGATCTTACGACGGGTTTTCATCAGATCTTCTGATAGACGAAGCTTTGAAGCCCACGACGATTCTGGCGCTAGGCGCCAATGGAACAGATTTGCCTGAGATAAATGGCATTAAGGGATTGTACCGTCTCGTCGTCCCTGGAAATTATGGTTACAAGTGGGTCGCTGAAGTGGATGAAATAGAAGTCGTAGATTACGCTCATGACTATAACGGAACCTATGAGAGCAGCGGTTTTCCCGATGACGCTTCCAGACCTGACACGATTGTTCCGCCGTTGATAACGCCTCTCATTCATGATTTGAACTTTGTTTTCGGCAATCTAACATTCACTGTGAGTGTCTTCACAAACGTTTCAATAGACGGCTTCGCGCTCGACTACTTGAAGAAACAGATCGATCTAAACATAACAGTACCTTCGGGAACAGAAGGCTTTGCCGACTTGATACTACCGCAAAACTTCTTGAAAGCTCCATACAGCGCTTATGTGAACACGCAACCAGCCGAAGTCATTGAAGCGGACTTGGCCAACAAATCCTATCTTTATGTTCCATTTCCAGAAGGTTCTAACAGCGCTGCAATAGCTGGTAGCGGAATCTTCGGTAACAATCCACTAATCGTAGTTAGTTATAACAGCACTGTCAACGTTGGCGAAACCGCCGTTTTTGATGCCACCCAGTCTTCAGACTACGGATTGATAATAAGCTATGTTTGGAGTTTCGGCGACGGTTCGAACGGAACCGGAGCAATAGTATCCCACGCGTACAACGATACAGGTACGTATAACGTGAACCTTGAAGTCACTGACAATCAACTCCTGAGTAGTTCTACGACTTTGACAGTCAGGGTTCAAAATCCTCCCGAAGGAATTCCGCTGCTTGTGAAGATTTTCTTTTTAGCAATTGTAGGCTCACTTATCGCAATGTTCGCGTTATTAGTAAGGAGCAGGAAAACAGAGAAAGAGACAAAACTCCCACCTTCAAACAGCGGCTAACGGTCGTCTGCATATCCCGCTGTGATGAAACATTCAAAGACCACGTTTGGCTGCTCCCTTCATTTTCCAATACGTTTCTTGGAAATTCAAATCACTCTTGTCCCTAACGAAATCTCATCATATATGACTAAGACGGAGCTCAATGCACGCGTAGGAACAACACAAGGTTTAAACGTTGAGAACACCAAAATATAATTGTCCGTCTAACGCGGATCCGTGCTTGCGCTGAGGGACTTGGAGGGAGGAGACTTGAAGGGCAAGATCATAGGTTCGTTAATGTTATTATTGTTCATTACAAGTGTGTTCAGTGGAGTTTTTAATGTGAAATCGGCGATGGCCGGCATTGGCGAAAGTGTCCTTGGAAACAGCAGTTCCGGGGCACCTGCAAGTAGCGTTGCGTCGCCTAGCATTGCGCTGAATGATCACGGTGGTAACAACAAGTCGCAGGGGGAAAATGTCCAGACCCCTCAGACAAATGATGCTTGGGACTTTAGCAATTTCACCAAATGGAATAGTATGGCCTACACAGACGGCAACAAGACGAGACTCATAGTGGGAGTCAACAGCTCGAACCCGAACAGCATAACGCAACTGGACTCGATTGCATCCAGACATCAAGCAGAAGTGGTCAGCCGAATCAAAATAGGCGGCAACCTCAGCGCATTAATCGTTGAACTTCAATTTGAGTCAATGCTTGGATTCGTTCAAGATGTGCGCGACACGGGACTAGCAAGCTACATCGAACCTAACATGAAAGTTCAAGCACAGTTTACTCCAAATGACCCTTACTGGAAATTGCAATGGGGACCACAGAAAATCCAAGCTGATTGGGCCTGGAACACCACAAAAGGATCGTCTTCAGTTCTGGTAGCCATCGTTGACACAGGTATCGACTACACCCATCCAGACCTCAAGGCTGATTATGTACCCTTAGGTTACAACTGGGTGTACAACGATGCATATCCACTTGATGATTTCGGACATGGGACCCATTGTGCGGGCATAATAGCCGCAGTACTTAATAATAACGTCGGTATCGCTGGAACAGCACAAGTTCACATTATGGCTGAGAAAGTTTTGGACTCTGAAGGATCTGGCTATTGGGATTGGGTAGCAGAAGGAATTGTGCACGCGACTGACCAATGTGCAAACATAATCAGTATGAGTTTAGGTGGGTACGGTGACAGCGAACTAGTTCACACCGCAGTAAAGTACGCGAATGATGCTGGCGTGTTACTGATCGCGGCAGCCGGTAACGATAACACGGACATGAAATCGTATCCCGCCGCGTACGAAGAAGTCGTTGCTGTCGCGGCCACAGATCAGTTCGATGACAAGGCTTCTTTTTCAAACTATGGAGACTGGATAGAATTAGCGGCCCCAGGAGTCAGCATATACTCAACCATGCCAACATACCCCGTAACATTGAACTATTATGGCTATTCCATGAACTACGATTATTTAAGCGGCACCTCCATGGCGTGCCCATGCGTTGCAGGCGTCGCCGCACTTGCTTGGAGCAGATACCCAAATAGTACCAGCGAGTTTGTGAGACAATGGCTTCGAGTAACGGCTGACGACTTGGGTGACCCAGGCTTCGATCCGTACTACGGCTTCGGGCGAGTAAACGCAAGAAAGACCGTCGAGATGTCGCCACCAGCCCACGACCTCGTGGCTTTCGAATGGAAAACTCCGCCATACATTAGACTCGGAAAGCCAGCAACAATAACCGCCACCGTATTAAACTTCGGCGCATCGGACGAAACCAACGTTGATCTTGAGATTTTAGCAAATGGCACTATGACGAACTCGATACAAATAGGCTTCTTGCCTAGCGGGACCAAAGTAACCATCAGCCTAGCGTGGAACGTCGCAGTCGAAGGCTTCTACAATCTCACGCTTTATGTAATGCCGGTTCTTGGCGAAACGAACGTGGACAACAATGTCTTGAGCAAGAACGTGTACGCTGGTTCTCCAATTATTGCCGAGGTGCTTCATTCATACGGCAACATCCTTGGTGAAAGTATCATAAACTGGCAAGCTTTAACGAATGATTGGTATGACTTCGGAAGCAGGATGGTCTACGTTGACTATACTAGTCTGAACAAGGAAGGTATTACTTATGAAGACATCGCAGCTACCCAAGCTGATGTCCTGATCATTTCATGTGCTGCCATCCCGTACTATGGATTTGAATTTACAGACTCTGAGATTGAAGCAATAACGCGCTACGTTCACGAAGGACATGGATTGATCGCAACTGCGGGAACCCTTTACGAAGGCGTTCCGAACAACAATAAACTAGGTCCTCTGTTTGGATTGAATGAGAGCATCACTTGGACTGCTACATATACCGATCTTCTGCATCTGTTGAACACAACGCATCCCGTTTTCACTCATGTGCCAAACCCGTTAGTATTCCCTCAAGTTGCGACTAATATTCCCAACACTGGACGATGGGATTCGAGCGACCTAATAGGCGGCAAGTATCTGGCCCTGGGGCATTATCAAGAGAGCGCTGTAATCACGTACCGAGGGCTAGTCTACATCTCTCCTTGGCTTGAGATAATTCCACCGTATTATCACCATCACCTGCAACTTCTATACAACGCCATAGTATGGTCAAGCTACCAAAAACCAGCACATGAACTCGTCGCGCATTTGCAAGCTCCGATGTACCTGCAGCCTGGTGAGTCAACCTTGATCAACGCAACCGTCGAAAACGATGGTCTGAACAATGAAACGAACGTGGAACTGGACCTGATGATAGACAGCACCACCGTCAACTCAACGTTAATTCCAGAGCTTGCGGCGGGATCAACTTATCAAATCAATTATCTGTGGACACCAACTGACGAAAGAATATACAACGTCTCAGCCTATTCGCCACCCGTACTCGGTGAAGACAATACAATCAACAATCTTGACTCAGTTCTTCTTTACGTCCGTCCAACAAGATACGTCCTTTTCGACAACTCACATGACACTGACGGAGACTCGTTGACTGGAAACTATAGACTTCTCGACGAACTGCTCACTTCAAACGGATTCGTGGTCGACGAACTGATCAATGGACCCATAACTTCACAAACACTATCAAAATACGACATTCTTGTCTTGATGGATCCTGAACTTGACTTTTCTCCATCAGAGATTGCCGATATCCATAACTGGGTTCTTTGCGGGGGAGGGCTCTTCGCAATTCCGGATGGAGGCTACCCTGAAACCATGAACTTATTGCTTTCTCCATATGGCGTGACGTTAACTGGGTGGAATGGAGGATACGGAACTGCGTCAGACATCGCAAACCACACGATAACGCAGGGTGTCACACAAATCTTCGTTGACCTAGTTCAAGAGATAACCACAGCTTCTCCATCCGCATCCTTGGCCTGGATAGATGGTTTGGGTTTCCTGTCAGCTTCGGCGGACGGTGACGTCGTAGTTCTGTCTGATAGCAACGTGATGGATAATAATGGGCTAGGAATGGCTGACAATACGCGACTAATGCTGAACATATTCAATTGGATAGGAATTAAGCCCGAACATGACTTGGGTGTCCAACTTAATGTTCCTCCGTATATGGAACCGAACGCTTCTGCCTTTCTAACCGCGACAGTCTACAACCGTGGCATGAACAATGAGTCAAATGTCCAAGTGGAAATGCAGATCAACGGAAGTGCTGTTGATTCCGCGATTATTTCGGAATTGTTCGTCCAACAGACTTACACATTTAGCTTCTCATGGACGCCACCGCAGAACGGTTTCTACAACGTAACGGTAATCGTTCAATCGGTCTTAGGCGAAAACAACTTGGCAAACAACGTTGCAACCAAGAACATCCTTGTTAGACCTCTCAAGTACGTTCTGTTCGACCAAACTCACGGAACCGACTGGATTGGAGACTACAACCTCTGGATACAGGACCTCGCCGCAAGAGGTTACATTGTCGACTCTTTGTATACTTCTCCAATCACACTTGCGACATTAGAAAAGTACAACGTGTTCGTAATCCCACAGGCATACGTTTACTACTCCACAGATGAGCTGTCAGCCATACAAAGCTACGTCTTCAATGGAGGTGGACTGCTCGTAATAGGAGACGACAATCCAGACATCTACACGACCCTGACCGCCTTCGCTGGAATTACTTGGACGTATGGGGGTGTGGGCGGAGTGACGCAAGACATAACTCCCCATCCTGTAACCGCTGGAGTAGGCTCTGTATATCTCAGTGCTCCAGCTTCAATTCTGTACGTGAACGGAGTTGCTCAGAGTCTGATAAGAGACCTGGTCGGCAACAATATGTTGGCGGTGTCAGAACAAACGAGCGGAAAGGTCGCCAGCTTTGCAGACGAAGACACACTTTGGAATTACGCAATCACTCAAGCAGACAACCTTCTCTTGGCAGACAACTTGATAGATTGGCTTTCAACCCCAATTCAGGTGGGTCACGAACTCAAAGTGGGCATGGCTCTTCCGTCTTCCCTAGAATTGGACAGCCAAACATCGGTAAACATGACAGTCGAGAACAGAGGTATGAATGATGAAACAAATGTCGGATTGTATCTGTTAATAAACGACACAGTCTTCTACAACACGATCATCCCTAACCTGCAGACGGGAGAAACGTTTGCTACAAGTTTCGATTGGACGCCTGAGGGACCCGGAGTGTACAACGTTACAGTTTATTCACCGCCAGTGGCGGGCGAAAACAATATTGCGAACAATGTCGAATCCCAGTGGACTTCTGTTTTCTACGTGCGGTCCTATATCCCTCACGAACCCGTCGGCAACGGCACAACTATGGACTGGCATGCTGATGACGGCTCCTGGCCTTACACTCTGCCGTTTGATTTTCCATTCTACGGAGTTAATTACAGAACGATTTACATCTCCAGTAATGGTTTGATAAGCTTCCTCGGACCAGACGCCGACAGTGGTCACAGCATAACTGCGTTGTCTCAGAAACTGGCTGTAGCTGCTGGGTGGTACGATTGGGAGACATTTTTCCCCTACGACATATACATTTGGCAAAAAGGAACGTACGTTGGAATATGTTGGCATGTACAGGTTTTCGGCGCAGGCACTGCTGGAACTTTCGAAGCAATACTAAGTTCCGAAGGCGTGATTCAATTGAACTTTGAACACATCGAAGGACACCCATCACTTAACAGTTGGAATCTCCAACGGCGCTGGACACATACTTGCGGAAGATATGTCATACGCTGACTACGCAAATACGATTCTCTTTATGCCCTTCTCAGGCAACCGTGACGTAGCTGTTACAAGCGTCGTTCCATCGGCCAGTAGCGTGGCAGCTGGAAATCCCGTTGATGTTGGAGTTGTCGTTGAGAACAGGGGCAACTTCACTGAAAACTTCGATGTCACAGCCTATGCCACCCTGCAAAACTCTTCTGGAACATCTTCTTTGATGACACAGACCAGAGTGTATCTGGATCCTTCGGATTACAAGTTCTCTTCAAGCTCAGTCTCAGCTGGATATCTATTCAACGTTACTGCCAGAGTCGAAGCTGTATCCAGTCTTATAACATGGCAAGTCGGCCTCTACTTCGACGGCAACCTCCTAACTGTGCACCGATGGTTTGAACCAACATGGGATCCTGAATATGTCTTCGCCAACCAAAGCACATTTGCAGCCTCAGACATTGGTCACGGCTACATCTTGGCAGGCGCCGCGCTGATGAATCAGCAAAACTCGTTCACAGGTAGCGGTAAGCTCTGCATAATCGAATTCGCGGTGGCAGCAGTCCCTCCAGGGGGCGTAACATACTCAACTGTTCTAAACGTCAACAACACTGACACTTTCCTACTTGGTCCGAACAACGTGGAAGTGCCATCTCTCAAAGAAGACGGACACTACGAAATTCAAACAGAAAGCGTGCCAGGGCAATACGTAATTGGAACATCGTCCGTAATTAGTCTAAAACCTGGTGAAAAGAGAACTCTCACCTTCACATGGAACACCGCGAGCGCTGCGCCGGGCGATTATACAATCTGGGCACAAGCAACAACCGTTCCTGGTGAAATCGACGTACAAAACAACAATTGCTCTGACGGTACTATCACCATAACGAAAGGCGCCAATTTGATCCACGACGTTGCAGTGATCAACATGACTGGTCCACCCAGTTTTGTGTATCACAATTGGGTTTTCAGGATGAACGTAACGGTGACAAACCTTGGAAACGCTACCGAAAACTTCGCCGTCACCCTATACTGCAATACAACATCGATTGCCACAAAAGCCGTCATGAACTTGGACCCGAACACCACGTCCACACTATACTTTGACTGGAACACCAGCTACATTCCGATAGGCTACAACTACACGTTGACAGCTGTGGCAAGTACAGTCGTCGGCGAACAGAACGTCACTAACAACGTATTCATCGCTGGAAAAGTGGACGTTCGACCTCTTGGAGACATTAATGGAGATGGACTCGTCAATATGCGAGATGTCCTGTTCGCGATCCACATCTTCAGATCGCATCCCGGACGCGCTGATTGGAACCCCGGCGCCGACGTCAACCAAGATGGAATAGTGGACATGCGAGACATAGTAACTATAGTGATGAACTTCAGACAGCAAAAATAGACAAACCCTGCTTTGCACTCATCGCGTTCTTGAATGTATGGGCACTCAGGAAAGACAAAGATAAACACAATACCATAAAAGGGCGCGCGAGGTGCCGAAGCGCGTTAGTCCGGGCAGGGTTCGTGCACCGAAAGCACACTGTTTGTATAATTGTTAAGGCCATGGTGCGGTCGCCGGGATTTGAACCCGGGTCGTCGGCGTGGGAGGCCGATGTCCTAGCCAGGCTAGACTACGACCGCCAATAGAATCTGGCGAAAATGAGTTAGCTCACATGACCTTTTATCTTTTCTTATGCGGAAATTTCGACGATGAATCTATTGCCACTCATTCTTCAGTATGATAGGTTTTCGGTTTTTTGGTGATATAAAGGCGACTTGACAAGTAGACGGTAGTTATGAGAAAGGCTGCGGTTAGCGTAGCGAAAACATAAGTGAGATTGCGGAAATTCTGAGCGTTTTCAGATTGATTCAACAAATTTTGGCGCAAGGAAGAATTCGTTTGAAGTAGATCGTTCTGGAGCTGCGTCAAATTACTTAGAAGAGCATTGAAGTTGTCCAATAACGTTCCATAACTAGTGGTGTAATTTGCCAATGTACTCTGGTATGTGGAGTTCAAATCCGAAAAATTCGCCTGAAGCTTGGCATACTGGTCCAGTAATTGATTGTAAAGCTGCAGTTCCTGAGAATAAATCACTGAGATAGTGGCGTCATCACTTGGATAGCTGAAGTAGAGATACGAACTCGTTTCGTTTGAGACATTGAGCAACGAGACAGGCAAAGGCTCTGAAGGTCCTTCAACTGTGAATGGTGGGCTCATTAGTGATGTCGGGATCATCATTCGGCAGAAACCAGTCGTTCCGTTTACTCCGGAAGTATTGAACTGGATTATTTTGTTCCCCGTTTCCTTGCCAATCTCAAATAGCAAATTAGAAATGGTTGAATTGCTGATAATGGCAATAAGGTAATTCGTGCCTGCGAAGCTTATATCATACTCTGCATAGGGTCCTATCAAAGGATAATTATCCATGTTGTAATCGTCTATGCGGAAGGACTGTTGACCGATTCCATCGTTGTTGGTATCTTGGCCCGTGAAGTTGTAGGAGGACCAATAATTACCTTCATTTCCGCGGCTCCACGCGTTGAATGATCCGGGTGAGACTTGAACCAAATCCTCAAAGTTGTTCTGATAGAAATAGTTTCTATTGCTCGTAGAGGCTAGAAATACATCTACAGAATCGCTGGAGAAAGTGTTTCCTACAAATGTACAGAAGGTGGAATAATAGACGCTGATTCCTTGAGCGTTTCCGGAGAAAATGTTGTCCGAGAAGATGTCGTTGTTCGAGTAAAGGAGCACGATTCCACTAGTACCATTAATTATAGTGTTATGATCAACAATGTCATTCGCAGAAGAATAAAAGGCCAATCCCGTGTAGATATTGGCGATTTTAGTGTTACCTATCAAGATTCCTTTTGCTCGATCGACACCTATTCCAGTATCGAATGTTAGTGAGACACTTTTTATGATTGTAAAATTCTGGATTGCCACGTTATCGGCAGTTATTGAAATCACAGTATTTGCATCAGAACCGTCGATTATGGTTGTATCTCTGTCTTCTCCAACCAGGGATAGGCTCTTACTAATATTGAAATGTTCAATGTAGGTGCCTTGGGCAACTAGAATTGTGGTACCTGGGTATGCACTGTCAACTGCATCTTGGATGGTTGGGTAATCTGCGGGAACATGAACCACGGGGGAGTCGGCTTTCACAAAACTGGTTTTCATGAATGAAAACGCGGAAATCAAGAATATAGCTGCAATTAAGATCGAAACATGCTTCCTCAATTTGATCACTTTCCTTTCTTTCAATCAAACTCTTCTTTCAGAATCACTTTCCAGCAAGCAATTTACCTAGTATCAGGGAGCCCACAACAGATACTGAGAGTCCGGGGACAAATATCACAGGGTCTATCATTGGCTGCACGAGAGCCCATATTGCAACGGCAGAAGATGCAACAACAATGAAAGTCAGAGCCAAGGTCTTAAAATTGTCTCTTTTTCCCTGGTCTTGCTGGGTCAAGGCTGAGTGAAGTTTGTCCTGCATTTGTTTTATCTGTTGATCTGATGCAAGGATAACCGTGTTTTTGTCGCTGTCTTGAAATTTGAAGCCAGATAGTGCATATCGTTGTAGTTGCCAAGGGTTCTTCTTCGGCACGATCTTAACTATGTCGCTCTTTTCCATCTTCTTCAAAATCGTTTGGATCTTGCGTACGAATTGCATGTCGAGGGCTTTTTCTTCTCCGTACAGTCTTCTAATAAGGTCCTTTACGTCAGGAAACTCGAGTTCCAGTTGATAAGACGCAATTGCCTTGACAAGGTTGTACTGGTATTCCCCTTCTCGTAAACGTATATTGCTGGAAACAAGATCCGAACTCGCTGCGTCTTCAAGAAATTTGATTTCTCGCGTCAGTAGCGGTCGTTGAGACAGTTCCTGGTCCCCCATCAAATACCTAGTTTGGATCAAACTAAATAGCTTGTTCCTTCATTCAATAGATTCAACTGAACCGAATTATAAAGGCTTCGAAATTCGGATATGTAGTTTCAATTCTTTCAACACTTGCAGAAGCATATTCAATTGAGTCAACGGAAAAATCCCTTATTTCATTAAACGCCGCAGTAATAGTGGGTGCCACAATGGAAACTTACATGGATAACCATATTCTCCCGATCTTCCCGCAACATAAGAGGGGTCAAGAGAAATACCACACCTGTGGCTTTCCACTAGGCAAGAAGTACAGAAGCCACTTTGAGATTATTGCATTGATCGTTGAAGCCGTCAAAGAGAGCGAACAAGCCAAGTTCTCAATAATGAAGCATGCAAGCATCAACTGTGGTCAACTCAACAAATTTCTAGGTTCTCTCATTGAAATGGGCTTCATCGAACAGTACATGGCTCATGGTAGACCAACGTACCGTGCAAGCACCAGGGGGCAGTCTTTTCTGAGGCAGTACTACATTCTGCTGAGCATGTTACTGACGTCGGAGAAGGAAGTCAGACACTTGCCCATCATATATGAAACACGACTTAGACCAACGTAACTATCATCTGTAATTTCGCGCGATTGTCAAACTCCTGCCTGACAGTTCTGATCAAACGCTTCTTCAAATCGTCATGGAAACATTAAGCATTTGATGCAATAATTTCCATCGCTTTGTCATTAGATGGTATTTTATAAGTTCAGAACATATGAGACTGTAAGTCAGGTGAAGCGCTTTGGCACACGAACTATCTTATTCAGATGCAGGTGTAAACAGAGATCAAAGAGCCGAATCAAAGAAGGCACTGCAATATCTGGAGAGGACGTACAGTCACAGTCGTTATGGCAAAGTCATTGAGCTTCCCTACGGAAGAATATTCCCTTTCCACGACCGTTATCTCGATTTGGTGATTGAAGGGGTAGGCACGAAAGTTCTGTTAGCGCAACTCGCGGGGAAATATGACACCATAGGAATTGACGGCATTGCGATGGCAGTCAACGATGTCATAAGGTCAGGCGCCAAGCCTCTAGCACTCGCTGACAATATTCACGCGCAGGTTTCTGATCCTGTTCTCGTAAAAGAATGGATTAGGGGTGTCGTCAAGGGCGCTGAAGAGTGTGAATGTGTCGTACCTAGCGGAGAAATCGGCGACGTGGCCGACTTGATAAAAGGTCTGCATGAAGGCAAGGGCTTCGACATGGTCTTCGCATCAATAGGCGAAGTTGCCAAAGACGAAATCATCACAGGGAAGGGGATAGAGGCCGGTGACGTAATGATCGGCATGAGGAGCTCTGGTATCCACAGCAACGGAATTTCGCTTGTTAGAAAAGTACTGTTTAAGAGATGGGGTGGAAAATACGAACCCGACATTGTGTTGGACGGATTTGAGAAGGAAATAGTCGAAGAGGTTCTCGAACCAACTAGAATCTACGTCAAATCTTTCGTGAAGCTTGCAAGAGAAGTTAAATTGAGGGGCGCTGTACACGTCACTGGCGACGCGTATCTGAAGTTCAATCGTTTCACTCGATTCTCGCCCAAAATAGGTTTTAGATTCGACAACTTTAGGCCACAACCCATCTTTGATCTCATCCAGAATACTTCGAAGAAACTGAAGAGTCCCATTACTGATGAGGAGATGTTTAAGACATTCAATATGGGCTGGGGTTTCGTGGTAATCGTGAACAAAAAAGATTCGGACAAAGCGTTGGGCATTCTGGAAAAGACAGAGCGCGGGGCTCAGAAGATAGGTCAGGTAACTGCCCATGAGGGGATATCAATTGTCTACAAGAACAAGAAACTCAAGTTAACAGAAACTTTGCATCGATAGTGGCAAAAGTGTTTAAATTCGTTCAGGTTCAAAATCTAGCTTATGAAATGGCGCCTCAGAATTGAAGTGAGTCTGAAACCAGGGCATAGTGACCCTGAAGGCGAAACGACGGCACAATTGCTTAAAGAACTAGGTTACAAACTTGGTTCTGTCAACGTAAGCAAAGCCTACACAATACTTCTTGATGGTGCAACGAGAAAGGAAGTCCAAACGAAAGCAGAAGAGATGTGCAGAAGACTCCTAGCAAACCCAACAAAAGACAACTACTCAATCGCCATCGAGGCAATTCGATGACTGGGAGCTTGTACGTTCAAAGAAAAGCATCTTTCTCCATTTTTGAATTTGACCTTCAAAATGCCTCTGCCGATCAACTCATCACCTTGAGTAATGAGCTCGGAATTGCACTAAATTTGGAAGAGATGAAACGGGTCAAACAATACTCCGTGCAACGACACCGGAATCCAACAGATGTCGAGCTTCAAACCATTGGGCAGACATGGTCAGAACACTGTTGCCATAAAACCTTCAATGGCAAGATAACATTCGATGGAAAGGAAATTGACAGTCTATTCAAGACCTACATCTCCAAAGTTGTGAAGCAAATCAAACCGAGGTGGTGTTTCTCAGTTTTCGAAGACAATGCTGGAATCGTTAACTTTGACAAAGGATATGGCATAGCCGTCAAAGTTGAAACACACAACCATCCGAGCGCGGTAGAACCTTTCGGTGGTGCAGCGACAGGAACGGGCGGTGTGATCCGCGATGTCCTAGGTGTATGGGCAGATCCAATCGCTTGTACAGACGTTCTGGGTTTTGGTCCCATTGATTTTGATTACAGGAAGCTTCCTTCTGGAGTGAAGCATCCTAAATACGTGTATATGGGCGTCGTTGCTGGTATCGGAAGTTACGGAAACAACATGGGCATCCCGACAGTCAACGGCGCAATATATTTCGATGAAAGCTATGTTGGAAATGTCGTTGTCTATTGTGGATGCGTCGGATTGCTTCCACTAAAGAAATTCAAGAAGAACGCTAAACCAAACGACGTAATAATTCTAGCCGGCGGGAAAACAGGCAGAGATGGCATACATGGTGTCACATTTGCATCCGCCGAACTCACAGAGAAATCTGAAGAAGTTTCACGTCCGGCAGTGCAAATCGCAAACCCTTTTGAAGAAGAGAAACTGAAAAGAGCGATAATCGAGATTCGAGATCTGGGGCTTGCGTCGTCAATCACTGATTTAGGCGGAGGTGGATTGTCCTCTGCGGCGGGTGAAACAGCAAATAAATTTGAAACTGGCGCTAGAATAGAACTCGACAAAGTGCCACTGAAATACGAGGGGTTAGCCCCTTGGGAAATTTACGTTTCCGAATCCCAAGAGAGAATGCTTCTCACACTGCCCCCTGAAAACCTTGAAAGACGCCCTTGAAATATTTGAAAAAGAAGACGTTCAAGCGACCGCAATCGGTAGGCTCACTTCGAAAAAGATACTCGAACTTTATTATGCTGGTCAGAATGTTGCGGAGATGGATATCGATTTCCTTTTTGGGTCTCCAACAATATCGAAAACGGCAGTCTCTGTACAGGTTGACTTTGAAGAACCCAATTTCATATATTCGGAACCGATGACGGAAACGCTGCTTAGGCTCCTTTCATCCCCTAACATCGCGAGTAAAGAAGGCGTCGTCCGAACATATGACCACGAAGTGAAAGGAAATACCGTATTAAAGCCTCTTCAAGGAGAACGCGCAGGTCCAAACGACGCGGCCATATTGAAACCTTTGAGCAATTCATGGAAGGGTGTAGTGATCTCTTGCGGGATGAATCCGAACTATGGCAAGATCGACACTTATTGGATGGCAGCCTCCGCAATTGATGAGGCAATAAGGAATAATATTGCCGTAGGCGGCAGACGCATCGCCCTCTTGGATAACTTCACATGGGGAAATCCAGAACGACCTGAAAGATTGGGCAGCCTTGTGAAAGCATGCGAGGCCTGCTATGATTTTGGGTTAGCCTATCGAACACCTTTCATCTCTGGCAAGGACAGTCTCTATAACGAGTCTCCTCTCGGACCGGTCACGCCGACATTGTTGATAACGGCATTAGGAATCATTTCTGATGTGCGCCGCTCAGTATCACTCGACCTCAAATCACCCGGAGATGCGGTCTACATCTTAGGCGAGACCTTCAACGAACTCGGTGGATCAGAATATTACAGACTCAAGGGTTTCTTGGGTAAGACTGTCCCCCAAGTTCGCAAGACTGAGGCTAAGCGGATCTTCGGTCGCTTGACGAGAGCCATTGATTTAGGCTTGGTTAAGGCCTGCCATGACCTCTCGGAAGGTGGGCTGGCCGTTGCCGCCTCTGAGATGGCCTTTGCAGGCGACAACGGGGTCGAAATAAACCTCAATAGCGTTCCAAGAAAGAATCTGACCCGAAATGACGTGGTGCTATTTTCAGAATCTAATAGTCGTTTCCTCGTCGAAGTTTCTCAGAAGGCAAGCGACGAGTTCGAAGCTCTGATGAAGGGTGCAATTTTCTCTCGTGTAGGAAAGGTGACCAAATCCTCAAATCTTTGCATTCGAGGTTTGACTGAAAAGATAGTAGTCGATGCTTCTCTAAATGATCTACTGAAGAGCTGGAAGGAAACACTGAGCGCGGAGGTGTAGGAGATCAAAAGACGGGATATCAGGATTTGCATTTTGCGTGTGGGCGGAACGAACTGTGATGCTGAAACCAAAAGGTCTTTCCAGGAACTTGATGCCCAAGCTGACGTTGTTCATGTTAATGATATGGTTCGACAGAGAACCATGCTTGATTACGACGCGCTTGTCTTTCCAGGCGGCTTTTCTTACGGAGACTACGTTCGGGCTGGAGCAATCTGGGCTAAGTGGATAGTAGCAAAGCTGTGGAAGGAGTTGATGGCATTCGTGGACGAGAACCGTCCCATACTTGGCATCTGCAACGGTTTTCAAGTGCTTGTTGAAGCTGGCTTGCTCCCAGGGTTTGAAGGAATTAGCGGAGTGCCTGAAGCTGCTTTGGCAGCAAACATCAAAGGATACAACTGTCGGTGGATCAGCCTCAAACATGAAAATAAGGGAAAATGCGTATTTACATCGAAAATACGTAGAGATCAAGTACTTCGTATGCCTGTGGCTCATGGAGAAGGAAGGTTCATCTTCGCAAAAGACAAAGAAAAACGCTATTTGGAAAAGCTCATTGACAATGACCAGCTCGTGTTTCGATACTGCAAACAGGGAGGCGAATACGCTGAGGGCTCTTTCCCAGCTAATCCAAATGGCTCATACTATGACATCGCAGGCGTGTGCAATCCTGAAGGAACGATCTTCGGCTTAATGCCGCACCCAGAAAGGTCATTCTATTGGTGGCAACAACCCGACTGGACGCGGAAGATGAAAAACCCAGAATTTGGTGATGGAAAACTTCTTTTCGAGAGTCTTGTAAATTATCTGGAAACAAAACGATGAAAGACTTACTGACCACTTGCAAATTTAATAATGCCCTGCAGAAAATGCGTATTTTCCTGTCTTAAGTTTGGATGTCGGCTTTCAATTCTTCAAGGGTGGGCAACCCGGTTCTCGCGCCCATTGCTGTTATGCATTTTGAAGCAACATAATTGCCGATTCTTGCAGCGTCATCAAGAGCCGTTTCATTCAGCAGCCCGTAGAGGAAGCCAGCGTCAAATGCGTCCCCAGCTCCAGTTGTGTCGATAACTTTCACCTTGAATGGTGTAACCAGATGGCTTTCCTTTCCGTCCGTCACATAGCATCCCTTACTGCCAAGCTTGACGGCTATTATTTTGACTCCCTCATTGAGTAACAGTCTTGCCCCTTCTTTGTAATCATTTTTGCCCGTTATCAGTGCGAGTTCTCCTGCGTTCGGCAGCATTATTGTTGTTCTTCTTATTATCGAGCGGAGTCCTGTCATTCTGCGTCTTGCGTAGAGGGCGCCTGGGTCAAAACTCAATTTAACCTTATTCGATATGCTCTCAACAAGCCATTTTTGAGTCTGAAAAGATTGTTCTCCGACAAAGGAAGAAAGGTGTAACAACTTCGTGTTCGCAGCGTAAGCCAAACTCACGTTTTTGGGTTCTATGCTATCGTTGACGCCTGGATCAATGTAAAGTGCTCGCTCACCATCCATATCAACAAAGCCCATCACCTTGCCGCTTCTTCCTATCTTAACCATGGTTATCCCTTCCATGTCGACTCTTTCGTTCTTGAAGCTTTGACGTAGCATTTTTCCGTCAGGATCAGAGGCAACTTTTCCTAGGAATCCGACTTTGCAACCGAGCCTTGCGAGACCCACAATCGTGTTGGCAGCCGAGCCACCACAGGCTTCTGAATAGTCAATCACGGAACTCTCCTCTTCCGCAGCGGCTATTCTGTCGACTTTGAAGAGTTTGTCAACGTTCAAGGCTCCAAAGCCAACTGCATCGAACTCAGTCATTTGAACAACTCTTTCAGATGAAACTTATGTTGACCCAGTGCACCATTATAGTTGCCAGCTGAAATTCTCACAACGTCTTTGATGTTTGAAGCGGACTCTATTCCCTTTCGCATTGCTTCCTTAACAGCACGTGTTGAAACGCCGTTGATGACGATTTCAGGGATATATTTCACGTCTTCAGGCACCTCTGAATCTTTGCCTAACTTCGTTTTCAAGGTTGGACAATAGACTTCGTTTGTAGTCGGTCCAATCCACGGAAAATTTGTTTCGGGTTTTGACCCGGCAGAACAAAGGTCGAATGGCGTAACGACCCCACTCACCTCATGTATCGCGTTTAACGCTTCCTCACCAGCTTCTCTCATAGCTTCTTTGGTTCTGCACATTATCCAGAAATTGGCGCCCATGATGCCTTGTGCAAAGCCTAGATAATGTTCGATCACAAAGTCAGGAATCATTGTAGGCACAACGATTACTTCGCGACCATGACGCTTTTCGATCCATTCATACCCGTCGCCGCAATGGCCTACCCGTTCCATCATGTCAATTTTTCCCTCTGCTCTTGGCAGTGCATCAAATATTGCGGTGAAAGGTTTGACCAGAATATCTTGCCTTATTCGGTAAGAGAGTTCAATTTCAAATTTTTTCAAACTGTCCGAGAAAGGCTTTTTTCTATCTGCCATCGCCCAAAACTGTAGTATCGCGCCTTCACGTTTGTCTGGAGTCTCATTCTCCTTCAACCAGCGCTCTATTCCGCCTTCTATTCTGCCAATCACCGTGGAGGGTGTTGCAACCGCATCTTTAGCTGCTCGTTTCAGCGTCTTTGAGTCGTCGGCGGTTACGAATACACGGCTATAAAAACCGTCAAAAGCTTCTGCATATGTGTCCTCAATCAAATCTTTTCTGACCAAAGTTTATCCTAACCTGCCTGCGTTTTCTCCTCTAATTTTGCTTCTAAACTCGCTGCTTTCTTTCGCCAGCTTTCCCATGTTTTCTGTTGTTATTATTTTAGTTTTGGGCAATTCGCGTGGGTGCATTCTTAAGAACCGTTTCTTTAGAGTATCGTTAATCGGGGTCTTCTCTAGTGTTCGGCGGTTCCAGTTTGCCACTAGGTCTAGGGCCCTTATTTTTCCAGAGCGCAAGAAAGTTTCGGCTATTACTGCGGTGACTTCGCTGTCGCGAGACATCACTGCAATGTCAGCATTTTCAATGGCGTACCTGTTTCCGTTGAAAGAGACTGCTAAACCATCATTATCTTTCACAAGTCTGAAAACCTCTTTGTCAGTGATGCTGTCGCCCACGTACATTACTTCTCTCAAGGTCGTTGAAAGTTTGCGAACAACGTCTTTGATGGCTTCGGCTTTTCCAATCCCACCGACTGGATTGACGTCAGAGTAGATTTGCCCAATCTGCATTTTCTCTATCGTGTCCCAGAAAATCTGGTCCAGTCTATGGATCGCTGTCTGCGTTTTTGGAGGAAGCGCAGCCAGATTCTTTGCTCCTTCGGAGATTTCGAAAATCTGCATTTTCGAGATTTCCTCACAAATCTGTTTCAGCTGTGACCTTTCCTTGTCTTTTATGTCATATTTGTCTAAGTGAAGTTTTGTGCAGTACGTATTTTCCAGAGGAAAGTCTATTGCTTTACAGACGGCCTGAATGTACTGCTCGTAACTTGTGCTGACGATGTAGGTTGGCATAATGTCTCTGATATATTCCAGAGTGTTTCTTACTTCGGGAATTAAGATCAGATTCTTCTGCGAGAATTCTCTTATCAATCGGTCTGTTACGTTATAGGCCTTGAGGAAAGGTAGAATAAGCTTGAGCGTGTCACCCGCCTTGTAGTTGGGTTTTCTCACCAAGTCCGCAAGGACGTCGTCGTATCTGCTTGTTATCGTGAAAATCTTCTTTCCATGAGGAACAAAATGGGCAGTGACTTCAAGTGCATTGTCATTTTTTGAGATTGGGCCTTCGCAATCGGATACGAAAACCCTTGTCACCGACTGCCCCTCAACTTCTTAAGGTGTTTTATGCTTCTGTTTATATGAGCTCTTGATGCGATATCAGTTCTATTCCACAGGGCTCCGCCTCTGATCGCTCTTAGGGTTTCCAGCGACAAAGAACGTGCTTTCTCGATGTCATCCGCGATTCCCACGGCACACACAGTTCTAGATTTGAGGCTGAAATACTTGCCGTCACGTTTTTCCATTGATCCTGGATATACGCGAATTTCATCAGGGCGGTCTTCTGCTGCGTTCATAAGCTTTTGCTAGGTCAATCGGGGTGTCCGCTTTTTGGTCACCGACAAACTTCGGAGACTGTTCTGAGAATCCTCCGTAGGATGGAGGAACCTTGTAGGTTACGACCGTTGCCTTTCTCAGCAGCTCGAGTTGGTTGAGGTTTCCTTCCAACATTCTAAAACAGATGTCGACAAAATCGTCTTTCAACACAGGAAGGATGTTGATTATCTCAGGATCTCCGGGGCGACTGTTGTTTTCAAGGATTTTCAGTTCATTTCCTGTATGCATAAAGGCAAGGTACAACGGTACCCCTCTTAAGGAAGAAGCATCTTTTCGTTTCCATTTTTGGAAGATTCTATCCACAACTTCCAGCTCTTTGGCTCTGTCGGCGTTCGTCAAAAATGGGAGGGTGTCACCTGCAGCTTTGTATGAGCCCATCCCACCAGTGTTTGGTCCTCTGTCTCTATCAAAGGCTCGTTTGTAGTCTCGTGTGTCGGGCAAAGGCAGTATGTGTTTTCCATCGCAGAATGCTTGAAAACTTGACTCTTCGCCGTCGATCTTTTCTTCGATAATAACGGAACCGTGTTCATAGTTCGATAGGAAATGTTCGAAAAGCTGTTCACGAGTGCTGAAGTGATCTCCCCAGACTCCCACACCCTTCCCTGCCTCGGGCTTGTCAGGTTTCACGACGGCTTCGTTTTCCAACTTGTCGAGCCAATCGTAAACGTCTTTTTTGACCTCTGAAATGCTCTCATAGTCGTTTGGGTTGAAGATTCTGAAGCGAGGATTTGCCTCAGGGACTATTCTTTCGAATAAGAGTCTTTGCTGGACTTTGCTCTCCTCAATAGCGTATGCTTTTGTCGGACAAATCATCGGTATTTTTGTTCGCTTCTCTACTAGATCCCGGATTCCCTCAACTACCGGTTTCTCTGGACCTACTATGCCGAAGTCAATTCTTTCCTTATTTGCTTCAGCGAACTTGCAGATGTCTTCAACGTTCAAGTCAGGTATAACAACGTGTTTCATTGCCTTATCCACGTTGAACGGGTTGCATTGCTTATCCGCAACGTAAATCTCAACGTCGTACTTTTCACTGCGTGTGAAGGCATCGATCATGGCTGCTTCTCTTGAACCATATGACACGACGAGTATGCCTACCTTTTCCATCACTAATCCTCCGCGTCATTTGATATGATCGTGAAAACCTATTCTCTTCCGCATGAAGCTTGAACTGGCGCTTCGGTTTCGTACAATCTGTCGTGTTCTTCGTGACCTTGAAGGAACCGTTCTTTTGCTTCAATTGCTATTCTTTGGGCCATCGGAGTTGGGTATTCGCCCGTTATGCAACCCGTGCAAAGGTCATCTTTGTTAAATCCTGTAGCTTTGACCAATCCTTCGATCGACTGGTAGCAAACCTTGTCCGCGCCGACTATTTCTGCTATTTCTTCTGCACTGTGTTTGGCGCCTATCAATTGACCATACGTTGCCATGTCCACCCCGTAGAAACAAGGTCCAATTATGCGCGGGAAAGTCACGAAGAGGTATACTTTCTTGGCACCCATGTTTCGAAGTTTGCCGACAATGATTTTGGTGGTGTCTCCTCTGACGATGCTATCGTCTGTAACGATTATTCGCTTGTTTTTCATCTTGGACTCCAAGATGTTGATTTTTCTGTCAATCGTTTGCTTCCGATCTCTGCCTAGGAGAATAAAAGCCCTTTCGGTCACGTAGCGGTGTCTCCGCGAAGCTCGTTCCCATCTTAACCCAGAAGCCTCATGCACGCCAAGAGCGGCGTCATCTGCAGTTTCAGGCACTGAAATCACGATATCAGCTTCCTTAACGATATTGGGGTTTTCCCTCACAAGGTTTCTGCCGAATTCCTCGCGGACCTCATACACGTACTTGTCATCAAATCGTGAGTCAGGTCTCGCAAAATACGCGAACTCGAAGGCGCAGAATGCTTTCCTCTGTCCGCTCACGAGTTTCTTTCTTCTGAAGCCGTCCTTCGTTACCGTTACAAGTTCTCCAGGCTGCAATTCGAAGTCCCTCTGAAATCCATTTATATCGAAACTAGCGGTTTCAGAGGAAAACGCATACGTTGACTTGTCTATGCTATGGCCTGCGCAAAGTGGTCTTATTCCATGGGGATCTTTGAAGGCGAAAAAGTCGCCGTCCTGTGTTATGCAGGCTACTGAGAAGGCTCCATCGATCTCTCTCATGCATGTTTCTACGGCAGAGGATAGGTCACGGTTTTTCAAGTATTCAATGAACAGCTTATGACAAACCAGATTGGCGTCGCACTCATATGAGAAGCGTGGAAACTGTTTGAGAATTTCCTTTTTAAGTTGAAATGTGTTCACAATGTTACCGTTGAACGATATTGCCAGCTTGAACCTCTTCTTTGAAGCGGTCACAGGCTGTGTTCCTCTTACGAGTGATTTCTCATCGCATTTTCCTGACGTGGTGTATCTGACGTTCCCGATGCCGATGTCCCCTGGCAAACGACCGAACCATTCTTGGATCGCGCTCGTCCTTATCTTCGGCACAAGGTCAAGGCTTCTATTTGCGAAAAATCTCCCATTGTGATAAGTGAGAAAACCATGTGACTGGTGGCCTCTGTGATTTTGAGCCCTCATCCCCCAGTAAATGTACGGAAAGACGGGTTGGTTACTGTAATTTATCGCGGCAAATACACCGCATTCGATTCCTAAGTCGTCTCCCATGCGTTGCCAATAACTGAAGAGGTATTTATCAGTTTTTAGAACATTTTTGACTAAAACGCATGGTGACTTTTACAGGAACGTGCCTAAAAGAACCCTTACGGGGTTAGCCTGAACTTGTCGCGGGGATACAGGGTAACTTCCCTGATGTTCTTTCTACCAGTCAGCATCATTGTGAATCTTTCTAATCCGATTGCCCAACCTGCGTGCGGGGGCATGCCATAGTCAAATGTTTGTAGATGATGTTTGAAGGAGTCCGGGTTAAGGCCTTTCTCTTTCAGACGCTTGGTCAGAAGCTCTTTGGAAGCTATTCGAGTTCCTCCTGAAACAAGCTCAATCCATCGCCACATCAAGTCGAAGCCTTCAGAGATCTCCGGGTTGTCATCACGGGGTTTTATGTAGAAGGCTTTGGCTTTGGTCGGCCAGTCGACTATGAAATAGAAATACGGGTGAAGTTTGCCAATCGTTCTGTACGCAGGGGTCGGTATGTCTTCGCCCCATGGAATTTCGATTCCTTGGCCTTTAAGTTCGTCTAGTATCTGATCGTAAGTCAAACGTTTGAAAGGTACGTCTGGTATCTTCAGACCGTACTTGAGCGTTTTCAGTTCCTTCTGGCATTTCTCGACGACAGTCTTGCACACCTGGTGAACCATCTGTTCGAGAATTTGCATAACGTCCGTTTGAGTGGCAAATGCTTGCTCGATGTCAATAGAAACAAATTCGCTCAAGTGTCTGCGCGTATGCGATTCTTCGGCTCTGAAGAAAGGACCAATCTCAAAGACCTTTTCAAGGCTCATTACGAGTTCCTCTTTGTAGAGCTGCGGGCTCTGAGCGAGGTAGGCTTTCCTGTCAAAATAGTCAAGCTGAAACAGCTCTGCGCCTCCTTCAGTTGCTGAAGCGATTATGCGTGGTGTGTGCACTTCCAAAAAGTCTTTGTCAAAAAGGAACTCTCTGATGGCATCAACAGCACTGTGCTGTATCTTGAAGACGGCTATGTTCTTCTCAAGGCTAAGGTCAAGAGCACGTGAATCCAGACAAACCTCCAAGTTTGCTGGGGTTCTTCCGCAAATGTCTATTGGCAATTGTTCAGCCGAATTGAAGACCCTTATCTCATTCGGAATAACTTCGACACCTCTTGGAGTCATCTGGGTTTTTTTCGCGGTTCCTCTGACTCCCACGACGTATCTTTTCTGCAGAAGGTCTGACTTCGAAATCACTTCGCTGCTAGCTTTCTTTCGCAAGACAGTGACCTGAATTGTGCCTTCACGATCCTGCAATATGATGAAGCGGATCCCTCCGAGGTCTCTGACTTCTTGAACCCAACCAAACAGCGTCACTTGTTTACCATCGTCTTCGGGTTTCACTTCATCGGAATAATGAGTCCTACTCCAATCATCAATTGAATCTAATTTCACAGGGTACACTTCCAGTCTCTTCAGTCCGCGTATTCAACGCGCAAAGTGATATTGCGGACTTTGCTAGCAATATCTTTCAAAGCTTTCACATCAAAAGAACTATGGGTCCCACGTCTCCTCCGAAGTATCACACGAGTTTCCATGCTTCCATCAGGAAGCCATATCGTATTGATTGTCATGATGCTGACCGGAGCAAACAGATCCTCGAGGAATTTTCGGTCATCGACGCCCGATTCCAGAATGCGTATACTCTTCCCTGTTTCGTCGCCTAACGCCCGAACGATCTTGCCACCGTGCCCTAGCAGTCTCGGGACATCTCCTGGACCTACGACGATAGCCAAAGTTCCATCGGCATCAATCGCTTTGTGAAAATAAACGTTTTGAAGAGCAGGATATTTCTCCTCTAGAGACATTAGAAGACGCGCAACTTTCAGGTCGAGTTCACTGATTTCTCCAGACTTTACTTTAGCTAAACACTTCTGGCACAGTATACCGCTCTTAAGACAGAAACTGCAAAGTCCCATCTTCAACTGTTATTCGCCCTCCGCGAACAAAGGAGGGGCGGCGGAGCATCGTACTCTTCTCCGGAAACGCTTTTCTAACGTTCAAGCGAAATCTCAATAGTGCTTACGTTTGAAGGCGAGCCACCCTCTTCTCTGGGTGCCATCTGCTGTGTTCCAATACCGATTCTTTTGACTTTCACGTCTGGCAGGAATCTGCGTCTGACAACTTCGACGACATCAACTGCTCTGCTTATGGATCTCCCTCGTGCTTTCACGCTTACTTCCTTCGCTCCGCCGTGAAAGAGGGTTATGCATGCCAGTACGTAGTTCATAACTGGCTTGTTTCCGATCAATACTGCGTTGCTTTCAGACATTTTGTACCGCCTTACTCCTAGTTTTGTTTTTGTTCTGTAGGCTCGATAACCTTCCTTATTCGCAAATAAATACATTACGGTGATGCCTTTCAACTGCCAAAATGTTCAGACTAATTGCCTCTCATATGATTTGCTTTTGCAATAATAAAACCTTTAAAAACCCTTAACAACGTAAAATCCTGACTTAACAAATAGCAATTGTTGAGGAATGGAATTGGAGACACTTACAAAACGGTCCATGCAGTTGCTCAATTTATTATATCAGAAAGGCGAATCCACAAACTCGCACACGCTTCATCTGAAACAAGATGCATTGGCGAAACAATTAGGCATCAGTAGACAGGCATTGAACGTTCATTTGAGAAAACTCAGGGACCTGAACTACATCCGCACTGGCAGAGGCTTCATAGATGTTACTGAAGAAGGATTGAATGCCCTTGGAATTTCGTCAGTGCCAGCTTTCGTCTTAATCAAGGTCTCACCTCTTAAGAGAAGTTATGTGTATCAAAGAATCAAGGAGCTCTCGATTCAGAGGGCGTTCAGAATCGCAGGAGACATGGATGCTCTTGCAATGGTTGAAAGAGAAAAACTAGACGAGGTTTTAAGCAAGCTTTCCGCTGTAGATGGCATATTAGACACAAAATCCTATGTGACAATAGAAACCATAAGGTGAGGAGAATTCTTTTTGAAACTGTACGAATATGAAGCAAAAAACGTGCTAACAAAATATGATATCGCAACACCTCAGGGAGGGTTAGCCGAGAACCCCATTCAAGCACGCGAAACTGCATCAAGGCTCAAAATGCCTGTGGTAGTGAAAGCGCAAGTATTGGTCGCGGGCCGAGGCAAAGCCGGAGGGATACTTTTTGCCCAGTCTGCCGAAGAAGCGAAAGAAAAAGCGGAGAAACTGTTTAACACCCAAATCAAGGGTATAACCGTCAAAAAAGTTTGGATTGAAGAGAGAATTCAGGTAAAAAAAGAACTCTATTTTGGAATGACAACGGACAGATATAACAAGTGCTACGTTACCATCGCTTCTCCTATCGGCGGGGTTGACATCGAAGAAGTCGCCTCTACTACTCCTGAAAAAGTGATAAAAACGCCGATAAACCCTCAACTGGGTTTCAAACCATTTCAAACCCGCGAGATAGCAGTAAAAATGGGATATATTGGACCACAGATTTCTGAACTTGCAAAAGTAATTGAAAATTTGTATATGGCAGGCATAGACAACGACGTTGAACTGATAGAGATGAACCCTCTTGTAGAGACCATGGATGGCAAATTCATTGCTGCCGACGCGCGAATAATCATTGACGACAACGCGCTGTTCAGGCATTCGGACTACAAGAAACGCCTTCTTGAGGGCGAAGGAGATCTCAGTCCAGAGGAGCTCGAAGCCATGAACAACGATTTGGCCTACGTAAAACTTGACGGAGATATTGGCGTCATCGGAAACGGCGCCGGTTTGGTGATGGCAACACTAGACACGATTCAGTACTATGGAGGCAAACCAGCGAACTTTTTGGACGTCGGAGGCGGCGCCACTTCAGAGAAAAATTCTGTGGCAATGAAGATTGTGCTTTCCGACCCACGAGTGAAAATTCTGTTCATAAACATTATGGGAGGCATCACCCGCTGCGATGAAGTGGCGAAAGGCGTTTTAGAGGCCAAAAGGAAGGTTGGAGTTACGAAACCAATGGTAATTCGTCTTGTAGGCACGAACGAAGAAGAAGGGAAGAGGATATTGACGGAAGCTGGCATTCCAGTGCTGGAGAGCATGGAAGAAGCTGCCCAGCGAGCTGTCGAAATCGCAAAGAATTGAGGAGATTAGGCTTGGGTATTCTAGTTGATAAGAACACTCGTGCAATAGTTCAGAACATAACTGGGACACAGGGAAGCTTCCACACAAAACTGATGTTGGAATTCGGAACAAAGATAGTTGCCGGAACTGCCCCTGGAAAAGGAGGCAGACTCGTCGAAGGTATTCCCGTTTATGATACTGTTGAAGAAGCCAAGCAGAAACACCAAGCGAACGCCTCCATAATATTCGTGCCAGCACCATTTGCTGCAGATGCCGCGTTCGAGGCTCTCGAAAACGGGATAAAAACCGTGGTGATAATAACAGAGCACATTCCAATAAAAGACGCGATCGAGGTCATGGCGTATGCAAAGCAAATCGATGCTTCAATAATCGGTCCTAACACTCCAGGAATTATTTCGCCAGGAACCTGCAAGCTCGGGATTATGCCTTCACACGTGTTCAAGTCGGGAACTGTCGGAATGGCATCGAGGAGTGGGACTCTGACCTACGAGATAGCAGCTGCTTTATCAAAGAAACAGTTTGGGCAATCAACGTGCGTCGGTCTCGGCGGCGACCCCATAACAGGTCTAAACTTCATAGATACTCTGAGAATGTTCGAAGCGGATAAGCAAACGCGAGCTGTCGCATTGATAGGTGAAATCGGGGGGAACCTTGAAGAATTAGCCGCCGAATACATTATCAACCATAAATACTCAAAACCTGTTGTGGCTTACGTTGCTGGACGGTCTGCTCCTCCGGGAAAACGCATGGGTCATGCAGGTGCGATCGTGATGGGCAAGGCTGGAACTGCTGAAAGCAAGATTAAGGCATTCGAAAAAGCTGGCGTTAGTGTGGCGGCAAAACCAAGTGACTTGCCTAGTTTGTTGGGAAGAATCACTCAGATTGAAAAATGAGGACAACGGCTCAGACAAAAAGTATATCTAAGACAGAACAGTGTGAGTCTTAACTACTTGAAAGTGATACGGTAACATGCCAATTCTAGACCCCCTTAAGAAGGCGTTGGCCCAAAAGCACAGGCTCTATTTGAAAATATGCCGTGACTGCGGAGCACGAAACGCAGCAACAGCAATCAAATGCAGAAAATGTCACGCCAAGAACCTGCGTTGGAAGAAACGAGAAATAGTGAAGTAGCCTCGATTTTTCTCAAAGAACACCGTTCAATGTCTCAATATTAAAAGCAGTGTTGGTGCATCCATTCTTTATCAATGGGATGTTCTGACCGACAACGTTCATGGTCTTCAAAACTTCTCCTCCGACTTTCGATTCTCCGCCACAAGCGACTCCGACAACACCGTCGTAACGATTGGCTTTAAGGATCTTGGGGATACATGAACCGCCTGGCAATATGTATACATCGTAACCTTTCTCAAGAGCAAGGGTTGATGCGTTTTCAACTAGACAATCCCGAGAGCAGTGAGCGCAAACGTAGGAAGGGATATTCGCGTTGAAGGAGGCCTTACATCTGCCATCCATGTACTTTCTTGAGCAGTGGGGCAGAAACAGTGCCCTTTTCTTAGTTTTGATGAACCTTTCTCGTTCGATCAGATTCACTGTTTGAGTTTCTATAAGATCTTGAAGGAGAGTAATGGCGTCATAAAGGTCCAACCCTGTTGCTTCTTGGATCTTGAACTTCTTTATCATTTCCTTCGCAGTTTTGCCCACCTGTTTATGCATTCCTCTTTGATAGCTCGTCTTGGCTATCTCTGTGAATACGAGCCTTGGAATCTTTGAAAGGTCAAAAGTGAATTTATAGGGCATACCCTTTACGTGTAGACAGACAAACCTTTAAGATTACCTATTCAATACTATTTTTAAACTCAAAAGTGCAAGGAGCTGGTGGCAAGTTTGTCAAAATCGTCCAAGAGAAAGAAGTCGGAACCAAAGAAATCCGTCGTTCAACAAACAGAAAAGTTGTCCGACCTGCAACAATTGATAGGAAACGATAAAGACACTTATGACGCGCTCGCATCGGCAATGTTCCTGAACCCTAAGAACATCGAACCTTCCATGAAGCAGGCTATTGAATCCGCCAAGGAAGCTGAGGCAAAAGGGGACAGGCCAAAAGCAGGAATGCTCTATCAAGTGGCTGGCGGTCTAGCAATCTACGAAGGAAACGTGAAGAAAGTCGTGGAATACTACAGCATGGCAGAGAAGCTGACTGGGCGACGCTTTGCGATTTTGAAGAGCCCCGAAAAAGCAGTGGCTGTTGCTCAAGAATACTATAAGAAGTTTCTGCTCTGACTGAACGAATGCTCTCTATTCCTTCTCTCTATTCATGTTCTCAAGAAGGTCTTTGAGAGATCTGGCTTCTTCCTTCAGCATACTGACCTCGTTTTCCAACGCGTTTGCTTTTGATTCCGCAACTTCTCTCAGATTCTCGATTTCCGTCATTAGACTGGCTCTCTCAATTTCCAGCCTTTTAATCTTCTCTCGAAGGTTCACTAGCGTCAGCATTAGTTCTTCCTTTATGCCTTTTATCCTTCCGACCATGTCTTTAATACTTGCCGTCTGTTGAGCCTTTGTGATCGGTTCGAGGGCAGCCCTGAACCTTGCCTTGCAGTTAGGGCATTCAAAAATGCCTGCAAGTCTTGTTTCTTCACCCTTTTTCAAAGGTCTACGTGACGGGATCGGCCAAGTCTTGATGGGAGTTATTGCGCTGAAACCGCACTTTGGACAGTTAACCACGCCTTCTCCTCAAGCCATTATAGCGTGACCGGTCTAAAATCTGTTTTGCAGAAGACCACTGAAAACAATTTTGAATATTAAGAAAAAGGGGATTTAGAAGTCGCTAGACGGTCATTTGAAAAAGCAGTCGTTCCACGAGTTCCTTGTACCTGTTGCGAATCGTAACTTCGGTTACTTGCGCAATTTCAGCGATTTCCCTTTGTGTTTTTCTTTCGCCAGTAAGTACTGATGCGATGTAACTTGCTGCAGCTGCTATGCCTGTCGGTCCTCGTCCCGACGTGAGTTTGAGCTCTTTAGCTGCTCCGAGGATCTTGTGGGCTATTTCCTCGACTTTTCCTTGCATAGTAAGTTGATTCGAGAATTTCGTAATGTACTGACTTGGCTTCAATGGCGGTATCGAATAGTTCAATTCTTTTATCAGAAAGCGATAGCTGCGTCCGACTTCTTTCTTGTTTACGCTCGACGCCTGCGCTATTTCCTCCAACGTTCTGGCTAGTCCACATTGTCTGCAGGCGAGATAAATTGCTGCCGCTGTGACGCCTTGAATTGATCTCCCTCTTATCAAACGTTCTTTGACGGCTTTTCGATAAATAACCGAGGCTGTTTCAAGAATGCTCTTCGGGAGGTTCAAGTTGTTAGCGATCTTCGTGATTTCAGATAGCGCGAAGGCAAGATTGCGTTCAGTCGCGTCTGAAACTCTTATGCGTCGTTGCCATTTCCTAAGTCTGTAAACCTGCGCTTTTTGCCCGGGTGAGAGGCTTTTTCCGTAGACATCTCTGTCGTGCCAATCAATCATGGTTGACAGGCCTTTGTCATGAATCGTGTAGGTTAGCGGTGCGCCGACCCTTGTTCTCTTGGCTCTTTGTTCATCGTCAAATGCTCTCCATTCTGGCCCTCTGTCTGTTATCTTAGCTGCTAGCACGTATCCACAGTTCATACAAACGATTTCGGCGCATTCATAATCTCGCATCAGTCTTGTGCTGTGACATTCTGGGCAACTTTGAATCTTTGCGGGCTCATGGGCAGGAGTGTGCGACGCAGAATCTGAATCTGTCCTTACTTCATCGGTATCGTCCATACTTGTTTTTCTCCTTTCTCCTTTTCGAGGGGATCACGTAAACTGGCTTGTTCACCAGTCTTTCAGGATCACTTACCACTGGTCTTATCGAGAGGTAGGGCGAGGACACTGGACCGATTAGGTCAAAAACTTTTCCGACGGATTTCAGGTTCTCATCAACGACTGTTTCGCCAATTTTGGATATTCTTTCCACCTTGACTATCATATTTTTGCTCGGACTCACGTGAAGTATCAAGCCTAATCTCTGCAAACTTGCGTTTTCCCCTCAGCAAAAGCAAAATCTTTCAACGAAACAGCCTATTTAAACCTTTCTACGCCTAATCCTTCTCGACTGTTGAGTTATTTTCTCAAAATTGACTATTATCGGGGTTTTTTAGCACTCTTTGTCATCAACGTAAGAAGACGTAAAAGACGTTCAATATGCTTCTAAAACCAAGTTTTGTAGTGTTTGTAGTTTCCAAGCCATAAGAAAGCGATGCAAGCAACTGCTCCAATCATCAGGATATTTCCCAGATCCTCTTTTTCGGGAATCGTCGTTTTGATTTCCACTTTGGTATTCCACGTTGCCGTTGGCGTCTCGTATTTGCTTAGAACATCAAGCGCATTCTGAAGTTCATCATAGTTCGTGGAATCGAAGAATTTGCCACCTGTTTCATTGGCTATTGTCTGCAGAAGTGCGGGATTAGAGTCGAGACCTACTTTGGCCACATGAACCGTGTAGATCGGCACTTTAGCGTTGATAGCATCTCCAACAGCATTATTTACAGAGGTGAGCGGATCGGGATAGCCATAATTGGCATATCCGTCTGATATCAGAATGATTGGATAAGAGCTGCCGGCTGACGAATACGGAGCAAGTATGTTCACCGCGGTTTCAAGTCCATATCCAATGTCTGTGTACTCCTCGAGGCAGGGCAGAACTTCGCTTAGATTCAATTTTTGGAGGACTGCTGAGACATGTTGTTTGTCCTGCTCTAGTGGAAGAGCTTCTTTTATTTCGGAATCAAAAGCAACAACTCCGAACCTGACTTTTTCACTGGAGTTTTGAACAAACTGTTCGAGTAGACTTTTTGTTGCCTCGATCCTTGACGGAGGTACATCACCAAATCCCATAGAAGATGAAACATCTACCACGAAAACTATACCTCCGACGAGATCCTTTTCTTGGACCATTGGAACCTCCACTGTACGAGATGCTTCGGTTGTAGTTAACAAGACAGGGCCAGCCAGGCTGAAAGCAATAAGTATTATTATTGACATTTTTAGGGCAAGGCTTATTCCTCGCCAAGATTGTTTAACGATGCTTTTTTGTGTAGAAATCTTGGCTAGTCTTCGAAGTGGTGGATAATGGAAGACTTCGAGTCCTCTTTTGATCTTTTGGGCGAAGTAGTGGCTCATAAGAGTCAGTGCTATGAAAAGTGGAAGGAAGAGAATCAACGTTGGAGTCGTGAACTCGATCAAGAGTTATACACCTGTGAACCACGTCAAAAAGAGGCAGCATGCAAGTAGAACGGCAAATGTCAGTAGGGCTGTGTGGTAGTCTCTAACTTCAATCGGTATTTCGCTCAAAACCATTGTCAACGCTCCAACCTTAACGTCCTGCGAGAACTGCGCAATTTCCGTTGCCAGTGCTGTGATCTCTTCAGATTTGATTTCATGGAATTTGCCACCTGTCATATTCGAGATTACTTGGAGGGGCATTGGATCCGAGGTTCCTATGCCATAAGTTCCGAGGAAAATTGTGAAAACTGGAACTTTGTTGCCTGCAGCTGTTTCAGCTACTTCGGTCATGTTCATGATTCCAAAGTTGTTTTTTCCGTCCGAAAGCAAAACGATGGCCTTACCTCCCTGAAATGGCTGGAGAACACCAAGTGCCGACTCCAATGCTGTCCCAATGGCGGTTGAGTTGTGAATCGTCTGCCCATCTATCAGATCCTTAATGTCTGTTCGATTCGCGGTGGGCGGTGCCGTTTCATATATCTTTCCTGCAAATGACATGAACCCGATCAGGTCTCCTGGATTTGTGTCATCTACGAAGAGCTGGGCGACCTGTTTCGCCACGGCAAGCCGACTTGGTGCTAAGTCGGAGCTGTTCATACTATTTGATACATCCATAAGTAGCATTATGGTCACGCTGCTTTTGGTCAGCTGTTCAGAAGAAGCCTGCGCGATGGGCACTTTGATGGTTGTCGGGAAGTATGGGACAGCCAACAAGAATGAAAATGCAATAACAATTCCGACTTTCATAACAATATTGGTTATGTTGATGAATTTTCTGATTTTCTGCCACTTGACAAGTTCCAGCCTTTTTTCTGCAATTCTAATCCTCTTGTACGATAGGTAGAAAAGAAGCGCGAAGAGTCCAGCTAGGATGATGCCGAAGATGCTGAGTAACGGGTTCTCAAATCCTATAGGTAACTCCAAACGTCTCACCTTAGCTCTGATCAGGTTGACCTTTGATCTGCATCTCGAGACTGTTAAGAGCATATTCGAGCGCTTCGCTGTATCTACTGATGTCGCTTCCCTGTCCAGATTGCCCTTGGCTCTGGGCCAACATTTGGAGTGCTTGATTCGCACTGTCTTCAGCGTCTTTGAGGTTGCCTTCTGCAAGATACGTTGACGCGTCTGTGTATTTCCCAACCGCTGCGAGGTAGTTTTGGAACCTGTCCAGTCCAGTTGAGTCTCTTAACTGATTCTTCAAGTCCTGAGCTGTGCGCTGAGCTAGTCCACTGAACATGCTAGGTTCCAGCTGTGATGCCAAGGAGGCAGCGTTCTGGAATTGTTGGGTCCTCAGAGAATCCAACTGTTTAGATAGGTCATTCAAACGTTGTTTTGCATCTTCGTACGTGCTATTGGCGATATCGTTTTGAATCTGGTTGAATTGATCGTTGATTTCTTTCGCCTTCTGCTCGTACGCAGTTCCTTCTTTAAGGGTTTTCAGAAGTTGAACGTATTGAAGATATATCGCCATTGCGTCTCTGTATTCTGTGACGGCGTATTTCACTTGATCTCTCTGTCCTGAAGCTAAATAGCGGTAATTGATGTTTTCTAGGGTTTGATTGCTTGCACTAAAATTTGCCAACAGGGGCTCCAGTGTTTGCAAGCAGATTGCCGAGCTGTTTGCGGACAATGAATATGACTCTTGTCCATAATAGTTCAAGGTCTTTTGAAGATCGCCGTTGACCGCTAACAGGTTTTCCACACTTTGACTCATGACGTTAGAAGATTCAAGGAGTAAACCGTAGTTTTGCGCCATATTAAGAACAAACTCGTCATCTGTATGTCTTGCATAGACCAAACTTACCTCTGCCTGCTCCTGAGAAATCTGTGCTGTTTTGAGCAGATCATCTGCTTGAGCAGTAAGCCCTTCCGCGAAATTCGCGATGGACTCATGATTTATGTCGACTGCTTTGACTGTTGCTTCGCCTGACTCTATCGCTTCGGTCAAAGGATTTCTAACGCTATTGATCACGGACAAACTGAAAAATAGAACGCCAATTAACACGAACGATATTATAAGAACCAAAGTGAGCTTGGCCTTTCGGCTTCTAAGCCTTTGCATCCTAATCATGGTTTAAGACTTTTCAGAACTTATAAGGTTGCCGTGATCATGCAAGCGGCGTTTCTTTCGCCTTCTTTTCCAAAAATAGGTAACGCCCAAGAAAATGGGGACAACGACTAGAATTGGGACGCCGATTGTATATTCGAGGGGCCCGCTTTTTTGAATTGAAAAGTTGTTCAGTGCTATCATGGTACGGTTCTGGCGCTCTGGGGTGAACGATACACTATTGTCTTCAAACTCAATATTGTTCATCACTCCCATCGTTAGTTCTCTAGAGACGTTTTCCGAGTCTTTGCTGATGTGAAAAGATAGCTGTGAGCCGTTGGATGTTAAGGCGGCTTGAACTGTTTCCGGTGCAAACAGCAGTGGAAAACTGAATCCCTCTGGATTTGACTCAAATATTTCAGTTTCTGTGGGCTGGCACAGGATCGTTCCATATTCGTTGATGTCAAACTGTTCTGGAGTCGTCAAAGTCAGGTTTGCAACTCTCATCATGGTTTCAGGGGACCATGTGAATGGGAAAACAGCATCAGAGGAGTTCTCAATCATCCTTGGCACGGAAACAGACAGTGAACGTGGAAAAAGAGGTATTGGTTGCGGTTGCATACTCAAAACCTCGCCGTCTACCCATCCTATCTGGGGAAGCCAGACCTGAATCCAGGTTTTCAAATCGCCGTTGGTAAACGTTCTGGTTGGGACGCCGGCTGCCCGTAGAATAGCCGTCGCAAGAAGCGCTCTTTCGTAACAGAACGAAAGGTTTGTGTTTAAGCTCTCTAGTGGATCATTGACGAAATCTAGCATGCTTGATGTGCTCAAAGTGCCGTTCATGAGAGTCCTGACCTTTTCGCGGTCATAATTCTGAGTTCCATTGACGAAATTCAGGACGTTTTCGACTGTTTGAATCATGTTTCCGCTTAATAGAGATTGGGCTACCTGTCTAATTCTAGGATCATCCGAAGGGATCTTGTTTCCTGGTTGAAGGAAGGGTTTTACATCGGTTGGATAGTTTTGTGGAAAGTTCAGAGTGTTAGGAATACTGAGATTCTCAGCGAGAGTTTTCCGCGAGATCCACGTCAACGTGCTCACATAATCTCCTTTTTTAAGCGCGTAGGCTGCAGTCAACCAAAGATTTCCAACAGCATCTTCATAGATACCCGTTGAACTGGGATTTGAGCTGACGAAAACCGCCAACACGTTGACCTCTATTGTCGCAACGTGATCAGAGAGATTTTGAGGAATTGATTCCCAAAGCGTAACGTTGGTTTGATTCTCGGATTGTAGTCTGAAATAGATTGGTTGTATAGAAGTTGAGCTGTCGTCTTGAATTGCAAGAGTTGATCGGGAGCTGCTTTGACTGACGCTTGATGAAGTCTGAATGGTCGAGGAAAACACTGAGATCAAGAATAATAAAAGAAGAATTGCTGCATCGAATGAAACGTTTTTCCTCAACGATAAACCCCCTCTCTAGAATGGCGATAGAGACTCGCTATTTTCGGTATTCTTGCATCGACTTCTCGGGGGTTGTTGAATAGAAGGACTTTTCCTCCGAAATACTCGCAACCCGCATTTATGTTTTTTAAGAGCAGTCGGATTCCATTGTCGTATTCGTTTTTCAATTCTGAGGTGTCAATCGTTGTCTTTTGTAGTTCTTCATTTTCAGTGAGAGTCAGCCAACCGACATCGGGAAGGTTTATCTCGCTTTCGTCCGCTATCAGCATTACGTTTGCCATGTGGCCAGCTGCCCACATGAGTTGTGCAAAAAAAGTGAAATCGCTCGCTTCATGGTTTATGTCTGTGATAAGGTTTACGATTGACCTGTTTCTGAGGACTCTGGCTACCGCAACGGCCATCGTTCTGAGATTTGAAGTCCCGCCCGCTCTGTAGGACCTGCATAATGTGCTTAGAATTCGGTATGCCTGTTCTACGCTTCTTGCTGGCGGGAGAAAGAATTCCAATTTTTCCCTAAAGGAGGTAAGGCCGACATGATCACCTCTTCTCTGTGCTAGATCGGCTACGACCAAAGCTAGTCTGACGGCCGTGGGAATCTTGTTTCTGTATTCCATGCTTCCGCTTTGGTCCATTATCAAAAGAACGTTCAGGTTCTTTTCTTCTTTGTACTGCTTGACGAATAGGGTACTCTCTCCATCTGATTTGGGAGGAGTGCGAGCAGTAAGGCTCCACTCTATTCTTCTGTAATCATCCCCGAATGTGTACTCTCTGGAGCGTTCATATTCAATGCCTAAGCCCACGAAGTGGCTTGGGTGTTCGCCTTGGAGCATCGTTTTGACCTTGCTTTTTACCTCAAGTAGATTCTTCTTGCGGTTCTTGCAAATCTCAAGAATGCGTTGTCTTGAAGCCTCGTTAGGCACTTTTTGTCACCGATTTTCTAGTGACCTTCAAGACAGTTTCTATTACGTCTTCGGGCTTCACTCCTTCAATAATCATTTCAGATTTCAGGATTATTCTGTGATTGAGCACAGCGCAAGCAACGTTCTCGACATCTTCCACTTGTACCACGCTTCTACCTGAACAGGCACAATAGGCTTTGGCTGTTTTCATTAGGAAAATGCCTGCGCGAGGGCTGGCTCCCCAGTTGACTTCTTCACGGATCCGGGTATATCTGATTATGTCAGCGATGTGCTGTTTGACTAATGGAGGGACGGTAACTTTTTCCGCAATCGTATCTTGCATCCCGCAGATCTTTTTCGGATCATCAACGATAGTCTTGAATTCTTCAATAGGATCGGTCGACCTTAGCTCGTGCAAATCTAAAATCTTGATCTCATCTTCCAGCGTCCCGGGATAACCCATTTTGATCTTCATAATAAACCGGTCCAGTTGTGCCTCAGGCAAAGGATAGGTCCCTTCCTGTTCTATCGGGTTCTCTGTGGCCATTACGAAGAACGGTTCGTTAAGGATGTACGTCGTCCCACCAATCGTAACTTCCTTTTCTTGCATCGCCTGCAATAGCGCAGACTGGGTTCTAGGAACTGCTCTGTTTATTTCGTCTACGAGAAGGAAGTTGGCGAATACAGGGCCGAAATGAGGGCGAAAATCCTGCTTTTTCGGGTCATAGATCAATGTACCTACGACATCCGTCGGCATAAGGTCTGGAGTGCACTGAACTCGGTGGAAAGTTTTTTCTTCTTCTAGGTTCAAGGCTTTTGCAAGCCCTTTAGCTATCGTTGTCTTGGCAATTCCAGGGACTCCCTCCAGAAGGATGTGCCCTTTTGCAAAGAGTCCTGCTAATGCAAGTTTTATTTCATTCTCATATCCGATTACAGTTTTGTTAAACTCATTTATGATTTCATCATGGATAGCTTTAACGCTCGAGCAAGTCGTTCATGTACAAACACTCAATATCCTATGGATCTAAGTTCAGCAAGTGTTTTTTGCAAGATGACGATGTCTCCTATTTTGGAGATCATATCCCATGGAATGTCCATGACAAAATCCTTGACACTGCGATCAATCATCAATTCTTCAGGCACTTTGAATACTAGTTTCGTTTTCTGCATGAATCCTTCCAGTTCATTTTTTGTCATTCTATAAACGTGTTCTCCAGTTTCTACTCTGAAGTATTTCACCAAGGCTTCAACAATATCGGGTCTGCCTACACTGTCCAAGTATTTGATCAGCCAGCTCAAACTGACGGAGTCGCTGGGCTTGAGTGAGTATATCCTTATTCCTGGCGTATTTTGAAATAAAACTACAGAGTCCAAATATCCGAGAGCTAGTCCCTTAGCATCCACAACAAGCTTGTCTTTTAATGCGTTCGTGCTTCGAAATGAAACAGTTCGCTGAATGGGGACTTTTCGGAAAGAAGCTTCTCGTGGTTCTCGCAGAAGGATGATCTTCATTACATCTGACGTTTCTTTTGTTCCAACTGTAGATATTCCGATGGCCTTCACGTCGTTCAAGCGTACGTGACCTTTTGGTTCTCTTCTTTCTTCAGCGGCTTTCTTGTAAGTTATCTCAACACCTGTTCGCTCAGCATATTCCAAGAAATGCTGATCATCAAGGGGGGCGTCAGATTTCAGACCAAGATCTCTCCTTATGTTTTCGTTCAATATTTCATTGGGCGAAATCTTCTGGAATTTTGCGGAGATGTTAAGTTTCACTCTTTTCAACAGTTCTTCTTTTATGACCTGTACGTTTGTCACAGTTTTTTCGTCTGGTCTGCTTTCGTAGATGAGAAGACTGACTTCATTTTCTTTTATGTCGATCTTTCCAATTCTTCCATAGATGTATCCTTCAGAATCAACAACAAGGGAGTCGACGAGTTCATCCTCCCGATAGGCTCGTTCCATTCCCCTCACAACAAGGTTATAAATTTCTGTCGAATAGAAAAGCTTGATGGTCGTGCCGAATACGTGGGGCGAGCCTCGAGACTTTTCGAGAATAATGAGGGTCGGCGGCTACGTTCTTCTAATTGGCATTCTAGTCGGAATCACTTTTGGAATGTATGCTCTTTTCAATCCTCGCTTCTTCATGGTCTTCCTGAACATAAGCGAGTATGAGGCTCCATCCTTTTTTTTGGGCATATATCTGCCAGGCTTAGTTGCAATAGTTGGGATCGGATATGTCCTTGCTACGCGATCGCAATTGATTAGTTTGGGAACGCGTCGTGCCGCGATTCTCTGCACACTGATCGTTCTGAGCCTGACAATCTCTTTGTTATCAATCTTCAATATTGTGGCAGTCATAGGCGGCATTATCGCTTTGGCAGCAGTGATCTTGGCTCAGACAAAGCCCTCTTTTAAGATTTTATGGAAAAGAGAGGCAAGTTTCCTAGTTGAAATCGGCAGCATGTTGATCGTGTCTGCTTCGATGTTCTTCTTGCTGATGCTGTTTATTTCCATGTTCTTTCGAACGTACTCGCCGGGAGTCTATACGATCAAGAGTGGTTATTCATACATATTATTGGTTATCGCGATTATGTCTCTTCTGACTTTCGCAATCACTCCTATTATTGGTCTCCAGGGTTCCAAGACTGGGTTGATAGGAATTCTCGCAATTGCTACAAGCTTGTCTTCTTTCTTTGCGACTATTCAGAACGAATATGTCTACTCCAACCCTGCGATATACCAAGGGCTGTCTTTGTTGGGTATTGGCATCGCGATGGGACTTGTTGGTGCTCTCATTTATTTCAGGCTGTTCCTGACTGGAGAGTTGGTCGATGAATCACTTAACTCCTCCTTTGTGTACAAGGGGCGTCACTGTCCCCATTGTGGGGCTTCTTGGAAAGATCCTAAACAACACGTCTGTTCAAATTGCAACCAGAACCTCTATTCTGAGCAATCAACGTCTTTCTGTCCCCATTGCGGCAGGTTGGTCAACTTAGCTTCAAAGAATTGTCCTCACTGCAACGAAGACGTGACAAGCCTTCCCATGCACATCTCTTTCAAGCCTTTTAAAGAGAACGAAGGATTGCCCAAGAGGATATTGATGAATTTTGGTCTGTCCGCAAAAGAGTTGTTCACGACTGTGCTTCTATTTATCATTTTTAATTTTGCAGCTTTTGTTAGTTACGTTCGAGTGGAATCGCCAACCGTTGTGAAGGCCGGCAGCGAGACTATTCGTTACTACGGTCTCCCTTTAGAATGGCTGCAGATTGTTGCATTATGGGAATCGCGTCAATCTCGTACTCCAGGTTTGTATCAGTGGACTTTGAGTTTCGAGCGAGTTGCAGTCAATTACTCTGCGTTAATTTTGGATTTTTCACTGTATTTTCTGTTGGCTTTTGTCATCGTATATGGCATATCCAAACTGAGGTCAATGAAAACGAGGCTCGGATGAAACATACGCTTGTTCATAAGAAGCATTGAGCATTGAAAATAAACATGAGTCTTTTGTGGCGGCTGTCACCAAACTTTTAAGAACTTTCGTGGTAAGAGATGTGGAGGCACTCTGTGTCGGAATCGGTGCGTGGACTCGACCTGAAGTTCTTGGAATCTGAACTGAAGGGGAAGACTCTTCTCGTCTACTGGTACTTGTTGCAGCAGCCAACTCATACAGTTGGAGTTCGCGAAGTCCAGCGGTCTCTGAATTTTTCAAGCCCAAGCATTGCTGTTCATCACCTTCAGAAACTGGAGAACTTGGGTCTCATAGAAAAGAAGGGTACAGGAGAATACGTATTGGAAGAAGAGGTTAAAGTCGGAATTCTGCGGTTTTTTATGCGCATGGGAAGCTTTTTGGTTCCTCGATACCTGTTTTATTCCGTCCTTTTCACCACCATGCTGGCCACTTATCTGATCATTAGTTACGTCGCCCAAGTTGCTTCCCAGCTTCTATGCATTGGCTTTCGGTTTACTCGCACTGCTCATCTTCTGGGTCGAAACCATAAGGTTGTGGAGAGCGAGACCATTTTGACAGTTCAACATTCTGTTCTAAACTGTAGAACTAAAAGCGATGAAATGCTTCGTTCATCAAAGGAGTAAGCGCGATGAGGAAATCTCTGCTCTACTTGGCAACGGCCGTGATTCTTGGGATTGCAGTCACATTGGCTCCTCTCTTTGCCATAACACTAGTTCGTCAAAACCAACATGAGCCTGAAGGACTTATTGGAGGATTCCGTTCTCTTGAGAAAACATCCTCCTCGCAGAGTTCATCGGAATCGTACGTATTAGACTTGACGATCGTGACCGTTAGTCTTGTGACCGCGTTGTCCTTGTACGTGTTCGTCAGACGAAGAGTTCCGCGAGATTTTTCAAAGGTCAGGTTTCCACCGTGCTAATTTCAGAACCATACCGTTCTGAAACGTAGTATTAAGTCTTGCAACGTCCATGATATACAGTCAAAGGAGAATATTGATGAAGATTCTAACAGTAACAACAAGCGCACAGGCATCGACTTCGGCAGAGCTGCAACCGAGCCATGTACAGTATGAATCGGAAAATAAATCACAGGAAGGCATCCTGGACATAGAGCGATCTACGCACGACGATAAGTCAATACAGATTAAACAGATCTGTAGCAGATGCGGCAGATCTTTTATCTTGGAGAAAGGACGAAAGTCCTGCCCTCACTGCTTGGGGCCTTTGATTGTCAAGACGACGATTTCTAGAAAGGCATAGACCTGGACTAGAATCAAGCCATTTTAATTCCTGTATGTTTTGACACTCGTTATTTGAGGCAATTGAAACGTTTATGGTGAGGTAGAAACCTTCATAAAGAGGGACTGTTGATTAGACTGTGCATTTGAAGGGTGAGGCTTATGTCCAAACCGTTCTTCGTAAAGTTTGAAGTCTCAAAAGAGCTTGCAGATGCGGCCTATGAAGCCCTGCAAATAGCTGCCAAAACGGGCAGTGTTAGGAAGGGGACCAACGAAACAACCAAGGCCATCGAAAGAGCCCAAGCCAAACTTGTTGTCATCGCCGAAGACGTTCAACCTCCTGAGGTCGTTGCTCACTTACCTCTTTTGTGTGAGGAAAGGAAAATCCCTTACATCTACGTTCCAACGAAGGAAAAGATAGGAACCGCAATCGGGATCGACGTTCCAGCAGGCGCTGCATGCATTGTCAAAGAAGGAGACGCGGCGGGTCTGATCAAAGAAATAGTCGGTAGAGTGGAGCAGGTCAGACGAGGTTCCACGTAATGAGCAAGGAAGCCAAAGACGCCAGGGAAGCTAGAGAATCTAAAGAAGCGGCCGAGCACGTTGAGCTTACGCCTGCAGAGGTAATTCAGGTTATTGGACGTACTGGCGTGACGGGTGAGATTAGCCAGGTTAGAGTGAGGATTCTCGAGGGCAAAGACAAAGGGCGCATCATAACTCGTAATGTTAAGGGGCCAGTCAGAATTCAAGACACACTTATGCTCAGAGAGACTGAAAGAGAAGCTAGGAAAATCAATCGGTAGCCATAAGTAAGAATGAGAGGGAGACATCGACTGTGCCGAGGCCAAGAAAATGTTCGTTTTGCGGTAATGAATTTCCAGCGGGCACAGGGATGATGTTTATCAAGAACGATGGGTCAATTCTGTGGTTCTGTTCAAGCAAATGCCGTAAGAGTTCTTTTTTTGGAAGGGACGCAAGAAAACTGAAATGGACAGCATATTTTGGCAAGGAAGAAAAAGGCAGAGGTTAGCAGCCCTTAATAAGACGCGTACGAAGTCTCGATTTCCTATAATCGCGCTATTGTATTATTCGCGGGTTCTTTTAGTTGGTTCAGTAGGTGTTTTGCTCAGAGCCAAATCTTGTTCAGAGGAGCAAACGATTGAGAACGTCAATTAATGACTACCGCGTAAGTAGCGGGGAGTAGATTTGAACTACCGATCTCTGGGTTATGAGCCCAGCGGGTTAATCCTGGCTACCCCACCCCGCTGCTGTCTCTACAGCTGAGCATGTGCCCTCTTAAATGTTTTTGGTCATTGTTACAAACCTTGCAATATGTGGCTTTCTTTTTGATTTTGCAGACTTACGGAAACGTTTTAGACTTGCAATCGTTACCTATTGTGTCTGGTGTTGAGAGGTTTGGACAAACCTTATCTTCGGGAACTTTCCAGTCCCGAACTGAAAAATCCCATCTTTGTTCAAGGGCTTCCAGGATTCGGGAACGTAGGCAAGATTGCAGCTTACTTGTTAATGAAATTCTGCGGAGCAAAACTGTTCGCAGAGTTGTACGCTCCTTCTTTTCCAGATTACGTTTCTGTGAACGGAAAAGGCGTTTGCCATTTACCTAGATACGAGTTTTATTCTGCACCGACAGAAAAGAACAACTTCATAATAATGACTGGTGACACTCAACCATCTTTCGATGATGTAGTTGCGCATTACGCTCTGTGCAGCGAAACTTTGGATTTCGTTATGAAGAAAGGTTGCAATTTTCTGGTCACGATTGGTGGCGCTCCTGTCAAGGATGAAAAAACCCAAGTGTATGTCGCAGCTACTTCACCTCGATTGGCTCTGGATTTCATGGAAAAAGGCGCTGTGATTTACAGCAAAGGGAGAGTCGTTGGAGCTACAGGTCTTACGTTGGGTCTTGCCAAAGAACGGGGATTGGACGGGATTTGCTTGCTGGGGGCGACGACCGGGTTCAAGGCGGATCGTGGGGCTGGTTTCGCAGTGTTCAAGTTCTTGATGAAGGCGTTAGGCAACGAGGTAAAGGAAGGGTTATAAGAGAAAACAATGGTTTTAAAGATACTACCGAGGCGCGGAATGATGTCGGAAGAAAGCCACAAGCAAAAGGTTTGGCAAACAGTTCGAAATACGTGAAAATGGGCTTAGTGGTTATTATGGCCTTTCTGTTGTTCGCAGGACCTTACGCGTTATACGCTTTGACGACTCTTTTTCACAGAGGTATTCTTTCTTCAACTATAGGTGGCGCCGTGATGGTGTTTGCTGGACTGTTGCTCACATGGTATCTGATCAGAAGTAAGGTTATCACGTAGGCATACGGTTTTGCCTCAGATACCCTAGAGTACATCATCTTTTCAGGGGATAAAGCTCGTCATCGGCGATTTACGATAGGTTGCGCGCATTAAAAGTCGTTCGGTCAACCTGACTGAACAAAACTATATGCCACTGATAACAATACCGATTAGCAAATGGAACGGGGTGTATTGGTTTGAAGTCTCAAAAAACACGGTTTTCAAAAAGCGAACTCTCCCAACCTGTAAGAATGGTGGATTTGATAAATTATCAGGAAGGCGCGGTCGTGAGTAGAACAATTCTTGACAAGAAGTCTGGGACCGTTACGTTGTTTGCTTTCGATAAGAATGAGGGGTTGAGCGAGCATACTGCCCCATACGAGGTTTTGGTTCAATTGTTGGATGGAGAAGCTGAAGTGATAATTGCGAGCAAGCCATTTGTCTTAAGAACTGGCGAGTTGGTGGTTTTGCCAGCGAACAGCCCTCATGCATTGAGAGCAATCGAACGCTTCAAGATGCTGTTGGTAATGATCAGGTCCTGATTATGTCTGAGTATGCTCACAGTTAGGAACAAATTATATAAAATATGGCGAGAGATATACTAGTTATGCAGGATGAAAAAGAGAAAAAACTACGAGAAATGGTAGACAAAGGCGAAGGCTCAGCAAGAAGAACTACCATTATTCTGGACAAGGATGAAAGAGAATTCATTGACTCATTGATTCGAGAAGGAAAAGAACCTGGGATAAAGCCCCTGATCTCCAAAATGCTTGACGTTTACAGAAGCATGACGGTTTATGATTGGCGTTTTCCAGGCGAGTACTACTGCGGCATAAGCCGTATTGCATTCGTCAACGTGGAGATCCTTAACGTTCTGATCCAGAATACGCCGAAAGACAAGTGGCGTGAAATTGGAAAAAGAATGGGCGAAGCCATGAAGGTTTCGCTGGAGACAACTATGGGCCTCAGTACACAGAATCGCGAGAAATGGCCTGACGTTTTCAAGCGACTTCGAGTTCAAGGGTTCGGTGATTTCTATTTGAAAGACAAGTACATTCTCATCAAGACGCCTTTCATCAACGAGTCTGAAATTTGGGCAGGTCTGTTGGAAGGATTGTTCGATATAGAATTGGATGCCAAGACTACGTCCTCACCACTCGTCTTTGAATTCAAAAATGAAGTTGCAGAAATAGACCACGGAGCTTAATTTATAAGCTAAGAGCCGAACGGAAACTCTGGGGTCGTCGAGATGTCGCTTCACGAAGCGATGCTATACGAGAAATTGATTGACAAGAAAGTTGACTGTTTTCTCTGCGCCCGAAAGTGTCGGATCAACGATGGCGGAACAGGCTTCTGTCTCGTCAGAAAAAATGAAAAAGGAATCCTTTACTCGCTCAACTATGCCAAGGCTATCTCGGCAAGCATAGATCCCGTTGAGAAGAAACCTTTGTCACATTTCAATCCTGGAGCGATGGTCATGTCGATCGCCACAGTAGGCTGTAATTTCCGTTGCCAATTCTGCGACAACTGGATGATAAGTCAAGAGAAAAAGATCGCTGGAAAACATTTCCCGCCTGAAGAAGTCGTGAAAGCCACGAAGGACAACGAATGCCAAGGAATAAGTTACACGTATACAGAGCCAACAATTTTCTTCGAATACGCTTTTGACACGTCTAAACTTTCGCGCCAAGTTGGTTTTTTCAATACGTTTGTCACTAACGGATACATGACGCCTGAGACAGTAAAAACAATCGCTCCTTATCTTGACGCGGCGACAGTTGACTTCAAAGGAGGAGCCGATCCTGAATTCTACAAAACCGTTTCGGCAGTTCCTTCTGTTACACCAATTTTCGAAGCTTTGAAAGAAATGAGAAGAAACAGCATTCACATCGAAATCACGAATCTAGTTGTCCCCAAGATAGGAGACTCTCTTGAGAGAATAAGAGAGCTTGCAGAATGGATCAAAGAAGGAGTCGGCAAAGACACGCCCTTCCATCTCTTGCGTTTTCACCCTGACTACAAAATGAATGGAACGTCTGCAACGCCTGTTGAGACTCTGGAAAAAGCTTACATGACCGCAAAAGAAGCCGGATTGAACTACGTTTACCTAGGCAATGTACCTGGACATCCTTGCGAAAGCACCTACTGTCCAAACTGCAATGAAATAGTGATAAAGCGCTACAGCTTTGCGATCATCCGTTGGAACGTCACAAAAGACATGCGTTGCCCAGTCTGCGGGCACGACATTCCGATAAAGGGGAAACTTCATCCCAGCGGACATTCTTATCCTCACGCTATCCTTTAACATAATGGACAAAAGTGGAAACTTGGCAACGTGGGAACTTCTTCAACCAGACGCCAAAGCGGTTACAAAGGACAGGGTGGCTTGGAAAAGTCTAAGCAGATATTTTTCAGTGGTCAATAACGAGAAACCGGCCAAGTTTACAATCGCCAAAAAACTGCCCGCAGAATTCAATACAGATGATGACCTCAAAACATTATGGCAAAACCACGCTAACCTCACACGTCAATTTTGCAAACTGGAAAAGGCAATTGACTGTGGGAGAGTGAACTTTGAAGACATCCCAACGCCGGCGAATTCCTATCTAGACTTGAAAAGTGAGATTGCAAACCAGATTCTGCAGTCTTGTCACTTGTGTGCACGGCGATGTTCAGTCAACAGGCATGAAGCCAAGCTAGGGTATTGCAAATGCGGGATCGAGATGAAGGTGTCAAGCATTTTCGAACATCTAGGTGAAGAACCTGAATTGGTCCCGTCTGGTACAGTCTTCACGATGGGATGCACGATTAGATGCAAGCACTGTCAAAATTGGACAATTTCCCAATGGGAAGAAGATGCAGTGAGTTATGAACCTAAGGAATTGGCAATGCAGCTTGAGCGATTGCGCTTGAATGGTTGCAGAAATATCAATCTCGTGGGTGGAGAGCCTACTCCTTGGTTGCCTCAATGGCTGAGCGTGTTCAGACATGTTAACGTGAATGTACCAATTGTCTGGAACTCAAATGCGTTCTATAGCACCGAGACGGCACAATTGCTTGCAGGATTTGCAGATATTTACCTGTTGGATTTCAAATATGGCCCTCAGAGTTGTGCAGCAAGAATTTCTGATGCTGAACACTATTGGCAATCTTGCGCAAAGAATCACCTGGAGGCAAAGAAATTCGGGGAATTGATAGTCAGGCTTCTCGTGCTACCAGGGCATCTTGAATGTTGCACCAAACCGACAATAAATTGGATAACAAAATACCTTGGAACGTCAACGCGAGTCAACATCATGTTCCAGTACAGGCCAGAATGGCACGCGTTCGAAATTCCAGAACTAAGGCAGAAGTTGACAGATGTCGAGAAGGATATGGCAGTCCGACTGGCTAGAGAGGCTGGGCTCAAAAACTTCATAACATAAGCTGACTTTCACAACCAATAAGATTGGAAATGGAGAATTAAGAATTCCGGAGAGGAGGATTCGGCCGAGCTAGGTCAATTCGTTCTGGCTTATGCTCAGCTTGGGAACTTCCTTTTCGAGATAACCTGGTCTTTCGCGCGCTTTCTTGAGCTAATGTCAATCAGTTTTTGGTGGACAAGCCAATTCTCATAACGATGATGAAGTGTGTTCCATAGAATGTTGGACCGAAAGCTATTTCTCAAACCGAATTCACCTTGAGACCCAGAAAAAGTGAAAAGCATGCCATACTGCCCAGAATGTGGTGGCGAAATGCAGTACATGATCGCCACTAAGCATTACGTGTGCAAGAGTTGCGGACTTTCTGTGACACAGCAAGAACTAATGGAACTGAGAGAAAAGCTCAGGCCTAGCGGCGAAACAGAGGAAGAGGAACGGCAGAAAAAGAAGAAAGAGTATCTGAAGTGGTATCTTAGCAAGAAGAAGTAGAAGTTGTTCCCAACTCGAAAGCAAAGTCTAGCAAACAGCATAAAAGAATGAACGGCTTCTGACTAATCGCTCAAACGGAGAAGTCTGGCGATGCGTGTCAAAATTGAATTAGTATGCATCGGAAATGAATTGCTAATAGGCAAAACAGTGAACACGAATGCTCATTGGCTTGCGGAGCATTGCACTGCTCTAGGAGCGAGCGTCCAGAGAATAACGGTCATAAGTGATGACTTGGATGAAATTGCAGGAGCTCTCAATGAATCTCTCGGGCGAAAGCCAAATTTCATCATAACTACCGGCGGTCTTGGCCCGACCTTCGATGATAAAACTCTTCAAGGCGTTTCGAATGCCGTCAAAGTGGAACTTGAAGTAAATCAAAAGGCATTGAATCTAGTGCGAAGAAAATACGAGTCGTTACTGAGAGAAAGACGGATTGAAAGAGTTGAAATGACGCCCGCCAGGGTCAAAATGGCCATTTTTCCAAAAGGTGCAGAACCGTTGCCTAACCCTGTTGGCACTGCTCCAGGAATGTTTTTCAAGGCGCAGAAAACTTCGTTGGTAGCTTTGCCCGGTGTTCCTCCTGAAATGGAAGCTATTTTTGAAGACTCAATCGTGCCAATGATCAAGAAGAAAGTGGGCAAGTCAGCATTCTATGAAGCCAGCATTTTTCTCGACGGCATAATGGAATCAACACTTGCACCACTGATCGACAAGGTCATGCATGATAACCCGCGTGTTTACGTAAAGTCACATGTCTATTCAAAAACTGTCCCGCAAGTTGAAGGAAAGACATCCCACATCGAAATTCACTTCTCAACGACCACAGAGAACTCAAGGATTGCAAAGAATCGCCTTAACAATACAATAACTGAATTATCTGATCTTGCAAAAAAGAGCGGTGGACAGGTCAATGGATGAGAATAGGTGCACGTTATTTGATAGTTGATTATCACATTCATACCCAACGCTCGTCTGACGGTAAGGGAAGCATGGAAGACTATATTCAGAAAGCGATGAACAAACAACTCGAGGAGATAGGTTTTTCGGACCATATCGATAGAGAGCGTCTTGTTGAACATCCCGTTTCCTTTGCCAAGATGATGTCAAGATACGTCCAAAACTTCTTGCTTCTCAAGAAGCAGTCTCGAGTTAATATCAAGCTTGGAAGTGAGGTAGACTATTTTCCTGATCAACTTAACAGGATACGAGAAATCCTCAAAGAGTACCCTTTTGATTACGTCATAGGTTCAGTCCACTTTATTGATGATTGGGGCGTAGACAGTTCGAGGCGAAGAGACGAGCACTCAAGAAGAGATCCATTGGAGTCTTATGAAAAGTACTTTAGACTTGTGAGAGAAATGTGCGCAACTCGTTTGTTCGATATCGTCGGACATCCAGACTTGATCAAGATTTTTGGTCTAAAACCCAGTAAAGATGTTTCACAAATCTACGAGGAAACAGCGTGGGCAATTGCAGATTCGCAAATGTGCGTTGAAATCAACGCAAAAGGACTTGTCCGACCGTGCAAGGAGATCTATCCTGACCTCAAGTTTCTGAAGATACTTCACGGCAATTCTGTTCCAATCACTTTTGGCTCAGACGCTCACAGCCCTGAAGATCTTGGTTTGAACCTGAATGAGGCTTCGAAATGGGCAAGAAGCGCAGGATTCAAAGAAGCATGCACGTTTGAGGGACGTAAGAAAACGTTCTATGGGATCTGATTTCATCTCGATTTAATAGACTCGCAGAAAAAGCTTTTACTTAAGGCGGATGATTCACCTTTTTGGATGCTCTGCAAAACTGGCTAGGTTGACTGTTCGTGTATATTGTCTTCATAATAGGAACTGCTGGTTCGGGAAAGTCCAGCCTTACTGCAGCCTTTGGGAACTGGCTCAATATGTCAAAGCAGGATGTTGCCATCATTAACCTTGATCCTGGGGTGAATGCGTTGCCGTATTCGCCCGACGTAGACATTCGGGATTATGTCGACATTGGAGAGCTAATGGAAAAGTATCAGTTGGGTCCAAATGGAGCTTTGATAATGGCCGCGGACTTGGTCGCTGATCAGATTGAGAAGATCTCAGACGAGATCGAAGAGCTGCAATCAGATATCGTTCTGGTCGACACGTCAGGACAGATGGAACTATTCGCTTTCAGGGCCAGTGGGCCATACATTGCAAATGAGCTTACCAAAGAACCAAAAGCTCTAGTTTATTTGTATGATGCTGTTTTTTCTGTGAACCCGTCGAATTACGTTTCGAACCTTTTTTTGTCGACTGCGGTTTTCAACCGTTTCACTCTGCCTCAGGTTCACGTACTCTCAAAATGCGATCTTCTACCGAAGGAAGAGGTTGATAGAATTGTCGACTGGTCTGCCAAGCAAAATGCCTTGGCTGAGGCGATAGATGAGAAGCTTGAAGGAACTAGGCGATTGTTGAATAGAAACATGATGCAGGTGCTGTACAAACTTGGTTTGAAATTTCCTTTGCTGCCCGTCTCGGCAAAGACAAATGATGGAATGACAAACTTCAACAGCGCATTAGAGCGTGTTCTTGCCCAGGGCGACAAGTATACTTTCTAGATCATTGGACTAACTAGCTTGGTCGCCGCTATCCAGCAACGTCAGTGCAGCTGCAAGGGCGCCATATTCGGCCTTTTCAGGTTTGTTTGAGCCAACAATTATGATAGCATCGTCTTCTTTGGGTTTCAAAATGCGTTCAATCTGGGATGAAGCTTTCAAGTAACCATTCAATTCCTGGTTTGAGGACGGAAATGACAGATGTCCTTTCTTGTAAACTATTGTTGTTGCGCTCTTTGCACCAGCCATGATCGCGGCGTCCCGTTGTTCTATTCCAGTCTTCACTTTCGAAGCACAATTCCTAACGAGAACAGCGTAGTTGAAGTCTTCTAAGGTCAATTCGTTCTTTTCGATTTTCACTTTCTTCATAACTGACTGGTATTCTTTCGAACAGTCTCCGACCTTCTGGCGTGAGGAAGCATCCTGCCCTTGACGTGTCAATCAATTTTGCGTTCCTTAACCTGTCTATTAGCGTTCGTGTGACACCTTCTCCGATTCTCAAGTCTTCGGCTAACTTGTTTCGCCCGATAGGTTTTGCTGCGATATGTTCCAATGCTAACAGCAAATGGGGCGCAAAAAATGAAGCAGTCGGCCCTGGCGCCTTCGCTTTCGTGAGCTTTTCAAGTAGTCGTTTGAATGAAGACATCTGTCCCACTGATATAGATTTGACAGATCAGTTGTTAAGTTTTGTTGGATAGAAAGTAGGAGAAAGGAGTCATTTCTAGGGTTTGAGTATGACTGAATAGAATTCTCTTACTATACCCAGTGTCAGCGTGATCAGACCGATTGCCAGAAGGTAAACCATTGGGAAAATGAATATTGACAACAGATCTTCGTATGTCGCGCCAGGCGGCATTTGCGGTGTGAAGAAGATTGCGATCCACATCACTACGAAAGTTGTGATACATCCAACTCCCAGCCCCACAGAGAGTCCGTTGATGAAAACTTTCCTGTTGACTCCATTGTTTGGACCAAAATACAGCATGTTGGTTTTCTGTTTCGGTTCCTCTTTGACTTTAGGAGCTGCTTTGGTCACCTTGGTTGGTTTGGGGTCTGCCTTTTGTTCTTCTGTTTCCCCTTCGATTATCCATGCTTCCTTGTCGTCACATGTTTCCTGCTGGGTTTGGCTTTCTTTAGACTCCATACTATTCGCCGTGGATTTTGTAGTGAATAGTAAACTAATAAGACTATTCAATTCTGGATTTATACAGAAAATACTTATCTAGGATATGCAAAGGTTAGCTTTTCGCTTCAAGCTTCGGTGCTAATTGCTCTATTGCGTTCTTGAGTTTGTTCCATTCATCCATGTTTCTGACGTTGAACTTGTGTTTTCTCTTCCACACATCATCTCTTTTCTGCCACAAGTAAAGCCCAATCGACCTTTTTCCATAAGACTCGAATATGACCACAGCTTCCCACCACTTCTGGCTTCTGAAAATTGTAACATACTCAATGACTTTGTAAAACTCGGATATTGGCAATTTTTCTTCGGTTTTTTCAACCATTTGTCCGACCTCTCTCACTAGGTTTTCGCTCGTGAATTTAAACGTTTCAAGCAGTCTTATGTGTTCTGAAAAACGCCGTCCACAAGCGCATAGAAACACGATCCGTCTTTCTCATGGATTTTTACTGTTGGTTTTGTTATAAGAAAATCCATGTGATTGCGAGACTTATTTTTCCCACCAGGCATATCAGAATTGTTCCCAAATGCAATGTGGGTTGTTCCGAATACTTTCTCTGTTTCCAGAAACTGTTGAACAAATCTGGCCCTATGATTTATTCCAAAGGCGAATTCACCGACATTATCCGCTGAATTATCAGTCTGGAGCGAATCCCTGATCATCTTCAAGATTTTGTCATCTGCTGATGAGAGTTCTATGACTTTGCCATCCTTGGCAACGATTCTGACTGCAGTCCTTTATCGGTCCAATTCCTCCTACAGCAGTGTTGCACATTATTTGACCATCAAGCGAATCTTCCACTGGCGCGACCATCACTTCGCCGGTTGGCAGGTTTATCCATTTCGAATTTTCCACTGAAATTCTCGTGTCAGTAAAGAAGTGTCTTTTTTCAACGCTGAACAGAACCCGAGTCCCTGCCGCATCTGTGACTTCTACTTCAATACTTTCTGCCAGTTTCTTGATCAGGCTTTTAGCAAATCTCTGCATCTTTCCATGATCTGCGACTGTTAGAGCTAAAGCACCTTTGGTGAGCATGTCAGAAGTGATGCCAGGGCAGTGTCCGACGCGTGCTTTGTCTGGCTTGGTCTCCATTCTCGTCAGCTCTATTCTGAACGGAGTTTCTTCACGCATTTCACGAAGAAGGTTGATGAAGATGTCGGGGTCTTCTTCCTCAAAGACTTTCTTAACTGAAGCGGGGATTTCTGTGCGGATTACGTTGATTTGTGTTTTCAATGTCACCAGATGAGTCTTCAACCCTAATCTTAATGCGCCCACTGTAAATGGTTCACAAACAGAAGACTTTTCAGCGTCGCAGAAGATGACAATGCTTTCTCCCTTCTTGGCCTGCAAAACGCATCGCAAGGCGTTTCCGGCTGCTTCCCAAGACTTCATCCTCTTCCTCAAAAGCAATTATTGTGCAGGTTCCAGATGATAAAACTTTAGAAATCTAAACAGCAATGTCTATGTTGGGGCGAATTATGCACGAGCAAATCGTTGATCTTATGGCATGCCCAGTATGCGGAAAGCCTTTGACGTATGAAGGAGAAAGATCGATCAATCACCTTACAAAAGGTTTCTTGAGATGCGCCATGGGTCATACGTATCAGGTTAAGATGGAAATCGGAATGCTCAAAGACGCAAAGCTTTCAGCTGAAGAATTCGAATGGAAAGTGAACGTCGCCGACGAAAAAATGTATGACGAGATCAGAAAACAATATGATTCATACTTCGACGTTCGGCAAAAGGTCGCGATGCAGAGAATGATACAAACACTCGCCGACGAGATAGCTAATTCGTGCGCACACACCGACCATATCGTTCTCGATGTTGCAACTGGCATGGGCACGTTCCTGCTCAAGCTGGCAGAAAAGGCTCCTGACGAAGCGATACTTGTCGGAACAGACGTTGACGAAAAACCGTTGCGGGGAACGATGAACAGAGCTAAACGAGCTGGTACGTGGAGCAACTTCACTCTTTTAGTCACGGATGCCAAACATCTTTGCTTCAGAAAGGAAGTCCTTTCAACAATCTCTTCTCATTTCGGGTTTGACAACGTTCCAAACACGGGTTTGGCGTTCAAAGAAGCTTCGCGAGTTTTGCGTTCTGGCGGACGAATTTTCTTTTCTTCTCTGTGGTTGAAGGAAGGTTCGGAAAGTATGCACATTGCCGAACAACACGACATATCTCAAATTGCAACCGAGATTAGAGTCAAGAAGGTCTTGGAAAATGCTGGTTTGGTACTTGAGCATGTTGAAGAGTTCTACTCAGGAGTCTGGCCTTATAATCCGATGGATTTGCTTCCTGTTGAAGGCGAGGAATACAAACATGTGGTTGTTCAAGCTGTGAAGAAGAAAGAATAAGCAACGCCTATTAGTCAATTGAGATTTGTCGTTTTAAGTCTAGCATGGTGCGATTTTTCCTTCAGCCAATTCCATGCAGAATTCCTGTATGTTTTCAAGCTCTTTGTCGAGCACTTCGTTGATTTTTTGTTTGACTCTGCCGATATTCTCATTATCCTTTGTTACTATTTGAGCAGCTGCTACGGTTGGATGATCTATTGGGGCTCCTATCTTGCTGAGTAGCCATATATAGACCTCCTCGATATCCGTGATTTGCTCGCACACCTTTTGCGCTATCCTGAACGTCAAGAAGTTGTAGATTTTCCCGACATGACTCACAGGGTTTTTCCCTGCTGCGGCTTCAGAGCAGAAGGGTCTATTCAACGAAATCAGACCGTTCACGCGGTTTCCTCTTCCAACCTGTCCAGAGTCACCACTATCAGCGCTCGTACCCAAAACTGTGAGATATAACCCTCCCATGCCTCTCCCCTTCATGTCTAATGTGTTAAGTTTCACATCTACAAGATCGAAGTCTGTGTTTACTGCGACGTATTTGTTGATGTCTTCAAGAATCTTTTCTTTCTTATCAAAATAGTCTTCTTCGCTGTTTACGTACCTATCGACGAACGCCATGGCGACCGTGAGTTTCAAATCGTTCTTGTCTCTGAACGCCATGACTTTCACGTCTTCGCCCGACTCTGGGAACCGCTTTTTGAACGTCGAGGAGTTTACGTATCTTTCAGTTTGCAATACTGTCCTTTCGGTTCTCGTCATCGGTGCGTAACCGACAGCGGCTGACGTGTCGTTGGCTCCCAGTATTTCGCCTTTTCTTTTGAAAATGTCTGTGAGTCCAACCGAGCCAGGTTTGATTTCCACTTGGTATTTGATGTGTTTGGTCGGATCAACGAATCGCATATTCTTCTTGAACCAGTTCGTAGCTGATTTCGTTGCTATTTCAGGAACATCGATTTCTTTTCCATCAATCATCGATGTCGCTCTGTCACCAAGGACGAAGAGTATCGGTTGCTTTACAATACCGCCCTTGAACCTGTTCTCAGTTTCACCTGCTACGAGTAGAGATTTATCTACGTTGTGATGAAGGATTGTGCCTGCCTTTTTCAGGTATTCCTTGCTCAATCCAAATGATATCTGATCAGCTATTGCATCGCAAATGTAGTCAGGGTGTCCGAGTCCTTTTCTTTCGACTATTTCTATCCGTTGTCTTTCGAGCGGTATCTGTTTCCAGTCCTCAACGATTATGTTTCGCATTGTAAGCCTTCTCCGTCAGAAGTTTACGGGTATGCGGAGCGGCAGATATATATTTTACTGTATAGTTTGATAAACAGAAATAACTGGTGGTTATTTATTGTCCATTACACGCCAATCGATAAAAAGGATGAGACTTAATGCCAGTCTCACCCAGAAAAAGCTTGCTGCCCTCGTTGGAGTTTCGCAGGCTCATATTGCAAAAATTGAGGAAGGAAAAGTCGATCCCCGACTTTCAACCGTCAACAGGATATTGGTCGTTCTCAAAACGGGTCCAGAACGAAAATGCAAAGACATTATGACGAAGGGAGTGATCTATGCGAAGGCCAACGACACGGTCCTGAAGGCAAGCGAAATCATGATCAGAAACGCAGTTTCACAGCTGCCGGTGTTGGAAGGAAAAAGGACAGTCGGTACAATAACCGAACAGGGTATCGTGCGAAACCTCCGGTCAAACTTGGCGAATGAGAGAGTTGGCAACGTGATGGATCGACCGCTTCCTGAAATCCAAGAAAATGCAAGCATTGAGGTGGCCCGCGAACTGTTAGAGAGAAGTTGTGGGATACTCGTCAAGAAGAACGCGGAAACAGTGGGAATTGTCACACGGTCAGACCTCCTCGGGACAATTGAATGAACATGGCTCTTTGAGAAGGGACGGGCAACGTCATCGAATTTGCTTTCAGTCGTAAACGCGATTACTTTGCAGGGTCAGAATCCTGCTTGTATTGGGTTGCGTGCTTTCATCAGTTCTCTCAGCACCACCGTAGCGTAGGAACCTCGATACAACTTAAAGACGATTTTTGCTGCCCGCCTTGATGTAGCAATTGGGTCGTCGAAAATCTCGCTCACGCGAAAATCTTTCACAGGAGTAACAATAGGTCGCAATTCGCCTTTCGAACTCATTTCTGGCATAGCGGCAACCTTGAAGTTCTTCATTGAAATCGCTTCTTCAAGCAATATTTCGCATTCAATTTCTCCTTGAATGCCTTGAGAAGGAGGTTGTTTCAAACCTATAAGGGGGAGTCCTAGTCGCACCTTCCCGCTTTCTATAGATTTGTTGATCTCTGTTTGGTTTTCTAGCTTCACGATTTTGTGCATCGCAGGCATCGGCAGACCTGAACGTTCTATACTCAAGACGTAGTCTCCTATTTCGCTCTTCGTCACGGAGAGCCCATGCTTTATTCTGGCGCTCAGAAATCTGTTGAAAAGATAAGACTGGTAGCTTTGAACAAAGATTCTCCGAAGCCTAATTGGAATTCTCATAAACGCATCTGAAAAGTCGGTTGGGTTTTCAGACAGGCTTTTGAGCATGAACCGTTCGTATCTCAACTGTTTCGGGAAAATCCGTAGGGCTTTTTCGAAATCTCCTGTCTTGCGTAGTTCTCGTCTCGCTTGCCTGGAAGATGGGTGTTCATGACTAGTTGGCTTTGCAAGGAACAGTAAAGCTGCTTTCTTCAAGTCACCGTTGACAATAGCTTTCCCGACCAAGTGTGTTATTGGTCGAGTTGTGCCGAAGCGTTGATGACCAAAGAAATTCGGAATTCCACCAAGTCTGTTGATCTCGGCAATAGTTGTCATGATTCGTTTGCGAATTGTCGTTTTAGATTGCCTGATATTTCTTATTGTGATTCTGAAGCTGTTTCCTTGGAGGTAGTACGGTGACAATTTGTTCTTTACATAACCTACTGGTCGTATTTCCATGTCCTTGACGCGAAAGTCTGAAAGGTCTTCAATCGACATATTCTCAATCGTAATGTGCTGAGCCGTCACCGCTTTTGCGTCTTTAATCCCCGCGATTTGTACCTGTCTCGCACTGATTCCAAGAGTTTGAGCGATGTTTTGAATCGCTATGAAAGTATCCCAGTTTCTCTTAACCAAAACGCATAGAAGATACTGTCCTTTCGTCGACGTTGAGCCAAGCACAGCTTTCGCCGTCACTTTTCTGTAATCCACTTCCGCTTTAGAACCATCGACCAATATCTCTTCAACAATAAAATCATCCACGTTCTGCTTGATTTTTCCTCCGATACCCTGAGAGTTCGTGGCATAAATCTCCATTCCTAAAGACTTTTCAAGCTTGGAAACCTGCAATTTCTGCGCCACGCTATAGAAGTGGAAGTGCTCCTGTTATCCTGTCGACCTTTTCAGCCGGTGCAGGTCCGATTCCAAGGCATGTAATAGTGCCCGGCGGAATTTCCGTCAGTCCTCTGTCAACTATCAAAGCGTATGGCAGTCCCATCTCTTTTGCTTGGATTTCCAGTTCGCACAAGGTTTTTTCATCAGGAACTTTGACGGCGATCTTGCATTGTCCCTCATGGAACCATCCGTCCGACCATTCTTTCCGATGTTTCCGGGCCTCTTCCGCTGCGGAAACAGCGGCGTGCCCTGCTTGTGCTGCAATTTTGCCTCTACTGAGTTTCAAATCAGTCCTGAAGATTATGACTTGTTTGTAGCGGAATTCAGACATGCTTCCATGAGCCTTTCCTATCACTTTGTCTTCAGGAGATTTTAAGGATTCCCAACAAGATAGGTCAACAAGAAGTAACCTAAGGCCGTCAGCATTCTGGGGCTTCGGAGAGTGTGGAGAAGGGTTCGTCCTTGAAAATCAATGTCATTAACACTTCTCAGTGTTTTTTCAAGTCCAAGCCTTGAACACATGCAGATCAATCTGTCTAGTTTCTCGTCAGACATGGCGTCAAGCGTCTTTCTCATTGTCACCATTGTTCTTGCATCGAAACCAATTGCTTGGCGAAGCCGTTTTACGTATCTGCTCGGGGATTCTGAAAAATCCATTTGCTCGATTGCTTCAGACGTGATTTGAGCTGCGATTGCTGCACACGTCATTCCCAAGATGACCCCACCCCCCGTTGTAGACTTCACTTGTGATGCACAGTCTCCAACTGCCAGAAATCTGTTGGAATAGGGTGTAGACGTTGGACCGCCAAGCGTTATCGGGTGAAATGCAATGCGAACGATTTTCGCGTTTCGAAGCTTTTCAGAAGCTACTGGGTGTGTGCTCATCAACTTTTCCAGAAGCATCTTCGGATGTCCATTTTTCGCTGCAAGTCCAATTTTGGCCTTTCCTTTCTTCTTAGGAATAAACCATGCGTAGAAACCCGGTGCGTATTTCGATCCAAAGTAAACTTCAACCGAATCCAAACATGCTCCTTCGACGTTTTCGACTTCAGCCTCCACTCCGTTGACGAACGTCTGTCTTTCCGGTCCTGGCAGACCCGTTTCTCTTGCCAATCTTGACGAAATCCCTTCAGCGTCTATCACCATCTTGGCGTTCTTTGTTTCCGTTTGGTCCTGGTTTTTCACTCTTGCTTCTACGCCATTCTCATAGAATGTCAGCTCTTCAACTTTAGAGTTCAATCGAACGCGAGCGCCTGTATTTTTGGCTCGTTCTGAGAGATACTTGTCAAACAAAGCACGGTTGACTGCGCAGGTTACGGGCGCTTCAAAACGAACTGAGAACCTAGTGCAGTTTGGAGAATAGAAAGTGGCGCCTTTGAAAGTGTTCTCAACGATTTCTTCAGGAAGGGGATACAATCCTAGACTCTGAAGCCCTCTTATGCTCAAGTGTCCAGCGCAGTGGGATGGTATGCCTATTTCGGGATGCTCTTCATACAGGGTTACGTCGACATCTTTTTGTGCCAGCTTCAAAGCGGCAAAACAACCAGATGGACCGCCACCGATGACGACGACATCCGTGTCTTCCATCAAGAAACACTCAGATGTTCCAGAGTTATCTCTCTTATCCTATGATTTCTACGCGCCTCTTCCCTCGGGACATCGAAGTGACGCGAATCTTCCCAGCGACTTCCAGTCGCATCAGCAGTTCATTGAAGTCTTTGAATCCCAAATCCTCATGCTCTTCGGTTAGAACATCAAAAAGATCTGAGTCCGACATGGCGCCTTTTTTCTGCAGAGCATCGATTAGCGTGGAATAAGCAGGATGCGTCTTCCATGTTTTCATCGGCATCGGCATATCGATCTCGCCTACGCAACCGGAGTTGCTGGTTTCTGTACTTGTCTAGCTTGCTGCATGAAGCTCTTGTACCATTTTTCCATGTCAGGAGTTATTGAAGGTCCGATGCGCTTTCTGGCTTCCTCAAAATCTTCCAACGTGACTTCTTTTGTCTTTACATCCTTTCGCAAAGCGACCATTGCAGCTTCACGACATAATGCTTCAATGTCTGCTCCGGAATAGTATCTCGCAGCAGAGACCAGTTGCGACAATTCCACATTTTTCTCTAGCGGCATTTTCCTTAGTATAAATCTTAAAGATAAGCAGCTTGCTCTTTTCATCGGGTTCGGGCACATAAATAAGCCTGTCAAATCTCCCAGGACGAAGTATGGCTGGGTCGACCATGTCAGGTCTGTTAGTCGCGGCAATCACAACGATGTCTTCCAACGTAACGATTCCGTCCATCTCGGTCAACAGCTGGCTTATCACTCTCTCACTTACCCCACTGTCTGAGAATCCGAGTCCTCTGCGCGGTACAATAGAATCTAACTCGTCGAAGAAGATCACAGCGGGTGCAGCCATTCTGGCCTTTCTGAAAACCTCTCTGATTGCCTTCTCAGATTCTCCAACCCATTTTGAGAAGATTTCAGGTCCTTTTATCGTTATGAAATTCGCAGCGCTTTCTGTTGCAACTGCTTTCGCAAGCAATGTTTTGCCGCAACCAGGTGGTCCGAACAATAGTATACCTTTCGGCGGTTTGATGCCTAATCTCGTGAATATCTCAGGTGTCTTCAAAGGCCATTCGACTGCTTCTTTGAGATCTTCCTTGACACTCATCAAGCCCTCCGATGTCCTCCCAATGCACCGTGGGGATTTCAATGTAGACTTCCCGCATGGCTGTTGGGGTGATCTCCTTGTACGCGTTGACGAAGTCTTCCATAGTCACCTGCATCTTTTCCAGTACGCTTGGGGGTATGCGTTCTTCTTCCAAATTTATCTGGGGCAGATATCTGCGCAAAGCTTTCATGGCTGTTTCTCTGCCGAGTGATGAAAGGTCTGCCCCTGTGTATCCGTGAGTCATTTCTCCGAGTTTCTTTAGGTCAACGTCTTCTGACAGCGGCATCCCTCTTGTGTGAATCTGAATGATTTCGTTTCTTCCCTGCTTGTCTGGGACACCTATCTCGATCTCTCTGTCGAACCTTCCAGGTCTGCGGAGAGCAGGGTCAAGAGCACCTGGCCTGTTTGTTGCGCCTATTACTATGACATTGCCTCTTCCAGACAACCCATCCATGAGTGCTAAAAGCTGAGCAACTACACGTCTTTCAACTTCTCCGGTCACCTCTTCTCTCTTAGGTGCGATGGCGTCGAGTTCGTCTATGAATATTATGCTCGGCGCATTCTGTTGGGCCTGTTGGAAGATCTCTCTAAGTCTGGCTTCAGATTCTCCGTAGAACTTGCTCATTATTTCAGGGCCGTTTATGGAGAAGAAGTTGGCTTCGGACTCGTTTGCCACTGCCCTTGCCAGCAACGTTTTGCCGCAGCCAGGTGGTCCGTGAAGCAACACTCCTTTCGGCGGTTCGATTCCGAGTCTCTGGAAGAGTTCAGGATGTCTCAGGGGGAGTTCCACCATTTCTCTTACTCTTTGGATCTCCTCATGCAATCCGCCTACGTCTTCGTAGGTTGTCTTTGGCAGTCCTTTCCCTTCAGGTGCAGGTTCATTCAGAATGGTAAGTTTTGTTTCTGCGGTAACTTTGACTATTCCATGCGGACGCGTTTTTGTTGTCGTGAAGGGGATTGCGTGTCCCAGCATCATGACTAAAGTTGTGTCGCCTTCAACAAGCGTTCTTTCCATCAATCGGTTCCTAACAAAATTCGTGAAGTCTTCATCCACGTTCAGTCTCATGTCAACAGGTGCAAGAGTTATGCTCAATGCCTGTTTGACTTTTGCTGAACGTACTACCACGTACTCGTTGATTGCCACTCCAGCGTTCTTGCGTGTAAATCCATCTATCCGCAGAAGGTCTCTGTTTTGGTCTTCACTGTAGGCTGGCCAAGCTATTGCTGATGTCGTTCTTTTGCCACAAATCTCTATAACGTCGCCTGCCGAAATGCCCAGTCTCTGCATCGTTTTCTGGTCTATACGGGCAATTCCTCTGCCCACGTCTCTCTGTCTTGCGTCTCCGACACGCAATTGTATTTCACTCAATGAAAATCCTTCCTGTGAGTTTGAGCACGTTTCGAGAAAGAAGACTTCTCGGATATAAATGTCTTGAGCACAAATGTTTTAAGTAGCCCATGAGGGTTACTGGCTGGTTCTGCGCACCATAAGGGTTTGAATTTGACTTATTCCTTCTATCGTCTCGATTTTCTTCTCGAATTCGTCCAGCACGCCCGTCCTGTCTTCGGGGAACTTGATTTGGACTAGAAGGGCTTTCAGACCGAAAGCAATCAACTCTTCACCATATCCATGTACAGTAGCGAATTCTGGCAGGTTGCTTTCAATCTTCTTTTTCAAAGGACCAAAATCCTCAACGATGTCGCTTGGGAATACCTTGTACGTTATGACAACAAAACCCATCTTCAACCCTCTTTCGACAATTCTATGGACCAGTAAAACCGCACTTCGGACACTTGTACGGGCGTCCAAATTTGCGGCATTTACTGCATCGTCTTATCTGAATTTCCCCGCAGTTTGGACAGAGAAACTTCGTAGCGTCTGCTCCAGGCGGAATTGGTTTTCCGCAACTTGAACATGTGATCATTATTAATGTTGGACTTTTTTCCGTCATCATGAACGTCCTCGCGAGTGGATGTGTAAGTTGTGAGACTTACTTATATCTTGTATGTTTCTGTTTTCGCAACTTTATTATTTTAGATGCCCGCAAATAATGAAAAGGTGGTTACTTTTTGGGAGTCGACCTTCGCGATATTGTGCCAAAGACAATTATCAAGCTCGAGGATCTGAGCGGAAAGATTATCGCGATAGACGCATACAACGCCCTTTACCAGTTCCTGGCTATAATACGTCAACCCGATGGCACTCCGTTGAAGGACAGTTCGGGCAGGGTCACCAGCCACTTGAGCGGTTTACTCTATCGAACGAGCAATCTGGTGGAATTAGGCACCAAACCGATTTACGTGTTCGACGGTGCGCCACCAACTCTTAAAGAAGTTGAGATAAAAAGACGAAAAAGAGTGAAAGAAGAAGCCCTTGTGCTTTATGAACGGGCATTAAAGGAAGGAAAAGTTGAAGAAGCCCGTGTCTATGCTCAAGCCACCTCGCATCTCAAAGACTACATGGCCGAAGACAGCAAGAAACTCCTTGACTTGCTAGGTGTCCCTTGGATTCAAGCACCCAGCGAGGGTGAAGCACAAGCTGCACACATGACCAAGAAGGGCGACGCTGACTACTGCGCGAGTCAGGATTATGACAGTCTTCTGTTCGGAGCTCCCAAGTTTATTAGAAACATCACCATTTCAGGACGCAGGAAACTCCCAAGCAAGAACATCTACATAGAGGTAATTCCAGAAGTTTTTGAGTTGGAACGAGTTCTGAAGGAACTGGGAATAACGTATGAGCAATTGATTGATGTGGGGATTCTGATTGGAACAGACTTTAATCCTGACGGGATCAAGGGTTTAGGACCGAAAACCGCCTTGAAACTGATAAAAGAGTACAAAACCTTGGAGGAAGCGATTCCATATGTGAAGAACGCGGAGTTTCCAGTTGAACCTCGAAGAATTAGGGAGATTTTTCTACATCCAGAAGTAACCGACAGCTACAGGCTCGAATGGAAGCCCCCCAACGTTGAAGGCGCCATTGATTTCATCGTCAGAGAAAGAGACTTTTCAGAAGATCGCGTTCGAAAAGCTTTGGAGAAGATGCAGACAGGGATTGCGAAGGAGAAGGGAAAGACTACACTGGAAAAATGGTTCGGATGAATCGCGGTTCACCGAACAGCTTCTGCACAAGTTTTTAATCTATAGCACCCCATACTATACGTCTTCGCTAATGGTGAATCCTATGGAGAAAGATCAAATTGCTCTTCCAATAGACGAGTTCCCAAAGAAATGGTATAACATAGTATCCGACCTTCCCGAACCACTTCCACCTCCTAAAGAACCTGAGACAGGTCCATCTCGCATGGATTATTTGGGAAGAACGATGGTCAAGGAATGTCTTGGTCAGGAAATGTCCACCGAACGTTGGATCAACATTCCTGAAGAAATAAGAGAGCTCTACATTCACATGGGAAGGCCAAGACCGTTGTACCGGGCAAAAAGACTGGAAAAGCGTCTTGGTTTGAAGAAAGTCAAACTCTACTACAAGCGAGAGGACTTGTCGCCAACTGGTTCGCACAAAACGAACACGGCTATCGCGCAGGCCTACTATGCTCAGAAAGAGGGAAAGACGACGCTGAGCACCGAAACTGGTGCTGGGCAATGGGGAACGGCGCTTTCTTATGCAGCTTCGCTCTTGGAACTTGAATGTGTGGTGTTCTGGGTCAAATCAGTCTTTGACTGGAAGGGTGACAGAAAAGTTCTGATGAATCTTCTGGGCGCGAAGGTTTACTCCTCTCCCAGCAAGCAGACTAAGTTTGGAAAGAATGTTTTGGCAAAGGATCCGAAGAGTCCTGGATCACTCGGTATCGCGATTTCCGAAGGCTTAGAATACGCTGAAACTCATGATAACACTGTTTACTGTTTGGGTTCAGTTCTGAACCACGTAATGATGCACCAGTCGGTAATAGGTCTTGAAACGATCAAACAGTTTGACATGATTGATGAGAAACCAGATCTTATCGTAGGTTGTTTGGGCGGTGGCTCAAACTTTGGTGGAATTGCCCTTCCATTTATCGGTGAAGTTCTGAAAGGCAAAAGAGAATGTGAGTTCTTGGCTTCGCAATCTATGGCCGCTCCTAACCTTGTGAAGGGAGAGTACAAATATGATTTTGGAGACGTGGCTGAGCACACTCCGCTTTTGAAGATGTTCACTTTAGGTCACAAGACCGAGATGAATCCGATTAAAGCGGACGGACTGCGATATCATGCTGCTGGTCCAATCGTTAGCTTGTTGCACAAGCACAACATAATCAAAGCAGTCGCGTACCCCGAAAACGAGAAATCAATCTTTGAAGCGGCAAGACTCTTCCTGCAGACAGAAGGATGGTTGGCGGCACCAGAATCCAGTTACGCGCTTCGCGCAGGCATAGATGAGGCAATGAAGAGTGAAAAGGCAGGCAAAGAAAAGAATATTTGTATGAATATCAGTGGTCACGGCTGGTTGGATTTGGAGGCCTATAAGGAAAAACTTCAGATTTCGTAGATTCATATTAAAACTGATGTCCATACTTGCCTGTCAGTGGAACGAAAGCGACTCCGCCCAAGTTCTCTTCTTTCGTCTTGCCGTCGCTGGTCTTAGTGAACTTGATCAAATTCTGGAAAAGCGACAGACTACCAACAGGAATCAGCATTATCCCTGCAGGTTTCAACTGTTCAACAAGAGGTCTAGGGACGCTCGGCGCAGCAGCTGTTGCGAGAATTCGGTCAAAGGGAGCCTTTTCAGGATAGCCCAGGGATCCATCTCCATGAATTATCGTGACTCTGTCACCGTAGCCGTTGTTCATGATGTTTTTCCTTGCAAAATCAGCCAATTCCGGCACTATCTCTATCGTGTACACGTGCCCCCACTCGCTTCGTGGAGCCGTTCTGGGTGCAATCAACTCAGCAATCGTTGCAGCATGCCATCCTGAACCAGCGCCTACCTCAAGCACTTTGTTGCCAACTTCAAGTTGCAGGGCTTCATTCATTATGGAGACCATGTGGGGCGCAGAAGCTGTCTGCGAAAAACCTATTGGAAGAGGTGTATCGACCGCTCCGTATGATCGCATGTTTTCGGGAAGGAACTTCTCGCGGGGAACTTTTCGCATCGTTTCGATGACTTTTTGAGAACGAAGGATACCTTCTTTTATCAGGTTCTGGACGAGTTTTTCCCATTCGTTCGCTTCCACGAACTGCACCGAAGATAATCAATAGCTGCTGGTTATTAACATATTTGAATTTGAAAATTGAACCGAGAATAACTCAGTAGCTGTCTTGACAGTTCTACTTTACCGTTACTGATTTGGCTAGGTTTCTGGGTCTGTCGGGGTTGAAGCCTCTTTCTACGGACATGTAATAGGCTAACATCTGTAGTGGTACAACGAAAGGCACGGGCGATAGGACTTCCGGAATACCGTTTGGCACTTCAATGTAGTCATCGGCCAATTTCTTGATTTCTTCGTCTCCTTCTTCTATTACGGCGATTATGGAAGCGCCTCGGGCTTTCATTTCCATTATGTTGCCGATCAACGTCTTGTGTGTCCCATCTCTTGCACAAATGAAAACCACTGGAAACCCTGGTTCCACTAGACTGATGGGTCCATGTTTGCTTTCTCCTGCAGGAAAAGCTATTGCTGGTATGTATGCGATTTCCATCAACTTGAGTCTGCCCTCATAAGCCGTTGCTGTGCTTATGCCTCTGCCAAGGAAGAAGAAGGCTTTCGCATCTTTGTACTTCCTGGCTATCTGTTTTGTTTTTTCTTCTTGTTTTATGATAATTTCCTCGACGACGTCAGGTAACTTCTTTAGTTTTTCAGCGAGGTAGTCCATTTCATCTTGTGAAACCTTGCCACGTTTCTTCGCAAGCCTAAGAGCCAGTTGGGCCATTACTGAAAGTTGAGAGGTGAAGGTTTTCGTTGCTGCCACGCCTATTTCTGGTCCAGACTGCTGGCCAATGTAGACTCTTGAAATTCTTGTCAAAGTTGAGCCAATTGCGTTGGTCAATCCCAGAATTGTCGCTGCCCGCTCGCGCGCAGTGCTTACAGATGCCAAAGTATCTGCGGTTTCTCCAGATTGGCTTACTGCAAGAATGGTGCTCTCGATGTTGGCTGATTTTCCGCATTGTTCTATGAATTCGGATGCAATAATCGGGTATGTGGGGAGAAACGCGAGTTTTGAAAACATGTATGACGCTGCTAAACATGCGTGATATGATGTTCCACAGGCCACTAGGTATACATCTTGAGCGCGGTCAAGAAAGGTTGACATAAGATCTGCATAGTGCTCTTGAACCCTGAGCGTGTTGCGCAGGCAGTCAGGTTGCTCATGAATTTCTTTGATCATGAAATGCGGATAACCTTGCTTAACAGCCATTTCAGGGTTCCAATCGATGATTTTAGGCTCCCGTATAACAATTCGTGAATCCGCAATTTTCCTGATTTCAGCTTTTCCAAGCGTTAATGTCACGATTTCGCCGTCGTCAACTATCAAAGCCTTATTCGTCAACGGCAAGAAAGGCTGGAATGTCTGAAGAGAAGAAGACATCTTTTTGATCTATACCTATTACAAGAGGGCTTTCGTTTCGTGCACAGACTATTTTGTCAGGTTCCTCTGAAGAGATGACGGCAACAGCGTAGGACCCTTGGAGTCTCTTCACGGTCTCAAGAACAGCGTCAGTCAAGCCGAGAGAAGGGTTTTTCTTGAGAATCTCTTCGATGAGGTGAGGCACAACCTCAGTATCTGTTTTGGATTTGAAAACGTGGCCGTGGCTCTCAAGCTCGATTCGCAATTCGTCGAAGTTCTCAATAATGCCGTTGTGAACGACCGCAATCTGTCCGTTACAGTCAGAATGCGGGTGAGCATTCACTTCCAAGGGCGCCCCATGCGTTGCCCATCTCGTGTGTCCAATGCCGATGCTTCCTGGCAGGTCATCCAAGTTGCATCGTTCATGTACATCATCGATTTTTCCTTGATCCTTTTTCATGTAGAGTTTGCCTTCGTATAACGTTGCCTCTCCGACAGAATCATAACCTCGGTATTCAAGTCTCTTCAATCCAGCATGTATTACAGGACCAGCTTTCTTGTTTTCTAAGATGCAGCCGAATATTCCGCACATTACAAAGACCTCATTCGTTTGACACAGCAAACCTATGGAAACTTTTCTTCCGTAATAAGCATTATTAATACATAAACCAGAGTTCTAACACATTTTTCTAGCTTGTTCTTCGATCGATAACATTGAGCACTTGTCTTTGTATCCATGATTATCCTTGAGCGTTAATAAAAAAGTTATAAAGGTTCCTTCAATTTCTATACCATTTGGTATTGATAATCCTTGGACAAGAAAATGCTCCTGAAAGATGATGGAAAAACCCAGAGAGTCAAAGAAATAATGCTGGTGGACGATCCTCAGAGACTGAAATTGATATTCAACAAACTGAGCTGGAAAATTCTGCGCATGCTTTCTGAAAAAGAGATGTATCCTCTTGAAATTGCGAAGGCCCTCCAGATTCATGAACAAAAAGTCTACTACCACGTACGAAAACTTGAGAAGGCGGGCGCAATAACCGTGGCAAGAGAAGAAGTCAAAAAAGGCGCCACCGCAAAATATTTCAAAGCCTGCTCGTCGGCTTTTGGGATCGATCTTCCACAAGGCTACCGGCCGATAAAGAAACTCTCACTCTTAAGCATGGAGGACACGGTGCATGCTTTCTTCAGAGAGTTCATCAGAGAAGACGGAACTTTCGAGGGAAAAATAGTCGTGGGCAGCCCCACGCCTCACGGACCCTTTAAGACAAGCGCTAGAGACGGTCATTACGCTTCGCATCTGGCTTTCTTCCTAGGTCAGTTTGTTCAAATGCCTGACGAATTTGCAGTAAAACTTGACGTTGACGTCAAAGCTGAGAAAGAAGAGAAGAATAACCTGATACTTGTCGGTGGTCCAGGTACGAACCTTCTTGCGCAAGAGGTTAACGAATATCTTCCAATACAGTTTGAGATGCGTTCTTCAACAGAAGGCTTCCTTTTCGGCGGACTGGTGTCTAAGAGAACTTCAGTTGCTTACACGGCTGACAATGTGGGATTGGTAGCAAAAATCGTAAACCCTTGGGATAGCAGCAAGCGCGTGATCGTTCTTGCTGGAAACAAATCAGTCGGAACAAAGGCGTGCGTACTGGCTTTGACCAATTTCTGGAGTAGAACGCTGAAGAACTACCATGGGGATGAGACCTTCGCAAAGGTCATTCAAGGATTCGATCTAGACGGTGACGGAAAAGTTGACTCGATAGAGGTTTTGGAATAGTTTGTGTCAGAATGAAGTGAAAGAAATCATCATTGCTCACGGGCATGAAAACTTGATTAGCACTCATGTAACCACACTTGAGATCACAAAAGAAACACATTTGACAAAGGAAGGAAATTGCATCATCGCTGTAGGCGCAGACAAAGCTATAGACGATCTGACTCCTCAATTCAAAAACATCCTGCGCAGAAAAACTTCCAGATTAGCTATATTTATCGAAGCTGACGAAGTCACTGAAACCATTAATGCTCGCGGAAGTCCTCATCTTATCCTTGAGCACCCTACTGATATCGTTGTCAGAAGAAGTGATTATATCTCCAATCGAACATTAGCGATTCAAGCAGACAAAGCCGCAAGCGGACTGTCAAGAGAACTTGTCAGCAGATTGAAAGATTCCAAACAGAAAGTCAAGATAACTTTGATCGTCCAAACCTAACGGATTTTGGCGTCAATTACAGCCTGCCATTCAAAAGGAGCTGTCTCGCGAACCCTCTTGGAAGTGAGAAAAACTTCAACTCTTCGTCCTGATTTTTCAACTTCCTTTGTGAACGCGCAGTTTTGCATCTTCAATTGAAGCAGGGCTACGAATGAAACAATAAAAGTGTATTATACCTCCTTCTGGCTTCAATGCAAGAGCACGCGGCGTCGACGATAGTCGATTGCTTTCTCAGGCAGATTCATTATGACGCGATCAGCAACACCCGATAACTTTTCGATTGTTATTTGACGAGCATCGCCAAGAAAGGAATGGACTTTGCTCATGACTCTGTTTAATCGAATATTGGTTCTAAGATAATCTACTGCTTTGGGGTTAGCATCTATGGCATAGACTCTGACTTTCTCGTGGGTCTTAGCTATGAGAATCGCGAAAGGACCAACGCCTGCAAACAAATCTACGACGGTTTCTCCGTCTCGAACGAGGGATCCTATTCTTTTGTGTTCGTTTGAAAGTCTGGGCGAGAAATAGGCCTTTGCAACGTCTACTCTGAATAGACAACCTGATTCTTTGTGAAGAGTTTCTGTCGATGGCTCACCGGCTATTACTTTGAATTGTCTTAACCGGTAAGCTCCGCGGACGACTCCGGCTTTTGCAAGGACAGTGCGAATATTATTGTGCGCTTTAAGAAGAGCCTCGCCGATGATCTTTTTGTAGGGTTCAAGTTCAGTCGGGATTTCGATTATAGCTATTTCACCGACGAAATCTATGGCGTGTGGGAGGCTGCTCATCAAGTAAGGAGGCAATTGAGGTTCCAACAAATCAAGAAGAGTGGGATTTTTCTTTCTTTCACGGAACAGGCGGGCTGAAACCTCGATTCTTACTCCTTCGTTCTTCAACGTTTCTAGATCTTTAGAAGAAGGTTGGCTCGCAAGAGGAATGTAAAGGAAATCGTCATCTTTCTCGATTTCAAGCTCTTTGTCTAGGAGTTTGAGGCGGTTTGCTAGGTTAAGGGATTTTTCACCTTGTCGTTTTGGAATCTTGAGGCCGATAGCTTGTGTTGGCATTTGATCACGATTCTTCTTTCGTGGCGGTGACAACTGAATAGAACAGAGTCATTCCTGTGTCCGTCAAAGAGTATTGTTTCTTTGCCGTCACGCTTGCGTTTTCTGTGAATTTGCGTAGAGTTTCGATTCCGACATCAAAATAGCTTCCTTTGTCCTCAATAAGTGCGTCATAGCTTTTTTTGTATCTGATAGTTCGTACTCTGTTAACGCGAAATCCACTCTTTTCGATTAGCCTTTTCATTTCTGAGGTCTTGTAATATCTGGCATGTGCTTTTGAGATTGTTCTCTCTAATGATTCAAAGAACTCCTCATCATCTGACTCATGGGGCGATAAGTCGCCATAGATGAGGATTCCTTTCTTTTTCAGCAATTGTTTGAAGTCGCCGAGTGTCTTTTCTTGGTCAGAAAAGTAGTGCATTGTGCTCATGCAGAGAATCCCTTCAAAAGTTCCGACGACGAATGGCATTTGGTCGACATCGCCAAGGATCAGGTCAACCCTGTGTTTATAGTCAGTCAACTTGTTGGTGGCCGCTCGAAGCATTTCTTTTGAAAGGTCTAATCCAACAACATAGGGTCTGATTTTCTCAAGCAGCGGTTTTGCATTCCTTCCGCTTCCGATACCGATCTCCAACAGAGATTTGTCTTTGAACTTTTTGAATCCTTCAAGTATTTCTTCAAATACATCGTTCCCGAAACCTCGACTCGACTTCCAAGTTCTGCTCTTCTGTCGATCATATTCGTTCGCTCTGGCAGAATAGTATTTTTGGATCAGCTTCTTTCGATAGATATTATTCATTAAGCGTTGACCAGTTTTCTCAATTCTGTATAAGCCGTTTGCTTTTTCGGTTTTGAACTTGACATCTAGAATCTCTTCTGCCAACCAAATGTTCGTTTCCAAATGTTCTGACATCGTTCGCGCCAAGTAAACTGACTTCTCAGTAGCAAGAGCAACGTAAGGAACCAATAGATCAGCCATGTGCACGTCGACAGTCGGTTTCGCCTCGATTTCTTCCCAAAGCTTGTGGGAAGCTTCTTCGCCGACTTTTTCACTCGTTTTTCTCAATTCACCGATTGCATCTGCACCAAGAATAACGCCTGTGTCAGTTTCAGTCCAGAGCGTAAGTGAGCTGCCTTTCTGCAGAGTGTTAGAAGTGTCGTTTACGATCTGAATGTCTGTTTTGAAACCTTTTTCTCGGAAATAAGAGTCTGCCGTGTTTGCTTGTCTCTCAGCGACTTTCCTGTCAGCGAGAAACGTGCAGACCGACAATCCTTTAACGGTTTTTGATGTCCCGTGATTTTCCAGTATTAACGGTTTGAGGTTTTTTGCAGGCTCCACAATCGCTGTTATTTCACCGTTCCCTTTTGGGTAATAACCGTATTTGTCCACACTTATTGTCGTGTTCAACCCCATTCTCTTCAACACGGATGAAAGAACGCAACGAACATAGTTGATCGTTGGTGCGTGTGAAACGTCTGTTCCGCCTTTGGTAACGCGTATGTTGACCGTGCTTTTGGCGTAAGCACAAATAGGGAGAATTGTCATCAGAAGCATCGGGATGCTTCCAGCGGTCCCAATTTCGGCTTCGATTCGCCCGCCCACGATGTCACTTGGGTCAAACCATAACTCTCGTGAATTGAGCTTTCCTCCTTTGACTTCAGCATTGCATAATCTTGCTGCGGTTAGAACGGCTTCCAAGTGTTGAGGCTTCAAACCTGGTTCGGACCTGTTTTGTCTAATATTATATATGTGAAGCGGTTGGTTCTTTATGGCTGAGAAAGCGACAGCCGTTCTTAGTATTGTGCCGCTTCCTGCCTTTTTGCTGCCGTCAATCTCGATCAAATGCCAGGTATCTCCCGTCGTCTGTCCATTTGGAAGGTCGGAAACAGTTAATAAAAGGCCGTCGTATTAAGGATTTAGAAGGTAGAAGGCTCATGAGCGCAGACAAGGCGAAGGTTGACACACTCATCAAGAGAGTGGAAGAACTCGTTGTGATACTGAATGGAATTACTGAGGATCTGCGCCAAGTCACTTCGTCGTTAAAATCCTTAGCAGTAAAACAGATCATCCAACCTGTGGCTGCACCGCCACCTTTGTCCTTGAGTCAGTCTGCTTCAGTGTCCGGAGCTGTGGCAGGAGCACCTCGTGTCCCTGAAAGATCAAAAGCGCTTGAAGATGTCAAGACGATGTTCCCTGAAGAGTTGGAAGACTTGCTGAGCTTCGAGGAAAAGGATGATTATATCATTATCAAACCACGTCAGTTCTTGGGTTCTGACAACTTCTCCAAAATTGCATCTGCCGTGCGTCAAGCTGGAGGAGAATACGTAAGCGCTGGAAAAGCATCACATTTTAAGGTGCCTAAGAAGAATACGTAACGCCTTCTCTCTTTTCAAAAATGATGTCATAGTGCTTCAAAACCAGTGTACTCGCCAGAATATCGTTCTTTCTGAACCTCGACTGACATCACTCTAGCGGCAGGGGATCCGTGTCTGCAGAATTCTATCATCTTGTCCACGTCTTGTTCTTCCCCTTCGAATATGGCTTCAACTCTCCCATTTCGCATGTTTCGCACCCAACCTGTTACGTGATGAGTTGCTGCTTCATTCATCGTTTCTGCCCTGAAAAGGACTCCTTGAACTCTTCCGCTAACGAAGACATGGACCCTAACTCTCATGTTTGCTTCACTTTGTTTGGGCGTTCACTTAAACTCATCTCTCTTCTGCACACGCATGTTGTCTCGGCACTTCTCTTAAAAGATGCCTGCTCGAAGGTCAATATCTGTGATTGAAGATGCTTCAGCCCTGTAACGGCAAACTATTTGTCTATGCTTCTAGCTCCCTGTCTAGAACAAGACGTTTGGCGCCTGTACGCACAGCCACAGAAAAAATGGCTAGACGCTTGAGATTAGACTTTGAAGTCAAGACTTTCAAGAAAAAGTTTGCACCCATCTATGTTTACTACGCCAACGGTGACGATGAACCTGTCCCAATCTACTGCGTGAATGAGGGGCAGTCAAACATCGATGAAATATGTACGACTTTAAGAAACATGATGTTTGTACTGTCTTTTCATCCGAAACATTCAGCTCTAAGGCAGATCAGAAGCGAACTCATCCAATTTTCGTGAACTTCACGGTTTGGTTTTCGAGTCCGATCTCGTAGATCTGATTTACGTCAAAATTGATTCCTAGCATCTCATATTCTTGCTCGGTCAGGAACAGAATTATCTTGGGAACAGCCAAATCCACTCTTCCAGAGAACATTGGCATCTGTTGCTGCAATGTTTGAAGCACATCTTGTACAACTTTAGCTTCTTCTGTCTGGGGTCTAATAACCATTTGAGGAACACGTCGATCTTCAATTAGCTCTATTCGTTTTCCGAGGTTGCCATCAACATCCCGAATAGATTCGATTTTGTTTACGCGCACGCGGAACATGTTTTGTCATGACTCAAGAAGTCTAAAGAGCCTTTATAGATTTCGGGTAAGGGTTCGTTCGCGGATTTTATTCCATTTCGATTGTGGCGGGTGGCTTTGGTGTGACATCATAATATACAGTTGCAACGTTTGGGCATTCTCTCATTGCGTCAGTAGCTATTTTCTCGAGGGTTGTCCAAGGTATTTCTGAAACCTTCGCAGTCAGGAAGTCTTTAGTTTCAACCGAACGCACCGCTATGACATAGGGCTTCTCCGTTGAGTCTCCGATTGCATAGAACACTCTTACAACATCTGGATTTTCGGTGATTATTCTTGCTTGCAGAGAGATGATGTTTTGCAAGGATATTTGATGGATTTTTCCGGTCATCGTTTGCACCTTCACGCCGATTACTTCCCCGTAGTGTCTTCTTCCCCCCTCCATACCTGTGGCCCTGTCCTTGAAGATTTTAACGCTCACGTTTCTTGATGGAACATTGAGAAAGCGCGCAGTGGTCTCCTGCACTCGCAATGTTGTTGACTGTTTTGCAATCTCTTCATTGTCCATGATGACCGCAAAATACTGAGCTGGTTTGTGTTGGTTGAGTTCACTTCTCCACAATACTGGTGGCCGTCCTCAATGTCTCCAATTTTCCAGAATGGATCTCGCCGACTACCCGCACTGACAGGCCTGGTCCGGGAAACGGTTGCCGTTCAGCGAATTCTGGGGGCAAACCCAGCAGTCTTGCAACAATTCTGACTTGTTCTTTAAACAGTGGTAAGAGAGGTTCAACAACTCTGAAACCAAATCGTTCGACTGGGTTAATGCCCATTTGCTCCAGAACGTTATGTTGAGTTTTCACGCCGCCGACCGTCTCCATTATGTCCGCTCGTATAGTGCCTTGTACAAGAATCTTGCATTTCTCTTTCTTTGCGATGTCAGCTAATGCTTGATAGAATGTTTCTCTGAACATCTTCCGTTTCTCTTCGGCATCGCTCAACCCCTTCATTGCTTTCAAGAATCGTTCCCGAACTTTGACGACTTTTGATCGGAACGTTGAAAGGTGGTTTTGACAGAGTGTCCGTGATGTGTTCAGGCTCTCCCTCTCGCATGAACGCGTCGTCCAAGATAGCACAGACAGGTTCTCACCGATTGCTTTGTGGGTCAGAACCGCACAGGTCGTGCTGTCGACTCCACCAGAAACAGCGACCAGCAGCTTTTTCGTTTCCTATACTCTTTTTGATTTCAGCAATTGCATCTTCAATGAACTTACTGGGTTCAAATGCTTCCATTCGTGAGCCCTTCTCCTTACTCTTGGTATCGAAGTGGTTTTATGACTTTTGCATTTTGCCAGATAGTGTGAAGCTTGAAAAACTGGGCTTGGATGCATCAAGTCTTATATTTGTTGCATAACATACTCTAAACATGTCTGAGGGAAAAGGGTTTGAAACTCGTGACAGTGTTACTACCAGAAGCTTATCTCGAAGGATTAGATGAACTCGTTAGAGCTAATATGTATCCCAGCAGAAGCTCTGCGATTAGGTCATCTGTGAGAGATCTGCTGAAGAAGGAGCTTTGGGAAAGACGTGGAAGATAACTCCTTCACACGCAGTGGAGGATTGTCAGACCGAATTCTATTCAAGAGAGCGCGTTGCATCCCTAATTCTCTTTGCAACATCCGAAGGATTCTGTGATAACGTTATCTCTCTCCCAACGATCAGGTAACGAGAACCAGCTTTCACGACCGGCTCAAGAGTTGCACCTTGCGCTCCGATCCCCGGCGAATATATGGGAATTTTTTCTCCCAGAATCTCGTGCACTTCCTTTATCTTTTCTGGATAGGTTGCTCCGACCACCGCACCGTCCGCGTTGTACTCTAGTGTCTTCTTTGCAAAGGAGATGAATTGTGGCATTCTTTTTCCTGTGCCAGATTCAATTATCGTCTGTCCATAGCCTTCAAACGCTGCTTTATGACTCATGTAGACAAGGAGGATTACGCCACGATCCAATCGTCTGGCCACTTCAAATATCGGTTTCAATCCTTCTTCCCATCCGACAAACGGGTTGGCGATTATCGCGTTAAATCCAGCAGTGTAGTAGTATTCCGCAATGACTTGGTTTGTGGAGCCTATGTCGTTGGCTTTGCAGTCCATGATAGTCATCACTCCGTCGTCAGATGCGCTCGTGATGAGCTTCTGCACGCCGTCAAAAACCCCGAGAGGAAGGATTAGGTGATGGTTGAATTTGACGGCGCACACATAAGGATTAACTTCTTCGATGAGTCTCTTTGCCTTTCTGAAGAGTGTCTGTCTGCTTGCTGGTTCTTCGAATGGAAAATCGAGGGCAAGGATAATTCTCGAGTCTTTTTCTCTGGCGACCTTATCGATCTTTTCTCGGAAAGTCAAATCTTGACACCTCTTTCCAATAGTGCAGGGAGCTAAAAACCCTTTTGTTCGCGTTTGGCGCTGATCTTTCTTGAGTGTCTTAACAAACGATTTCCAGATTCATAGAGAGTGTGTTTTCTACACTAGATTTAAAAGTTAAACTCGGTAGATCATGGTTCAGGGAAGGCAGTTCAACATGAGTCATCACTCAGTGTTGAGTAATGAGCTTCGCAAACTAGTGGAATCTAGAATGAAAAGCAACATCGAAGGAATAGAGCAAACGCTACAACAGATATTTGGATCTCAGCAACTCGGATTGGAGGAGCTCCGAGAAACGATAAAAAGCTTGGAGGAGAGTTTCGATCTTTTATCTCAAAAATGGAATCTTCAAATCCTCTACATACTCTTCCTCAGAGAAACGACGGGGTTTGGCGAGCTTAAGAAGATCCTCAGAGTGAATTCAAGGACTTTGTCTGACAAACTGAAAATGCTTAATCGGTATGGTTTCATAGGAAGATCAGTTGATCAGGGGCCGCCTCTCCGGGTGGGATACTCGCTTACGTTCAAAGGACGCAACACGATTCTTCTTGCATTGCCGTTTCTCTATTACGCAACTGGCAACCTGACGTGATCTGTTGTCACTGTTCTGGAAGACTTGGGAATGTTTCTACCATTTCGATTTGGCCGCCTGATACCTGTTTGATGAAGGAAAGTGCCATTTCCACAGCTTCTCGTAGTTGTGAAAAAGATATTTCTGGCGCTCCGTATCCAACGATCATGACGCTGTGAGATGTAGTTGTGATCTTCGTATTGTCGGCGTCGCGATAAGGATAGATGCAGATGATTTGTCTTTCATCTGCTAAAACAAGCGTGTTTGAAGTAAGAGACAGAGGTTTTGCCATTCCTATTCCAGTGAAGGTTTCGTTGTCCTTTGCGAATCGGATTTGGAATGGTGGGGTCAGACGATCGAGATCGAATCCGCTTATAGGTACTATCGTCTTCATTGAAGCCAGATTGTATTCGTCGACTGCAGTTGATATGTTTGGCAGATCATTTCCATTAAGCACTCTTCTGAGAAGGGCTTCGCCAGATGGTCTTGTCTTTGTCGGATCGATGCTCAGTCTCCAATACATGTCTCTGTAGGCTCTTACCGTGGGATTATCTTTCAAGGTTTCAGCGTTATATTTGGCTCTAGCTTCTTCACACATGGCTTTCTTGAGAGTTCTTGTTCTGATCGTTCTCCTTTTTGAACTCTAATGTTATCAATTATGCCGATACAGATAGCTAGTCTGGAAAATCTTTGAGCCACTTCTGGACTCCATTTTACCTCGATCTTCAACGTTGACGCGCCGTTCGGAGCTTATACACCGTTAGGTATTTAACAACTTCAAACGCTTTTTTCTTTCTTAATGCGTGAGTGAAATGCTAGGAGAACTTGCTGCGCTGGGCACTGCAATCACATGGACCGTTTCGGCAGTACTATACAGGAGGGCCCTTGCGGACACAAAACCATTGCAGGCGAATATTGTGCGTTTGAGTTGCACAAGTTTGCTGCTCGTCGCATTTGTCGTGGCGATCGGAAAGTCTACTGTTTTCACGAGTTTACCATTATACGCCGTCGCTCTTTCATCTCTGAGCGGCTTGATCGGTTTGGGCTTGGGCGACACGTTGTACATGGTGAGCCTAAAGCAAATAGGTGTGTCGCGAGCTGTTCCTATCAGTTGCACCTATCCTCTGTTTAGTCTTCTTTTTGCGTTGTTGATACAGCCCAGAACCGTTGGTCTAGGTGTAACGATTGCAGCCGTTGCAATCGTCTTTGGGATATGGCTATTGGCGAAGGAAGAAGAACCTGACAAAAGCGTAGAGCAAAAAGGTCTTCGAATCAGAGGTGCTTTGTTTGCTCTTGGCGCGGCAATCGTTTGGGCATTGAGCATAACTATGATAAACGCAGCAGTCACTCTTCACGAGACCAGCACTTTGGACAGTGCTTTGGTTCTCAACACAATTAGGGTTGTCTCGGTTGCCGTGTTTCTTCTCGCTTCGACGCCCTTGACAGACAGAAGATTCACTTTTGCCAAGGTTCAGCGCAAATCTCTGGTACTCCTCGTGCTTGGAGGACTTGTTGCGCTGGGCTTGGGATGGTTTCTATTGGCATACAGTTTTCTCTTCATTTCCGAGGCTCAAGCAGTTCCAATATCTTCAACTACGCCTCTTTTTGCAGTGGTGTCAGGCATGATATTCTTGCGAGAGCGAATCACCATTAGAAACGTAGCTGGAACATTAGCAATCGTGTTCGGCATCTTCATCCTTTTCACACTGTAGCGCCGCATGAATTCCAGCGAGTAAGTTTTTATATTTCATATTGTTTTTAGGGGAATTCTGTACAATCAAGGTTGCACTTGCATGGCTGCGTCTTTCAGCGCACGTGAATCTGTTCTAGCCAGAAGAATTGCTGGGGAGATAATTCTTTCAAGCAAACCAGGCGCAACTATGCGCAAGTGGCGGGAACTGTTTGCTGTTTCTCAAATGAATCTGTCAGACAAAATGGTCGTTTCGTCATCAGTTATCAGCGATTATGAGAGTGGAAGACGTCCCAGTCCAGGAGCAAGGTTCGTTAGAAGGTTCGTTTGGGCTTTGTTGAAGCTTGATGAGGAACGAGGTAGCCGTTTTACACACGAGTTTGCCAAGCTTACCAGTTCTCCGAGCAATGCTATCGTGGACCTTCGGGAATTCCCAATGCCGGTGCGAGTGGAGTATTTGTGCAGAGCTATAGATGGCAAAATTGTGGCCTGCGCCGACCGATGCGTAAGAGAAATCAATGGTTATACCGTTGTGGACAATCAACGAGCAGTCGAAACTTTTTCTGGGCACGAGTTCAGTCAACTCTTTGGCGCTACCACTGAACGGGCATTGGTTTTCACCAATATAGACAGCGGAACTTCACCGATGCTCATCGTGCGTGTCAGCAGTCTAAAACCTCGGGTAGTCATTTTTCATGGAATTCAGCCAGATGAGTATTCCATAAGGCTGGCAGAGTATGACGGTATTCCATTGATGTATTCGGGGCTGCCGAGTGTTGAACGCGTCGTGAAGTCTTTGAGAAAACTGTACCGCATTGCTTTGCGTAGAAAACTAGGAAGATCGGTTCGTCCTCCGCCTCCGGTAAGCGCCTAATGGAATACTTGGCAAGCGTCGAGTTATTTTCTCATTTGACGTAAAGTGCTACGGTTGGACCAAGTTCTTTTGTGGAGTTCTTCTTTCACAAGTTGAAAGTCTTCTCGTATTTGCTTCTCGTAACTTGCGTTGTATAGGGCAGCTGCAGGATGGAAAGTCGGAAAGACCAGAGTCTTTACACCCAAGATTTTAGCCTCCCGCATTTTTCCATGTTCTTGCGTGATGCTGCGGAAAGGCAAGTTTGCTTTGTTGAGAACGTATGCCGTTGAGTGCTTGCCAAGCGTGATAATCATTTCTGGCTCAATTATGCCCATCTGTCTATTCAAGTACGGAGTGCAGGTCTCGATCTCATTTGGCAATGGGTCACGATTTTCCGGCGGTCTGCACTTCACTACGTTTGTGATGAAAACGTCTTTTCTTGAAAAGCCTATTTCTGAGAGTAACGTATCCAGAAATTTCCCAGCAGTCCCGACGAAAGGCTCTCCTTTGATGTCTTCTGACCTTCCAGGTGCTTCTCCAATCAACATCAATCTGCTTTCGGGATTCCCAATTCCAGGCACTGCTTTTTTCCGGCCCTTCCAGAGGCAGCATTTCGTGCAAACACGACTTCAGTAGCCACATTGTCTAACAGTTCTTTGTTGGAGAACATCTAAATCACTCAGGTATGCGGTTCTTGGCGTTGATTAGTCTGTTCTAAGCCAACAGCTTCAGTGCTTCGGCTCCTTTCATTCCGACTTCGATGCCAAGTGCCTTGGCTTTCGATGTCACTGCTTTTACTTGTCCTTGTAGTACGTCGTCGAAGGTTTTGACGCCACTCACTACGGCGGCGGTGACACCGAGTTTTTCGGCGTTTTCGACGTTTAGGAAGCCACACATTATGAATCCTTTTTCGCCCATGATCAGAAGTAATGGTGGGCTTTCAGGCAGATCAGTGCGAAGTCCAGTGAGACTTTTTCCATCTACTTTAATTGTCATGACACTTATCATGGCAAACACCTTTAACTTCAAGCATAGCATATCCACGCTTAAATAGAAATTGCTGGAAGCTATTCTGATGCTTACACGGCTCAAGCAGAAAATTCAACTAATGCTAGCAGCTGAAGCACGCATAGCCCACAAAGCTGGACTGACTCCAAACGGTATCACAATAATCGGAATGATCCTAGCTTTTCTTGCAGCAACAGTTTACGCAACGTGGCAATACAACGGATTCTTTCTCCTGCTCGCGACTGTTCTACTGCTGGCTTCTGGTTTCTGCGATGCTCTGGACGGTGTTGTGGCAAGAATCTATGAGCAGACCACGATCTTCGGTGGTTTCTTGGATTCTCTTCTCGACAGATACGCAGATGCCGCCGTGTATTTGGGCATCTTAGTGGGTGGTCTCTGGGAGCCTCGCTACTGGGGAATGTATTGGGGCATCTTGGCAATAATCGGTTCGTTACTTGTGAGTTACAGTCGAGCTCGAGCTGAAGTTGCGGGGATCAAACTGGAATCGATTGGACTTGCAGAGAGAGCTGAGCGGATGTTGATTCTCGTTGTTGCTAGTCTAGTCGCTTGGTTTTATCAGCCCATTGCAGTCATGACTGTTGCTCTAATAATTCTCGCGGTCCTCACAAATTTCACTGTGGTACAAAGAGGCGTCTACGTTTATTCTGAATTAAAGAAAAAGGTGGCTGGCTGAAGCTAGAATCTTCTTGGACGAGTACGCATTCTGCGTTCGCTCTCGGCCCTTACTTTTACGACTCCCCGATGCACTGCGCAGGATACACAATAGTACTTGGTCGTCGATGGGGCTTCAATGTATGTGCCCTTCGCTCGTAGCTCTTTTGCCAGCTGATAATCAACTATTGAGTGTCTTCTTGTAACTTTCTTGGCTTTGTCGCGAGGCACCATTGACCCGCAACCAGCACATTGAACAACTCCGCCGCTACCTTTACCGCCTTTTGATCTTCCACGGCTTTTTCGTTTAAACGGCAATCTTTCTTACTCCTGAATATTCCTTCACCCAAACAATCTGGTCTGCCTATTTATATATGTGCTCTCGTGTCACTGAGGGTATCATTGGAGGATTGGTTAAAACGATTGTCAGGCAGGTTCCACAATCCGTCAGCGAGTCGGCAAGTCTTTTCTGAGTTTGAGAATCGAGGCGATGTTCGCCTTTTTGTCGATTCTTGGGATGATCTTTCCAGTCGTTGACGTGAACAGCGTTGTGACTCCAGGTCCATGACCGGCTATGACACAGTTCGTGTGAACTACGATGCCCACGGAAATCGCTCCGTGCTTGTATATCCTGCCAAAAGTGTGATCGGCGTCGATTATGGCAACTAGGTCTCCGAGTCTTATGTCATCTAGATCATATTGTTTCCTTACGCCGTCGTCAAAGAGTTGAATGTCGTAGTCTCCTGAGTAGGATTGGTTGGCGCCCAAGCCCGAACCCATTGTTGCAGCAGGAACCAAATGAGTGACGGGCACTTCCAGTTTTCCATCTGAGACCTTCGGCTTTCATTGTTTTGAGGAATGCTGGATCAAGATTCATGACTGTTACTTCAGGGGCATCAAGGAGCTTCAAGCCTACACCATAAGCTTTCACGAGAAACTTGTCTCCGATAACTAGTTTGTCCATGATCTCAGGTTGAACGTCAACGAGCACGTGCTCTATGCCGCCGTGTTTGCCCGTTACCACTCCTTTTGCTCCCTTCGCTTCACCTGTTGTCACGATTGCTTCGTTTCCAACACATGAAAGCACGTTGAAAGCGTTGTTTGCTGCCTGTCCTGACCTCGCGTCGTTTTCCTTGTTTTCCACACTTACTCCTGGCTCGACATGGTCGGCTTCCCATCCGCATGCAAGGTCGCCTACTCTGACGTTGTAAGTTATTCCGCCCACGCCAGGAAGAACAACAGGTCTACCTTGAGCCGAGATTCTGTAGACATCTCTGAATGTCGGGCTGACTACTTCTCCTGTAACAGAGATTCTCACCAATCTGTCTTCGTTCGTTTTCAACATTTTGTTTGCCTCACCACTTGCTCTGCATTTGGATCTTGCCGTTAATAAGACTTGACGCGGTGTCAGCGTTTGCTTGGGTCTGGGAAGTAAGGCAAGTCTTAAATTAGGGGTTTTCACTTGAGTTGTTTGAAGCTAGATTCGATAACTGTAGTCTTCACTCGTGTGGTGAAAACAATGGCTGAAATCGGGTTAAGGTCTAAAATGCTGGTCAAAGATGTCATGAGCAGTCCAGCTGTGACAGTGGATGAAACAGTCACGGCAAACAAAGTAGCGGAACTCATGGACAAACACGATTATGGTTGCATAATAGTGACCACGAAAGATGAAAAGCCGCTTGGAATAATCACTGAAAGAGATCTCGTCGTACGTGTTTTGGCCAAGAACATCAAACCGAACACAATCAAGGCCAAAAAAGTGATGACAACCCCTTTGTTGACCATTGAACCAGACGCAACTATACCCGAGGCGGCAAAGAGAATGAGCCGGTTGGACATTCGACGTTTAGCCGTCATATACCGAGGAAAGCTTGTTGGAATAGTGTCTGGCGAAGGACATTCTTCACGTGATGCCTGAATTATTGGAGACTCTGCAGGAAAAGGCTCTGATGGAAGGTGAAAACATGGGCGAGGAGGCGACGGAGGAATCTTCACCTTTGAGTGGGTATTGTGATCACTGCGGCGTGTATTCAGACGATCTGACTGAAGTAAACGGCCAGTTTCTCTGTGAAGACTGCAAAATTGAGCTTGAAAACGAGAAGTGAGAGGAGATCATTTGCGTGTCAAAGAAATTATGGATTCGAAACATCCGTCGATCTATGAGGACGATCCGGCTACCAAAGCACGTGCGTTACTCAGAGATTTTAACCTGCGAATTATCCCGGTAATAAACGCCAACAAAAAACTTCTGGGAAAAGTTTCTCGTCGCGATATGATGACGATCACATCATCTGTGTCGCCCATGAAAGTGAAGGGCATAATGACACCTGCTAAATATGTAGCCACTGTTGAAGATGATGTAACCCCAGCCTTCAAGAGCCATGCTTCGAGTTGATGTCTGGTACGCTCCTGTTGTGACCTCAAGCGAGGACCATACCTACAAAGGAGTTGTTGGTCTGGAGAGTTTTATCGAAACTTTGATCAAGAATAGTCCCGAACGATTCGTTAAAGAAGTATCCGAGATTATGACGAAGGATGTCGTGACCTGTTCTCCTGAAGATGACGTGGACAAGATATGGCGCCTGATGAATGAAACCCGTTTTGCAGGACTTCCAGTTGTAAAGAATGGAAAGTTAATTGGAATAGTCACGCAGAAAGATCTTCTTCAAACTGGCAAGGCTCTGCCAGGTTTTGAATCGAAGAAAGGGCGTTTTAGAGATTCACCAAGAATCTCTTCGGTAATGCAAACAAACCTTGTAGCCGTGGCGCCCTCAACGAAGGCAATTCGCGTTGCCAAAGTAATGGTTTCTAAGGATATTGGGCGAGTTCCGGTGGTCGACAAGAATGGCAAATTGCTAGGGATCGTCGACCGAGAAGACATAGCAAAACTCGTAGTGGATTAGGAGTTGGATAAAGTGAGCCGAGAAAGTTATAGAAGAACGTTGCGAGGATCTGGTCAGCTCAACTTGAAGTCCCATCCCGCCAAGAAACGCGAAGGCGAGGTCCTCACGATCGCGAAAAGTCCAGTCGTCATGATCGCGCCCACGACGCCCATCTATGATGCGATTCAAAAAATGGGAAAAGAGGGATTCCGACGTCTTCCAATCGCGAACCCTGGCACAAAACATCTCGAAGGCATCGTCACCGCAACAGACATCGTCGATTACTTGGGCGGCGGAAAGAAGTTTGATATCATTCAGCAACGATTTGGGGGCAACTTCTTCCAGGCTTTGAACGAACCGATCAAACTAATTATGACTCAGAAAGCCATATCCATCAAGACTTCGGCTAAGATAAGTGAAGCAATAGAAAAAATGAAAGATTCTAATCTCGGCGGCTTGCCTGTCGTGGACGAAAAAGACTGCGTCAAAGCGATAGTGACCGAACGCGACATATCTATTCTGTTCGCTGACCGAACAAGTGGCGTTACAGTTGCTCAACTCATGTCGGAGAAAGTGGTTACGGCGTTGTCTAAAACGACGATTTTCGAAGCCGAAAAGACCATGGTGACCGAAGGCTTTAGGAGATTACCTATAGTGTCCGATGGCAAGATCTTGGGCATTGTGACCGCGATGGACGTTATACGGTTCTTCGGTTGCGGCGACGTGTTCAAGCATTTGCGCTCTGGAACCATTACTCAGGTATTGAACACGCCTTGTCTTGAGATAGCCTCTAGGGACGTTTCAACCGTCGGACCTGAAATGGATATTGGTCAAGCTGCCAAGACGATGAGAGAAAAAGACATAGGCGCGTTACCAGTGGTGAAGAATGGAACGCTGGTTGGTATATTGACCGAAAGAGACTTTTTCAAGATACTGGCTTAGCAAGCTCGATATTCGTGTGCGGAAATTTGCCATCAGACCAAACCGCAGAAAATACTGCGATAAGTGTTAGCGACTGAAAAGATGATGTGCGCGAGGAGTAAACTTAGAATAGCCCGAATGTTCTGTAAGTGCTGGTGATCCTAAATTGGGCGAGCTCAAAACCCTAATTGCAAAGATTGAATCTGATGCGCTGCACGTTCCAGAGGAGCTGAAAGATATTCTCGGTCATGACGCAAAAATCATTGTTGGCACCTCTGCGCTAATCGCGTTCTCGGCGGGCACTTCTTACGCTGATGTTCTGAGGAGTCTTGAATTAATACAGGATGACATACAAATTCGCATGGCCAAAGAAAAATCGGACGCCGCGAAAACGAGAAAGAAACTGACACGGCGTTAATGTGTCTATGCTTTTTGCTTGACCAAAGGCATTCTGCACGCTCGATTTCATTTCGTGAGTTTTTTCTGTGTAACTCGTGAAAGTGTCATTTACTGACTAGCGGGGTTACATTACAAAACGTTGAAATCTCGCTTCCAATACGCGAGTCATAAACCTTGTATACTCTAGTGCAGATATAGAAACAGGGAGGAGAAAGAATGGATCCGATAGATCTTACGATAATAGCATTGGCGATAGTAGGCTCATTGCTCGTTTTAGTTTGGTTACTTAGTTTGTCAATCCGACAGGTCAGACCGACGCAGAAGGGCCTCGTGGAACGCATGGGCAGATACCATCGATTCGTACAAGGAGGCTTAACATTCTTGGTACCATTCATAGACAGAATAATCAAGGTCAACACAACTGAACAAATGACACCTGTACAACGCCAAGATGTCATTACTAGAGACAAAGTGTTCATGGGCGTGGACGCAGTTGTTTTCTACAAAGTTAAACCAGATGAGACAAGCGTAAAGTCCTCTGAATACAGCGTCAACAACTACACCATACAAATAGACACCCTTGCTCGTACAGTTCTGAGGGACATTATCGGCGGCATGGACATGACTGTCGCCAACACTTCAAGACACATAATCAATGAACAATTGAAAGAAGCACTAGACGAACAAACAGAATGCTGGGGAATTGAAATCGTTCGAGCAGAAATCAAAGACTTAGAACCCCCAAGAGAACTGATCGCATCAATGGAATCAGTTCTAAAAGCAGACAACGATAGACAAGCCGCGGAAAAAACAGCGGTCGCGCAAGCAACTTTGGCAACAGGACAAAAAAACGCTGCCATTCAAGTGGCAGAAGGCGAAAAACAGGCAGCAATCCTTAGAGCAGAAGGTCAACGACAAGCCACGATTACTATATCTGAAGGTGATGCTCAAGCCACGAAACTGCGCAATGAAGCTCTAACGACGTATTTCAAGGACAATGCGATTACCTTCAAGCAGCTTGAAACAATTCAAGCCTCATTGATGAACAATACAAAGATGATCATACCGGAAGGAAAGGCGCTGACGCTCATACTCAATGAACTACAGAACTTCGCAAAAGAATCAATTGTCCCGATTCCAATGCAACCTCAGAAGAAATAAGTAGTCCCAAACGCCTAAAAGCAAAATAATCATCAAAGAATCTGGGCGTAGCACTCAATTCACAGAGCTAAGTGCACTTTCCCACTTGACGTCCCGCCCTTTCTTCGCTATTTCTGAACAGCATGAGGGCTCAAAGGTTGTCCTTGGCGGACACATTACCGAATGACAAAGTCACGCGAGTGAAGAAAATTCCAGATTTGAGACGCTCTCCTTTACACAGCGCGCGCGTTTGGCCTACGTTGTAGCAAACTATTAACAGTTCCCTTAACGTTATCCATTCTAAAGGAGAAGTAACGGTTGATCGTTGACTCGGTTCTGGTTAACGCCAAAGCCTTCTTGGAAGAAGGCATAACTGAATGCAGCGTGGCGATCAATGAAAACAAGATTTTCAAGATCGGTAAAGAAGTTAACATGCCAAAGTCAGATCAAAGATTTGATTTGAGGAGTCTGTTGATTCTACCAGGGCTGATCGATGTCCACGTTCATCTTCGCGATGAAGGAAAAGCCTACAAGGAGGATTTCTTCACTGGAACTGCCTCGGCAGCCGCAGGCGGTTTCACATCGGTCATTGACATGCCTAATAACGAACCTGTGACTATGAGCATCGCAACATTGAGAAATCGCACTAAGATAGCGGAGAGAAAAATCCTTGTGAATGTTGGATTCCGTTCAGAGTTTCCGAAAAATCCTATGGAAATAAAAGGAATCGCCAAAGAGGGCGCGTTTGGTTTCAAACTTTTCATGGCCAATCAAGTGGGTGGATTAAGTCTTGATGACGATCAAGCAATACTGGAATCTTTTAAGGAAGTGAGCAAGTCAGGTCTTTCAACCGCCGTCCATGCCGAAGATATGAAAAGCCTGAAAAAAGCTGAGGATCAGTTCAGGCGCGAGGGGAAGAATGATCTTGCGGCTTTCCTCAAAGTCCACTCACCAGACGTTGAACTGGAAGCTGCAAGAAGAGTACTCGATCTTGCAAATAAGGCTGCAATGCAGCTGCACTTCTGCCATATAACCACGCGGGAGGCTCTAGAGGTCATAGGCAAAGCGAAGTCTGAGATGCAAGTGTCCAGCGAAGCTACTCCACATAATCTTCTGCTTTCCTTAAAGGATTTGAAGAGAGTAGGAAGTTTGGGCCTGATGATGCCGCCGATCCGTGACGAGGAACAGGTCGCAGCTTTATGGGAAGGTATCCGGCAAAAGTCGATCGATATGATTGCTTCTGACCACGCGCCTCATGCGTTGAAAGAAAAGGAAGCTGAATCTGTGTGGGCGGTCAAAGTTGGCATTCCTGGTCTGGAAACGACGCTGCCGCTTCTGCTTTCAGAGGTTAGGCGCGGACGACTTTCAATCGGAGACATAGTGAGACTCCTTTCTGAAAAGCCTTCAGAAGTCTTTGGTATTACGGGCAAGGGGCACGTGACGCGTGGAAACGACGCCGACTTGACTGTTGTGGACCTGCGCAGAAAGTTCAAGATAGATTCTTCAAAGTTCAAATCAAAAGCCAAGTTCTCCCCGTTCGATGGACGAGATGTCGAAGGCAGAGCCGTAAAAACGTTCGTTGCAGGTCAACTCGTGATGGACGAAGGAGAGATCATCGCCAAGGCAGGAAGCGGTAGGATACTGCGGAGAGAGTAGATCTTTGAAATTCGTTGCCGACGGCATGTTGGGAAAGCTCACGCGCTGGCTTCGGATGTTGGGCCAAGACGTGGAATACTCAAACGTCATGGAAGATTCTCAACTGCTTAAAATGGCAAAGCAAGCAAGTAGGATCTTGCTTACCAGAGATTTTGAATTGTATCAAAGAGCTGTCGGCAAAGGAATTGAATCAGTCTACTTTGAAGGAGAAACTGGCGAGGAGCAGTTGGCTGAGCTTGCTCAGAGATTTAACATCCGGCTTGAGATAGATATGGCTTCATCGCGATGTCCAAAATGCAACAACGTTGTCGGACGGATATCCCTAGATGAAGCCTCTCGGAAAGTAGAGGAGAATACGCTTGATCACTATAGGGAATTCTGGCGATGTCCTAAATGCGGACAAGTCTATTGGCAAGGTGCCCATTGGGTTAAGATTAGAAAGACGCTTCGCAACGCTCGTGAGATTGCGGGAGAACCAAAAAAGAAAGGAGATTGACTACTTAGGCTGCTCTAAGAGCCATTTCAATGGAATGTCTTGATATGAATGGTCTGGCAGTGTTCTTCTGATTGTCATCGGCAATACACCTTCGCCGAGTTCTTTCAACGCTATTTCAATAGGCCCTGTTGCTCCCTCAGAGACTTCAGTGAGTATGGGGGCGCCCATCGAAATCTGTAGGGCTCTAGCTCCCACTATCCTTGCTTTCTCGAAACGAGTGATCTTGGGTGGTCCAACCGTGACTTTTCTCTGTTCAGACGTGTTCTAGTACTCCCCCATCCCTGGATATCCACCGCCTCCGGGGCCACCTGGTCCTCCTGGGGGCATTGGGGGGCTCTCGATTTACCTGCTGCAATGACATCGTCGATTTTGAGTATCATGGTCGAAGCTTCTGTTCCAGACTTGATTATTTGTTTCTTGACTGACAAGGGTTCGTAGACTGATGCTTTGGCCATGTCTTGAACTTTTCCGTTGTTCACTTCTATTCCTGCCCATGTCTCGCCTTTTTCGTGTCTTGCTCTCAACTCGGATAATACGTCAATCGGATCCAGTCCAGCATTTTCCGTGAGGGTTGTCGGTATAGCTTCAAGAGCTTCCGCGAACGCTCTCACTGCCAACTGTTCTCTTCCGGGCAGAGTTTCCGCGTATTTCTTGAGCATGCGTGAAACTTCCAGTTCGGGGGCTCCTCCGCCAGCAACGATTTTGGGTTCCTCGATCACGTCTCTGACCACGCATAGAGCATCATGTATTGACCTTTCTGCTTCATCGACGAGACGCTGCGTTCCGCCTCTGATGAGTATCGTAACTGCCTTGGGGTGTTTGCATCCTTCCACGAAGGTCATCTTGTCGTCGCCTATCTTTCGTTCTTCGACAAGTGCACAATAACCTAGATCGGCGGCAGTCAAACTGTCCAAGTTCGTCACTATTTTGCCACCTGTTGCCTTGGCCAGTTTTTCCATGTCTGACTTCTTGTTTCTTCTGACCGCTACTATTCCTTTCCTAGCTAGGAAGTGTTGAGCCATGTCATCGATGCCTTTCTCGCACATCACAACGTTTGCTCCGCTCTTCGCTATTTTTTCAACCATGTCGCGCAACATGTCTTCTTCTTGCTTCAGGAATGCTTCCATCTGTTCAGGGCTTTCAATGTTGATTTTGGCGTCAAATTCTGTCTTTTCAATTTCCAATGGACAATCGAGCAGTGCAATCTTTGCTTTTTCAACGCGTTTGGGCATTCCTGAATGAGCGATTTCTTTGTCGAGGACAATTCCTTGAACCAGTTTCGTTTCTCCTATCGATTCGCCTGGTTTCTTCTCAACTTTAACGTCGTCCACGTCTGCTTTGAGTTTATCACCGTCTTTTTCTACGACTGAAAGCATGGCTTTGACAGCGATGTCTGCCAAGTACTCTCGGTGATCTGCCACCAGTTTGCTTGCCATCGAGGTCATCGCGACCTTCTTTGGATAATCCGTCGTCTGCGGGTCAATCTTTATGGCGATATTCTCGAGCACTTCCAAGGCTTTTTCAGAAGCCTTCTTGTACCCGTCGATTATTATCGTCGGATGAACGCTCTTTTCAATCAGTTCTTGAGCTTTGTTAAGCAACTCACCTGCTATAATGACAGCTGTCGTTGTTCCGTCTCCAGCTTCGTTGTCCTGAGTTTTTGCAACTTCAAGCATCATTTTGGCAGCTGGATGTTGAATGTCCATTTCATCCAGAATCGTTCGACCGTCGCTTGTTATCGTGACATCACCAAAACTGTCGACGAGCATCTTGTCCATGCCCTTTGGTCCGAGAGAACTCTTTACGCTCTCGGCTACTATTCTTGCAGCTTCGATGTTTGTGTGTAAAGCTTCTCGTCCTCTAGACCTGTTTGAACCTTCTTTCAAAACTAGAACTGGAACGCCACCAGCTGATTGTGTTGACAAACCTTATACAAGCCTCCTTTTTGCGTCACAATGAAAATCAGCCTCACAATATAAGTATTTCTAAAAGCATAATGGAGAAGCTTGATTTTGAATGCGGAATTCTAGAAATCAGTATAAACTATGGATTAAACGCAGTCTTCAACCCGTTTCCCGTGAGAACTACCACGCCCTTACTGTTTGGCGAATTTCCTTTGTGTCCAGTCCGTTTGACGTAGCCTGCATAAGCCACAGCAGAACTCGGCTCAACAAAGAACCCGTTCATTGCAAGATGTTTGAAAGCTTCGGCAATTTCCGTTTCTTCAACCATCACTGTGTCCCCATTGACCTCTTTCAATCTTTTAACCATGAGATCCAATAGCGGGGGATTCACGCTTACTAATGCGTCAGCGACCGACGTGACTTTTTCAGGCGGAATATAACTCAGATTTTTGAACTTGTGATGAAGCGGCGAGACCTGAGTTGTTTGACAAGCCACTATTTTTGGCATGGATCGTATCATCTTTGAATCAACCAAATGTTTGAATCCAGCTATCATGCCTAGTAGCAGGGTTCCAGCTGAAACGGGAAGATAGATCGAATTCGGAACATTCCAGCTGAGCTGTTCCGCTATTTCGTAAGCGAGACTTCGTGTTCCATCTCGGAACAAAGGGTGAAGTATGTGACCGACGTAGAACTTTCGAAGCTCGGATTCTTGTGCTTTCTCCGCGACTTTGCTCCTGCCTCCAGAAACCTTTTCTACATATGCGTTGTACCGTTGGATTTGATTGAATTTTGGGCCTGAAACTGTCATGGGAACGTAGATTTTCGCTTTCAGTCCAGCTCTCGCAGCATACGCGGCAATCGAGGCTCCGGCGTTGCCTGACGAATCTTCAGAAATGTAGCCTTTATGTGATTTTATCAGCTCATGAACGGCAGAAATGAGTACCGTTGATCCTCGGTCTTTGAAAGAGCCAGTGGGGTTCGAGCCCTCAAGTTTGAAATAGGTGTTTTTGGAATATTGTACGAGAGGTGTCCAGCCTTCACCTAGAGAGACGATGTTGCTCTCTTTGACGTAACTGAAAGAACGCTTGTATCGCCAAACCGAATAGTCTTTCTTGTCGATCTCTGATTTCTCGAAATTGGAATCGGTTTGTACTTCTAAAGGCTGTCCGCAAGAACCGCAAACGACGCTAAGGAGGTCCTCAGACGAATGTCCACACACTGAACACACTATTTGGCAGTCCATCCCGTCACCGATTAGGTGTTAGGGTCAAGTAAGTTTTAGGCCTGTTCTGAACGCGTTGACATTGGCTTCAACAGTTTTCTTGGAGACATTTTGAGCTATTGTCTTTTCCATTGATTGAATTGTGACGAGCTTGGTAATGTTGGTGAAGGCTCCTAGCATGATCATGTTGGCGTAGATCGTTTCTCCGAGCTGCTTCTTTGCAGTTTCAGTTATGGGGATCTTGTGGACGTTTGCTTTTGTATCAGGGATTTTTGCCACATTGGTGGTGTCGATAATCAGGACACCGTTTTCCTTCATGTCTTTGAGCAATTTGTCAATTGCTTCTTGACTCATCACGATGAGCACATCGGGTTTTCTAACTGCAGGAAAGCCTATTTTTCCATCCGAGATTATGACTTCGCTTTTTGCCAGACTCCCTCGCGCCTCGGCGCCGTATGCCTGCGTCTGAAGTGCGTTCTTCCCATCCAAGACTGCTGCCTTGCCAAGTATCTGAGCAGCTAGGACTATGCCTTGTCCGCCGCTTCCGCCCATTCTGATTTCTGTTTTGTTCATCATTCTTCTTTCACTCCTTTCATCATTGCGTGAACTGCCTCTACGAGTGTCGTTCGTCTTTCAGCTACATATTCTCCAATGACTATTTTTCTTTCAAGTTCTTCAGGCTTCATTTTTTCCGCTTGTTGAGTCGTAACCGCGTTTTCCTTGAAATATCTCAGCATTTCCCCAATATCTTTGAATCCTGCTCTTCTGCCGTAGGCTGTTGGGCAGTGCGTCACTACTTCGACGAATCTGAAACCCTGAATCTGAAGTGCTTTCTTGATTGATTCTTTTAGTTCGCCCAAGTGTGCGGTGGTCCAGCGCGCGGAATATGCAGCTCCAGCGGCGAATGCTAGTTTCACGGCGTCTATTGGATGCTCGAAGCTTCCGTAAGGCGTCGTAGTTGTTCTAGTGTTAAATGGTGTGGTGGGCGCTACCTGTCCTCCAGTCATGCCGTACACCATGTTGTTGCCCATTATCACAAGAATGTCTGTGTTTCTTCTTGCTGCGTGTACAAAATGGCTCAATCCTATGCCGACTATGTCTCCGTCCCCTCCGAAGACGACTACGTTCAGGTCTGGTCGTATCAGTTTTATGCTGGTTGCTGGAGGTATGCTTCTTCCATGCAAGGTGTGCACAGAGTCTGCCATGAAGTAGGGAGAAGGAATCCAGGAAGAACAACCTATTCCGCTGGTGAAACAGAATTTGCTAAGGTCTTCGTGTCCAAGTTCGTGTGCCGCTCTGAGAAAGGTGTCGCTCAGAGAAAATAGCCCACAGCCTGCGCAGAATGGCAGTTTCAAGTCTCGCATGTATTTTCGTGCAGAAAATGGTTCAGTCATTTCACTTTCCTCCTTTCACAATCTCTTCGAGAACCTCTTCAGGCGTTATGAGTTCTCCTCCCCCGATCTTGTTGAATGGAATCACGTTTGCTCCACATGCGACTCTCTGCACTTCTCGGCAGATTTGTCCCAAATTCATTTCTGGCACGATAATTCTTTTCGCAGACTCAGACAGTCTTTTGACCTGCTTATCTGGAAAGGGCCAAATCGTTTTCAGTCGAACGTGGCCAACTTTGATTCCCTTGGCTTCTGCCTGTTCAACAGCTTCATAAACAGCACGTGAGGTGCATCCATAAGAAACTACGCCCACATCGCAATTCTCAACGTTATGATTCTCCACTTCGACAATGTCTTCAACGTTGTTGTTTATCTTTGCGTTGAGCTTAGTTACCATTCTCCTGTGAACAGCAGCATCTTGGGTAAACCGCACTCCATATTCATCATGAGTTGAAGCTGTAACGGCTACATTGAAACCTTCGCCTACAGACGGCATTGGTGCGACATCTTCAAGCCCAAAAAACGCCTTATCGCCGACTTTGGGTTTCTTTCGATTTATTATCTCTATTCGCTCAATTGGCGGCACTGTCAGCTTTTCCCTGACGTGAGCAATTGTTTCATCAGCCAGCAGGATAACTGGCGTCCGGTATTTCTCAGCTAGATTGAAAGCTCTAATTGTTAGCTCGAACATCTCCTGCACGGAGTTAGGTGAAAGTGCGATCGCACAGTAGTCGCCGTGCGTTCCCCATCGCGCCTGCATAACGTCGCCTTGGCTGCACTTTGTTGCCTGTCCAGTTCCAGGGCCCACTCTTTGAACGTCAACTATGATGGAAGGTGTTTCGCTCATGAATCCCCAACCGATCGTTTCCTGCATTAGACTGAAGCCAGGGCCCGATGTCGCGGTCATTGCTTTTCTTCCGCCCCAGCTTGCTCCCATGATCGCGCCTATGGACGCCAGCTCGTCCTCCATCTGCATGAATGTTCCATCGACCTGAGGCAGGCGTTCTGATAGGCGTTCAGGTATTTCATTAGAAGGTGAAATTGGATAGCCTGCGAAGAACCTGCAGCCAACGATAATCGCAGCTTCAACACATGCTTCATTTCCTGACCAGAAATAAGTACCTGGTTCAACCATTGCATTTTTTCTCCTGCTATGATTTGCAGTGTCAAGGGATTCTATTTAGATGTTTCTTGTCAATTTCATAATTCTATGGATTCTAAACAAGGTGCTTTGGTTCAAAAAAGCCTAGGGGGGAGGGGTGTTTTTGGCTAAAAACACGCGAAAAACCTCCATCCAACATATGTCTTATTCCAAGCGTGTTCTTTGCTCTGAACGGAACAACGTTACTCTTGAATGACCTTGAAAAAGATAGGTCGGAACCTACTTCTTGGTATTCCTCGTCATTTTGAGGGCTATCTCAATGGCTTTGATTGCGTCGTTTACGGTTGATTGGGGTTGCTTGTTGTGGATTATGCAATCTATGAAGTGTTCATCTATTTGCCGATGCCCCCAGACTCTGGCGCCTTTTACCTCTACATTCGTTTCTTGAGGAGTCTGATCTTGCCCGTAAGTGACTATTTTGTTCGTTCCTATGGCATGCATAACGTTTGTGTTGTCTCCAAATACCTCGAGTCGTGATATGCTCGCGGACACGGCAACTGAAGCACTGTAGTGGAGAGAACCGACCATGCCATTGGAGAGTCTGATCAAGCCCATCGTGTTGTAGCCGAGGATTCCGAGTTTTTCTATCTTCGGATAGCTCGCCATCCATTCGACGTCTGTTATTTCGCTTTTGAACATCCATCTTATCATATCAATGGACCATACAGAGAGCGTGAAGTCAGGGTATCCACCACTTTTCTCGATGTTCCAAGCCCAAGACCCGGCGGGCCACTGTTCAGCCAGACTAGTCGCAGGAATAAACTCTCGGTAATGAAGAGCGATTGGCTTCCCGATTGCTCCTGAATCGATCAATTCCTTGCTCTTGTTGTAAATGGGAGCGAAACGGAAATTGAGATCGGGCATAAAGAGAACTTTCGCTTTCTTGGCCGCAGATTCAAGTTCCCTCATCTGCTCAACTTTGGGAGCCAGGGGCATTTCGCAGAGCACATGTTTTCCTTTGGCGATTGCTTTCATTGACAAATCAAAATGGAGCGGTGTCGGAACAGCCAATACAACTGCTTGTACCTCAGGTTGATCGAGAAGTCTGTCGTAATCGAGAAAATACTTGACTTGGAGGTTTTCAGCCAGAGGTTTAACTCTGCTCTCCACAGTGTCGCATAATGCTACAAGGTTCGAGTCTTCAATCTTCTTGAAACTCGGGGCATGAGCTTGTCCGCCAACAAAACCAACACCGACAACTGCAACACCCACTTTTGAAGTCATAATTTTCACGTTTGCTCCAAATACAAAAGGCGGCTATATAAGTCTGATGTGCCTACATCGGGCTCCAACTTGACGAGTAATTTTCTTTTGGCTTTAGATTGGAGGTTTTGACTAAGCCATGCTCGGTAGTGTGCTTCAGAATCGTATTCTGAGGAGTTCATGGATACGTTCAAATAGAAACGGAAGTTTTAATATAGCTCTCCAGCGTTCGTTTTTTCAAACACTGATATCACGGTGAAATCTTGAAACGCATACTTGTTTGCATGAAACAGGCAATTGATGTTTCGCAGTTGAAGGTTGACCCTGCAACCAGGCAGCTGGTAACTGCCAGTGCGCCTAAAAAAATGAGTGATTTTGACAAGAACGCACTGGAGGAAGCAATCAGAATCAAAGAAAAACTCGGCGGTGAAATCGTTACGTTGACGGTAAGTTCTGAAGATGCCAAGGCAGTTCTGAGAGAAGGACTTGCTTTGGGAGGTGATAAGGCTTACTGGCTGAACGATCCTGGTTTACAAAACACGGACACGTGGGGAACTGCCTACGTTCTGGCTGAAATGATCAGGAAAATAGGAGAATATGATCTTATTCTGTGCGGCGATTCATCCTTGGACAGTTTCTCTGGTCTTGTCGGTCCAAGGTTGGCCGAAATATTGAACGTGCCACAGATCACTTCTGTGGGAAAAGTTACGGTTGAAGGTGACGCAGTTGTTGCTGAGAGATCGCTTGAAGATGCAAGTGAATCTGTGAAAGCAAAGATGCCTGCTTTGATCTCTGTCACGCGTGAAATAAACCAACCCCGAATACCTTCGCTAATGATGATCATGAAGGCTTCAAAGAAGGAGATAGTGATCTGGTCTTTGAAAGACCTCAATGTCGAGCAAGAGAAAATCAGCTCAAGAATTGAAATCGTTGACGTGCTTGCTCCCAAAATGGAGCGGAAGAGAATCAAGGTCACAGGTGAATCTGTTCAAGAGATCGCGGAGAAACTGGCTAAGGCACTTGTCCAAGAAGGTGTCATTGGGAGGAAGTGATTGGGATGAGCGAAAACAAGGGAGTATGGGTCTTCTCCGAAGCGTACGATCTCACTTTGGAACTAGTGGGAAAAGGGAGAGAACTTGCAGACAAAACAAAAGCCGAGCTGTCCGTAATTGTCGTTGGCAACAACTGTCAAGCTAAAGCAGCCGACCTGATAAAATATGGAGCTGACAAAGTTTACGTCGCCGACAGTCCTGCTCTTGAACCCTTTCAAGCTGAGGCCTATCTCGGCATCCTTTACAACGTTGCAGTCACTCATCACCCTGAAACATTGCTGATCGGCTCAACAAGAAACGGCAAACCGCTTGCGGCAAGACTCGCAGCGCGACTAAGCGCTGGATGCGTTCCTGACTGTACCAGGTTGAATATTGATGAAAACGGGAGACTTGTGGGTGAACGAATAACCTACGGTGGAAACGCCTTCGCCAAAATTGCATTCAAAACCAAGCCGCAGATTGTAACGGTTCCCTCAAGAGCTTTTGAGAAACCGGAAAAGAAAGACCGCAATGGACAGACGATCAAGTTGGAATTTCAATTAGAGAGTCCAAAGACAGAAGTCGTAGAACGAAAACCGTTAGCTACTTCGAACGTGCGAATAGAGGAAGCTCAATACATCGTGTCCGGTGGCAGAGGGTTAGATAAGAAGGACGATATCGCCATCTTGGAAGATTTGGCCAAGGTTCTCGGCGGGCAGGTAGGATTCACGAGACCTCTGGTTGAAGATCGAAAATGGTCTACGGACTGGGTCGGACTGTCAGGGCATAAGGTCAAACCCAAACTCTATATCGCCTGTGGTGTCTCGGGAGTGATCCAACACGTTGCTGGAATACGGGATTCAAAGATAATAGTTGCAATAAACAAAGATCCTGAAGCCCCGATATTCGAAATAGCCGACTACGGAGTTGTAGGTAACCTTTACGAAGTGGTGCCTGCACTCAAAGAAGCATTGATGAAACAACTTCAGTAACCCGCGTCTTGTCTTGCCTCAATGAGTCTTTACTGAAAAAAAGCTAGAACTCTCAGAATTTGGTTGGAGACCAAATCAAGAGAAGCATCGCTCTTCCATAGTTTTCATTATTGAGAAAGGAACTCCGTTTCTTGAAGAGTGATTAGAAAGAAATTAGGGGTGAGCGCCGGATTGGGCGCTTCGGAAACAATTCCGTGTTGAGGTTTTACTTGTATGCTATGAATTCCTTGCCCAGTAGTTCTCTGGCAATGACTGTTCTTTGTATGTTTGTGGCTCCTTCTGCTCCGACGCAGTAGGACATTATTCCTCGCAATCCCATTTCTAGTGGGCATTCCTTAGTGTAGCCGTATGCTCCGAGCCAGATCATGGCGTGCTTGTATATGTCAAAGGCTAAGTGTGGTGCAAGAAGCTTGCAGGCAGCAATCATTTTTGTTACTTCAAGAGGCGTGAACTTCTTCTCTTTGTAGCGCATGTCCATCATCCATGCAGTTCGAAAAGTCAGTGATCTAAGTGCTTCTAGGTGCGCCCAGTCATCAGCCATTTCAAACTGTATGCCTTGGAATTTGCCTATTGGCCTGCCGAAGGCTTTTCGTTCTTTAACGTATTCAATGCCGACATCAAGTGCACGTCTGGCAGCTCCTGCACAGACAGCTGAAATAAGTATACGCGCAGAGTCGAATCCTTCCATGGTCAGGTAAAAGCCTTTGTCAACTTCGCCCAGACGGTAACTGTCTGGTACTTTGACGTTCTTCAGTAGGAAACCGCCTGTTGAGATTGCCATTCTACCCATATCTTCGTATCGCTTATTGATCTCCACTCCAGGTGCATTCATCGGCACGTAGAAGCCTGTCATCCCTCGATGCGAGGCTTCTGGTGGAGCAGGCGATGTTCGAGCGATAACGAAGTATCCTCCTCCAAACTTCTTTGATTCTTCAGTGCCACTGATGTAGGTCTTTTCACCGTTGAGAATCCATTCGTCTCCTACTTTCTTGGCTGTTGTCTTGAAGGCTGCGACATCCGAACCGCCACCGGCTTCCGTGGAACCTATGCCTATGAATGCGTCGCCTTTTATGGCTGGTCGTATGACGTCGTTTCTCGTTTTCTCACTTGCGTACCTATCAACAACATATCCCCATGATGATTCTACTAGCCACAGTACGGGCAAAGCAATGCTAACATCAGAGTAACCGAGTTCTTCAGCCACGATGCATGCTGTTACCCAGTCGGCTCCCGTTCCGCCGTGTTCCTGCGGTGCCGTCATTATGTTTAGTCCCATTTCACCCATGCTTCGCAATAATGATTGAGGAATCGCGCCGCGAGTATCCATTTCTCTTATTTTTTCTATCGGGAGATTCTTTTCACACCATTCTCGTACAGCTTTTCGGAAGAGTTCCTGTTCTTCAGTGAAGCCAAAATCTACCATTTCTTTCACCTTTTCGTTGAAGGTTTGGGACGCAGGTATAAAAGTTGTTCGGAATGTTAACCTGAAATCTTCGCTAGAATCTCTTCCGCCGGGCTCTGGTTAAGTTGCAGCCCGAGTTTCTTGTCGTCAATGCCTAGAGCCAGTCCAAGCAACTGGGTGAAGTAAACTACCGGAACGTTGAGCTTCGCCCCTACCGTAGTTCCTGCATCCTTTCTGTTTAGTATCGAACATCAGCTGACAATCAGGACATGAGACTACCATCCCGTTTACGCCAAGATTTTGCACTGCTTTAAGTTTGGAGCCAGCAAGGGAAAGCGCGGAGTCTATGTGACTTCGCATGAGCGCTGCTCCACAACAATCGAGTTTCTCAGCATAATCAACAGATTCTACTCCAAGCGTAGCCAATAATTCGTCTAGTTTCTGCGGGTTTTCTGCGTCATCGACTCTTCCTAAGTCGCTGTACCTGATTATCTGGCAACCTACATGAGTAGCAACTTTCAACCCCTTGAGGGGTCTCTTAACAGCTTTCGTGATTTTCGCTAGTCCGACACAATCATGCAAGAAATCGATGGTGTGCCAGATTTTGATGTCTGGATTGTATTGCAAGCCTTCTTCCTTAAGCAAATCCATGATTTTGCCTGCAGTTTTAGGATCGTTCCTTATCTTGTCCTGAGCTTCGGAAATTGTGAAGTGGCAACGGTTACACGGGACAAGTAGATTTTCGAGTCCCGTTTGTCCAGCAAGAGCTAGAATTCTGGCAGCTAAGAAGTTGGAGGCGAATTCGTTTACGCTCTTGACAGGATCGCCGCAGCAGCAAATCTCTGCCAAATCGACCAATTCAACGTCAAGTTTTGGGAGAGTTTCGCGCAATGACATTTCGTAGGCGAGTTGACCTGTCTGTATGCAGCAACCCCAGAAGACCGCGATTTTCACTCTACCTTTCCTCCATAGCTTTCATGAAGACGACTTGGAAAAGTCTCTTTCGGCGTTTTTATCTTAGGCAATTTTAGGCATTCACGGTCTACTGTTTCCATCTTCCTAGTTACAATCTTCTGCGGAGGTTCGGCCAGTCCCGTCTCAAGTATCTGCGAGACGATCTTGAGATATGTTTCTGGCACTTTTGCCTCCTTCTCAACTGCAAGGTTTCTCAGTGCGATTATTATGTGGTAGGGTGACGCTTTCTGTGGGCATCGTTGAACGCATTTCAGACACGTAGCGCATGTCCAAATGATGTCGGAAGTCGGCAACTCATCGACAAAACCAAGATTGACGAGTTTCATTATCTCATGAGGCTTGAGCTCCAAGAGCTTCAAAGCGGTACATCCACTTGTGCATTTTATGCATTGGAAACAGTTCGCCAGTTCTTTGTTCTTGAGTCTTGACAGGATTTTGTTGCGTGTCTCGACGTTGGGTTTAGCCATTGACATTAAGTCGACAAGGCTCAAGCTATTTTCCTCCTTCAATACACGCTTCATTAAGGGCTGCTTGAACTTGCGTCACAACCTGTTTGTTATTGTATTGCTGGATCTTGATCGCTCCAGTGGGACAAGCCGAACTGCATGCACCACATCCTTGACATACCGCTTCGATGACGTTGGCTGTCAGCTTTTCTTCGCCTTTCCCTTTTTCATTTTTCATTTCTATGGCTACAAACGGGCAAATTGACTCGCATATTCGACATCCACTGCAGAGGTCCGTATCGATTATAGCCTTCAACGGTTCGATCTCGATTTCGCCACTTGAGAGCAAGTCTATCGCTTTTGCTGCTGCTCCGCTTGCCTGAGCCACGGTATCAGGGATGTCTTTGGGTCCTTGGCATGCTCCCGCAAGAAACACTCCAGCCATAGCGCTTTCGAGTGGGCGCAACTTTGGATGTGCCTCAAGTAAGAATCCGTCTGCGCTTCTTGAAGCATGGAAGAGTGAACTGATTTTCTCAAGACCCCTGCTCGGAACAAGTCCAGTTCCAAGTACCACAATGTCCGCGTGAATTTCAAGAAGCTTATTTGTTCCTTTGTCAAAAACATCAAAGCGCAACGAACCGTCTGGGGTTCCATGGATTTCCGATGGCATCCCCGCTATGAAGTCTATGTCCATGTCTCTCGCACGCCTGATAGAATTCATCATAACCTTTGCCGAAAGCTCGGATGTCAATGTAACAAACGAATATTCTTACGGGCTCGTGGATTTTCTCACGTGCAAGAATTGCCTGTTTAAGAGTAACCATGCATCCGACACGGCAGCAGTATTCGTGAAAACGTTTGTCGCGTGAACCAACGCATTGTATGAACGCTATGGTTTTGGGAGTCTTTCCTCCTTTGGGAGTTACTATCTTCCCGTTTGTCGGTCCAGCCGCGTCGGAAATTCTTTCAAATTCCATGCTTCGATATGACGTTATTGAAGCGTCCGTACCCAAGTTCTGCTATTCTTGTGGCGTCGAAAACTTCTGACCCGACGGCCACGATTATTCCCCCCACTTTGATTTGAACAGATTCTGGTTCCTGATCGAAATCTATCGCCTTAGGCTCGCAGGCCGTTTGACACTTGCCGCAAACGTCTTTCTTCGTTTTGAGTCTCAGGCAGTATTCTGGACTAATGATTGCGATCTTGGGCACAGCATGCGCCGAGTAAACGTACACAGCTCTTCTCTCGGTCAACTTTTCATTGAATTTGTCAGGAACCTTCACCGGACAGACTTTTGTGCATGCCTCACATCCGACGCATTTTTTCGCGTCAACATATCTGGGTTTCTTGAGGATTGTAACATTGTAGTTGCCAACGAAGCCTTCGACGCCTGTGACTTCGGCGTTAGTCATGAGCGTTATGTTTCTATGCTTGGCTACGTCAACCATTTTCGGAGTCAGGATGCAAGCGCTGCAATCGAGCGTTGGAAACGTTTTGTCCAGTTGAGCCATTCGCCCGCCGATGCTGGCTTCCCTTTCAACCACATAGACCTTGAATCCAGCATTAGCCAAGTCAAGTGAAGCCTGTATGCCTGCTATGCCGCCGCCCACGACCAAAACGCTTTTTTCCGCACTTACTTTTCGTTTCTGAAGAGGCTCTAGAACTCGAGCTCGGGCAACACCCATTCGCACAAGAGCTTTGGCTTTTTCCGTTGCTTTCTCGGGTTCGTGAGTGTGCGCCCAAGAGACATGTTCTCTGAGATTGACTATTTCGGTAAGGTATGGGTTGAGCCCCGCTTCGGCAACTGCTTTTCGGAACGTTTCCTCATGCATACGTGGAGAGCATGTGGCGATTACTATTCTGTCAAGTTTGTCAGCTTTGATGTCGTCTTGAATTAACCTTTGTCCGGGTTCAGAACACATATAGGTGTAATGTCTAGCCGTAACTACATCGGGCAGGGTTTTGGCATATTCTGCCACTTTTACAACATCAACAACCCCTGCGATGTTCAAGCCGCAATGGCAAACGTATACACCGATTCTTGCCATCAGCTAGGCATCCATAAACGCGATTTATTAAATTCGGCTCTATGGTCTCTATTATGCTTTCTGTCAAGTATTTGACGTTTTGATCTTGCCGAGAACATGATTTTTATGGCTGTCTGAACAATGCAAATAGGATGGTTTTCTAGCGTGTTCATCCCCGCACGTCTTTGATCCTAGCAATCGGCAAACGAGTTTGCAAACAAAAAAGCGATTTGCGCGACCGTTGAATACTGTTTGATTACTTCCTAATCAGGACATTCCAGATCGTAGCAGTTATTAGGAAAGAAATTGTAGACTACCGCAGAGGTTGTCAGATGATTCAGATTAATGGTCCTCAAATTGGAAAAGAGGAAATCAAAGCTGTTGTCAAGGTTCTGAAGAGCGGAATTCTTACTCACGGTGTGGGAGCAGGTCCCATGGTCAGAGAGTTTGAGAGTCTTTTCGCGAAGTATGCAAAGGCCAAACATGCAGTAGCTACGAATTCGGGAACAGCCGCCTTGCATTCAGCGTTGGCAGCGGCAGGCATCAGACAAGGTGACGAGGTGATCCTGCCAAGCTTCACCTTCGTGGCGACGGCAGAAGTGATTGTTTTCAATAGGGCCAGACCTTTGTTCGTTGACATAAACCCCGTCACGTACACTATTTCGCCTGAGAAAATTGAGAAGAACATAACCTCCAAGACGCGCGGGATAATTCCTGTTGACCTTTATGGCATGCCAGCAGACTTGAAACCAATAAGAGAAATCGCAGATCGACATGGGTTGAAGATCATCGAGGATGCTGCGCAAGCTCATGGAGCCACCTACATGGGGAAGCCGCCGGGTGCCTTCGCAGATGCGGCGTGTTGGAGCTTTTACGGAAGCAAGAATATGACAACTGGCGAAGGTGGAATGCTCACCACCAACAACAGCGATTTGGCCGATACCGTAAGAATCATCCGAAGCCACGGAGAGAAGGAGAAATACATGTCCCTCATGCTTGGGACACAACTATCATATGCCTGAGATTGCGGCCGCCATAGGAACGGTTCAGATGAAGAAGCTGTCCAAGTTTGTTGCCAAAAGACGTGCAAACGCAAAAAGACTCAGCGAAATTCTGGAAAAAACGGACAAACTCGATCTTCCAATCGAACCAGAAGGGTTCAAATGCAGTTACTATCTCTACACCGTACGACTTAAGAACGCCAAAGCTGGGAAAAGAGACGCCATAGTCGAAAAACTGAAACAGGAAGGGATCGGGGCTTTCATTTGCTACGTAAATCCTATCCATCTTATGCCCTACTATAGCAAGTTTGGTAAGTATAGACTTCCAGTCACGGAATCGGTTTCCAAGCAAGTGTTCTCACTGCCAGTCCATCCGGGCGTCACTCCAAAACAAATCGACTTCATAGGCGAAACGGTGTTAAGACTATTGCAATAGCCCCTCCGCGCTAGGTTTAAATAGAATTATCCTCTAGTATTCGCACCCTAGTCTAGGGTTTTGAGAGGTATCATTGTGCGGAAACTAAAAGCGATTATAATGGGCGCCGCTGGTAGGGACTTTCACAACTTCAACGTCTTCTTCAGAAACAATGACGCTTACGAAGTTGTAGCGTTCACGGCGACGCAGATTCCAGGAATTGAGTGCAGAAATTATCCGCCTGAACTTGCTGGACCAAGATACCCCAAGGGCATACCAATATATCCTGAAGAAGAACTCCCGAAACTTATACATGACCACGATGTTGACGAAGTGATTTTCGCCTACAGCGACGTCTCGAATGAATATGTCATGCATAAAGCCTCGATTGCACTCGCCAATGGTCCAGATTTTCGCTTAATGGGTCCAAAAACGACGATGTTGACGGCGGAGGTTCCAGTCGTTTCTGTTTGCGCTGTCAGAACAGGTGCAGGTAAGAGTCAGACTTCACGGCAAGTTGCAAAGATCCTGAAGGGCATGGGTCTCAGGGTTGCTGCGATAAGGCACCCAATGCCATACGGGGACCTCACCAAACAGATCTGGGAGCGCTTTGCGTCCTACGAAGACTTGGACAAGTACGAGTGTACTATAGAGGAACGCGAAGAGTATGAACCTCACATTGACAACGGCATAGTTGTCTACGCAGGGGTCGATTACGAGAAAATCTTGCATGAAGCAGAGAAGGAGGCGGATGTGATAGTTTGGGATGGAGGCAACAACGATTTGTCTTTCTACAAGCCAGATCTGAACATAGTCGTAGCTGATCCGCACAGAGCTGGGAACGAGATGACTTTTCATCCTGGAGAGACCAACCTGCGCATGGCAGACGTGATCATAATCAACAAGGTTGACACAGCTGATCCTCAGAAAGTTGCGCAGGTCAAAGAAAACATCAAGTTGGCTAATCCTAAGGCCCTTGTGTTGGAAGCGGCGTCACCTATTACGGCAGATAATCCGGACTTGATTAGAGGAAAGCGTGTTCTCGTGATTGAAGATGGTCCTACAATAACACATGGAGGCATGCCTTATGGTGCTGGCATGATTTTTGCGAAGAAAGCAGGAGCGAGCATGATGGTTGATCCGAGACCCTATGCTGTCGGTTCGATCAAAGAAGCATTCAAGAAATACACTCATCTGGGCGCAATTCTTCCAGCGTTGGGTTACAGTGAAAAACAAATTGCTGAGCTCAAAGAAACTATTGATCACACTCCATGCGATGTAGTCGTCATCGGCACGCCGATTGACCTGCGAAGAGTTATTACGTTCAAACAGCCATCAGTTAGGGTGAGATATGACCTTAAAGTTCTAGGGCCAGTCTCGCTTGAGAAGATTCTGGACGACTTTGTAAAAAGAAGTGTGAAAAAATGACTGAAGAAAACACAGAAGTCTCACGCGTGAAAGTGAAGTTCATTATTGAAGGCATGGGCGAAGTTGAAGGAGAGCTTGTTCGATTCTTGGCTCCCAGAACGATCGACATGATCGTCAGGAAACTTCCGATTGAAGGAAGAGCGGCTTTGTGGAAAGAGGAAGTCTACTTCGAAACCCCGATCAAAATGGGGGAGGAAAAGGCTAAGGCTACCGTTGAAACTGGAACAATAGGGTTTTGGCCGATGGGAAGCGCGATCTGTATTTTCTACGGAAAATCACAACCTTACAGTCCAGTCAATATCATCGGCAAAGTGACCGGCAACTTGGACATTTTCAAGCAGATCAAGAGCGGTACAAAAATCAGGGTTGAAAGCGTTTAATATACTAAAGAACTTTCTCTCCACATCTTAAGAAGTCTTTCACATTCTTCAATTATTTCTTTGTCATCGCTTCTCTTCTTGAGTACTTCAAGAAACTCTTTCCTTTTTTGGAAGGAACGCCTCTCAGCATCTCCGCCGTAGTACAGTTTGCCTTCAAGATACTCTTTCATCTGGTTCGCTTTTTGCACAAACAGGCTTGCAGCATCAACTGCATTCTCTACCGCATATTGGTTCGTCCATATTTCAGCTTCTGACTGCCTCAACTGTGTTAAGCCGTCGATTTCTTTGATGCTGCGAATGTAGGTTCTGAAGAAATCGTAGAAGCCTGCAGTTTTGATCAGAAGCAAAGTCTTCCCGACTTTTTTCTTGAAATCTTTGCTTCCATTGATCTGAACTTCATGTCTGTATCCTTTTTCGATTAGGCTTCTAGCTATTTTGACTTCTTCTTCAGTGTAGACTCTTTCAGGGAATTCCAACAAGATTCGCCTTTAGGCTAACGGAAAAATGAAAATTGGGTTTCCAGAACATTCGAGGAACTAATCTACTCTGTATATCTTGATGTTGTGGTTACCCGATACCATCTGGATCGAACCGTTTCCCTGCAGTTGGTCAAGAAGGTCTTTGGCAGCGCTTATGCGAATGTTAAACCGCGTTGCCACCGTGAACGGTGTCAAGACATGCATTTTCTTCAGCTCACCCATGACTTTGTCACTCTTTGCGTCTGGTGCAATCACTGACGAGGCTTTCCTCTCCTTCGGCGCTCCGCCTTTTTCTTTCTTTTTCTTTTCCTTGTCTTCAGCGTCCTTCTTATCCTGCATGCGTTCCATTTGTTTCAGGTTTAGTTTCTTTTTGCCGCCCATGATGATTCGCTTCCAGATATGAAATCCATTGGCTTGTTCTTAAGGATTTTCTAGAATATGGGACAAATTGAATCGTGTAGAAAACGAGGATTTTGCAGAGACTACTGGAAGATGTTATGATTCGTAAAAAAGAAAGGAAGAGAAGATAGACTGGTTATTTTCCCATAACTTTCTTGGCTGCAATCTCGATGTCTTCAGACTTGATTGTCTTCCGTCCTGCATGCATGGCGAAGTCGAGTGCTTCCTTGGCAATTTTGACGCCGATTTCCTCTAATGCCTTGGCAAGCTCTTTTGCTGCTGCTTCACTGACTCTGTCGGCTCCAGCTTTCTTGCATAATCTGTGCATCGGAGCTACAGCCAATTCCAGATCAGCCATAAACAGTCCTCCGTAGCCCCCTTTTCTCTTTAAAGCCCTATTTAACGTTTGTTATTGATTATCCGTGCCAAACAGTCGCAATATTGAAAAACGGTTGGTTTTTTCAGAGCCGATTCCAACTGTGAATTCCTGAATTCATCCATGTTCGTGTTATTATTCAGAGTGATTTTGCTGTACCTTTCGAATTTCGATTTCTGAAGAAGTTATAAAGGCAACGGGGACGAGTGGTATTTTCGAAGTGAAAGCAAATTGAAATTGGTTGATGCTCACATACATCTTTCAGACGATGAATATTCAGGTTGCATCGACGAAATATTGGGAGAGGCAAGAACTTCTAGCGTGGTCGCCTTGGTTTCCAATTCCATGGATCTGAAAACTTGTATGGGTAGTTTGGATCTGGCCACACACTTTCCAGGCATGGTTCACGCAGCTCTTGGAATACACCCTTGGAGCGTTAATAATCTTGATGATGATCAGCTTCAAAAGACCACAGACTTCATCTCTAGCCAAGAGAAGAACAGCAATTTCATTGCAATTGGCGAGATAGGGTTAGATATCAAATACATGAATATCTGGGACAAGCAGCTCAAAGTTTTTGACTCAATGCTGCATCTTGCCGAGAAGTTCGAGTTGCCTGCTATAATCCACTCGCGAGGAACAACAGAACAAATCGTCGACATGCTTCCTTCATATAATGTCAAGAAAGTCTTGCTACATTGGTTCAGTAATCCGATCAGTGCGCTTGCCAAGGCTGTCGACAGAGGCTTCTACATTTCTGAGGGTGCTCCCGTCGTCTTTTCAAACGGAATTCGCGATGTCGTCAAAAAAGTTCCCTTGGAGAAGTTGCTGACTGAAACAGATGGTCCAGTGCGCTTCTTCCGGAAGCCTTTCGACGGAAAGAGGACCACTCCTGCCTTTATTCCAACAGTGATCAATGCTATAGCCGAAGTGCGAGGAATTGATGTTGAAAGCGTTGCTGAGCAGGTGAGAGAGAATTTCGAACGTTTCTTCGGGATAAAGGTTAATTAGCCTAGTCATGTTTAAGAGAGGTTGCTCTATAATATCGGAGTAATGATAAACAGCATAACTGTGTAGGTGCTTGGAGGAAACATTCGCTTGGGAAGTGTGCGAACCGAACAGATCAAACGGACCGCCAAAGAACTCGTTAAACGTTTTCCTGACAAATTCAATCATGATTTTGAGAATAACAAGCATATGGTTAGCGATTCTGGTTTTAGGTGGAACGCCGAAAGTCAAGAATCAGATCGCCGGGTACATAACGCGTTTTCTTGCTCCTGAGAAAACTGAGCCAGCGATGGAAACTGACGAAGAAGAAGAACCTGACTAACTGTTTGGGGCAAGATTCTCTCAGAGTTTGTGAAGAGACGGAAACAAATTGATGGATCAGTACAGAAAAGGCTGGGCGCTTCGATATTTGCGCGAGGCAAAGGCTGAGCTTGAAGCCGCCAGAAAAATGCCGTACATGGCTCCGAGTCTTGTTTTGGAGGCTGTGAGGAAAGCTCGAAACGCCATTTACTACAGTCTTGGAGAACCCGCCTTCGTTGAAATCGTCGTGAGAGAGACAGCCGAAAAGAGACCACAAGATATCACCGACCCAGTTTTGAAGTGTCTCGTCGAGGTTGAAGATGCAGTTCAGCAGCTTGGACAACTTGAAGAAATGGACGGGGAAAGAGCACTTGAAACAAGCGGAAAACCTCATACAATTAGCATCTGATATCGTGGAGACACTGACGGAAGAAAAGATAGAGGACTGAAGAAGATCTGCGGCGTTCCATCAATGGTTAACGAAACGTAGGAACAGTTTTGTTGCTGCAAAAACGCTTAATAATCAATCTTTCCTATCCCCATTCAAGATTTGTGGGGCACTTGTATGGCGGGTATATCAAAAAGGACAGGTTCGTTAGGTACTGAGAACGCATTTACAGTTTTGGCTGAAGTTAATAAACGACTGAGAGAAGGCGCAGACATAAAGAATTTCTGTATAGGCCAACCAGATTTTGACACACCTGAAAACATAAAGCAGGCGGCAATCAAGGCAATAAAGGAAGGAAAAACTGGCTATACTCCTTCCGCAGGGATTTTTGAATTGCAGCAGGCCGTAGCGGCGAGGTTCAGCAAGACAAGAAAAGTTGAAATCAAACCCGAACATGTTGCGGTTGCCTGCGGTGGAAAACCCTTCATTTACTGGAGCGTCCTTTGCACGACTGACTATGGTGCAGGCGATGAAATCATCTATCCGAATCCTGGTTTCCCAATCTACCAAAGCCAAATCAGTGCGCACGGAGCCAAACCCATTCCGCTTCCTTTGGTTGAGGAAAAGGAATTTGCGTTCGACATAGAAGACTTGAAGAAAAGGATTACTAAGAAAACGAAGATGTTGATCATTAACTCTCCACAGAATCCGACTGGTGGGGTGCTGAAGAAGGAGGAACTGAAGGCGATAGCAGATCTCGCGATGGATCATGATTTTTGGGTTTACTCTGACGAAGTGTATTCGACATTGGCTTATGATGCGCCATTTCAATCAATAGCCTCAATTGACGGGATGCTTGACCGAACAATTATGGTCGATTGCGCCTCGAAGGCTTATGCAATGACTGGCTGGCGTCTTGGTTACGCTGCAAACAAGACGTTGGCTCCTCACTTCGCAAGATGGATGACGAATACGGATAGCTGCGCCAACCAACCGACTCAGTGGGCTGTTGTAGCTGCTTTGAACGGTCCTCAGGACGAATCAGAGAAGATGGCAAAAAGCTTCAAAGAAAGGAGAGACTTGATCGTAAAATTGCTTAACGACATTGAGGGAATCAAATGTCTACGTCCTGGAGGAGCATTCTATGTGTGGCCGAACGTGACGAAAGCCTGCAGAAAAGTTGGGGCAAAATCCGCCGAAGACTTTAGAAAAATTCTGTTGGACAAAGGCGTTGCTTGTTTGGCGGATATTCATTTCGGAGGAAAGAACGTAGGGCAAACTGAGGAGTACATAAGATTTAGTTATGCTACAGCAAAAGACGCTATCGTGGAAGGAATGAGAAGAGTCAAACAATTCGTCGAAGGCTGAAAAACCAATTTAACTGAACTGTGAAGTCACTCTTCCAGTTTATTGAATTCTACTTTTTCACGGTAGCACTCAACGTTAGGTTAGAGATTTCTCTATATTGTTCAAAGCTATTCTTATGTTCTCAATAGAGTTTGCAAAGGACAAGCGAAGATAGCCTTCGCCATATTCGCCGAAAGAGGCTCCTGGCAGCACTGAAACCCCCGCCTTGTAGAGTAGGTGATCTCCAAGCTTGCGGGAGTCCATACCAGTTCCTGTTATGTTTGGAAAAACGTAGAATGCTCCATGAGGTTTCTTGCATGTGATTCCTTTGATCTGATTCAGACCGTCAACTATGACTTTTCTGCGTTTTTTGAATTCGGCGACCATTCTTTCCGGCTCAGTCTGAGGGCCTTTCAGTGCTTCGATTCCAGCTATCTGCACAAAAGTGTTTGTGCACGAGTTTGAGTTGGTCATTAGTTGCGCCATTTTTACTGCAAGGTCTTTTTTCATTACACCATAACCGAGTCGCCATCCAGTCATGGCGTAGGACTTTGAGAAACCATCCAGTATAATCGTCTTCTCTTTCATTCCTGGAAACTGTGATATGCTCTCGGGTTTGCCTTCGTAGATTATTCTGCTGTATATCTCGTCTGAGAGCACGAAAACGTCGTCTCTGTTTTCCAGACAGTCGGCTATGACTTTGAGTTGTTCTCGAGGTATTACGCCGCCCGTGGGATTTTCTGGAGAGTTGAGGATTATCATCTTGGTTTTCTTGGTTATCTTTTTCTTGACGTATTCAGGGTCGAAGCTGAACTCGTTTTCTTCTTTGAGCGGTATCGGAACGGGTTTGGCACCGACAAACTTTATCACGGACTCGTATACTGGAAAACCTGGGTTTGGATATAGAACTTCGTCGCCTGGGTTGACTAATGCTAGTACGCCAAAGAACATTACCGGTTTGCCGCCGGGCGTTATAACAACTTCTTCAGGCTTTACATCTAATTTTCTGGTTTTAGAGATATAATCTGCGACAACTTGTCTTAATTTCAGCATGCCTGCGGATGGAGTGTAGTGGGTGTAGCCTGCGCTGATTGCTTTTGCCGCTGCGTCTTTGATATTCTTCGGCGTGTCAAAGTCGGGTTCGCCTATCTCCAAGTGGACGATGTTTTTTGCTTGTTTTTCAAGTGTCTTGCTTTTGCAAGCGCTTCAAAAGCTGTTTCTGTTTCGAGAGCCTTCATTTTATCAGCAAATATAGCGACCACTCAGATCAAGGTACCTTGGATGGAAATTAATCGTAGAAACAAATCCTTATTTAACTATTTACATATTACACAGAAGAAAGTATGGAGAGATTGATCCTTCATATTTCTGGATTCGACCTTGTCCAAAGGTCAGAAGAGCTTTGAGAGCGGTCGAACTTTCATAACGTCCTTGTTGACCAGGTTTGGCGGTCGTTTTCCTTCGAAGAAGTTGATTAAGTTGTCTGCGACCATTTCTGACATTTTCGCCCGCGTTTCAAGACTTGCGCTCGATATGTGTGGTGCAACAACAACATTGTCAAACTTGAGTAACGGATTGTCTGCAGGCGTTGGTTCCTGTTCGAAAACGTCTATTCCTGCACCTGCGATCCAGCCTTCCTTCAATGCTTTGTACAGAGCTTTTTCGTCCACAACAGGTCCTCGCGAATTGTTTATGATGTAAGCCGTTTTTTTCATCAATTTGAATTTCTGTTCGTCCATAAGGTGATATGTTTCTTTCATCAGCGGGACGTGTATAGTGACGAAGTCTGATTCTTGTAAAAGCGTGGTCAAGTCGACTTTCTTTGCTCCGAGCTTTTCGATTTCGGGTCTTGGGATGACGTCGTAGAAAGAATTTCATATCAAAACCTTAGGCTCTCTTTGCCATTGCATAGCCGATTCTGCCGCGCCAACGATGCCTATCGTTGCTCCAAAAACGTCTCTTCCAGTAAGCATTGCTGGGTGCCAGCCGACCTTCCATTGTCCAGTTCGCACGTACTTGTCTCCTTCCACTACCCGTCTGGCGACAGCCATCAGTAGTGCCCATGAAAAATCTGCAGTTGTGTCAGTCAGCACTTCAGGAGTGTTTGTGACGTAGATTCCTCTCTTGGTTGCCTCTGCAAGGTCTATGTTGTCAAAGCCCACTGCCAGTTGTGAAACGATTTTCAATTTTGGCGCAGCATTATAGACTTCAGCATCGATCTTGTCGGATAGTAGAGTGGCCAAAGCGTCAACATTCTTTGCCTTTTCTATTATCGTCTTCTTAGGTGGCGGACATATTCTGGCCAAACTTCTGTTTCAAAATGCTGCTGAATTATCTTCAGACCCTTTCTGGAAGTTCACGAGTGACGTAAATCTTGGGTTTTGCCATGCGAATCACCTTGTAATGGTTAGGTGGAATTCTTTATTAGCGTTTGACTTATTACAGTTACGCAATCCTTGATGGGATTCTGAGGAATTATCGCAATGGCAGCCATCAAAAACAGAGAGCAGTTGATCGCTAACGGGGAGACTCAGCGCGATAAGACGGCGAGGGAGCTCGCTTTGAAGAGCCTCGAGACCGCATTGAAAGCTGCCGACCCAAAGCAGATAATAAAATCAAGGTGTTGCTAAGAGATTCTGTCTTGAGAGTTGATGATTACTCGTTTGATCTGGGTAAGTTCAAAAGCGTTTACGTGGTCGGTGGTGGAAAGGCAAGCGGCTCGATGGCTGAAGCGATGGAATAAGTCCTGGGCAGGCGAATAACTGCAGGCCTTGTAAACGTTTTACATGGAAACGCGAACAAAACAGATATCATAAAATTGCATGGGTCTGATCATCCTGTTCCAGACGAGGCAGGCCTTGAGGGAACACGCAAGATGCTCGATCTCGTCGAAGGTGCCACAGCCGATGATCTGGTCATCTGTCTAATCTCAGGTGGCGGGTCAAGCATGATGCCATCACCACGTGGAGGAATTTCGCTCTCTGACAAACGGCAGTTAACGGATGTCCTGCTCAAGAGCGGTGCAACGATAACCGAAATCAACACCGTGCGAAAGCACATTTCAGAATTCAAGGGCGGTTGGTTAGCCAAGAAAGCGTATCCTGCCACTGTTTTGAACCTGATTCTCTCGGATGTGGTAGGGGATCCGCTTGATTTCATTGCTTCGGGACCGACAGTTCCTGACTCTACAACGTTCAGCGACGCGATAGCAGTATTGAGGAAACATGATCTTTGGAACAAGGTTCCGACGTCAGTTGTCAAAGTGCTTTCAGACGGTGAAAAGGGGCTTATTCCCGAAACTCCTAAGGCTGATGATGAGTCTTTCAAAAAAGTCTGCAATGTCATTGTTGGAAACAATCGGTTTGCGAGTCAGGCAGCGTGCACTGAGTTGAAGTCGGCCGGTCTAAACACGCTTCTTTTGACTTCGATGCTTGAAGGTGAGGCTAGATATGTTGGAATAGTGTTTTCCTCGATACTTCGTGAGATCTCCGTTTCGAACAACCCAGTTCAGAAGCCTGGCGTCGTGGTTGTAGGAGGAGAAACAACAGTGACAGTCACGGGCAAAGGCAAGGGAGGAAGGAATCAGGAAATAGCTTTGGCTGCTGCAATGAAAATCGGAGATATGGACGGTGTCGTAGTCGCGTCATTGACTACTGATGGCATTGATGGTCCGACGGACGCTGCGGGGGCAATAGTCGATGGAAAAACTCTCAGCAGAGCAAAAAAACTGGGGTTGTCACCAGAAAGGTTTTTGGCAAACAACGATTCCTACAGTTTCTTCTCAGAGATCAGAGACCTCATTTTCACTGGACCGACGGGCACAAACGTCAACGACATTTCTTTGACGATAAAACTTTGAAAGGACAGGGCGATCACCATGGCTGTAGACATCCGATTCGTGGGATCTTTTCGTGGAGTCTCTGGCAAAAACGCTTTGAAAATTGAGTTTGGGAAGTCAGTTTCGATTAAGGTACTAGTAAAAAAGGTAATTGCAAAGCTGCCCAAACTGAAAAATGCTTTGATCGATCCAAGTTCAGGCCAACCGAGACAAAACATGCTCGTATTGGTGAACGGAAGAGAAATCAGCGTTTTGGACGGATTTGAAACCATCGTGAATGATGAGGATAACGTGGTCTTTGTTCCGGTGATTCACGGAGGATGAATTTCCTGAGACTCTATCCAGTCAAAACCCGAACCGTGAAAGTCGGAGACAAACTAATTGAATTGATCCTTCGCTCAATGAAAATTCAGAAACTGAAGTTTGAGGAGAACGATATCTTAGCCTTGACTTCAAAGATTGTCTCTTATTCTGAAGGACGCGTCGTCAAACTGAGAGATGTGAAACCGTCAGAGAAAGGAAGAAAGCTCGCCGAACAATATGCTTTGGAACCAGAATTTGCTGAATTGATAATTCGCGAGGCTGACCAAATCTGTGGCGGTGTCGAGAAGGCTGTTCTAACGCTAAAGCATGGAATCTTGATCGCAAATGCGGGAATAGATAGCAAGAATGCGCCTTCTGGGCACGCTGTTTTGTGGCCGGCTGATCCTGAAAAAACCGTAGGTGAACTCAAGGAACAGATTCTAGAAAGACTGGCAAGAGTGTTGCTGTAATGATTATAGACAGTGGTCTTATACCGCTCAGAATCGGGACCATAGGTCTTGCAGTCGCCGTCGCAGGGTTTAAACCCATCAAGGACGACAGAGGGAAACCTGACATTTTCGGAAGGAAGATATTGATAACAAGGCAAGCCGTTGCTGATGATCTTGCATGCGCAGCTCATCTGATCATGGGCGAAAGCACGCAGAAAACCCCTGCAGTGCTTATTCGGGACGCCCCAGTTAATTTTGACGACCAAGTGTACGGACCAAAGAGCTATGATGATGCCCTTCAAGGAATGTTTGTTCATGAACACGTTGAAATTGAGTGAAAGTTTTTGAACGGCTATCAGCTGAATTATTTCTCGTTCTTTGCTGTTAACTACTTTCTGGAACGGATGGATGACAATAAATTGGTTGATCTCAAAATTTTCACCAGTGGTACGCCAATCAACGTTGCAACTAAAGCGATGACAATTCGTTCGATTGGATAAAGAATTGTGAGTGTCTGCCACGTTAGCAGAAGCGTCGCTGGGTAAGGCGCTAGTGCTTCGAAGACTAAGGAGCCTGCAATTTGACCTGCAAGAGTGGATGTAAGACATGTTAGAAAGAGGCCTATCACCAGTTTTGTGCCGTTTTCAGAGTTTAAGAATTCTGCCGCCGCAGACTGAAGGGGCGAAACCAAAATTATCAGTCCGACTATCTGGAACCATGTGTTCAATGGAAAAAGCCAGTATGGTCCGACTGCTGGATAGAACGTGAAGAGTAAGAACAGAGAAAGGTATGTTATTACGCTTACGATTCTATTTTTGATTTGAATCATTCCAGCGCAAAATGCGGTGGCGACGCCTGCAGCTAAACTAAAGTAAGTGAGTGAACCAAAAGAGAGGCCGATTGCGCCTCCTAAAGAGGTCGACAACACACCGATGTACGGGCCGAGGAGAATTCCTATGATTGGGGCAATGATCGCAGCCGCTGTTATCGCTTGCCCTGATAAGCCTATTATGGGAGAGATTTTCAGGAAACCCAAGACCGCGTATAGAGCAGTGAAAACTGCGGTAAGAGCTACCTCTCTAGCGTTCAGCGGTGCACGACGGTTCATATGGATTGTCCTTCGAAGATGCGTGGAAACCTAATATTTCTGTGATGTTTATAAAAGCATAACATGACCAGTCCAATAATCACCTTGTTGACTGATTTTGGTCTTAGAGACCCGTACGTCGCGGAAATGAAAGGAGTGATCTTGGGCATATGCTCAAGCGTGAATATTGTCGATGTTTCGCATGATATCGAGAAATTCAACGTTAGATTGGGTGCATTTGTCTTGGCTTCTGCTTCCAGATATTTCCCGAAAGGGACGATTAACGTGGCTGTCGTCGATCCAGGAGTTGGAACAGAAAGACGGGGACTGTGTATCGAAACGTCGCGCGGTTTCTTGATCGGTCCGGACAATGGTGTGCTCGTTCTTGCAGCACGAACTGCAAGGGATAGAACATATCCATGTGATCGAGAACTCTGGATATTTTCTGCCTGAAGTATCGCACACTTTTCATGGACGAGATGTCTTCGCTCCTGTTGCGGCTCATATCGCTAACGGCGTCAACCCTTTGAATATTGGGCCTGAAACGAGCAAGATGGTTGTTCCACGATTCGTGAAAATTGTTAAGGGAAGGAAAAGCGTTACTGGCGAAGTTATTTACGTAGACAGTTTTGGGAACGCTATAACAAACATCACTGAAAAAGACCTTGAAGGAGCTGGGCTTTGTCAGGAATCAAGACTCAGAGTCGATGGCATACAAGCAAGATTAAGGTTCTGCAGCGCTTATGGTGAAGTTGAAGTCGGAGAACCTTTGGCTCTTATCGGAAGTCATGGATTTCTGGAGATTTCTGTGAATCAGGGTGATGCTTCAAAGGATTTCGGGTTGAAGATTGGTGACAAGATCACTTTTTGTGCATGAGGTCGTGATTCGTTCGAAACATTGCAGATGTGTCGTTTTTTCGAATATGATCTGTCTTCCACTTATTTCAAGGTTGGAAATCCTGTTTTTTAAGCTAACAAGGAACGAATATTGTCGATGAACCATGTTTGAGGAGTTGCTTGGGCGAGGAGAAGGCTATGGGGTTCTTTAAGAGGTCTGGGCAAGCAGTGAGAAAGTGGCGAACAAGAGCCCTCTTTGTCGATCTTCACAGGACGAAAGTAACGATCTGTAGATCAACTCAGAAGCATGTTCCGCCTTGGATCTATAGGCAACTTGTATACCGTGAAAAATGAGTTGCCGGCTCACGCATTTACATTTTGTCGCTTTTCGTGAGATCTTTCAGTCTGTTGATGCCATCAATCTCCTTTATGAAAGACGCCACGCTTTTTGGCACGAATTTCTCCCAGTTTTCTCCTCTGACGATTTTCTCTCTGATTTCCGTTGATGAATAGACTTTTCTGTCAAAAAATCGGATGGGTTTGACCTTGTGACCTGCTTCCATGAAAAGACGGCGCGTCAGAGGCTCGTTCGAATATACTATGTCAAAGTGGGGAGTGTAACCTTGAACTGAGGAGACCCACATCATATGGAGGTGCACGTCTGGCACGGGTACTATCCAAACTTTTTCTAGGTCTATTCCGCATTCTTCCAGTGCTCGGCGAACCATCACCAGTCTTTCTCCAGCCGTGAACGGGTTATTGGGGTTGTGGCTATACTGAGCGCTACCGATTACGATTACGAGTTCGTCAACTTCTTTCAGAACATCTTCAATTGCGTTCAGATGACCGAGATGAAATGGTTGGAATCTGCCTACGTACAAGCCTCGTTTGACCATTCAGTTCATCTCGTGACATATTGTCGATTAAAGGGAATTAACGTTTATCCTCGTTGGCTTTCCTGATCGCTAGCTCAGCAGGGAAAACCTTTAGCTTTTTTCCGTTGATCGGGATCTCCTTTTCAGAAGTGTATCCTCGCATTTCGCGTTTCAGAAAGGCAAGTTTCACGTCCAATCCTCCACCGTAACCGCCAAGACTGAAGTCAGATCTGACGACACGATGACATGGGCAGAGAGGTGCAAAAGGGTTTCTTGCCATTATTTGGCCGACGGCTCTTGGTCCTCCTCCTGCAGCCTTTGCGACTTCGCCATATGAGGTAACATATCCAGATGGTACCTTGCAGACCGTTTCAAGGATTTTCCAAGTGTATTTTGGTAGATGATCATTTGCAAAAACAAATCTGTTAGAAGATTCTTTTCCATCATACGTGTTTTTAAGAGCTTGGATTACGCGTTCAGCGAATTCTGTTTTTCTAGGGCTGTCTTGGAGAGGCACAGAAATAGAATCTCTAAGTCCTCGGAGCATATCTTTTTCAGATTTGGCGAAACTTGTTGCGTAGATAGTTTCTCCTTTTGAAAGCAACTCCGAACCAGGTTTGACCTGCTTTCTCAATGTAGAAATCAAGCATTATGCATTACCTCTGCAGAATTATCGTGACATTAAGTTTAATAGCTTGTCCGTCTATACAAACGCAAAAGGTGTATTATGTTGGAGAAACAAGCTCAAGACGGTTACATGTTCATTCCTGGCGCTACAACCGTCGGCGTAACGTTCAAAGACGGAGTTATCCTCGCCTCTGAGAAGCGAGTCTCTTATGGTTACCTCGTTGTTAGCAAGACCGGGAAAAAGGTCTTCAAAATTACAGATCACATAGGCGCTGCTTGCGCTGGCTTGGTTTCTGATATGCAGGTTCTGGTCAGGGAAGTGCTGGCGTATGGGAATCTGTTCAGTCTGGATGTTGGCAGACCAATCTCAGTTAGAGCAGTGGCAAAACTCATGTCAAACATATTGTTTAACAGGCGACTCGGTCCGCTCATAACCCAAACGATCGTCGGTGGTATCGATGAGGAAGGTCCATCACTTTATTCATTAGATCCTCTGGGGTCAGTTTTGCCAGATAAGTATACTGTTGTGGGTTCAGGAACAGAAATCGCGATCGGAGTAGTGGAAGAAGGATACAAGGAAAATATGGGCGCTGACGAGGCAAAAGAATTGGTCCTCAGAGCAATGAAATCCGCGATCAGTAGAGACATAATGAGCGGTGACGGCATAGATTTCCTGATCATAACGAAAGATGGAATTCACGAGGAATCGATGAAATTCTAAGCGAAACTTTTGTCCACGGATCTCAAGCTTTAATTTCTCTGTTCAAGTATTTCTTCTGTTGGGGACTGCAGAATGTCCTTTGAACTTGGCCAAAATGACGGCATCGTTCTCGTTCACCTTGCACGAAGAGCCGTTCAAGAGTATCTTAAAACTCGAAAACGAATCAAGATTCCCGATGACATCCCACAGAAACTGCTCGAAGAGTGCGGTGTATTCGTTACGATAAACGCTATCCAAAAGGGCGAGAAAGAACTGAGGGGATGCATCGGATATCCTTATCCAACGACTCCACTTGCCGAAGCTGTAGTCGACTCTGCAATAAGTGCGGCAACACAGGATCCGCGGTTTCCAAGTCTTTCTTTGCGTGAACTGGAAAATGTTGTTTTTGAGGTCAGTGTGTTGACTCCTCCGGAAGAAGTACATGTAACGAATCCGAGGGAATACATTGCAAGAATCAAGGTTGGAGAAGACGGTTTGATCATCGAGAATGGTTTCTGTAAGGGTTTATTGTTGCCACAGGTGCCGGTAGAATGGAAATGGGACGAGGAGACTTTTCTGTGCCAGTGCTGCATAAAAGCGGGACTGCCGCCGGATTCATGGCTTGTAAAGGGAACCAGGATCTACAAGTTCAGTTCCATAATAGCAGAGGAACTTGCGCCTAAGGGAGATATTGTCGTAATAGATATGAGAAAAGGAAAATCGCAAATCAAATGACAAATTCGGAATGTCAGGAAGGAAGCTTGCGTTTTTGTTGAAAAAAATTTGAGGGGAAAGAAGTATTATACGTACTTTCTTTCCTTGTCACACCACCATCTTTGGTATTGCTCTATGTATCTTAATGGACTTCCGCATGTGGGACAAGTTTGTACTGTTGCTTGCGTCTGTTGCATTTGCACTTTTGCTGGCTTCAATATTATGAAGTCTCCAACAGCTTGAACCTCGTCCCAGTTCACGTTTCGGCTTTCACCTTTTTTGCTTTCAACATACAGAGACAGTCCCATCTTGCCGACGACGAAAGCAACGTCCTTGACATTTCCGATAGAGCGTCCTTCAGCATCCACAACCGACATGCCCATGAGCATATCCTTCGTGACGGCCTTTTCAGGTTTTGACAAGTTCATCCTCCTTTTCGTACGTAATTTGGCAGGGCAGTTTAAGAGTTTTGCCACACGCTCCTGCATTTCTTCTAACTCCACAAAAGTTAAGAATAGCTCAGCGTTTCTCCTTCGAATAATGGTGCACGCTGATGCTTTCCTTTTCCAAAGCTTCAAAATCGTTCGATGGTCAAGAGCTGTTCTCAGACTCACTGATCTTAAGACTGCTCGGTAGGGAACAGTGACATGAAGGTTTACTTTGCGCCTTGCGGAATTGGTTTAGGTCACGTTGGAAGGGTTGTTCCCATAGCGAGGAAATTGCAGAAAAGAGGCGCCGATCTGGTTTTTTCGACATACACAGATGGAATAGACTACGTTGAGCGGGAGAATTTTCCGCTGATAAAAGCACCTCCAGTTGGTGCTCAAGTCAAGCCGGATGGAAGCATCGATTTCAGGAAGACTGCGATAAACCCAGGTCCATTTTTGGCCTCGTTCATGCTTCTTAACCAGATTAATGCCGAAGTTCGTAGCATTGAAAGTTTCGGACCAGACGTTGTCGTTTCCGACACTAGGGCATCTTCACTGCTGGCAGCGGATATTCTGAGAGTTCCAAGAGTCTGCATACTCAACCAGTTTCAACCGATAATACCAAGGAAGACCCACTTGCTTCACCTGGCGAGATTCGCAGACGTTGTGACTTTGACGCTTATTGGACGGATATGGGCGAGCGTGAAGGTTTTGCTTATTCCCGATTTTCCGCAGCCCTACACAATTTCGATAGGGAATTTGACGATCCCGAAATCTTACAGCAAGAATGTCAAGCTAATAGGTCCAATACTCCCACAGCATCCGAATGAACTGCCGAGCCAGGAAGAACTTCGTGAGAAATTGAAACTGCCTACAGATAAGCCGATAGTTTTTGCGCCTTTGAGCGGTCCAACATCTGAGAAAGCTTTTGTGACGGGAATGCTGAGAAAGATACTCTTAGACTTCCCGGACGAATATGAAGTTATAATGTCCTACGGATATCCAAGCGCAGATAACAAACCTATACGTCACAGGAATGTAACAATTTATAAGTGGCTTCCCAACCGTTTCGAATTTCTCAAAGCCTGTGACATGGCTATTGGTCGAGCTGGACATGGAACTATAACTCAATGTATGTCCTATGGTAAGCCTATGATTCTCATACCTACGCCAGGACACACTGAACAGATTAGTAACGCCAAACAAGCAGAAAACATAGGTGTCGCAAGAATTGCCTTGCAAGATCGTCTGAGCACACAGAGTATGCTCGAAAAGGTTCAAGAAACTCTCAGGAAGGAAATGGTCAAGAGGGCAGTGGAAGTCCAACAGGAAGCTTTGAAATATGATGGTCTTGAGAACGCCGAGAAAGAAATCTTGTCGGCCGCAAAGAAGTAGATTGTGGGAACAAGTGTTTTAAACTCAGCAATGAAGAATCTAAATCATGTTCTTACCTCGCAAGATTGTCGAAGAAAAGCTTCGCGAGTTTTTGGCTGAAGACGCTGGAGAGGGCGACATCACAACTTCTCTTCTGATTCCGGCAGATGTCACTGTGGAAGCAATTGTGGTGGCCAGGGAAGCGGGGGTCATAGCTGGAGTCGAAGAAGCGCAGATCTTGCTGGAAAGTCTGGATATTAGTACGGAAGTTGCGATAAATGATGGATCAACAGCAAAAAACGGGCAGACCATCATCAAAATGCGCGGAGACGCACGTACGATTCTGACAGTCGAGAGGACTCTGCTCAATCTTGTCTCGCGAATGAGTGGAATTGCTAGCGCTACGAGAAATCTCGTGAATCAGCTTCGTAAGAATAGAATCAAAGCCAGAGTCGCTTGCACCAGAAAGACTGCGCCTGGGCTTGTGTATTTTGACAAGAAAGCCGTCGAAATAGGTGGCGGCGACACACATAGGTTGCACTTGGATGACATGATCTTGATAAAGGATAACCACATAGCACTCGCGCATAGCATTGAAGAGGCTGTGAGAAAGGCTAAGAAGACTGCTTCTTTCAGCAAGAAGATTGAAGTTGAAATCACGAAATTTGGAGATGTTTTGACCGTCATAAAGGCCGGCGCGGACATCGTTATGCTGGACAATTTCTCTCCTCGGCAGATTCGAAGAGCTATTGAATTGATGAAAAGAAATGGCTGTTACGGGAAAGTGCTGCTGGAGGCTAGCGGCGGGATCACGTCTAAGAATTTCATTGACTTTGCCTCCACAGGAGTAGACATTTTGAGTTTAGGTGAATTGACTCAAAGTTCAAAAGCCCTGAATGTTAGCCTTGAGATTTTGATGAAGAAGAAAATTCGCTAATGAAATCAGAGTCAAGTGCGCATGATTAGAATTAACGCTGTCTCTATGGCTGCACCGATGAGCAACAGTATCGCTACAATAGCGATCAGAACTGCCGCATTCTTAATTTCCTGCCCACCCAACCCTTGCATCGAACGTCTTATCAACCACACGCTTTCGGCGAGACCTGTGGAATATGAGATGAATTCTAGCCACGTGAAGGGAAATATGAAAAGTACTGCGAACGCGAGGATTGCGGGCACTCCTGTTGTCGATCCGGCTATGATTTGTGCTTCGATAGAGACCCCTGTGTTATAGAGGGCGTATAGACCGAAGATCGGGCCGATGATTGGAACGAACATTATGAGGCATATGAGAAGGTTGTTTCCGAAGATGTACTGAACACTCACGTTGTCTCGAACTTTGGTGACTTCTTGATTGATCTGGTCTGCGTCCTGTTTGCTCAAGGGGGTTAGTGTCCCAATGCTCGTCGCGACTATTCCTACTAGAAAGAAGATTAGGATCGTGATGATTCGCCGTCTTCTTGACGAGGCTCTTCTCCAGAAACCAAGAGCCAATCAGCTTGCCCCCTTGGGAACTATTTTCAATATTCGAAAACCTCTCGCAATTGGGTTTAGGAGTTCAGAGATATTAACTTTCTTCAGAACCTCATCTAGTGTCTTCCGCGAATCCCCTCACGTCATGTTCTGCAGCCATCAAAGAGTAGAGGTAGAGACCGTTTATCATTGGACGCGGTTGGCATCTTGACGGCAAACCCAACATCACACTCTGTTTCTCTTGAATTGCTTTCTTGCATGAGTATAAAATCGCATGTGCGCCTGACGTGAGTTCCGCGATCCTCACTGGTATACTTTCTTTACCAATTGCGAGCACTTCAACTCCGTACTTTTGTGTCATTTCATTGCCAATTTTCCTCAGCCTTGGTAACACGGTTATAAGGTGACGCTTGGCTTTCGCTGAAATGTTCATGTTGCTGAATTGGATTGGGCTGAGCTGCTCGAGCGGAACCGATCCGAGGGACATGTCTAGATGGACAACGTCAGCCTTTACTTTGCTGAGCATTTCTCTGCAGAGTTCGGCTTCGTGCACTATTACATCATGCCCTTTTTGAACGTCAACGAAGATTGGTTCCGCCAGAAACGTTGTGGCCTCCCGATAAGGTGGAATGGTCAATACCGATGCGGTTGCCACGATCAACAACGGTTCAAACTTCTCGTTTAGTATGGCTGAGGAGGAATCTGCCGAGATTATCCTCAATCTTTCACCGTGGCTCAAATAAGGTGTGAAAGAATTTATGTCTGATGCTTAACCTACTGATTTTTCAGGCTTCTTCCCAGAATGAAGAGTTCCGCGCTCTTAGATCTACTGGCTTCGGGTTTGACGATGACCACGTTCACAAAGTTCTGCTTGACCTTCTGCAAGAAGTCGTTAAGCATGTCTCCCTGAAACACCTTCACGAAAAAACTGCCTGAGGGCTTCAGAACCTCTTTAGCAATTTCCAATGCTTTTTGGGCTAAGTCCATCTGTCGGGCATGGTCAACTTCCCATATTCCAGAAATGTTCGGTGCAGCGTCAGAAATAACGGCGTTGGCTTTTCTAGGCAGCATCTCCAAGATTTGAGTCACTGTTTCCTCGTCGGTTATATCACATATCATCGTTCTCACATAGGGCTGAGTGAAAGGCTCTATCGGTTTGAGGTCTATTCCTAAAACAAATCCTTTGTTTCCAACAGTTTTTCTCGCTGCTTGAATCCATCCGCCCGGAGCTGCTCCCAAATCAACGACGACGTCGCCATATTCTATGAAGCCGTATTTTTTGATCGTTTGGAACAGCTTGTAAGCTGCTCTGGAACGGTATTTTTCTTGTTTAGCTTTTTTGTAGTAGTAGTCTCTTTTTCTGTCCTGAACCCATGCGTTCTTGGGCAAAACTAGCTGTCCCCAACGGCGCCAGCTTGGTCATTCGTTATTGAACGTAACCATTCGGTCAGTCTTTCACAGTTTTGGGGGGAAACGGTAGTTGAGGGATCGCATCTCGGATTGTCAGGACACATTAAACATGGACAATCAGCTATAGAATCAATTGATGCAGGAAGCCGTTTTGGAAACAGCCGATAAGTCCATCTTCCTTCCAGCAGTTCCTTCTCTCTTCGAATCAGTCCCTTGTCTTCTAATTTCAAGGCTATCCTAGAGCCTTCTCGGCTGCTGGCATCGAGTTCATGCCAGAGTTCAGATTGAAGCACACCTTCAAAACCGGTGTTCATGATGAACTGAAGAGCTCTCTGTTCCAAATCGTTGCGTTTAGGCATCTTCTCTAGTTCCAAGTCTTTCCGTGTAAATATTGCACAACCTTATAATAAAAAGATGTATGCTTAAAGCTTGCCAAAACAATGTTGAAAGCGAGCAGAATGAGGGAAAAATCTCGAGAAGGTTGTTGCTTAGGAATCGAATCTACAGCAGATGACTTCAGCATTGGCATAGCAACCTTCGATGGTGACATATTGGCTAACGTCATCGATCCCTACATACCGCAAGAAGGCGGCATACATCCTCGGGAAGCTGCTAGGCATCATTCGGATGTCGCTGCCGGAGTCTTGGAGAAAGCCTTGGCAGAGTCTGGAAAAAAGCCGCGTGACCTGTCGATGATCTCTTTTTCCCAAGGTCCTGGACTGGGTCCTTGCCTTCGGACTGGAGCAACCGTGGCACGCGCCTTGGCTTCATATCTTGGAATTCCTCTCATCGGAGTCAACCATTGTATCGCGCACATTGAAATTGCCAAGTTGATGACCGGCGCGGCAGATCCCGTTACACTTTATGCCTCGGGCGGCAACACCATGGTCGTGGCCTATGAAGGTGGACGTTACAGAGCGTTCGGAGAGACTTTGGACATTGCGCTTGGCAACTGCTTGGATGTTTTCGCTCGTGAAGCAGGTCAACGCCAAGAACAAGGCAAACCTTTTGGAGCAGTGATTGAAAGACTGGCTCAAGACGGAAGGCAGTTGATTTCCCTTCCCTATTCGGTCAAGGGAATGGACGTTTCATTTAGCGGTCTGCTTACAGCAATTACAGCTTTGTTGAAAAAGGGCAAGTATAGGCTTGAGGATTTGTGTTACAGTCTTCAGGAAACAGCATTTTCAATGGTCACCGAAGTCACAGAAAGAGCCCTCGCACACACCGGTAAGGAAGAACTACTCCTAACTGGTGGTGTCGCTGCCAACAAACGCCTGCAATCCATGATAAAAACAATTGCCGCCGAGCATGGTGCGAGATTCGAAACCGTGCAGACGCAGTACGCAATTGACAATGGAGCCATGATCGCTTGGGCTGGGATTCTGGCTTACACTCACGGAATCGTCACACCTGTCGAGAAAAGTTACGTTAAGCTTAGATGGAGAGTTGAAGAGGTTGAGATTCCTTGGATGAAATGACCTCGTCTGTGTTGATTAAGAAAGGAGCTGAAGCAAACCTCTACCTTGCTGACTGGCATGGACGAAAAGCGGTTTTGAAGAAGCGTTTACCTAAGGAATATAGACCTCGGGAACTTGATGAGCATATTCGAGTGTATAGAACCCTACATGAGCCTCAGTTGATGCACGATGCAAAAGAAGCTGGTGTTCCAACTCCTTCCATCTTCTTAGTTGACATCAAAAACACGACAATTGTCATGGAATCAATAGAAGGCAAGCAGATCAAGCTGCTGCTGAACGATATCGGCGAAGATGAAAGACAGAGTTTGTGCTTCAGAATCGGTCAGTTAATCGCAAAACTTCATAAAAAAGGCGTGATTCACGGTGACTTGACCACATCAAACATGATACTGGACTCCCACGGTGAACATTTTCTTCGTAGACTTTGGACTGGGTGACAAGAGCGAAGAACTTGAAGCGAAAGGCGTTGACCTTCATCTTATGAAAAGAGCTCTTGAGAGCACTCATTATCGGTTTGCAAAGGACTGCTATCAATCGGTCATTAATGGTTATAGCAGCGTTTCAGGGATTAAGGAGTTGAAAAGAGTCTTGGAAAAAGTCAAGGAAATTGAAAGGAGAGGGCGATATGTCACAAAGAGAAGACAAGAAATTTCAATCTGACCATCGTGTCATATTCTTCGCCACGAATAACATCAACAAGTTCAAAGAAGCCAGAATTGTTCTCGTCAATTACAACGTGGCTGTCGGCATGCTCAGAGTCAAATCGCTGGAGATCCAGAGCGAAAGCCTCGAGGAAATAGCTAAGGCGAGCGCCGAAGATGCCTTCAAAAGGTGCACTCTTCCGATAATCGTTGAGGATGCAGGTCTGTTCATCGACGCTCTTGGATGGATTTCCAGGACCGTATGCTGCGTACGTGTACAAGACAATTGGAAATCAGGGAATACTCAAGTTGATGCGTAATGTTCGGAACAGAAAAGCTCATTTTGATTCTGCAGTCGCCTATCTTTCCAAGCAAGAAAGAAAACCAATTTGTTTTCTGGGACGAGTTGATGGAGAGATAACCGTTGAAGAAAGAAAACGTAATGACGAATCTGGTTTTGGGTTTGACCCCATCTTCAAACCAGTTGGTAGTCGCAAAACTTTTGCTCAGATGAGTATTGTTGAGAAGAACACTTTTTCGCATCGCGCAAGGGCATTAGAACGTTTCGCCAAATACTATGCTAGTTAGCATCTTCCATCCTCGACGGTGTTGTTCTTGGACGAATCTATATAGTTATATATTGACTATGTTGGAAAGAGCTTTCAATAATGATCTGTAACAATAAAGCGGGAGATACGGTTGAGAAAGTCGTTACTTTTCGAATATGATGTCCCGCATTATCACAAGCCATCACCAGAGATGGAACAAAGAAAACGCCCTCGTTGAACATGATAGTTGCACTTTTTTGAATTCTAATCTTGGATTTTTCGCATGCTTATCAATGCCAATATGCCGCCTATGACGGGCAATAGGCCTAGGATTATGGATGCTACTATGGTTCCTGTATTTCCAATTGCGAATTCCAAAAATCTTGCTGTTATTACTTGAGCTGCGAGATAAGCAGGATAGGGAAAGAGGCCGAAAATTACGCTCGTAAGAGCTCCAAACCTATAGCTCCTTAGCAGAATAAGCATTCCTCCGATCCCTACGGCCAGTCCACCGGCGAAGACTATGCTAGTCGGAAGATCTAGTGAACTGAAATTGTACCCTGCCGCTGAAAAGATGTTCATGCTTAATCCCACGGTTGTTATGGTTCCACTCACAACGCTTATGACTCCGCCTAGGACTGCACGATGTGAGAGTCGGGTAACTGGTCTTGATATTAGATAGTCTCTAACAGGGTTAGTCAAAGCTAGGAGAACTGCGACCATTTCCACCGTGACGAAAGCCGCGTAGAAGACTCCTGTTGGATAGAAACGTGCAATCTGCGATGACATGTCTTGGGGCGCCTCCAGCATCGCTGAAAGGTAGGACAGTGGAATGAGGCTTGCCAACGTCATCAAGCTCGACTTGGCTATAACTGTTTTCCAGCTCCATCGCTTTCCTTCAAAAACTCCGAGGACTGAAACAAAACCGAGGACCGCTATTATTGTTGAAAGCATGAATCCGGAGAAGTAGTCAACTATGGGAAAAAGAGGTGCCGGTGAGATCGCCGAGAAAAGCCAGACTATTGATGCGATAGCTGTTCCGAATTCCAACAACATAAGAAGAGAAGCCTGCCATGGCAGTTTTCCATTTGTTCTTGTTTTCCTTCTTTCCATTTGTGTCCAGAGCTCTATCGTTTCTATGGACAGTAATGCCTCTTTGCCTGCATCGGTAAGTCCGTATAACCCGTCTTCCCGAACCGCTACGAGTTGCGCGAGTTTCTTGAGGTGGTAGTCAAGGTTGCCACTGCTTTCGATATCGAGTTGTCTCTTCAGAGAAGCGAAGCTTGCAGGCTGTTTTTCGAGGTTTTTCAGAATTTTGATCCGTAGCGGGTGCGAGATTGCTTCAAAAAGCTCCGCCGAATCAACCACATGCGTCTCCTCAATAGTGAATTGATCACACTCGTAGATAATTCTTGCATTGTTGACTAGACTAGAATGGCTGGTCAACAATCGGAGACAAGCAGGTCAATGAGACAAGAATTAAGTGTTGCTGCACATTGAATTGGATAATAGAAATCAGGATGACCAGTCTCTCAAACAATTAGTTGACTTTTCAACTAATTGCCAAAAGGTGATTAAACACCAGAAAGGTTGGGATAAGTATGAACGTGGTCGTACCGGCTTTCAAGATGGCGAGCAGTATCGTCAGATACAGAATAGGCTGCCCCAGACCTTTCTTTGTAAGTTATCAGGTCACTCTTCGATGCAATCGGAAATGCATGTTCTGCAATGCGTGGAGGACCAAGAATCCGAAGGAGTTAGACACAGAAAAAGCAAAGAAAGTTGTTAGGGACCTCGGCGATGTTGGGGTAAGTATACTTGGGATAACCGGGGGTGAGCCACTTATCAGGAGAGACTTGGAGGAGATAGCTAAAGAAGCTAGGCGCAAAGGAATATTTGTTGGCGTCAACACAAATGGAACTTTGCTGACCCCTAGTAGGGCCAAGTCAATATCTGAAGTCTTCGATACAGTTTTTGTTTCTCTCGACGGGTTTGAGAAGACACATGATGGGATTCGTGGAGAGAAAGGAACTTTCAAGGAAGCTTTGACGGGACTGAAGAACATTCTTGCAGTAAAGAATGATTGTACCGTCGGAGTGAATTTCGTACTCAATAACGTGAACTATCGAGAATTCATCCCCTTCTGCAGTTGGATTAAAGATCTCGGTGTTGTCGTGACGGCTTTTCCTGTTGCTGAAGAAGATAATTCCCTTTCAGCCTACTCTATTCCTCGAGGCGAGATTGATGACTTTGTTCGCGATTTGTTGAGAGAAAAGGCGAATAATCCGTTCATAGGTCTTTCAGAGAGAACGATTGAATTTCTGCCGAAGTTTGTGAAGGGCGAGATGCCACACATCTGCGATGCCGGACGCTTATACATGGGTGTGTCGCCAAAAGGCGAGTTGCGTATCTGTCCTATCGGACCAAACTCTGAAGACTGGAAAGTGGGATCGCTTGTGGCCTCTTCTGCAACGGATCTGCTCAGAACAAGTCGTTTCCAACGAGTTTTAGAAGCTAGAAAGAACTGTACGCCCTGTTTTGCAGGTTGCACGACACCCTATTCACTGCTGTTCAGAGGTTCTGCAAAGGATCTGACGAAGGAAGCCCTTTCCTACTTCAAAGTCGTCCGCAGAATCCAGAACTAGAATATCTCTTCCTATTTGCAAATGGCGTCTGGGTTTTCAGTCATATTTTGGGTATTGCAATAGGATTTCAGAGGTTCAATTTTCCATATCAAAAGATAAAGCTCTTGTTTGAAAGATTTGCCTGCAAACTCCTTCTTGAGTTCTCCAACCGCTTTTGAGTTTACGTCTTCAGGTATCGTCCATTGGCTTGAAGACGTCCTTTTTTCGAGTTTCATCAGGCTTTCATCAGCATTTATTTCATAACACGTCACGAACACTTTTCTGGCGGGACAGAAAAGTTCGTTCAGTTGTTGTTCTGATTTTCCTGGATGGTGTCTTTCATGCCCAAAATCTTTCAACAAACGGTCATAGGCTTCTCGAACAGGATCTCTTTTTGCATCACCGACGGAAAACATAGAGTATCGAGTTACTCGACATATTTCTTGCAGCGCCTTCCTCCATTCGGATATCAGATGGAGAACATGTACGCTAATCGTGGCATCAAAACTGTCAGGCTTGAAGGGAAGAAAACGAGCGTCAGCTAGGAGCAACTGCCTCACACCTTTCTTCTTTGCCTTGTCTGCCATCTTACCACTAATGTCAATTCCAAACACGTCAAAGCCTGCCCTTTGAAGAGGTTCTGCAAATCTTCCTGTTCCGACTCCTACCTCAAGGATTTTGTGATAGGCACCAAGTTCCAGCACTAATGTAGCAACTAGCTTCTTCATCACTTCACCGGGTAGGCTTCTGGTTTTGTCATAGATTTCTGCCACTGGATCGAATGAAATGCTAAACTGGAAGACCTCCTGAATGGAATTGATATTCTATTTCGGACAATTAAACTCTCTGAAGTTTTTGGGAACAGACTTGCAAAGGAGAAGCGCGCGGAATCCGACGGTGACTTCTGAAAAGCGACGGTTAATTTTAAATATGCGTGTACCTTCGCTCATAGAGATTAATCTAGGGATACATCATGCCTAAACAAGAAAAGGGGAAGTCACACGAGACAAGACCCGTTAGCAAGCGCGCTCCAAGTTGGTGCAAGTACCAGCCTGAAGAAGTCGAGGCTCTCATAGTCAAACTCGCAAAAGAAGGCAATTCGGCAAGCCGCATTGGTACGATTCTGAGAGATCAGTATTCTGTTCCTTTGTCGAAACCGATAACTGGGAAGCGAATCCTTAAAATCATGAAAGAGAACGAGTTAGCTCCAGCTTTCCCAGAGGATCTGGCAAGTCTGCTCAAGAAAGCTGAGAGTCTTGCGCTTCACCTTGAAAAGAACAAGACAGATCTCTATAACAGAAGAGCGCTTCAGCTTATTGAAGCCAAGATTCACAAGCTGTCAAGGTTCTACAAGAAAGAAGGCATTCTGTCGACCACTTGGAAATACGAGCCGAAGATTGCGTCAATTACCTAATTCTTCTCTTGATTCCAATCTTTCTTTGTCAACTGATTTTTTGTGGCAGTTCAAAGAGTTATCGTGTCTTAAATCTTTAAATAACTTATTCCGCGTAGGCTAGGATGATAGTCATGGCCTCATCTTCAGAAGATCCGTTCATAGGTTTCATTGAATCGGCCGAAAAGGCCGCGGAAACTATACGGGAGACTGTCAAAAAGGACGGTTTGATCCATGTTTTCTCTCATCTAGATGCCGACGGTGTGGCTGCCGCAGGAATTGTCGGCAAGGCTCTCTTCAGGCTGGATGCTCGTTTCCGAATTCGCATAACCCAATGGATTGAGAACAAGATCGTGGGCGAGATACTATCGGACAAGCCTCAACTAGTCATTTTCACAGATCTTGGAAGCGGCTACGTGGACTTGTTGAATCAGAAACTCTCCGATTTCAAGATCGTCATCATAGATCATCACCAAATCGTTGGAAAAGAATCTGGCAACTTTGTTCATGTAAACCCACATTTGCATGGAATTGATGGAGCAAGAGACATTAGCGGTTCAGGCGTCGCCTATTTTGTGGTCAAAGCCCTGGACAAGATCAATGTTGATTTATCGCCCATTGCGATCGTTGGAGCTCTCGGAGACATGCAAGACAAGTATGATCAACGCACGCTCAGAGGATTGAATCAGAAAATCGTTGAAGACGCGACCAGCTCAGGGTTCATGACCGTTGAGAAAGACCTCATTTTCTTCGGAAGGGAAACGCGTCCGATTCTAAAAGCGTTGGCTTCTACGACGACTCCGTTCATTCCAGGAATAAGTGGAGACGAGAATAGCAGCCTGGTTTTTCTAAAGAGTCTTGACATCGAACCGATGAGCGGTGATAAGTGGCGGGCTCTCAGAGACCTCACGGAAGATGAGAAGAAGCGTTTATGCTCGAAACTGGCGGATCATTTGGTTTCGAAAGGCCTCCATTACGAAGTGCCGAACCTGATAGGAAGCGTCTACATTTTGAATCGGGAAGAACCGTGGACGCCTCTTCGAGATGCGCGTGAATTCGCGGTATTGCTTAATGCCACAGGAAGAATGGACAAAGCAGGATTGGGCGTCGGCGTCTGCATGGGCGACAGAGGAGCTTCGCTTGAGGCGGCTAACAAGCTCTTGGAAGATTACCGACGAACCATAAACAAGTACCTCACCTGGGTGATGGAGAAACCGGAGAGACTGCAGGAATTCGAAAACATCTACGTCGTATTCGGTGAAGACTTCATAAACGACAAGATGGTTGGAGCCATCTCCTCCATACTTGTTTCGAATCTTCCAAACCCAGAAAAACCACTGATAGCCTACTCCAACCTTCAAGAAGAAGGAATAGCGAAAATCTCTGCGCGAACAATGGACAGCGTGGTCAGCAAAGGTGTGAACTTGGGAGAAATAATGCAAGTGGCTGCTGAGAAATTCCATGGAAAAGGAGGGGGACACAACGTGGCAGCAGGCGCACAAGTTCCGATAGAAGACATCAGTGAATTCCTAAAAATCGTTAATGAACTCATCGGCAAACGGTCAAGAGGTGAGGCAATTCCAAGCCCAAATAGTCCTAGAGTACAGTAACGAAAAGATTGCCGCAGCCGTTTGTAGGGCGATCTCACCTGACAACCTTAAAAAACCCAAAGGTCTCTCAATAAGTACGGCGAAACATGGAAAGAACGTAGTAACGGAAATCACCTTCCGAGGGAAATTCCCCACTTTTTTGGCAACGATTGATGATCTATTGTTTTCCGCTTCGACAGCAGAAAAGACTGTCGAGGTCGCAAGAAGCCTCTGATGGTGTGCGCTTGGGCGTCTCGATTTTATGACTTTGACCGGATTATAGGTTCGAGGTGTCTTCGCAAACACTTTCTTCGATGATGTTTGCGTTTATCATGTCTTCCATGGGATTTTGTCGCGCAAGTTTGGTCACAGCACACTCATCATCAGCCCACCACATGCATTTGACGTTTGTGCATCCCATTACAGTACCTTCTTTCACTGAAAGTGGGCATGTTCTGCGGTGTTGTTTCATGGGGTCGTAGTAAAGACCTGCCGCCTTTCTGATTCGATTCGAAGTGCCATCGAGAGAAATAGTGTTGAGAAACTCCAAAACTCCCGGTGAACGCAGAAGATCAGTCAATGTAACTAGGCCCAATAATTGCCCGTTTTCAACCACGGGAAGTTTCTTTATGTTACGTTCAAACATGATTTTGGCAGCATCGCCTGCACGCATGTTAGGCGACCCAGAAACCAAAGGCTTCGACATTAAATCAATCACTTTCACCGTTCTAGACGACTTTGATTTGCATATCACCCGTTTCAACATGTCCCGTTCAGTGAGGATTCCAACGGGTTTTTCATGATCAACCACTACTATACAGCCAATTTCGTGCATGTTCATTAGTTCGGCTGCCTGCAATGCGCTGGCTTTTGGTTCCATGGTTACAACTTTCTCAACCATGATCTTCCTAAGTTTTTGAGACATGAAACCACCTTGCGTATTCAATTCGTTTTAGTTGTGAACTGTTTTATAGGTTATGTACTCACGATTCACAAGACCTCTAGTAGCACAAAGTGTTTCTCAAGTACCTTTCTAGACAAACTTTTAATGAGTCCACACGTTAGCTGTTAAGGAGGAAGGAGAGACTGAAACGGCTGACACAGATCATTGCCAGCATCTTGCCATTCGTTAAACATTGGAAGTTAAACTCATGAATAAATCAGGAGTATTGGGCGTCACACTAATAATCGCCCTCTTGCTCAGTGTCACAACAGTTTCCATCGAAGCGTCGGCTCCATCTCTCGCAGACCAAATAAAAACGACGATAGACACTGTGAACTGGTCTTCGCCACAATCATGGATTATTCCTCACTTCAGCCTCCTATTCACAGGACAAAACACTTACGACGTAGTTCTTCCCACAATTTCTGACTTCAAAACGTTGATTCAGATCAAACGAATAGCAGAACTCGACGATGTCAATTCGTCTTTGTTAGACCAACTCGTGACTCAGGCTATGGACAATCAGCAAATGGTGGGACATTGGCCCAATGTTGACCCTCATGTAATGTGCGTTTACTATAAATTCTTGGTCTCAGCGTACAGATATGCGCTGGAGCTTGGAGTCAACTCTTCCGGCTGGAACAGGGATCTTGCCTATCAAGAGTTTCTGAATTGCTGGCAGGCAGATCCTAACTTCTTGTGGTTTGACCCCGCACAAGGAATACCCACTGACCACATGGACAGATATTATGATGAAAATGCTGAAGTTCTGTCGTTCTTCCTAAAATTCTATGAAATAGGAGTACCAGACGCGTTGAATTACGCAAACCAGATGTGGACACACTTGTGCACTAAGCACTGGTCCGGTAGCTACTTCCCATACATCGGTTCCTCAGGTCAAGTTGAATGCGAGGCAGGCGCATTCGCCGAGACAATAGGCGAACTTTATGCTAACAACATGAATGGTCTTCCCAACTTCCCAGACTACATTTTGAAAGATCTGGACTACAAGTTCCTTTCTGGAGGCAACTGGTCGGCCAAATTGTGGAGTCCGGGAGCTTATGTAGTCAGACATGCAGAATCAAACCCTGAGAAGAGACTGGAAAACACGATTACAGCCTGGGCAGCGATGCAAAGCTACTACGGGTTAATGAACAGCACCATGAAATCTGATTTCGATAGTCTTCTGACAGGTTCTCCTAGCGCATGGGCAGGTCTGGTCGACGACAGTAACATGTACAATAATGGACAGTTCCGTTGGAGAGAAACCAGCAACTACACTGATGATGCTACTGTAGGAGGAGCAATGTTACTATTTCTCAACGGAATAGTTCCAGATTCAGGCAGTCTTGCAATCCCCGTGATAGACGAAGTGTACCAGGATTGGTATTCGATGTTTCCGGCGAGTCACTTCCGTTTTGACTATGACTCGAGAATGATTCGAATTCCAGTGTGGGCAGGCAGAATAAACTTCACTTTTGGAACAGGAACCGCCTCTTACGTCTTTCCTAAGAACGGAATTTATGAAGTCAATTTCAGCCCAGACTGGAACACAGTGATTAACGCAAGTCTGGTTTCCCCGCTTAGCAGTCGATTCGCATATCTAAATCCTGTGCCTGTCGACATCGCAATAACGAACTTGGCAGTTTCAAAATCAGTTATTGGACAAGGAAACCTTTCCACAGTCAACGTGACCCTCAGCAGTCAAGGCATTTTAAATAACGAAACTTTGAACCTTACAGTTTGCGCTAATTCAACAGCTATTTATTCACAACCCATTACGTTGGAAGCAACGGCCAGTTCCGCATTTGGCTTTGAATGGAACACGACTGGGTTCTCTTACGGAAACTATACACTAAACGCGTACGTCGAGCCGTTGCCTGGAGAGACAAACGTTGCAAATAACAACTTCACGTGCAGTTCTCACGGTTCATATAGGAATTCCAGGTGACATATCAGGCTTCACGCCCGGGACCTCTGACGGGATATGCAACATGCGGGACATTGGTTGTTTAATACTACAATTCAACACCCATTTAGGCTCTTTGAACTGGAATCCAAACTGTGACATAGACAGCAGCGGTCGCGTTGACATGAAAGACATAACCATTGCTGTAATGAATTTCAACAAACACGAATGAAATTGAGCAGATTGCCAGCACAGTCTAGAGTACGGTTTTCGATCAGATGGACATGGTTTTGGGGTCGATGTTGATAGGGGCAGTGCGAAAAACCGACATTATAGTCAAAGTGTGCGGATGGAGATGGACATCAGTTTAATATCCGTGAATTATAGATTCATAACCCATTTATTTCATGATGCCCCATCTTTCTGACAGCATCGTGAGGATTGATACTGTTGGTCAATCTGAAAGACCCCAAAGACGTTGCAGGTTTCCTTTATTGTTCTAGCAGTTTGGAAGAGAGAACGTTTTCGCTTTATCGGAATCTGGCTGAAAAGACGAGCGATCAACTTGCGAAGTCCTCATTCGTTTACATCGCTTACGACAGCTTGAAACACTCCGTAATAATGAAAGGAATCGCACAAACCATTTCGGCATCAGTTCCCAAATCGGGAGATTGCGAGAAAAAACTTAAGGCGACGTGGAAGAAAGTTGCTGATCTGGCGGAAGAGGTCGTCGACAAACAGAGGTTCAATGATATTGAACTTCCAGACTTGTTGAACAGGTTAGCTGGCTTCGAAAACTCGATTAGTGAGGAATATTTCGTTCTGGTTCAGTTGAAGACATTTCAGTTCATGGCCAAAGAAATGTCTCAAATGTACAACATTGACTTCGAAAGCTTGAGAAGCATTTTCGAACTCATAACCAAGGACGAAGAAAACCACCGAGAAATCCTCATGTCACTCGAAGAGCATTTCACAAAAGAACCAGTCAAGGACACAACGCCCGTGGTCAGGTATCAACACCCAAATGCTTGGTAAGCAACGACAACCATGCTCTCCTTACAACGTATTACTTTTTTTGGGCGAAATCCAGCCAAAAACACCCCTCCCCCCTCTAGGCCAACTTCCATGTCCTTGCTCTAAGGGCACTTAAATAATCAATAGGCTTTTCAAGTCAGGAAAGTCGCAAAGGTGGTTCCCAGACACAGCGTTTAGAGTAATAAAATGAAATTTCGAGGCCACGAGAATGGGACCGAAACGATCGCCAAAATGACAACTGTCCAAAAGGAAACAGACCATAACATTCAAATATGGTATGGTTTATTTCGTAGTTAGCTTCGGACTGTAACGGATGTCGATGAATGTCGGAAGAATTTCGGTATAGGTTAAGAATCATTGATACTGACGTTGATGGCACGTTGAAAACGTCTTACGCGGTGTCAAAGATAAAGGGAGTAGGTCTGGGTCTGGCAAACGCGATATTGAAGAAAGCGGGGATCAGTCCTGATAAGAGGGCTGGTTTTTTGACTGAAACGGACGTGGAGAAAATCGAGGAGGTTATTAGAGATCCTGCCAAGAACGGTTTGCCGGCTTGGTTTATGAACAGAAGAAAAGATGCTGAAACTGGCAAGGATGGGCAGCTGATTAGTTCTGACCTTGTCCTCAGAAACAAGCAGGACATTGAACAGATGAAAATCATAAAATCTTGGCGCGGATATAGGCATGCATATGGTTTGAAAGTGCGTGGACAGAGAACAAAAACCACTGGCAGAGCAGGCAAAGCTTTGGGAGTAAAGAAGAAGACACTGATGCAGAGGCCAGGAGCGGCTGCGGAGAGTACGAAGTAATGGGCGACATCAAGAAGCAGAGAAAGAAGTATGAAACTCCAAGATTCCCTTGGCGAACAGACATAATGCAGGCTGAACTCAAACTTATCGGTCAGTTTGGTTTGAGAAACAAGCATGAACTGTGGCGGCAAGAAACTATGCTTTCAACATTCAGAGGAACTGCTCGTTCTCTGATTGGAAAGAACCCTGAAGAACGCAAGAAAATGGAAGAGGAACTTCTAGCTCGTCTGAAACGGCTCGGCGTTCTTCCCGAAACAGCAGTCTTGGACGATGTGCTTGGACTTGACGATAGAGGACGTACTTGAACGGCGACTTCAAACAATCGTTCTTCGTAAAGGATTGGCAAAATCGGCTCAACAGTCTCGCCAACTTATTACCCACGGTCACATATCGATCGGAGGGCAGCGGATCAGAACACCTGGTCACTTCGTGACCAAACCTGAAGAAACTCAAGTTGAATACACGGCCAAAAGCTCGCTTGCGAACCCCAACCATCCGTTGCGACAGACTATCATGGCTGCGCCTCAACCAGCCCAAGGAGCTGAAGCAGGAGGAACATAAGAGTGAGTTCAAGCAAGAAGAATGAGAAATGGGCTGTAGTTCACATTTTCAGTTCATACAATAACACGATTATTCATATGACAGACATTTCCGGTGCTGAAACCATCGCTAGGACATCCGGAGGCATGGTTGTCAAAGCCGACAGAATGGAATCTTCACCCTACGCAGCAATGCGCGCAGCATCTCTAGCCGCGGATGTTGCGAGAGACAAGGGTATAACAGCGATACACATCAAGGTCAGAGCTCCTGGAGGCGCAGGACCTAGGACTCCTGGTCCAGGTGCACAAGCCGCGATTAGAGCTTTGGCAAGAGCAGGTTTCCGTATCGAACGTATAGAGGAAGTCACACCTATCCCGCATGATGGTACAAGAAGGCCCGGTGGCAGAAGAGGAAGACGAGTCTAAGAGATTCAAGCCTTCCTTCCGCTGACAGAAAAATTGAAATAATGCACCAATGTCTTATTGAACGGCACACTGGTTAGCATGGAGTGTCCAACCAAGTGGAAATAAAAGTCCTTGAAAAAAGCGAAGAACAAATGCGCATGTTGATTCGAGGAGTGGACATTCCGTACATGAACGCTCTGAGACGTTTGATACTTTCAGAGGTTCCGTGTATGGCTATAGATGAAATTGTGATGCTTGAGAACTCCTCGATTCTGCAGGATGAGATGATTGCACACAGGCTTGGGCTACTCCCGCTCAAGACCGATTTAGACAGTTACAATCTTCCTGAAGAGTGTCCGTGCAAGAGCGAGTTTGGATGCAACCTCTGCAGAGTAACTCTTGCACTCGAAGTCGAAGCTAAGGACGGGTCCAGAACAATTTATTCAGGCGATCTCAAATCGGAAAGTCAAACGGTCATACCAGTTAGTGAAAAAGTACCGATCGTGAAACTGGCAAAAGAACAGAAGATAAGACTTGAAGCATACGCCAGGCTTGGGAAAGGTAAAAATCATGCCAAGTGGCAGCCGACTTCAATGTGCACGTACAAGTACTTCCCCAAAATAATGATCAGCAACAAATGTAACGTCTGCGGGAAATGTATCGATGTGTGCCCTAGAAAAGTCCTTGTCAAATCTGATAACAAGATTGAGGTTCGCGACCTCATGGCTTGCACGCTGTGTCAAGACTGTGCCGAAGCCTGCCCCACTCCTCGCGCGATCGAAGTCTCAGGAGAGGAGGACGCTTTTATTTTGAACATAGAGTCCACAGGAGCGCTTCCTCCAGAACGGATTGTTACTGAGGCGGTTGCGTTGCTGGACAAACAACTGAAAGAACTTGAAGGCCAAATAAAGGTGAAGAAGAGTGAGGAAGATTAGAACTACAAACCCTGAACTTATCCATGTCGTTAATTTCCTTAAAAAGCAAAGCAGAGAAAACAACGTCGCAATATGGCGGGACACTGCTGAACGCCTATCCAAACCGCGAAGGAATGGGTTGGCAGTGAACGTAAGTCGATTAAACAGGTACACGCACAGGAGTGAAACCGTCATAGTTCCAGGCAAGGTATTGGGCACAGGTCAAATTGGCCATCCGCTAACGGTGGGTGCTTTTGCGTTCTCAACTAGAGCAAGAGACAAAATAGAAGCTGCAAAAGGCAAGTGTCTTTCGCTTGACGACCTTGTCAAGAAAGACCCAAAGGGATCGAAAGTCAAGATAATAGGGTGAAAAGCATGGAATCAACTGCCAAGCCAATAGTCGTTGTCAATGCTGAGGGACTTATCTTGGGACGAATGGCAAGCAAAATCGCCAAACGTTTGCTTACTGGGGAGGAGATAGTTGTGGTGAACGCTGAGAAAGCGGTTATATCAGGAAGGAAAGGAAACAAGGTCACCGAAGCCAAAGAATTCCTTGGTGTAGGAGGCGTGGGACAGGGTCCATTTCATTACAGAAGACCAGACAGAGTCGTCAGAAAAACTGTCAGAGGAATGCTCCCCTTCAAGCAGCCCAAAGGCAAACTGGCTTACAAGCACTTGAAAGTGTTCATCGGCGTTCCTGAGAGCCTGAAGAACGAGAAAATGGAAACCGTCACCGATGCTGAAGCGAAAAAGTTGAAATGCTCATATTTCACGGTGGGCGAATTCTCAAGAGAAATAGGATGGAATCAAGGTGAATAGAAATGCCAGCGAAGAAGACATTAGTTGTTAGCGGAAAAAGGAAAACAGCGACGGCGAGAGCAGTCGTGAGATCTGGAATTGGACGAGTTTACATTAATCACGTTCCTGTGGAGATTTATGAACCTGAAATCGTGCGTGAGAAGATAATTGAACCACTTCTGCAAGCCGGAGATGAGATCTGGAAGCAACTGGATCTAAGCGTTACCACTTCGGGTGGAGGTTACATGGGCCAGGCAGAAGCTGCACGTATGGCTATTGCTAATGCGGTTCTTAAATGGACCAAAAGCACTCATCTTCGTACAGTCTACGCTGAATACGACAGAACAATGATCGCTGGTGACTCAAGGAAGAAGGAGACCAAGAAGTTTGGAGGTCCGGGGGCTCGGTCAAGAGACCAGAAGAGTTACCGGTAAAGAGGGTTGACACAGTTTGATCATACCCGTGAGATGTTTTACTTGCGGCAAGCTGATCGGTGACAAATGGGAGGAATTCACCAAAAGAGTCAAATCCGGTGAGAATCCGGGCGAGGTACTTGATAGCCTAGGCGTGAAACGTTATTGTTGCAGACGTATGCTTCTTTCGCATGCGGAGATTTTGGACGAAGTCCTTCGTTTCTACGAGGAAGCCGAAAAGCGAAAAGAGGCAAGGAACCTTTGAAATTGAGCCGGGAAAACCTCATGGCCGCAGTGATTGAGGACGTCATAGCAAGAAAAGTTTTCAATAATCGGGGAGAAGAAACGATCGAGGTTGACGTCATCACGGCTTCAGGTTTCGGAAGAGTCGCAGCACCGGCTGGAAAAAGTCGTGGCAAGACTGAAGTCGTCTATTATCCTCAAGGTGGAGTTGAGCAAGCCATAAAGAGAGTCGACGAACTCGTCTCACCGGAAATAATTGGATTGAATGCTGACAGTCAAGAAGAGATCGACAAGACGCTGCATGAAATTGATGGATCGAAAGATTTTAGGTCCATAGGTGGCAACACAGCCTTTGCAATCTCATTAGCCAGCGCGGAAGCAGCCGCAAACTCGAACAGTCTGCTCCTTTTCCAACATCTGGGTGGGCACATTGCTCATGAGCTCCCTTACCCCCTCGGAAATACGATAAGCGGTGGACAACACGCCCATGGAAAAAGCCCAGACATTCAAGAGTTTCTGGTTCTTTCCTACGGCGCCGACTCTTTTCTGGAGGCCGCAACAGCGAACAACATGGTTCATAAGAAAATCGGTGAAATCCTCGGCAAGAAAGACAAACTGTTCGGCGGAGGACGAAGCGACGAGGGTGCTTGGGTTGCCAGTGTTGACGACACCGAAGCATTTGAAGTATTGTCCAAAGCCTGCGAAGAAGTAAGCAATGAAATGGGTTTCATATGCGGCACAGGGGCCGATTTTGCGTCATCCTCACTCTGGAATGGCAAAGAAAAGAAGTACAATTATGGAAGGGAAAAGAGGAAGCGCGACAAAGGAGAACAACTGGAGTATGTTCTTGACTTGATCAAGAAGTATCATCTTGCCTACGCCGAAGATCCCTTTGATGAAGAAGACTTCAGAAGCTTTGCAGAGCTCACAAAGAAAGTCAAAAACTGCTTGGTCTGCGGAGACGACCTGTTCACAACCAACAGTGAAAGACTCAGCCGAGGCGTGAAATCGCACGTCAGCGAACTCCATCATAATAAAAGTCAATCAAGTCGGCACATTGACAGATGCGTGGGAAACAATCGAAATGGCCCAAAGACACGGGTACGTTCCAGTAATGTCTCACCGTTCAGGTGACACTTGCGATTGGCACATAGCACAACTAGCCGTCGCTTACAAATGCCCAATAATCAAGACTGGGATCGTTGAGGGCGCACGTACCGCAAAGATAAACGAATTGATCAGAATAGAGGAATTCTTGGGCGAAAGAACCAAGATGGCAGATCTTGAGATGCTCAAAGGAGGATAAACAAGTTGTCAGAGGACGAAGAAATCAAGGAAGAAGCAGAAGAACAAGAAGAAGAAAAAACCGAGGAACAAACCGAAGAAGACAAAGAAGACGAAATAACTGAAGAAGAGGTACATCCAGTAGAGACCGAAGAAGAAAAGCCTGCAGAGGGCGAAGCTGCTGCAGCGGTCCCTCCTGAAGAGGAACTTCTTTTGTCGCAAGACACGCTGCTTTCGGCTGGTATCCACATCGGGACAAGAATGAAAACTGGTGATATGGAACAGTTCATTTATCGCGTAAGACCTGACGGGCTTTTCGTTTTGGACGTCAAGAAAACCGACGAAAGAATACGGGTTGCTGCCAAGTTTCTTGCCAGATTCGAGCCTTCCAAAATCGCGGCTGCGGCGGCAAGACTTTATGCGCAGGAACCTGTTTCAAAATTCTGTCAAGTCATAGGCGCGACACCAGTTGTCGGCAGGTTCATTCCAGGGTTGTTGTCCAATCCATTGTATCCCAACAGAATAGAACCCGAAGTATTGGTAGTCTCTGATCCCAGAGCCGATTTTCAGGCGGTCAAGGAGGCATCCTCAGTTGGAATACCCGTGGTGGCGTTATGCAGCACTGACAACGAGTTCATGGGTGTTGATTTCGTTATTCCCACCAACAACAAAGGTCGCCGGGCTTTGGCAGTCATCTATTGGCTGCTAGCTAGACAGATTCTACGAGAACGTAGTGAACTGGCTCCAGACAAGGATCCACAATTGACGATTGACGATTTTGAGGCCAAGATCTCAAGGGAGGAGGAGGAAACCTAACCGCATGGTTAGGGTTCGACATCCCTGTCAGGCTGGATCTTTTTACGAGGGAAGTTCAAAATCATTAGAACGACAGATAAGAAGCTGCTTTCTTAGCAAACTCGGACCTGGACAACTTCCTAATGTCGCCAAGAACGGTCCTCGAAAAGTTGTAGGGCTCATTTGTCCGCACGCAGGTTACATGTTCTCAGGGCCTGTTGCTGCACATGCATATTATCAGTTGGCTATAGATGGAAAGCCGGATACCGTCTTTCTCTTAGGTCCCAACCATACGGGATTGGGCAGCGGTCTAGCTATTATGAGCGAAGGCGTTTGGCGCACTCCATTAGGCGATGTTGAAATTGACGCTGAAACCGCGAATGAAGTTGTTCGAGAAGCGAAAATAGTTGATGTCGATGAATCTGCGCACAGTTTTGAACACTCGATTGAAGTTCAGCTTCCTTTTCTCCAATATCTCTTTGGAGAGGATTTCAAAATTGTTCCTATCTGTTTTCTCATGCAAGACCTGAATTCTGCGAGGGAAGTTGGGAACGCAATTGGGAAAATTGCCGCTCTGAAAAACATGGTAATCATAGCTTCTTCAGACATGACTCATTACGAGCCACAGAACATGGCTCAGAGCAAAGATTCAAAGGCCCTCGAAGCCATTACTGCGATGGATGAAGCTCGCTTCTATTCCGTCATTGAATCTCACCACGTGACTGCTTGTGGTTACGGACCGATAGCGGCTCTCATTACAGGAGCAAAGTCTTTGGGTGTTAAAGAGGCAAAATTATTATGCTATAAGACCAGTGGAGATGTAATTGGCGACTACTCTAGTGTAGTGGGGTATGCTGCCGTGTGTTTCAAGAAATAGTGGTGTCTAATGGGGGTCGTTGCTTCAGCTCCCGCGAAGGTTATACTTTTCGGAGAGCACTTTGTCGTATATGGTGAACCCGCGATCGTGTTGGCCATAGATCGAAGAGCCTATGCGACCGTCGACTTCAATGATGATAAAAACCTCCATGTAAAATCGACAAACTTGAACCTGAAAGGGTTACTTCAAGGAGGGAATCTTCAAGGTCGAACAAGGCGACGCACGCGAAGCTAGGTCTAGGTTTGAACCAGTCAGGTTGGCGGTCGAAAAAGTCTCGGCCAAAAGCAATTACAAGACCGGAATCAACGTTGAGATCAACTCAACGGTTCCAGTTGGGGCAGGGTTGGGGTCGTCGGCCGCGGTTGTGGCTGCCGTCACGGCTGCGGTAGGCGCTCTTTTGAAAGTGGAGATGTCAAAAGAAGACGTTTTTCGAATTGCACTTGAAGCTGAAAAAAGTGCGCATGGAAACGCTTCGGGCGTTGATCCGGCAATAGCTACTTTTGGTGGTACGATCCTGTTCCAGACCGACACCGGTTTCAAGCCTCTCGAAGCAAAATCACAGATTCCGCTAGTGATCGGTGACACTGGCGTTGAGAGGTTTACGCGTGTTCAAGTTGAAAAAGTGCGCAACATGAGTGATAATTACCCACAAATAATGGAGCCTATGAGAAAGGCGGCGCGAGAAATAGCTCTAAGAGGAATAAATGCCCTTAAGGAAAACGACCTTGAGTCACTGGGCGACTTGATGAACATCAATCAGGCTCTACTGTATGGAATAGGAGTCTCAGACGAGTCTCTAGAATGGTTAATAAACGCGGCAAAAAAAGCCGGGGCACTAGGTGCGAAACTTACAGGTGCCGGAGGAGGCGGATGCATGATCGCTCTGGCAAAAGATGACCGAATCGATAATGTACAAGAGGCGATCATGCGGGCAGGGGGCAGACCGTTCACGGCAAGAAAAACAGATGAGGGTGTGAAGATTGAGCGAACCTAAGCCTACAATTTTGAAAATCGGTGGTTCAGTAATAACCGACAAAAATGGGGAACTGTCCGCAAAAACCGGTGAAATAGACAGGTTGACACAGGAGATTCGGCAGGCAAACGTCAAGAATCTGATAATTGTTCATGGCGGCGGAAGCTTCGGGCATCCTGCGGCCGAACGTTACGCGATCAAAAGCGGGTACAAAGAAGAGTCCCAGAAGATCGGTTTCTCTCAAACCCATCATTACATGACCGTGCTCAACGGGCTTTTCATGGACGCTTTGATATGGCATGACGTTCCATCTATGAGTATTACACCGTCTTCTTGCATAATCACTGAAAACGGTCGAATCCGAAGCTTCGAAGACGCACCTCTTCGAACTTTGATGAAAATGAATTTCACACCAGTCCTCTACGGCGATGCCGTCTTCGACACAAAAATAGGCTTTACAATCCTTTCTGGAGACCAACTCGTATCGGCACTTGCTCTTCGGTTCAATGCGACTCGAATAATAATGGGCGTGGACGAGGATGGAGTGTATGATGCCGACCCAAAAGCCCAAAAGACAGCGAAACTTTTTGATCACCTTACACTTCCAGAATTAAGGCATCTTCAGCCCAAATTGGAAAGAACCCCGTCCGCGATGTCACAGGCGGTATGTATGGCAAGATGACCGAACTGATGCCGCTGTCGAGATGAACATTCCGGTTACCGTTGTTAACGCATCGAAACCAGGCTACGTTTACAAAGCTCTTAGTGGAGAGACGGTCAAATGCACAAAAATAGAGAAGGAATAAGCTGTTGTCGGAAGAAACAACGAGGCGCAAAGCGGACCATATCAGAATCGCCTTGAACCGAAACGTTCAATCGAAAACCGTTTCTTCTGGATTTGAGGACGTGAATTTTGTTCACAAAGCTCTGCCAGAAATTGAACAGAGAAGATGTCGACTTCTCAACCAAAGTTTTTGGTCACAAGTTCAACGCGCCCCTTATCGTTGGAGCCATTACTGGCGGAACACTTGAGGCTGAAAAGATCAACGCGACAATCGCTCAGGTCGTAGAAGAGCTTGGTCTTGGCATGGGAGTCGGTAGCCAGCGCGCAGCAATTGACGATAAGCGGCTTGAAAGAACCTTCGCGGTAGCCCGGAAAAAGGCTCCGAACGGCTTTTCTCATTGCAAACATCGGCGGTATCCAATTGTTAACGGGTATGGCTTGAAGGAAGTGAGAAAGGCTTTGGAAATGATAGAAGCCGACGCATTGGCCATACACCTCAATGCACTGCAGGAAACCACGCAACCGGAAGGACAAACCAATTTCCAAGGCGTGCTTGAACGCATAAACCAGATCGCCGACAAGCTGGACAAACCAGTGATAGCAAAAGAGACTGGTGCAGGTGTTTCATCTGAAGAAGCCAAGAAGCTCGCAGACGCTGGCGTAAAGGGCATTGACGTAAGCGGCGCAGGTGGAACCAGTTTTGCTGCAGTAGAATACTTTCGTTCAAAGGCAAGCGAAAACAGTTCCCAGCACAACTTGGGCGCCATGTTTTGGAACTGGGGGATTCCAACCGCTGTAAGCGTTGTTGAAGTCTCACAGTCTGTCAGCATTCCAACAATTGCGTCTGGGGGAATACGCAATGGAGTTGACGTAGCAAAAGGTCTGGCTTTAGGGGCCAGTCTCGCAAGTCAATCCCAGCCCATTCTTCACTCGGCAATCAAAGGTGTGGAAGAAACCCGACGTGCGCTTTCATCGATTATCGATGAGTTGAGAAACGCGATGTTTTTGGTTGGGGCAGGTTCCGTTGAGCATTTGCACAATACTCCTCTTGTCATTACAGGAAGAACTTCTGAATGGCTACGAGTTCGAGGTTTCAAACCAGAGAGCTATACGAAAAGGTAGGGTGTCAGGCGTTGGACATTGAAAGCATCTTGCAAGAGAAAGCACCGATCATCGAAAGAGCCGTTGAAAAATACATTCCACGGGTTTTCTCAAAGAATGCCATCATCTTCAAGTTGAATCCGCCTCGATTCTCATACAACCTTGAGGCTTTGAACAAAGCAGTCGCAGAGCCGATCTGGGAATTTCTTGGTCGAGGTGGAAAGAAATGGCGGCCAACTCTATTTCTGCTTGTCTGCGAAGCTCTAGGCAAGAAAGCGGAAGACTACGTTGACTTCGCGATAATTCCTGAAGTCGTGCACAACGGAACTCTTATGGTTGATGACGTAGAGGATGCCTCTGAATATCGTCGTGGAAAACCTTGCACCTACAAGATCTATGGGTTAGATATAGCCGTAAACGCAGGCAACACGATGTACTATTTACCCCTATTGCCCCTGATAGAAAAGAGAGAAGAGTTGTCGGTTCGGACTGTCAACAAGATTTACGAAATATACGCAGAGGAAATGATTAGCCTCAGCCTCGGCCAAGCAACAGACATAGCATGGCACAGAGGGATAGCGAACGCTGACAACATCAGCGAAGAAGATTATTTGCAGATGTGTGCCTACAAAACAGGGACTCTGGCACGAATGTCTGCCAGAATTGCAGGCGTGCTCGCGGGCGCGAAAGAAAAGCTTGTCACAGACCTTGGGAACTACGCAGAGAGCATAGGCGTTGGCTTCCAAATACAGGACGATGTTCTCGACTTAACAAGCGATGAATTCGCCGAAAAGAAGGGTGGCCGAGGGCAAGATATTACTGAAGGTAAACGAAGTTTGCCTGTGATTCACACCTTGAAGGTTGCCAAGCCACGGGACAGAAAGCGGTTGCTCATGATCCTTAACTTGCATACTTCAAAGACATCCCTGAAAGACGAAGCGATAAATATCATGCAGAACTATCATTCGATTGATTATTCTAGGCAAACAGCAAGAAAACTGGTCAGGGAAAGCTGGAGCAACGTCGAAAAGCTTTTGCCCGCCTCATCAGGAAAGCAAAAACTAAAAGCTTTCGCGGACTTCTTGATTGAGAGAAAAATCTAGAGTGTAGTACAGTTGAAGCCAAAAGAAGATGCTAGCCTAAAGGAACTTATTCACAAGTCCGCTCTGCTTAATGCAGTTAAACACGATGGCAAAGCGCAGATAGGCCCCGTTGTGGGAAAGATACTAGGCGAGAGACCCGAGTACAGAGACAAGGTCAAAGAATTATCTGTCTTGATCAATGAAATAGTTAAAGAAGTTAACGATCTCTCTGTTGATGAACAAAAGCACATTGTCGAACAGAAATGGCCCGAGACACTTGTTAAAGAAAAAGCTGAAGAAAAGCACCTGCCTCCATTGCCAAAGGCTGCCAACTATCTGCAGATAGTAACTCGCTTTTCACCAAATCCCAACTTCGTTCTGCACTTGGGAGGCGCCAGAGCGATAGTACTTGATCATGAATATGCACGAATGTACAAGGGCAAGTTTGTGCTAAGGTTTGAAGACACTGATCCTAAAATAAAGCGACCTATCTTGGAATTCTACGACCAAATCAGAAAAGACTTGATTTGGTTAGAATGCAAGCCGGATGAAGAATACATTCAGAGCGACCGTATTCCAATATACTACGAGTATGCCGAGAAAATGTTGAAGGATGGCAACGCGTACGTTTGCACTTGCAAGCCTGAGGATTTTCGAAAGAGAACACTGGAACAGAAACCGTGTGACTGCCGCGACCTCACCGTGGAAGAGAACATGACTCGCTGGAAAAAAATGCTTGACGGCGAGTACAGAGAGGGAGAAGCAGTGCTTCGCGTCAAGACTGATTTGAATCACCCGAACCCAGCTGTTCGTGACTGGCCCGCTGCTCGAGTCATTGATATCGAGAAATTTCCACATCCAAGAGTCGGAACAAAGTACAAAGTCTGGCCCCTTTACAACCTTGCCTGCGGCGTCGATGATCATCTAATGGATATAACTCATATAATTCGTGGCAAAGAGCATTTGACCAACGAAGTGCGTCAGCAGTACATGTATCAGCACTTGGGCTGGAAATATCCTGAAGCGATACATTACGGACGGCTAAAGATCACCGGGGCGACTTTGAGCAAGTCGAAGATGGTTCAAGGAATGCAGGAAGGTTTGTACAAGAGCTGGGATGATCCTCGGCTAGCGACTTTCGCTGCTTTGAAGAGACGTGGAATACAGCCTGAAGCGATCAAGAAAATGATAATTGATGTTGGACCAAAGACTTCTGACGTGATTCTGAGCTGGGAGAACCTTTATGCCTATAATCGAAAGATTCTGGATCAATCGACAGACAGATATTTCTTCGTGCAGAACCCTATCGAGTTGACAGTGAAAAAAGTTACAAAATCCTTTGATGTGAAGATCAGCTTGCACCCTGACCATCCAGAACGAGGCTTTAGGAGTTATCATGTACAGCTTCATGGAAACGATGGATCAGTGCTTTTATGGGTCTCAGCTAAAGACGTGGACGCGTCAAAAGTGGGAACGGTGCTTCGTCTAATGGAGCTCTTCAACGTCAAAATCGAGAAGGCGAACATGTATTCAGCCGAAGGTGTTTTCGCCAGTGAATCATATGAGGAGGCAAGGAAAGCGAAGGCACAGTTGATTCACTGGATACCTGTGGGAAACGACTTTCCATGTAACGTAGTCATGCCTGACGCGACTGTCACTGAGGGAGTGGCAGAAGATGCTTGCAAGAAACTTAAACCCGATGATATAGTGCAGTTTGAGCGGTTTGGTTTCGTTAGGGTCGATCATATAAACACCAAGCTGATTGTATATTTTGCTCAGAAATAGGTTTGAGGAGAGAAAATGCGAAAACAAGACAAGGTAATTATCTGGCCAGCATACTTCGATTTATCAAGAAGCAGAATTGAGGGAAGACGAGTTCCGAAGAGTATCGCGGTTGCTTCGCCTCGTGTCACAGAGATCAAAGAGGCAGCTGAGAAACTCGGGCTTTCCTGTGAACTGGTTCCTGACTCTGGTTACCCTAAAATGCCATATGTCAAGGTTGGGATGCTTCTCGTTGAAAAGAAAGGATCAAAAAATCAAACTGCAACTATGATTGGAAAGCAGCTTCTGAAGATGCGTTCTGTTCCTCAGCCAAAGCAAGGTATCTAGCTTTTTTCCGAACTGATTTTAACTGCGTTCAGAATACCGTGTTGTCCTGGTCGGGAAGTTATCCTTGCCTGACCGAGCGGTGTTTCAACAACGGCTCCCTTTGTGATCACGCCTCGTCGGTTATAGTCGATGTTTGCGGGGTTCTTGACTACTCGTACTACCTGGGTTTTCTCGGTTTTCCCTGTTTTGGGGTCGGTTACGCACACCTGTTTCTCGGCTAGAATCTTGATTTTGAGGTTTCCGCCTCTCCCTCTTACAAACTTTCTCTTCTGTTCTCCCATCAGCGTTTCCGCTGCAAACGTGCCTTGTTCATACTTCCTTTTCTTCCTAAAGGCGTGTCTCCTTCCGCCGGATGGTTTCTGTTTGCGCATATCGCCATTCCATACAGACATTATGATGTTCTCCGTGTCGCTGGTCTTTTTGGGTGGTGAGTATGAACGTTTTTTCGGATATAAGCCTATCCGTCAGTTGACGGAGGATTGTCTTGTTTTGGAGATTCTTCGAAGACGTGTTTCAATTCTCTTTTCATCGATGCCGTGTCTAGGCTCAAACCGAAGTAATCTGCGAAGTACTCTGTTGTTCGCAATAGCGTGGATCGTCCACTTCTTTCACTTCCAATTAGACCCATTTCTTTAAGCGTCTTGACATGGCCGTATGCATGATGTCCTCTTACTTCTATCACTCTTTTCTGGGAAATGGGTTGCCTGTAGGCTATGTAGGAGAGGGTTTTCAACGGACCGGTCGAAAGTAGAGGTCGGTTTACGAATTTCCTGACGAGTGGTGTGAAATCACTCTTCAATTGAAGAACAAACCTTTCGTTTTTTAATTCAAGAATCTCAAGTGCTGTGTGTTTGTTTGCGTACTCCTGTGCGAGAGCAGAGACGGTTCTTCTGGCTCTGTTTTTTGATCTCGTCTTAAGAACTGAACATAGTTCATTAAGGTCCAATGGACGTCCCGCAACATACAGTGCGGCCTCCACCAACGATATGTCGGCAGGCTTCTCTTGGTTCTCCTCTCCCTTTTCATCGTTACTTGAATCAGGCAATACTTTCTCCGTTTGCTCCAAGTTTCAAATCTCCTATCGTTATGTATATTTCATCAGTTTCTTCGTTTTGCCACAAGTTCACTTTACCTTCTTGTGCTAAGAACAATAGAAGGATGAATGTTCGGATGGATTCGAGTCTTGTCACACCTTTGATAAGTGTTGAGAATTCAATTATGCCCGCGCCTTTCACTTTTTCTGACAATGAAGCATAAAGTTTTTCCATTTGAACCTCAATTTGCATGAGGTACAAGTCAATCTGTGGGAGCAGGTCCGAAGCGGTGGGGAGAATTGACTCTTCCACAGGCTTCATCGGCCTGAGAAATTGTTCGCCTTTCAGCACGTCGTCTAATACTTCGAGTAGGTTTCTAATCGTTGTAGACGTTAATTCATGCCTTAACGGCAGAAACAGTGGTGGTGGCAGAAAATCCATGGGTGGTCGCGGCGGAGGCGGGGGTTCTTCAAGCTTCAGAAGTAGTCTCGACTTCATCAGGTATATCAGTGCTGACGAGTCGAGAGCTACGCCTGAGGCTCTGAAATCCACCTGTCCTGTCTTATTCATATTTTCAAGAAAGGATCTGAGCAAGTATTCTATATTCACGTTCCACGGTGTTAGTTTCTCGAGTTTATGGAACTCGAACAGTATGTTCCATGGTGGGAACAGGTAGAATGGTTTCTTCGTCGTTGTGGACGACACTAGCTGGTTGCCTCCACAAGCCTTGCCGAGATGATGTTTGACACTCCGTTGCGCATATAAGCTCCGTAAACTTTCTGGGCTTTGTTGACCATTTCAGGTTTTAGCGTGATAACGATGAACTGTGTCTTGTCAGACTCTTCTATGAGAAGGTCGCCCAGTTTTGAGACGTGGAAAGCATCCAAATGGGCGTCGATCTCGTCAAGTATGTAAAAAGCCGCAGGAGTGAATTCCTTCAACGCGAACAGAAATGAAACAGCTGAAACCGAACGTTCGCCTCCGCTGGCTCCACTGACTACTATGGACGGTTTGTTGGGGAATTGAACGATCATGTCTATGCCGCCTGCGAAGGGTTCGTCGATTTTTTCGAGCGTTAAAGTCGCTGTGCCCCCGCCAGTCATTTTGGCAAAATACACTTTCAGTTTCTGATCGATTGCCGTGAAGGCATTCATGAAAACTTTGCGTTTCTTTAGCTCGATTTCATCCATGAATTGCAGGATGGCTTGTTTTTCCTTTTCAAGCTCGTTCATTCTCATTGAAAGTTCTTTATATCGTGAAATCTGATCTGCATAATGCGACAGTGCAAGCTGGTTTACTGCGCCTATCCTCTCCATTTCGAGCTGCATCATTTTCATAGATGTTTCTGCTTCTTCAAATTCTCTCGGGTTTACTATCAAGGGTTGCTCATATCCGAACATCTTGAGCTGGTTTCGATATTGTTCCAATTGCAGAAGTGATGTTTGAGAGCTGAGTTGTAGTTGATTGTGAAGTCGGTCAACCTGTTCGTACTCTGAGTCCAATTTGCGGAGTTCTTTGTCAATGTCATCAATTTGCCCTGTGAATTTCTTGGCCTCTTCTCTTGCCGAGAAAACCGTTTTCGAGAGTTCGATTCTGCTTTTCTCAAGTTGCGAAAGCTCTTGTTTCAGGGCTTCTCTTTGTTGAAGTGCGTCTTCTAACTCTTTTTCGACTCTTCGAAGTTGTGTCTCCACTTTTGAAGTTTGAATTTTTGAGTTCTGATACCCGACTCGTAACACGTTGTCAAACTGAGATTGAAGTGTTGACATTTCCGTTTGACTGGTTCCCAGTTTCTGCCTGAGTGTGATTATCTCTTCAGAGAGTTTTTCCCGGGTCACTTCCATCTCTTGGATGTGAACCGGATCCGTCTTCTTTCTCAGCGCCGAGAGTTCACTCGTGAGTTTTCGAATCTCTTTCGTAATTGAGCTTCTTTCGGCTCTGTGCACCCACATCTGGGCCTTTTCGGTTTCGACTTCCTTCGAAATTTTGGAGATGTAGCTTTCGACACGTTTGACGTTTGATTTTGTTCTTCTGACGTTCCTTCTTACTCGCTCTATTTCTCGATCCAACGTCGTGATGGCGTCTGTTAACCGAGCGATGTCAACGCGGGTTTGATCTATCTCTTCCTCGAAGGACGTTATGTCTTCGTTTCTCCGTGAGAGATGTTGTTGAAGGGCGATGACGGCTTCATCAAGGCTTTTGATTGCCGTTTCGCTCGGGATTATCGTTGAGAAGTCTATTGGGGCTCGGTAATACCCACTTTCAAAGGCTCCGCCGATCTCGTAAAGGTCTCCTTCAACTGTCACCGTACGATAGCCCTGACTGGACAGCGCGAAAGCGGTCTTATCATCGGTCACAATCAACGTGTCCCCGAAGACAAAACGAACTGCGGGCTCAAGAGTTTTTTCAGTTTTTATGAAGGCTTCAGCAGCACCTCGGATTCCTTGCTTCTCAGGGATTTTCAACTGTTTTGCAGTTGCCGCTCCTTCGAGGGGGACAATTTTTATTCTGCCCAGCTTCATTCTTCTCAGCGTTTCAGTGCATGCAAACGCAGCATCGAAGTCTTTCACGACGACTGCATCGAGCCATCCCACGGATGCTGCTTCTATGGCTTTCTGGAAGTTCTTGTCGATCTTGGCAAGGTTGCGCAATCTGCCATAAACACCTTTGATGACTCCTAACTCGCCGAGTTCTTCTATACTTCTGAGAGCTTTCTCTTCAGAAGCTACTGTTTCTGCGAGTTCCCTTTGAGTGACAAATTCCACAACTGCTTCTCGTGCAGAGTCTGCGATTTTGCCTGCTTCCACTATTTCTCTTCCGACCGCTTCTTTTTGCACGATTCGCCTTTCGATAGCGCGCTCCAGCTCTTTGAGATGGGCTTTCTGATCTTTCTGGACTTTCTCCAGTTCTTGGTAGGATTTGTCAAGTTCGGAAAATGTTCCTGCGAACCTGTCTTTGCGTCCGCCGAGATCCCTAAGTCTTCTTTCTCTTGCGCTGATGGCAGTTTGGTTTTTGACGTACTCTGATCGTAGAAACAGCAATCTCTTGTTGTCGCTGTCAATTTTCAGTTCGATTTCTCGTATTCTCTTGCTATTTTCTCCCAAGTCATTCCACAGTTGAGTGGCTTCTTGGGCAAGTGTGTCATGTTCAGACTGTTTTGCGTTTATTTGGTTCATGATCCTGTCGTATTCGCTTTTCAGATGTCTTATTCTTATGCGGTTTTCTCGAATTTCCTTCTGAATTCCCTGGTGTTGCTCGAGGTTGTTCTCCCTGATTCGTTTCAGGCCTTCGAGGCTTGTTGTGTTGGAGCTTATCTTAGTCGCTAGCTCTGTCAGTTTCGATTTGAGCTCTCCTATTGTTATTTGTACTTTCAGTACTTGGGAGCCGCCTTCTTCAACTATCTCTGAACTGAGCTTGCGCCATTCGCCTTCAACTTCTCTTCTTTTCGACCTGTATCCGTCGCGCACCTGCCTCAGCTTTTCGACTCTAGATCCGACTTTGTCAAGCTGAGACATCACCTCTTCAATTTTCTTCTGAAGTCCAGCCATGTCAAAAGAGATCTTGATGGCTTCGAGTTGTTTCAGTTCGTTCCGTATGAATGTGGCTCTAAGTAGTTCATTTCGTTCCCTTTCCAAGTCATCCAGTCTTTTCTGCACCTCGTCTATTCTGCCCATCGCGGTGCGAATTGAAATGTCTGCAGCGCGCAGCTTCTCTTCTGCCTCAGCTTTTTCAGCATCGTACTGACCTATTCCGATCAGATCCTCAATGATTTTTCTGCGTTCCATCGAAGTGATGTCTGTCAGCCGGGTAATAGTGCCTTGAAGAATGATGTTCTGGCTAGTGGAGCTAATACCTGCCATGGACAGTATTTCCATGATGTGGGTTCGGGAGATTCTTCTTCCGTTGAGCCTGTAGACGCTTTGTCCGTTTCTGTAGACTTCACGTGAGACAGTAACCGTTGTTGTGTCCACAGGCATGCGACCGTCTGTGTTATCGAATTGAATGATGACCTTAGCCATTTTGGCTCTTTCTAGACCTGCCTGTTCAGAACCATGAAAGATGAGTTTGGCTGCTGTTTCAGCGCGCAGCCTCTTTGTACTCAATTCGCCTAATGAGAACAAAAACGCGTCAATTACGTTTGTCTTGCCGCTTCCATTCGGTCCTGTTATCGCGGTGAAACCCTTGTCGAGGACTACCTTGACTACTTGAGGTCCGAAAGATTTGAAACCTTTGAGTTCTATTTTCTTGATGTAAGGCATTTAGCCTGCGTCCTCATGCTCTGGAATGGTGGATACTTCTCTTATTCAGAGAGTTATGTGGCTTTTTATAAAGCATTTACTGCATCGTTAAGCTTTAACCGTTATGTACTTTTTTGCGCTATTTCTTGCCTTTTGCCTTATACTTGAGAGTCATTTTTTTAACAAAATCTTTTATGCTCTTTTCTTCGCCGAGTACCAGCAGTGAGCCATCTTTCTGGACCTTGGAGGAAATGCTCATTTTTTCCGCGATTTCTTTCAGTTTCTCGAGGGGCAGTTCCTCTGAAGAGGTCACTCGAATCCATTTCTGCTGTCGTGGCACGCCAGGTATAAATCGTATTGTCTTCTGTTCTTCATCATGGATTCTGTTGGCTTTATCGATTCTCTTCAACCATAAGTCAGCGCATTCGAGGCCGAATTTTCTTTGTGCTTCAGATACTAGGAAGGACTCAACGTTCAGAAGATACCGCTCAGTTTTCTCGACGTTTTCTGCACGGTTGTCGTCCGTGAGCATTCGTATCACTGTTTTTGCAGTCTTCAGATCTTCCATTACTGAAGGTGGGATCGTCAATTCTTTTCCGCGCAACTCGATCAACATTTCTTCTAAGACTTTCCAGACTGCGGCGTATCCCATGGGAGAAACACTTTCCTTGAACGAGCTTACGATGTGGGCGCTATATAGTATTTCGCAATCGACTGGTGCATCTAAAAACTGATTCAGAGAAGAAAAGGTGAGGTTTGTGGTCTTAGCTTTTCCCAAACTTTTCTTGGTATACTATTTGCTTGAGTGGCTTTCTGTCTTTTTTCGGTAACTCATTTTTTGCATGCCCCATTGGCAAGATTGCGATTATCCGGTTGTCTTTAGGAACGTCAAGAATCTTCCTGATTTTTGATTCAGCCGAATTTCGTTGATTCTTAAGGTCCAATACGCCTATCCACGAAGAGTTCAAGCCGAGACTGTAGGCAGCTAATGCCATGTTCTGCGCGGCTGCTGCTCCGCCTTCAATGTAATGATATGGGTCTTCTTCCGTATCCACAGTTACTACGATACATAGAGGCGCTTCCTTCACTCCCTGTATGAAGGCTGTTGGAATCGCTTCGCTTAGTTGTTCTCTGGTCTTGGCGTCTCTGACCACTATGAATTTCCATGGTTGTTTGTTGATCCATGAAGGTGCCCATCTTCCCGCTTCCAGGATGGCTTCGACCTCTTCGTCCTCGAGGTTTGTGCTTTCGAACCTGTAAACGGTACGTCTGTTCTTTATAGCATCTAGAACTTCGCTCATAATTCTGCCCATCCGTTTGAATAGCATATTCAGATGCGATATTTAAAAGGTTAACGCGCTTGAATGTGATTGAGGATACATGGAAATTGGGCTGCGCTCTCACTCTGTATGAGGTTCTTGATCGTGAGAGACATGGATTCTTAATTCTATTTGTCTTTTCATAAGTGTTTAATTTCACTTTATGCGAGGTGGTACTTGCAGGGTGAATTGAGAATGAACGAACAGATCTTTCAAGCATGCAAGGAATTGATCGACGACGCTAAGAATGGATGCGCCGACTTGGTTTTTAAAGAGATTTGTCTCGAAATATTGTCGAGAGCACGGAATGTTTTAACGGATCGCCAATTCAAGAAACTGGCTGCCTATGCAGGTCAAAGAATGATTGAACAGATGCCCTTTGAACTGCGAGAACAATTAGTTGTGGACAGATGAAATAGTTTCTTCACTCCTCTTTTGAATGACTATAGCAGGGCAGTTCACCCTGCACAGTCTATTTTTGTTATGAAGTCTTCACCCTAGCTTGTAACCGATTTTTCTGAGAAACTCTTTTCTTTTTTTCACGTCTTCTTGAGTTTCGATGTCTTTACTTGCGAACCCATCTATCACACCTATTATTCCGCGTCCCTGTTCAGTTTGAGCCACGATCACTTCTAGGGGATTGGCTGTTGCGGCATGAATTGCACATACTTCTGGCACGGTCTTCACTTTGTCTAGTACGTTTATTGGGTAGGCGTTTTTGAGGAAGATTATGAAACTGTGGCCGCACCCTATTTCGAAGGCTTTTCTGGCAGCCAACTGTCGTAGTTCTTCGTCATTTCCTTCATGTCTGACTAAACAGGGTCCGGAGCTTTCGCAGAAGCCTATGCCGAACCTTATGTTTGGAACGGCGTTGATCAATGCCTCGTAGAGGTCTTCAACCGTTTTAATAAAGTGAGCCATCCCGAGAATCACGTTACAGTCGTTTGGAACGTCTACTTTGACCGTTTCCAGTTCCATATACACACGATCCTACGCCTGAATTTGCAGGGCTTAGATTTAAGACTTCGTTACCGCGGTTTTGCTCTCACGATTTTTGCAACAAACAGTACTGTGCCAATCAACACTATTATTGAAGAGGCATAAAACGCGTTGACGTATGCAGTTAATGGAGATAGTCCGAGTCTTCCGACCTGTAGATCCGCGAGAGGTCCGCCTATGAGTATCCCCGCTGGTCCCCAACTGAGCGCGATGACGGTGTTGTATCTTCCCAACAGTCTTCCTCGTTTCCCGGTTGGAATCAGGTCTCCTGCGAAGACGAAACCAACCGTTTGGATCGTCCAGAAAGACATTCCGTTCAGGCCGTAGACTATCGACATTAATGGCACGGAAGAGGCGAAACTGTAGAACAAAGGAGTCGCTACAGCCAGGATCAATCCCATCGCTAAGACCTTGATTCTGCCCAGTCTGTCTGAGAGTCTTCCTGCTGCTAGGCTCGCTATCATTCCGCCGATTGTCCATGCAGAGACCACAAGAGTCATTTGTGGGTCACTGAAGTTTAGACCGTTTGGGAGTTGTAAGAAGAGTAGGAATATTTGGTTAATTGAGGCGGCGCCCAAGACTACTACTATGAGGGAGATCAGAAACGTCCTGTATTTTCTTTCGTTGTGTCTGTCTGACGTGTCTTTTTCTTGTGTTGTGGTCGTTGTCGTGCATTGTTCTTCTGTTTTCTCTGTTTTTATTCGTCTTGAAGTGAAAATCATGAGTGAAACCCCCGTTAATAGTAGGGCTATGACTATGTAGAAGATCGTTCCATTCAGGAATCCTTCGCCGTCGTTGTAGAGAAAGCCTGAGTATATCACGCCTGTCATTCTGCCAACGGAAGCGATGAAGTTCAAAGTGCCTATTACTCTGCCCCGACTCTGGGGGGTAGTGACGTCGGTGAGAAGGGCGGCCCATCCTACGTCTGACATTGACCAGAAAAACTCCAGTATTGACAATCCCAATATTAATGATAGTCCTGCGTTGAAGTCGCTGCCTGAGTCCCGGAGGAATCTGTGGATCAAGAAGACTAATGCGTAGGTGAGTGCCGCTATCATTTCGCCTGATATTATCAGTTTGATTCTGACCTTGTATTTGTCGCATATTTTTCCCCAGAGAAGGTTTTGTCCGAGAGATGATCCTACCATGTTTAATGTTCCGAGAGCGGCTGTCCATGTCACAGTGCCCATCAACATGTGCAGGTACGTGATCATGAAGGTGTAGAATACTCCTCTTCGCAGAAATGTGATGAACTGGAATACGCTGAGGTTGAAGTATGTCTGTCTGAAAGTTCTTTTTTCGTCGTCGGGTTTCGTATTATCCATTGAAGAACTCACTTCAAACCTGAAATGATGGATACTATAAGCAGGTTTTAGGGAAAAAGGATTGTTTGTTTAGATCAAGAACTGGCCATTTTTGTAGAATAGTTTCTTGTCTGCGTATATCTCTCCGTCTTTCTTCATGTCTTTCAGTATGTCCCAGTGGATTGCTGACTGATTCTTGCCTCCCGATTCAGGGTAGGAATTGCCTAGCGCCATGTGAATAGTACCGCCCATTTTCTCATCGAAAAGCATGTTCTTTGTGAATTTGGTTATTCCGTAGTTGGTCCCTACAGCCGTCTCTCCAAGGACGTCTGCGCCTTCAATTTTGAGCGTTTGCTGGAGGAAGTCATCTCCTTTTGCCGCTGAAGCTTTCACGACTCTTCCGTCTTTAAAGGTGAGTGCTATGTCTTCGACTTCTCTGCCCGAGATTATTCCTGGGTAGGTGAATCTTATCGTTCCGTTTGTCGAGTTTTCGATTGGGCCCGTGAACACTTCGCCGTCTGGCATGTTATATTCTCCGCTGCAGTTTATCCATTTTCTGCCTTTGACGTTGAATGTCAGGTCGGTGTCTTCGCCGAGGACGTGGATCTCGCTTGCTTGATCTAGAAACTCGCATGTTTTTTGTTGCTGTTGTTTGATTTTCTTCCATTCGGCAGCTGGATCTTCTTTGTCGAGGAGGCAGCTGTTATAGACGAAGTCTTCGTATTCTTGCAGTGCCATTGAGGCTTCCTGCGCTTGAGCGCCAATTGGGTATGGTAAGCCTGTCCATCTCAGTTTTCCTTCTGCCACTCGTCTGAAGAAAATCTGCATCATTTCTCTTCTCGCTGTCGATCGAATTCTGATTTTGGCGGGGTCAACGGTTAAAAGGCCTTTAGGGTTCGGTTCGCAGAATATGCCTATGGTGACGTCTACGTTTTCAGCGATGAATTTTTGGATTGGCGAAAGGAACGTCAATTGATGGTCTTTTGCGTGCTTGAAGAAAGTGTATTGGAGGTCGAGGTCAGCTATCACCATCGGGTGTGCGTCTCTGAGAAGACATTCTTTGTACAGTTCGTTTATGAGTGGGAGTGCTTGATCACTTCCTTCTATAACGACTTGTTCATTTGGTTTTATGTCTACACTGTATTGAACGCAAAGTTTAGCGAGTTTCTCGATTCTTTGGTCGACCAAATGTTTTCACCGTGGAAGAATCAAGTAACATTACTGTGCTTAAAAAGGCTGATGCCAAGAGCATATGTTTAAGTTGATTCAATTTGAAAATTCGGGCGCATAAGTTGGCTTAGCATGATGACAAGTTTTATAAGTTTGGCTCGCGTGTTCTAGTTTCGCCGTGCAAAAAGCGATTTTTGCACAAAATACGTAACAGGAGTTGAAATAGCCATGGGTGAGAAAGAGATGCACAAGGCAGTTTGCGCTGAGTGTGGTAAGGAATGTGAAGTCCCCTTCAAACCTGACCCGAGCAGACCTGTTTACTGCCGAGAGTGCTGGTCCAAGAAGCGAGGCCCAAGCCGAAGATTCTAGATAAGGCTAGTCTTCTTCGCATCGAGCTGAAAGTTCTACCTTTTTTCTTTATTAGTGCTAACAATTTTTCATATCACTGTCTCTCCCCGGTGAGGAGCCTTTTCTGGAAAACAATCGATTTCACCGAAAGCTCTAAATGTTATACCGCTGGTTTTTCTGAAAGAATAGTGTGTGGGCCGGTAGTTCAGTTGGTATGAACGCCTGACTTGCACTCAGGAGGTCTGGGGTTCAAATCCCCATCGGTCCACCTATTTCTGGACGTAGAATTCAAATCAGGGTTTCTTACTTGCATGGTTTTACTTGCATTTACTTGCAGTTCCTCCAGTCTCTCAAATGGTATTTTGTGGTAAGCATAGACTCTCCTGCTATCTTGGTAGCCAACATAATGTTGAATCATTACATTTGTTCCTCTTATTTGCAAGAAACCTTCAATTCCACAGACAGGACATTTGACCTTCAACTTTACCAACTCTTATGGGGCTCTCATTGGATTAGGTTAAAAGGGCTTTGAAGAAAAGAACTCTGTGGGTTTTGGAGAGTAGAGTTGAAATGAAGCTAGGGCTCTATTCATAAACCAATAAGATATGTCGGTAGAGAAAATGCAATCATGGATTCTTCCACAAGTAATAAGAAAGACCAGTTCTACTTGTAGAATGACAGGCAATGAATAGACTCATGGTGTGCCTCTTTGTCCTGTTCTTGCTGATTGGGATCTCTGCTACGCCTTTAAAGGCTCAAGAAGTCTATACAGGGAACATAACCATAAACAGTGATGGATCAATATCTCCTTTCGGGATGGACATCCCTCCAAATTCTCCAATTCAAAAGTTGGACAACAGCACATATGTTTTCGTAGAAAACATCATCGGAAACGTCACAGTACTGAAAGACAACACGGTTCTTAATGGAAATGGTTACAATATTGAAGACAACTCTGTCTATTGGATTGGTCAAGTACTAGGCGACACCTCTGGAGTAATCCTTCAAGCCTCAAATGTCACTGTCAAAAACCTACAATTCAACCCCTGCTTTACGGGCATTCACATCATAAACAGCACAAACTGCAACATTAGCATGAATCAGTTTCACAACTGCACGTTTGGAGTAACTCTTGACTCAGCAAACAATACAACCATAAATCAAAACAATTTCACTGCCGACCTTGCAATTTATACCCCTTGGGTTATCCATGTAGGAATAGACATTGAATCTTCAGAAAACAACAACATCACTGAGAACAGTTTCTATCTTCTTAACTATGACATCTATGTTCAGTTTGCAAGACAAAACAGCATATCTAATAATACCTCCGCAACTGGTACCTTTCTAGAGTTGGTTGACTCTTCAAACAACATTGCCGCAGACAACAATTGCACATATCCCTTCATAGCCTTCAGTTTGCGCAATAAATCAACAAATCAACTGACAACCAACAATACAATAGTTCGAAACACAGTTGTAAACAGCGGATTCAATGTAGTCTTGAACAATGCAAGCGGAAATCTATTCTTCCACAACAACTTCATCAATAGTACAGATGACATTGATATTTTGTATCCAAACTCAGCAGTTGAATCATGGGACAATGGATTTGAAGGCAACTATTGGAGTGACTATAACGGAACTGATCGCAATCAAGATGGGATAGGGGACACTCCATACACTCTACATACAAACGACCCTGCGCTTCTTAACGTGTCTTATCCAAACAACTTAGATCACTATCCATTGATGAAGCCATACCCCAGCTTGTTTGGAGACGTGAATAATGATGGAGTAGTCAACATGAAAGATGTTATGTTAGCCATACAAGCTTTCAACTCTTTTCCAGGAAGCCTGCACTGGAATAGTTTCGCAGACATTAACGGTAGCGGTCGAGTGGACATGCGTGACATATTATTGATCGTCCTCAACTTCGGCAAACATCTGTAGCCGTTCCTATTTTCGGAAAGGACCAAAGTTTAAGCAAACTGTATCTGTTTGTCTGTCTGACGGAGGGAGATAGAGAAGTGGAGAAGAAGGGAAGATAATACGTAGTCAAAAAAATATTATTGGGGGAGGGGGAGACGTTTTATCTCCAACCTCAAGCAGAATCCTCATAACTAATGGTACACATACAACCCTGTACTTCACATATGTTCTTCCAGTATCTAATTCAATAATAGATGTATTTCCAGAGTATCCATCCTACCTGATCCCACCACTATTCTTCATAACAACACTGTTTGCAGTAATAGTCTATAGGAAGAGACTGACAAAAGGCTAACACTCTGGCGCAGACTTTACCACAAATATTGTTTCTTTGAAAGGCTTGGTGTAATTGAAGATTCCACAATTGATAAATAATCTGTCAATTGAAGAGAAGATAGGGCTCCAGTTGATGGTGGTTGAAAATGAATTCTACTAAACCAGCGATGATAGGAGTTATCCTGATTACTCTGGGAGTTACTTTGATTGCAACATCATATTTCAATGTCAACTATTGGCAAACAGAAACACTGTATCCAAATCAGGTGGCTATCATAAACGCAACTTCTTCATGGGGGGAAACTGGATACACTCACATTATTGTTAAAGAAGCAATATTAAAGAAGATAGAAGTAGAAATCAAACCCAGTTACGAGCTAATGGACTTCCTAAATTCAACAGTGCTTTCCACTTACCATCTAGATTTGAATGGACTAAATGCCATCCGAGTAGGCTTATTCGGGCTCGGATCTGATCAGAGCATAATAGCTTACCTTCAAACTTCTAAGAGCTTAGGTTCTGGTGCCTGGCTAGGTCTCACACCAGTACACGTGTTTGATATTCCAGATGATTGGCAGTACGTTTACAACATTACTGTGACTAATCCAGAAAACTATCCTGTCATGTGGACTGTGCAAATCACAGAGTATCGCCTCTCCGTTGACAATAATTGGCAAACAGCAATGAATTATGGAATAGCATCTCTTGCAGTTGGAGCTGTGATAACGGGAATTTCAGTTTTAGTGATAACACCAACTCCCAAAAAAGAACACGTAGAACAGAAAAGTGCTGAAGGGACAAAACGATGAGCAAATATTCCAAGGTAATGCTGGTTGGAATCATTCTCATAGTCTTTGGACTTACTCTTGTTTCTACTTCTTACTTCAAGATTTATGACACCGTTGAGACAATCCTTCCCACAGCAGGTGCACTTCCAATACAAGCAAATTCATCATCAGATTTCTACTTCGATTATTCCTTTGGACCTCTTCCCGAATCTCAAAAAATTTTGGTATTGGTTGCAGGAAGCCAAGAACTACAGAGCATTCTCAACTCCACACTTAACTACAATTCCACAATGATAAATGGTGGGAAAAACATCACAATAACAGTGTTTTCTCCAAACTACAACATATCTGCTTCTGAAAAAATCTGGTATAGCCAAACCTATTTTGAACCTATAGCATTTCACACATTTGATATTCCAGCCAGTCAGTGGAATGGGTTTGCGATAAAGGTCAGCATCACTAATCCAGAAAGCTATCCTGTATGTTGGATTGTCAATGTTATGCTCTATGGACAAGTGGTTAACAATAATTGGCTTACAGTGTTCCTTGTTGGAATAGTTCCCATATTACTTGGACTGATCATCATTGGAGTTGCAGGTCACAGAAGAAAAGCAATTACTAAGCCAATAGCTTGAGTTGGCAATGCTCATAGCGCTAGTTCTCCAATGTGCAGCTAATGTCATTGAAGAAAACGCAAGCATGGAAAGACTTGAAAAGTGCGAAACAGACCGCGTCATCTGTTCGTCGAGAGACTATTGAATCCTGTCAGCTGTATCTGACTCTCACACCGATTGCACTGTAGCATTACAGCGTCCAATTCGTTTCCTTTCATGAATGTCTCAAGAATCGTATACTTCTTTTCAGTCCTATCGTTCGGAGAGATTCTTGTTCCACATCTAGGACAGTTAAAATCGCCTTTTCCCTTGATCTTCGTCAGGTCGACTCTAAACAACTTGCTGGTTTGCAACCTAATGTCCCTCCAATTGTTTCCTTGCGACATTTGAACCTAAATCATTTGCGGAACAATGTTCCAACTGGCCATTTCTCACAGTTCGAGCTGTATTTTAGGAAAAAGAGGTTTTTCTCTGATGGTTTCGGTAAACCTTTCTCACGGCATCAGGCCATGAGTCTCCATGCCACGTGTACGCCTTTATTTCGTCATCGAGAAGCTGCACACCCGTTGAGACTCCCCAATGTTCACCAAACTTTGCCATAAGATCACCGTACAGTTTGTCAGCTTCCTCCCAATCGGTTTCTGACACTGTTTCTGTTTCTTCTTTTTCAACATTCGGCTGCCGGATTGTTGCTTTCGACTTGGTTTTCCTGGTTGCTCCAATCAAAATAGCGCCAGCGCCCCCGACGATGAAGAGTATTCCGATCGGCCAGACAGCAATCAAGGCTACAAATCCTGCGAGAAATAGTAATATGCCCCCAAAAATGATCGAGTCCGACTTGTTAGTCTCTCGGTTTTCGAGGCAATCAGGACACAAGTAAAGCAAGGCATGACCATCTCGAGTGTCGAAATCGTAAGTTTGGAGACATTCGTTGCAAAACTCTCCCCCACAGTCGTTGCATTTGCCCACTGCATATCTTTCCGGGTGGTTCTCGCATCGTGGTACTTCGACGCCCATACTAGGGGGTGTTCTGAAAGTTGCTCCACAGTAGTCACAGACTAGCTGAGCAGTAAAAGACGGGATTATTTTCTTATACGGCGCACCACAGAACGGGCATCTGATGGCTTTGTCATCGTCGCTCGACAATGGGCATCAAGAGAATCTTCCGTCACGTGCTCTAAATTGTTTTCTGATTTCGAAAGTATCCAAAACGCGATGCAGCTGCGAGGATTGACGTCCAAGGTGGCTAGTCTTTCAGTCGTAGTATCGCGTAGCCAACAAGAATGGGCATAGCCATGATGGATATCGTGAAGGCATAGGTTGGCGAGAAGGTGTAGAGGTATGCTCCGAGATATGGGGCGATGAAGGACGAGATCAGAATCGCGGTTTGTGGAATCGACAGCCAGAGTCCTCTTTTTGACTTGGGTGCAATCGCGGCTGCGTACGAACTTGTCAACGTATTTGAAGCTGCGGATCCTCCTAAGAAGAATGCTATGAACATAAGGAAACCGATGTTGCTTGTTAACATGAGTGGGATGATCGAGATCGCGTAAAGCAATAGACATATTCCCATGGCTCCAGATTTTTTCCATCTGTCCCCAATGCGTGCGACACCGATTCCTATGAAAGTCATTCCTGCGAAGCTGATCGAACCGAAAAGGCCGACTTGGAATTCGCTCATTTTCACGCCTTCAGAAAGAAACGTCTGCACATAAGGTCTTCCGATGTTTATGAAGAAGAATGCTGCGGCGAGAAACCTGACCAGATTATGATTTTTCGCCAGAGTCTTTTTTCTTCAGCCTTCGGCAATGTCACTTCTGGTTCGATCTCGCTTTCCTTGTGCGGATGCTGACTGTGAATGAAGAAGAAGACACTGGTTGCAATTGCGCAGAGTATCCCGGCTATTCGAAAAACCCATCGCATACCTATTACGGTGGCTAGATATCCGCCTGTTGCTGGAGCAAAAATATAACTGAAGAAGTAGCTTGACCAGATCAGTGATAGAGCTTGCGTTAATGTTTTCTTATTAGGCACGGCGGTTACCACGTATGCATTGACCGCTGGGATGCCTATCATAGATATTCCAAAACAGAATGTACCTGGGATCAGCTGTGTCCAGTTAGCGGCAAAAGAGTAAATGATTGGAGCTAGGACCCATGGTGTCCATGACAAGATGAGTATCTTCTTTCGGTCAAATCTGTCTGCGAGTAAACCACCGGGCAATGGAACGAGAGCTGCAAAACCTATCACGGTGGAAAGTACTATGCCCAATTGCAGATAGTCAGCTTGAAGAGACCTCACGTAGAGTGGAAAAACCCAAGAGTATAATCCTTCACCAAAGGCGCCTATGACGTTTGACAAACAGATTAGCAGGATGTCCCTTGTCAAGGCCTCTGAAGGAAACGCGAATGACAGGACGCGCCTGTATATTGCCATTTCTGACAGTTCCTAAGTCGTGTCTGGACAGGGATTCTGAAAACAAAAGTGTGACGAAGGTTTTATTCTTGTTGTTGTCTAGGCGGAATTCCTCTGATCCCTTTTCCTAGGCTTTCAAGAGCTTCTCTCAAAGCTTCTTTTCGAGGTTCTATTGCTCCCAGCCCCAACCTGATCATGTTCGAGGTTTTCAGCTCATACCCTTTTCCAAATAGGAAGAAGGCTCCTGGAACGACTGCCAAACTGTACCGTGGTATGGTCAATTCATTGATCCATCCATAGGTATCCTTCACAGGTAATCTGGTCCAGTACGTGACACCACATTTGTTCGGGAGAAATTCTAACTCGTTTTCATTGAACCAGCTTTCAGTTTCTTCTTTCAGGCTGTCCCATTTCTTTTTGTGTTTTCGAAGACTTTCCTTGGCTTTGCCAACAAGCTCTGTGGCGACGATTTGCACGATGTTCGGACTGTTACCGACAGTGTTAAGAACATCCGTGTAGAGCTCTTCAACCAGACTTTTTTCAGCCATTGCGATGCCGAGTTTTAGTCCTCCGAGTCCATAGGCTTTCGTGAAACTTGTCGTCACTATACCCAGCTCAGGATCGACTGAGAAGAGTGTTGGCACGGAATTGCGGTCGAATTCAGCGTAGATTTCATCGCAAAGCACGTAGAAATTGTGTTCGTGTGCGACATCCATGATTTCCTTGAGCAATTTGTGATCTGATATTACTCCACTTGGTGCGTGAGGGTTTGTCAACGCGAGCAATCCTGTTTTCTTGGAAACGGTTTTTCGCAACCTGTCCACGTCAAGCACATAATGATTCTTTTCTCGTCTTTCTAGCCTTTTTAGGCGTGGAAAGTGTTCTTGAACGGTTCTCAGAAGAGGTTCGTACGTTGGATATTCTACGATGGCCTCTTTTTTTTCAGGGTTTTTTTCTGCGATAAATCTGACTATACGCGAGTTTTGCCCGGTGGCTCCTTCGCTTGACAGAAACACGTTTTCGGGCTTAGCATCATACCAGTGAGCTATTGTTTCTGTAGTTTCGGGGTTGCCGTGATCATAGTTCATGCTGAAATCCACTTCGCCCATGTCTAGAACATGGTTGAAATAATTAAGACCACTTGATAGAAAGTTGTATTTCACTTTGGGCACATGAATGTACCATTCTAGATACGATGAAGGATGTTTCATCAGGATTCCTGCAATTGTAGAATGACAATTCAAGCTTATTTCTTTCGTATGAGTACGTGTGGTTTACCGAACAGAATTCAGGTGAGAAAATGATGCGCGTGACCGAAACTGAAGGAGGCTGTATTTTGGAGGTCGCAGTCAAGCCTCGCTCGCGATCTTTCAAAGTGATTATTGATGGAGAAAGTATCGTAGTGTTTTGTACTGAGGAGCCTGTAAAGGGTCGGGTCAACAAAGAGATAATCAAGGAATTGTCAAGAGTTTTCCACAGAAAGGTCGAGCTCGTTTCCGGTTATCTCTTCCAAAGAGAAAAAGTTGCTTGTTAGAGATATTACGAAGAGCGAGATTGAAGTATTTTTGAAAGGCGATTGATCCTGTTTTATTGTTCGTGGACTCTGAAGCGCAGTATTGCCGCTACTCCACCGAACGAGTTCTTGAGCATCTGTCCTTCTTCGGTTTCAGTCGATATGACCTCCACTTGAGTGTTGGTGTACTCGGCAAGTCTGGCAAAGTCATCTATCACATCTTCTTCATCGGCGATGCTCAGCGAGGTTGCGCGCATTTGGGACAAGGTTTTCCTGTTAAACTTTGATCGAAATCTCGTAGTTCCTTATTCTTCACGGTGTATTGTTCTTGGTAGCCGCAGGCACTGCATTTCACCGTAACACGCGTCATTTCGAGTCCTTCGGATAAGAAGCAATATGTTGACGGCGCCGTTTTGAAGGGCTCTCCTAACTTCTTCTTCTCCATATGTTATCTTGCCTGTGTCATGCCCAACTTCGTAGAGGAACTGCTGCATTACCTTCCTCTCTTCAATGTACCGCACTTTTCGCATTACTTCAGGAGCTTTTTCAACAACTTCCTTAACACCTTGCTCCTCAACGTAGGCTGTGTCGATAACATCTATGATCTTGTTCTTGAGCTGGTAATTCAGGTATTCGCCCTTTGCAAAATCGTCCTTCGTGGGACCCGGACCGCCAAGTATCACCCCTTTCAGATTTTCAATCGGTAGAAAGATTTCGTTCGCATGTTCGCCTACGCGCGTGAAGAATTCTTGAAGCCTCATTTCACGCAGTCTCTCGTATCTTCTTGCCGATTGACCTCCCGCGCGGGTCTTTCCTGGAACGCCTGAAGTCAATTGTCTGACTATATCGAGTCTTCTGCCTTGAAGGGTGGCGACTGTAGCGCCGGAAGAATCTATGAGCAGAATCCCATACGTTTCCTTCTCTCGCAACATTTCCTGCAAGTATTCTGTGTGGAATCGCCCGTCGCATCTGTATAGGTTTATGTGAATCGGTTCGGGAGGAATGATAACGTACGTTTCGATTCGTTCGCTCCCGGCACCATTTTGGGGGATTGCGCCACAGAAGATCACCAGTCCGTTCTCAGGTGGTTCCTTGAAGAGTTTGAGACGTTGTTGGACTTTGACTATTGCGTCCAGAACGTTCTTTCTTGTGGTAGTGGATTTTATGTTGGAGGCAGTTCCGTACTCATCCCTCAGTTGGTTTAAGACATCGCTTATCTGTTTTCCAGGCGGGACGTAGAGAGAAACAAGCTCCGTTCCTCGCCCCTCTTTTTTGGCTAAGGTCTCCAGTGTCTTTTTTAGCCTGAATAATTCAAGAGAAGTCTTTTTTGCGGTGCTCAACAGCGCTCACAAGTCTTTTTCAATTTCAAGCTAAATCTGTGACGAATCAAATAAGATTTTGGGAGAAAAATCATGTTAATTCCAAAGCTTCTTTGAGAAACGCCTTGTAAGGTCCAAGCTTGCCTCCGTAGTTGCCTGCGGAAATCCTGATCATGCCCTGAACATTCGCGGCAGCTTTGACACCTGCGTTCATCGCTTTCTTGACGGCTTCCAGCGTCAAACCGTTGATCACGATTTCGTAGACGCATTCTACTCCTTCAGGCACTTGAGTATCAGCCACGAGAGAGCGCAGCTTCGGACAGAACGGGTGATTTGTGGATGCTTTGAGCTTGTACTTCAATGATCCTGCCTTGGAACCGGAACGGCAAATTCCGCCTGGAAACGGCAAGATAACTTCGCTTCCCGTCTTCTTTATTGCTTCGACTGCTTCCTCCGCCGCTTGCAATCCTGACTTCTTGTCTTTGGCAAGCATGAGGAAGTTTCCGCCTGCGATCGCCTCAGCTGCTCCGAACTTGTCTTCAACGACGAAATCACCTTCCATAACCGGGATTTTCCAGACTTTCCTTTCTCCAACCAAACGCTTTCTCTGAAACCCGTCACCGAACAATCGTATGCTTCTGCCCACCTTCATTCTTCTCTTAGCATCTGGCAACGCATCAAAAGCAGCCGTTGTTGGACAAGTCATTACACACTGGCCTATTCGCAGAACCATCTGCCCCATGAGTTCAAACCTGTTGCGATTGTATATCTGAATCAGAACTCCAGGACGATTGTCAGGAGTTTTGTCCGCGGGAACAATTGCTTCTATTCCTGCTTCGGCGGGGGACATTATCACGCTGGTGGCTAAACCAGTAGCCGTGTTTGCAGCCGTCAAAGCCCACTTTTCATCGTCTGCCGTGATCAGAACCCTTCCGACCCACATCGAAAACATCTCGGCGAAAGTATCCACTATCTTCACAGTGTCGCCGCTAGATGTTGTAACCGTGAAGGTCTGGTCTTTTTCATCATAACCTGTTACTTTTAGTCTAGATTCCACTTTTGAAACCCGCTTCCTAGTACGAGCCTGTCTTCTTTAAGGGTTTTGCGTGACATTCCTGTTTGATTTTTCCTTGAAAATTCTATCGAAAACCATTTTTCGTTATGTGATCTGCCAACGATGCAGCTTCTTGCAGGATTCTCTTCACTTCGCCCTGCGAGACTTCTCTATCAACTCTCGCTTCAGGCGGCAGTGGCTCTTCGAGAGTGATGTAGACTTCGGCTGGCTTGAGTTTGTTGTGGACAATGCGATGAATTCTGTCCTTGACCGCCATCCGATCCAAGATTCTCTTCATTTGGTCAGATGACAATCCAAAGTATTGAACACCATAGTTTAGCAGATCTTTTTCTCGAGTGTTTCCGTACGTTTCTAAGTATGAGAGGATTTCTGTTTCCACACCCAATTCGATAGTCTCCTCTGCACGTTCCAAAGTTCTTTCGGATCATTTGGGAATTTAAGCGTTGGTTAAACAAAAGCAGAAAAACAAATCGCATTGTGCATTCGGTTTTGCTCAGTTCAGCAATCAAAGCCTTAAGAGTCTCCTGTTTAAAACAGTTCTCGAAGGCTCTTAACATGAGCGAAGCACGACGGTTTAAGGAGAAGCTGAAAAACTGCTATTTAAGCGGCTTCTTTTTGGATAAGAACACCTTCCTTAAAGCCGACGATGCGAGCGTGATCATGGTTCCCCGCAAAGGCGACGATGGTCGAGTCGTTGACAGACCGATGATTGTTCTGAAAAACGTCACTGAGATGATGGTGAATCATAAGGGCAAGATCGTCGCGGTTGAAAACAAGCGTCAACTGGGAGTTTGGGCAGATGCTTTTGAAGATGCGCTTGAGCGACATAATAAGGAACTGACTGAAAACTGATGGGCACAGAGCCTTAGAGAGTATCCGTTGGGAGTGATTTGAGATGGAAAATTGCGTTTTCTGTAAAATCACAAAGAGGACAAGCGGCCTCAGAAATCGTTTATTCTGATGAGAAAATCTTGGCGTTCATGGACATTCAACCAGTTAACCCTGGGCACGTTTTGGTCATTCCGAAAGTCCATGTGTCAGGACTATCTGATCTTGACGAGGAGACTGGTGGACAATTGTTTAAAGTTGCAATGCGCGTGGCAGAAGGCATCAAAAAATCTGGCTTGAAATGTGAAGGAGTGAACTTGCTCTTGTCAGACGGTAAAGCAGCTTTCCAAGAAATCTTTCATGTTCACTTGCACGTGATTCCGAGATTCAGCGGTGACGGTTTCGGAATCCGGTTCGGACGTCAATACGGGGTAAGGCCTGAGAAGCATGAATTAGAAGAAAATGCGCACAGAAAATAAAGGAAGCTATGGCTTAGGGTAGCCAACTTTTCTCTGGCTCAGGCAGTTTTGCCTGTTTTTCTTCCTTCTGGGCGGCGATCATTTTCTTGGCTATTTCGTAAGCGATCTTGTAGTCAAAGACGCCTTTTGATTCTTCTACTCCCTTCTTTATGAGTCCCGCTTCAACCTTTTGTTTGAGTTTTCCGATGACCAATGCCCCTATACCGTAAACATTGGGCAAAATCTCTTTGCCGTAGTTTTCTGAATCCAATCCCTCGACTCCCAATGGCGGGATCGCGTTGATGTCCGCCACTATCCTGCATTTTTTGCCATAATCTTTCAATACCTGCAACGGTAGAAGCTCAGTTGCTGCTGCTCCAGCTGAAAGAACTATATCTGAGTTCTTTATCGCCGTTCCGATGTCTTCAGGAATTTGTGCTTCCACGCCTCTGACTCTTTCAGTGTCAAACTCCTCGTTTATCCTGGTGACGATGGAAGCGACTTTCTGCAGGGACCGGGAGGTCAATATTACCTCTGCTTTTTCAGTAGCATAGAGTCTCGCGGCTGTTTGTCCTACAGGACCTGTTCCAGCAAGAACGGTCACAATCTTGTTTTCTAAGGTTCCAAGTCCTTTTGCGACGGAAAGCTCAAGTGTCTTTGCGACTGCGGCTGTCGCGGTAGTGTATGCGCCTCTCGGGTCGATTATTACGGCAACTTCGAATGGTGGAACCATGCTGTTCTTAGTTTTTTCTAGGATTTCATTTGCTCTCTTGAAGTCTCGTCCATTGATGAATATCTTTGTGTATTTCGCGCCTTCTGGTCCTCTTGGGAATATCGCGTCGTGGACTATTTTTTCGGCGTCCTCGCCAGTGACGTCCTCATACTTGAGAATTTCCGCGTCTGGTATGATGTCTATGGCGGTGATTATGTCAAACGGGCTTGCGTGTTTGTCTGTATCTAGGAAAATGAAGACTGTCTTGTACTTTTGTTCAGGCATTCTTGCACCTTGCCTTATTTGTCTAGTGACAAGGTAATTTTAAGGGTTGTCTTTCTTGTATCATTATTCAGACTCTACTAAAGTGAGAGACGCAGGTTTTGGTTCACTGTTTTCCTTCTCGGAAAAGAACCGCAGTTTTGACAGCGCGACCATCAATGGTACACCTACGATTAAGGAAACGGTAGTCACTAATGCGTCTTCGATGTAGGAGAAAACCGCTGCTCCCGTGAATATTCCTTGGAGCTGTTGAAAATTGCTGAAAAACATGCTGTAAAACCCCGTTGGAATCAGAAGGAATATTCTCACGAGCGAGTCTGTCGCCGTGCACACAAATGCAATCAGGACAAGAGAAATCGGCAGTCGGTTTGGAGTGATTTTGTACAATCCGCTACTCAGTTTGGCTGCTGGATAAATGAGGACGAAGGCAAGCAAAACATCCAGAATAGTCCAGAGAGGAAGCATTCTCCCATATGGATGTATAAAGTAGGCAAGCAGCATCACTGAATACACTGCGAAGGCTGGTTTCCATTTCCCCCTGGCCAGAAATCCTGTTGCCATTACACTGACTGGTTCAGCTATGATTCCAAACATCCACAATGGATCATACGTTATCGTTCTGGCTATTGAACTGCCCAGCAATGCGGCTAGGAACCCCGCTTGTGGACCTAGGATTATTCCTTCCATCGCTTCTATGTAAATAGCCCAGTTTCGCCATTCGCCGAGCCCAAATGACAAGAGATACAGAACGGCGTGCAAGGCGCCGAAAACAGCGATCAGGCTTATCCGGAAGCTTTTTCGCATTAGATTTCAGTCTCAGTCTCTATTTTGCACAAGATACTTTACTATTAACTCTTTTCATCAATCTTTCTTTTTCACTTTCTGCTTTTTACGTTTGGTTTTCACCACAATTGTTTAATATGCAACAGAAGACACTCGTCAGTCTCTGAAGAGGTTATCAAATTGGCAGTTATCGATACTCTTGAAAAATTGTCGAACGCTTGTGGTGTCGCTGGCAGAGAAGATGAAGTGAGAAATCTGATGACGAAGTTTCTGAAACCTTACGCCGACGACCTCCGAGAGGACAAGCTTGGGAACGTCGTGGCAGTTAAGGAAGGTAAGAAAGATGGACCGAAAGTGATGCTTGCGGCTCACATGGACGAGATTGGGCTGTTAGTTAAGACGATTTCCAAAGAAGGGTTCTTGCAGTTCTTGAAGATTGGCGGTATAGATGATCGTGTCTTGCTGGCACAAAAAGTCATGGTTTGCACAGAAAAAGGTCTCCTTCACGGCATAATAGGTTCTAGACCTCCGCACATTCAGAAGGAAGATGAAAGAAAAAGAGTTCTGGCGAGCGATGAACTGTTCATTGACATAGGCGCTGAAAATCAAGACGACGCCAAGAAAATGGGGGTCAGAATAGGCAGCCCGATAGAGTTTGACGTTAGATTTGTCAAGATCAGCAAGGACATCGTGATCGGCAAGGCTTTCGATGATCGTGCAGGTTGTGCCGTCATGATCGAAATAATGAAGCAGCTGGAGAAAACCGATTGCACAGTGTACGCTGTCGGAACGGTTCAGGAAGAAGTTGGTTGCAGAGGAGCAATGACCGCTGCATTCGACATACACCCTGACTTGGGCATCGCCCTTGATGTGACGGTCTCTGGAGACACACCTGGAGTAAAAGATGTCGAAGCCCCAGTGAAACTTGGAAAAGGTCCGTCCTTAGGCATTGCGGACGGCGGATTGATAACTCATCCTAAGGTTTTGAAACTCCTGATCGATGTAGCTGAAGAAAACAAGATACCCTATCAGCTCGAAGCTACGCTCGGAGGCACTACTGATGCGAGCCGCATTTCCTTGTCAAGAGAAGGAGTCCCGAGTGGCCCGCTTTCGATCCCGACGCGTTATATTCACAGCCCAACGTCTCTGATCAGTCTTGAAGATGCTGAAAACGTGGTAAAACTAACGACTGCCGCGATCAAGTATATACCAAAGCGTTTCTAAATCTCGCTTCGTTTCTTACGGTTCACTCAGGTGCAAACCGTTTTTAATGCGGTTCATCTTAGTTTGTGATGGAAGATTATGGACAGAAAGAAAGGCTACGAATCTCTAGAGCACACGGCGGATGCGTACCTCGCTGCCTATGGGAAAGACTTGGCTGAGGCATTTGAGAATGCTGCATGTGCAATGTTCAACGTAATGACTGAGGTTGAAAAGATACGTCCAACCACTGAGGATGAGGTTGAGGTGAACGGTGAAGACGAGTACGCTTTGCTCTATAATTGGCTCGAAGCACTGCTTTTGAGGTTCGAACTGAAAGGCATGCTCTATTCAAGGTTTAAGGTTCTGCAGTTGAGTCAGGAGCCGCACGGTTTCGTTCTGAGAGCCGAGATGTGGGGGGAGCGGTTTGATCCGAAGAGACATCTGCAGAAGGTTGGAATAAAAGCTGCAACTTATCATCGGATGGAGATAATCACGTCTCCCAGTGGCGTTACGCTGAAGTTTCTGCTTGACATCTAGCTTGTTCTTTCTGTTGGTTGCGCAAGAAGCCTTAAATGTTCGGTTTCGTCCGTTTATCGAGCGGGAGAAGAGGGAGACAGTTTGATGAGCAGTTTCAAAAGTGTGGCGGAGAAGATCAAGAGCTTGGAGAATGACCGCCGGAATTTAATGCTTGAGATTGAAGAGCTCAAGAAACTAGCTGATTCCAAAGCGAAGGCTCTTGAAAGCGAGGTCGGTATGCTCCGGGAAGAAGTGAGGTCGCTTAGGCTGATTCTTGGAGGAAGTGAGACCGAGGAAATACCTGACCCTAAGAAGAAGCCGTTACACAGATAACATAAAACACGATCATGTAAAATCTTCTGTAGTGCAAGGAGAAATCTTAAAACACTTGCCGTCCGTTCTAGAAGTTTGTCCTACTTGGACGGTAAGTTGAATATGAACGTTGAAAAACTCGATGAGCACGTCTATTTGATAGACGTAGAGACGGGTGGACTTGAGAACTTCATCGCTAGTTATGTTCTCAAAGGTTCCAAGGCAGCGATTATCGAAACCGGTCCAACTTCATCGATTCCCAATCTGCTTTCAGGATTACGGAAGATCAACGTCAAGGCTAACGATGTAGCCTATGTTGCGGTGACCCATATCCATCTTGATCATGGCGGAGGCGTTGGGACTCTTATGAAAAGCTTGCCAAACGCCAAAGTAGTAGCTCATCCCGCAGCTGTTCACACACCTTACAAATCCAGAGAGACTGTGGCAACAATCCGTCGCTGTTCAAGGAAAACAGATAACCGACATGTACCAGGCGCCTGAACCGGTTCTGCCTGAAAGAATACTTCCTGTCACAAGACGGAATGACGCTCGAGCTTGGAAACAATGTCAATTTGAAAGTTGTGGAGACGCTTGGACACGCTTCTCATCACCAGAGCTATTTCGAAACTTGTCACGGTGGGCTGTTTCCCGGCGATGCTGCAGGAATCTACATCAAGACTCTGGGCGTCAGCGTGCCTACAACTCCACCGCCGTTCAGACTTGACATTGCCCTCGCCTCATTGGAAAAGCTCGTCAGAATGAACCCGACAGCACTTTATTATAGTCATTTTGGCAAAGGCGACAACGCGGTGCAGAAGCTCAGAGCCTATGAAGCACAGCTCAAGCTCTGGGCGTCGATAGCTGAAGAAGGATTACGGAACCAACAGGATTTTGACCATATCCGAACTGAAATCATTGAGAAGGATGAGTCCGTGCGTAAAGTGCTTCAATTTCTCAGAAATCATCCAGTATTGAGCGACACAGTGCTGAACAACAGTGTATTGGGGGTAATGAAATTCGCTGAAAGATCCATGAGCTCCGCTCAGAAATAGTCCTTTGCTTATCAATCAGTCAAAATCGTTTATATCACCGCTTCCTCACCTTTCTCTGAAAAGGTGATAAAATGGACGAGGGCGAAAGTCACGTTCCACCAGAGAGAATTCCTCTTGAAAAGATAGACGATTACTCTTGGCGCATACCAAAATACAAACCAGGAATGCGCGTTCCAGGCACAGTGTTTGCTAACGCTGATCTGCTTGGAAAGATGAAAACGGACAGAACTCTTCAGCAATGTGTGAACGTTGCTCATCTGCCTGGGATCTATACGCATGCGATCACTTTGCCTGATGGTCACGAAGGTTATGGTTTTCCCATCGGTGGAGTTGCAGCGACTGATTATGATGAGGGTGTAATAAGCCCCGGTGGCGTTGGTTACGATATCAACTGTGGCGTTCGACTAGTCACAACCAATCTTACAGAGAAAGACATACGACCAAAACTCGTACAGCTCACAAACACGATTTTCGATAATGTACCATCAGGGCTTGGCAGCAAGAGAAACGATCTCAAGGTGTCGATGAGCGATTTGGCCAAACTGGTCTCGGAAGGTGTTCCTTGGGCAATTGAGAAAGGACTTGGCTGGCCTGAAGATGCTGAGCACTGTGAAGAGAACGGCTGCATGAAGAACGCTAACCCGGATATGGTTTCATCAAACGCGAAGAGCCGAGGTCTTACTCAAATAGGAACTCTGGGTTCAGGAAACCATTTCTTGGAACTTCAGAAGGTTGACAAAATCTTCGATTCCAAGACGGCCAAAACGTTCGGTGTCGAGCAAGAAGGACAGGTCACGCTGATGATTCATTGCGGTTCAAGAGGCTTTGGTCATCAGATATGCTCGGACTATTTGCGTGTTATGGAGAGAGCCGTTCAAAAGTACAAAATTGTTTTGCCCGACAGGGAACTTGCGTGCGCGCCTGGAAAAAGTGAGGAAGCGCAGGAATACTATCAAGCAATGGCGTGCGCGGTGAACTACGCTTTTGTCAATCGTCAAACGATACTTCACTGGGTTCGTCAGAGTTTCCAGCAAGTGTTCAATCAGGATGCGCACAAATTTGGGTTGAAACTAGTTTATGACGTCGCCCATAACATCGCCAAGATCGAAAATCACGCGGTTGAGGGTGGGAGGAAAAAGGTTTGGGTTCACAGGAAAGGCGCCACGCGTGCTTTTCCACCAGGACACTCGGAGATTCCGTCCGACTATCGTGCGGTGGGGCAGCCTGTGCTGATTCCTGGCAGCATGGGCACGAGTTCTTGGCTTTTGGTCGGTACCGAGAAGGCTATGCAAACGACGTTTGGTTCAACGGCACATGGTGCTGGACGTATGATGAGCAGGAGTGCTGCTAAACGTAACTTCTGGGGTGGTGAGATCAAGAAGGCTTTGGCGCAACGCGGGATTTACGTTCGGTCTGCGAGCGAGGTCGTGTTGGCTGAGGAAGCTGATCCGGCGTATAAGAACGTTGATGTTGTTGTTGAGGTAAGTGACAGAGTTGGAATTGCGACGAAGGTTGCTAGGCTTGTTCCGATAGCTGTGGTCAAAGGGTAAACGCTGTTTTCTGAACTCACTATTTACCTTCTTTCATTTTTCTGATTTCGGGGTTCTGTTCGATTTTTCTTTCAATCATGGCTTTCGAGTCTTCGGCTGATTGGGCTTTGTGAAGTTCTTTCATGTACCAAGATCTCTCCCTTGCATAGTGTATCGCTAAGATTATTCCGAGGATTATGAGGACTAAGCCGACAAGAGTGAGAGCCAGTGCTAACAGGCTGGTTGGGTTCGAAGTGATATAGTAGGGGAATATTAGAAACCAATTGGGGTTTTCAGTAGCAACTAGTACCGTCACGAGGAATCCGCCCATTAGGAATATAGATCCGATTGTGACGATTAGGTAGGCGATTGTCTCATTGTGTCTTGATTCTTCGGCCTTCTCATGGAGATATTCGCTGAAAAGCAATTTTGATCGATTATGCTATTTGTATCGTATGTGATCTTAAGTTTTGCCATGAACTTCGTGTGCTTTCGACAAGGCTATCCTTTATAGCTGGAAATCGTCATTTAATCAGTCGCAGCTGCCCATGGGATTTAGATGCCGTACAAGGACGAATGTGGACTTTGTAAGAGAGTGCTCTCGACACGTTACTTGAGGAAGTGTGAGCGATGCGGAAAACTCTACTGCCGAGACTGTATGATTCCAGACGTCGTCACGGGTGACCCGAGAAGACTCTACTGTCTCAATTGTGCAAGAAGAACCGTTGCGCCTTCAACTGTTTCAAGGTACAATGGACTAACGAAATATCTGCGATTTAGAGGTGCTTTCACGTCAATTGTCACGCTTACTTTTGCCAGAATCGACGGAATCATCGGTGAAAACTTGCCGATGGCCGCTTACAAAAGCGAACAATGGTGGGCCAATTTGCCTTCGGTTCCAAACGCACGTGGCTGGCTTGATGCTGGCTGGGAAGTGCAGGAAGTGGACCTGAAGAAAGGTTCCGTAATGTTCAAGAAAGTGAAAGAAGTTGCCCCATTGCGGAAATCGAGTGCTAGCCAAATCAACAAGCCATTCACGCCGGTGAGGGTCAGAATACCCAAACCCAAGACGCCTTCGAAAACGAAAGTTTCTAAATTGTACGCGCGGATCAAGAACATTGAACGTCAGCGTCAGACAATGCCTTCTTTTCATGGAAGTTTCAAGCCCAGACCGAAATATCAGAAGCAATTGTACAAGCCTGATGAGAAACCGAGTTAGCGGGGAAAAGAAATCTTATCTAGATCACTTCAGTAATCTTAGGCTCAAACGCTATGCGGTCGTCGTCTAGTCTGGTTAGGACACTAGCCTTCCAAGCTAGCGATCCCGGGTTCGAATCCCGGCGACCGCACCAAATCAAAGCACGCGTGCTGTTACTTGCGAGTTGCAGTCATATCGGCTTAAGTACCTTGTCGGAAATCAGATATGTTCAGATGAATAAGAAGAGACTCTCGGATTTTTCCGATAAACTTGGACCAAAAGAACTTGGAAAAACAAAAAGGATAATGAAGATTTTGCTTTCGTCTGACGCAATGTGCGAGATAATCTTGCTTTTTCGAGCAAAGCCTCAGCTTATTCTCACCAAGAGAGACATCGCGATTAGAATTGAAAAGAAACCCGAGTCGATAAATTCTGAACTGAAGGAGCTTGTAGAACTGGGTCTCCTCGAAAAGAAGAAGATAGGGAAACAATTGTGGTTCATATCAGACACAAAGAAAGACGGAGAAATCCAAGATCGCATTGAAGATTACATTTGTTCCGTGAGTCAATGCAGTTGATGTCGAATGTAAAAGCGCGCACTTTCTTCCTTTCTGCGAATTCGTTTTCAACAAATGTTCATAAAGTTGGATATCATTGTGATGCTTATGCAATTTGAAAAGTTGACTAAGCAAGATTTGGAGCTTCTTGAAAAGGCAAGACAGGTGATCAAAAAGAGGAAATCGAAGTGGTCGAGTGTTGGGGCAGCCTTGCGAACCAAGAATGACAAGGTTTTCTGCGGCGTTAACATTGAAATAGAGTGCTCCGCTCCATGCTCAATCTGTGCTGAATATGCTGCAATAGGAACGATGGTTTCAGAGGGTGAAAACGAAATCAAAACCATTGTCGCAGTATCGTCAAATCGGGAGTATTCCGTCTTGCCGCCTTGTGGAAAATGCAGACAGTTCATAAGTGAATTTGGAAATCCTTACGTGATAGTCGAAGTCGATGGCAAACTCAAAAAGGCCAAGCTCAGTGAACTGTACCCTTTGCCCGTAGTTTCTGACTGACTTGAGGCCTCGTTCAGATAGACTTAAAGAAAAGGTCCAATTAGGATTGGAATGATACGTATGAAATCTGAATTCACCTACGTTGGAATAAGAGTCACAAACCTCAAAAGATCAATCGACTTCTACACAAAAGTGCTCGGCATGAAGGTCGCGGGGCGGAGCAAGATGTGAACAAACCAAGGGCGAGACCGTTGGGCTTCAGACAGGGGAGAAGGGTTTCACTCTTGAACTAAACTTCTATGAAAAGGACAGTCCGTTCAACACGAAATATGTTGTTGGAGATGGATTGGATCATTTGGCTTTCAAGGTTGGTGATCTTGATAAAGCACTTGAAGAAGCTAAGAAAGCTGGGCACCGCACTATTCTGCAAGTGAAATCGGACGGCGGTCGATGGGCTTACATCGAGGATCCTGATGGAAATTGGATTGAACTCTTCTAGATGAAACTGCGATGGGATTGGGACGAGATTTAGTGAGTTATGAGGTGTCCGTATCAGACGAGCTGGAGTTCGTAACTAATGCTTTTGTGATGGATTTGAAAACCGACTTTTTCGTAGAGCTTTATCGCATGTGTTGGATTTTGGTCGTCTACATAAAGCAGTGCGTCTTCCATTCCTTGGGTTCTCAGGTGAGTCATCGCTCGAAGCATTAAAGTCGTGCCTACGTCTTTTTGTCTGTACGGTTTCAGGACGCCGATGTTCAGGATCCACCCGTGTCTTGCACTTTTTTCTTGATTCAGCCTTTCATCGACTCCTGCTACGACGTAGCCTATAGGCTGTTTCTCAAGCATCGCAAACCAGACTTTTTGATCTTGCCAGAAAGGTGATTTTAGGAGTTGGTATCTAGTTTCCTCGACGGTCATCGGTCTGTAGTTGAAGTGTTCCTTGAAAGCTTCGTTGTCAAGACGGTTAATCAAAGCAACATCGTCATCTTCCGAAACTCGTGCTTCTCTCAAGGTTAGCTCGGCTCTTTCTCCTGCATTTCTGATGATTATTTGAGGCTTCGTTTCATCAGACTCGAGGTTCTCACACGTTTGAAACCGAAACTCTCGTAAAGATGTGCACAGGCAAGTCTGTCAGTTTGTGCCCAAGCAGAAGCAATTTTCATTCCGTTTTCTCGCAAGGCCTAAATAGCCGTTTTCAAGAGTTCTTTTGCTATTCCTTTGCGTCTAAACTCGGGCAGAACTGCAAGATTTTGGATGAACCCTTTTTTCTCCTCTCTCTGCTTGTCAACCTGCGCTTGCACCATCCCAGCAACTTGGCCGTCCCACTCTCCAAACAAAAGCCCATCAAGGTTGAAGCTCGGAGCATTTGCAATTGTCCTGACCTCTTCAAGAGTCACGCTTCTCATGTCATCATAATCTGAGAATGCTGCGTTGAAGATCCTGGCGTAGACTTCTTCATCTGCGCCCTTTCGGAAAGATCTGGTCTTCAACATTGCCACTCACAAGAAAACTCCGTTAACAAATGCACTGCCATACTTAAGCATTGTTAATTCACAGTTGAACTGGATCTCAAAGCTGAAACAGTTCTCTGTCAAATCGTGTGAGAAACTCGGACCTTTTCTGTCCAATCAGCACGATGTCTTCCACTCGGAAATAATATTCCCCGGCATTCCACAGTTTCGGTTCTACTGCCATAACCATGTTTGACTGAAGCAAATCTTTGTTTTCCGGGTCAAGCCAAGGTGGCTCATGCACTTCAACACCAATGTTGTGTCCGACTGACTTATTCGGTAAACGCGCTCGCAAATAATCTCCATATCCGAGTCTATCCAAAGTTTTCTCGATCGAGGGAAATATGTCGCAGACGCGCATGCTGTTCGCTTTCATTTTTTCCACAGTTTCTATGACTGACTGTTGCAAGGCTTCGTAACCTTTCTTAACCTTTTTTTCTGCAGGTCCGAGGTAGAGGCTTCTTCCGAAGTCGGAACAGTATCCGTCGAGTACAAACCCTACGTCGAAGGCAATCGAAGTCTTAGAAACCAAGCCTTTGTTCAACGGATAACCTGTCGGGTCTTTCGTTTTTTCCGAGCCTGACTTGACGAAGCCGACCCAGGGTGCAAAAGAAACATCTGTCGCCCCAAGAAGTTTGCCTTGTCGCTCAACCTCAATTCGTAGCTCCTTCTGAGTGACACCTTCTTTAATGATCGGAACGACTGCTTCAACTGCTTTGTCAGTGAGTGTGGCGACTTTTCTGAGCTTTCCGATCTCTCCAGAATCTTTTATCACTCTGACACTGTCAAGCAGACTTTCAGCTTTTATGAACACGGGATTTTTCAATAGCTTGGCTAATTCTACTATCGTTGATCCCCAAACATGATCTCCTATTCCGACCTTTCCACCTTTCACGTTCAAGTCTGAGAGTACCTTTCGAATCAGCTTCTCAAAACTGTCCTTTTCTCCAAGAGTCCGAACGTCTTTCAATGATCCTTCGGAAGCCTGTTTCGACCACTCTTCGCCAACAGTTACAATGGGCTTCCCTTTTAGGGGAACAAAAACGTTGTTCACTTGGCTTTCCAAGATCGATCCCGCGTCGCCAATCAATCAGTAATCCCGTCAAATATTGAAAATTCTGGCAGGAACCGTAAACGACCAGATCCAGATCAAGCTCTTCCATTTTGTTCTGAAGCCCGATTAATCTTCTTTTGAAATCGAAACTCATATCTAGACCTCTCAGAGACAATCGGTGAAATGATAGCCGACCGCACTTAAGATTATCTCGAACAAACCTGTTAGTGTCCTCCTAGGGGGAGGGGGGTGTTTTTGGCTGAAAAACAGCCAAAAAAGCTTCGTTTTTGTCAGAAGAGTGAGGCTATTGCCCAGACCGTGAACGGTGCAAGCATGCTGAGAACGAAACCGCTTGAAAAGGCCGTTATTAACGTCTCTGACCCACAATAACGGACTATTACCGGAAGGGTGGTGTCCATGGTTGTGGCTCCGCCCGAGGCTACAGGTGCATACTTGTCAAGTTTAACCAAAAGGGTGATCGTTACAATCGTTAGGAGTTCTCGTAGAAAGTTCGCGGCGAAACCCAGCGCACCCCATTCTGTGCCTAACATTTGAGTAAGTAGAGGGCCTGTTAAAGTGTACCAGCCGTAGCCTGCAGTTACAGCCATTGACCCAAACAGGTTCAGTCTAAAGATTAATCCAGCAACTAGTCCGCCTAGGATGCTTCCTAGAATAACCAAGACGGGCACGACGAATAGTCTTGCACCTGTGGCTCTGAGTTTGGCAACGGCTTCCTTGTCAATTGCGAATGCAAGCCCCATGAGGAACAGCAGAACGTACAAAGCGACGCTGAACAAGTAGTCGGTGACCAAGAAGTTTGGAAAGCCACCAACGAAATTGTTTACAAAATAGCCTGCGATGGCGCCTGCAGTAAGCACAGCTAGAATGTATTTTATCATATTTTCAGCCTCTTTCTCGCCAACACAACAAAGAAGACGCTGAAAAATATGGCTGAAACCGCTAATCCGAGCGCGCTGAATCCGACTCTTGGTAAAGAGACGAGCAGATCATTGTTTGAGCCGATAGTAAAGCCCAACGAGAAAATCAGGAGAAGTATTACGGCGAAAGTGACTTTGTTGAGATCGACGTGTTTGCTTCCTCTCAACAGATAGCCGAGGAGTGTGCCGAGCGGCTAATGGAATGATTAGGTACAATATCGTAATGTAATTCATTGTTCGGCACCTTGAGCTCGATGCTGAGCTCTATTTTCAACTGTTAGTTTAAGGCTTTCTTTGAGGGTGGAAAGAAGAAAAGGGTTCGCAATTGTGTAGGCTGCGGTTCTAAGCTTCTTCGTAGAATTCTGCTGCCTTCGGCGGTTCTGGTGATAGTCCTCTGCGTTCACGTATTTGCTTTATTACTTCAGCTTGCATCTGATCTGGAACCTGCGCCCATCTGCTGAATTGTGTCGCCCAGAAGGCTCTGCCTTCGGTTGAGGATCGCAGTTCTTCTGCCAGTCCGAAGGATTCGGACACTGGCATCTCGGCTTTGACGATGATCATGTCTTCTTCGTTGATCATGTCCAAGATTTTGCCTCGACGTTTCTGCACGGTGGCGATGATGCTGCTAACAAAGTCGTTCGGCACTTTGCATTCGAAGGATATCAATGGTTCAAGTAGTCTAGGATCACTCAGTAAGAAGGCGCACCATATTGGTCGCCAAGTCATTGGCAGTATCTGTGCTGGTCCGCGGTGGACTGGGTCTTCGTGAACTGTAACGTCTTCAAGGTTGATTTTCAATCCGTGAGCGGGTTCTTTTGCGAGGACACTGGTTGCGACGGCCTCGCGGAAGCCGGATTTGACGTGGTCCATGATTTCGTCAACGTATTGTCTTCCTTTGATTCTGCTGACGAGAACGTTGTAGCCTTCTATTGCCACGAGGTTCTTGGCGTCGTCGGTTTCCCACCCGAAGCTCTTGAGTAACTTTACTCTTTCATCTTTCGTCTGCATTTCGGAGAGTTTTCCGATTTTTATCGATTCAACTATCTCTTCTGGCAGTTTTTCAATGGTTATCCAGACCTTGTTGTGTTTGTTGGGGCTCTTTCCCATTATCGCGGGGCCATTGTAATCGTGGCTGATTGTTTCTCTGTAGTTCACAATGGGTTTGCTGATTTTGACCTTTAGGTTTGCTTCTTGCATTCTGTACGCGGTGATTTCCAAGTGAAGTTCGCCCATTCCGCTTAACAGGTATTCGCCGCTTTCTTTATTGATTAAGAAACGCAGGTTAGGATCTTCGGTTGTCAGCTTGTGCATGACTTTGTCAAAGAGCGGCAGATCCTTCACGTCGGCTGGTTCTACTGCAACTGTGACCACTGGGTCCGAGACGTACTTCAATCCTTCAAAGGCTTGCGTTTCCACGCCTTCCTCTGCGACGGTTTCGCCAACGTGCATCGTCGGCAATCCTGAGAGTGCAGCGATGTTTCCGGCTGGGACATGGTCAATTATAACTCTATCTGCAGCCATGCTCATGTAGACTTGTTGGATTGGCCCTTTGGTTCTGGCGCTTATCAATTGAACAACTTTGCCTTTGGCGACTGTGCCGCTGAAAACGCGTCCGATGGCTATGACTCCGCTGTGGGTGTCAACTTCGATTGTTGAGACGCACATGAGTAATGGCCCATTGGGGTCGACTTTGGCCATTCCTTGTCCGACAGGACTTTTTGGGTCACCTGGCCAGATTTGACTCTGCCTGTAGGATTGAGCTTGCAATGGATTGGGCAAGTGCTCAACGAACATGTCCAGTATTGGTTCAGCCAACGGAGCTTTTTTTGCCAACGCGTTGACTTTTCTGTCTATGTCTATCTTCTCTCCGGTGTAGGCGTCGATTATCTCTTTGAAGGTGACGTTCTTCTTTTTCATGTGTGGCAGGTTCAGCCCCCACTTGTGAAGAGCCGAGCCGAAGGCCACTGAACCGTCATCAACTTTGACTTGCCAATCCTTCTTATGCTCGGGTGGAGCATACTTTTCTATGAGGTTGTTCACCCTCGCAATTATTTTCGCAAACTTTTTCTGGATCTCGTCAGGGGTCAGCTTGATTTCTTTGATCAGCCGGTCAACTTTATTGATGAAAAGAATCGGTTTCACTCTTTCGCGTAGGGCCTGCATCAAAACCGTTTCGGTCTGAGTCATCGGTCCTTCGACCGCATCAACCACAACTAAAGCGCCGTCAACGGCACGTAGGCTTCTTGTGACTGCGCCACTGAAGTCGATGTGGCCAGGCGTGTCGATCAGATTAATCAGATAATCTTGATCCTTGAGAGTGTGAGCTAAACTAATGTTCGAAGCAAAAACCGTCATTTGCCTCTTCTGCTCGAGCTCCCATGAGTCCAGAGCAAGTTGTTGGCCTGCTCTTTGCTCGCTGATTATGCCTGCTGCAGCCAAGAGACTGTCTGACAATGTGGTTTTTCCGTGGTCCACGTGAGCGATGATGCTTGTGTTGCGGATCATTTCGGTATAACTCATTAACTTTTGAATTTCTTCGGTCTGTCTATATTTCACCATGGTCAATCAAACCTTCTCTACACTAATATCAGAATGTCGAATGCAATTCTGTAAGAGTTCTACTTTCAATTTACTAGTCATTCTAGGTTTCCACTGCCTAAAGATGAGCTACATGCATGTAAAAACCGACACGTATTAACTTTTTGTAATCATTTCTGGAATGCACGCGGAGGAAATCGTTTCCGTTTCGGCCTATTCCATCATTGAAATAAGCTTGTGCAGTCATGTTCTTGTTCAGGAAGAAACCTTTTCTCGAAAGTCGTTTGACGCCTATGAACATCCGCAAGTTGCTCAGTGATATAGGATTAGACGCTTTTTTCAGATTGGCAAACCTGATGAAAGAAACGCGTTCAGGATTTCCGACGAATTCAAGAAAATTCTGTTTCGATTCTAGGACTGATTCATCGCCATGCTCGTTCCAAAGGTCTTCTGGAGCTCCAAGTTTGCGTTCGATGAAGTCTGCGTAACCATCAATGGCTTTGACTGGATTGCTGACATAGAAAAGCAAGATTCTGGTGGCTTTTGGAGGTGCAGCTCCTTTCAGAACAAAGGAGTGTGTCTTCTTTCCTTGCAGGCTTCGCTCTCGGAATAGTAGCCAGTACTTTTCCTTTGTCATCATTACGAACGCATAGTGCTCGCTCATTGATGACTCCCCTGGTGTTTCTTTGTGTTTTGTTCATTTAAGGCTTACATGGAGCTTCATGATGTCTGTGCCGATCAGCTTAAATCTGAGCCTCTCCACTTTTGAACGGTAAAATCGTGAGGAACGGCTATAACGCCCTAAGCCATGATTCCTCATGCGTCGTTCAGATGATCAATATGTACACGCTAGGAAAGCCTTTGCAATGCACAGGAGTTTCATACGTCCGAGCTTCCGCAGTCTACGTCCTCAATGGAAAAGCTTTTCCCAGAGTCTGCTAGTTTTTGCAAATTTTGAGGCTTTTTTAGGATAGGTGTTTTTGTTGAAAGACCCTGCGACCATGCGTGTCAATGAAGTTTTTGAATCAATGCAGTCCTCGGTCTCTGGCTTAAGCACGGAAGAAGCGAAGAAGCGTTTGGTTACCTATGGGCCAAACGTGCTGGTTGAAAAGAAGCCTGTTTCAATCATTTACAGGTTTGTTGCTAACCTAAAAGACCTTTTTTCTGTTCTTCTGTTGTTCGCGAGTTTGCTTGCTTTGTTCGTGGACTGGAAAATGAGCATCATCATTTTGGCAGTGGTTTTGGTTAACACTGTTTTCAGTCTTTTCCAGGAATGGCGTGCAGAAAAGGCTATGGAAACGCTGAAAAGTTGGATGCCTGAGTACACTAGAGTATTTCGTGACGGTGAGCTTAGGAAGATTCTTGTCAGAGATCTTGTTCCTGGCGACGTGATACTCCTGGAGGAAGGAGACCGCGTTCCAGCAGATGCTCGACTTTTTGAGGCTTATGAGCTTTGGACGAACAATGTCCCTTTGACCGGCGAATCGGAGCCTCAGCCACGAACGGTTGACCCTGTGAATGTCGTCGATTCGACGTATATGGATGTGGCGAACCTTGTTTTCATGAGTACTAGTGTGGCTAAGGGGCAGGGCAAAGCTCTTGTCCTCAAGACAGGGATGGATACGAAGTTTGGGCAGATTGCTGGTTTGACTCAGGAGATTTCTGAAGAGTCGAGCCCGTTGCAGAAGGAAATTGCTTATACTGCAAAGTACGATTTTATCCTTGCGGTTACGGTTGGAATAATATTCTTTCTTGTGAGCTCGATTTGGCTTCATGCGAGCCTCTACGTAAGTATTTTGTTCATGATTGGTGTGATGGTTTGTTGCGTTCCCGAAGGGCTTCAAGTCACTGTTTCGAGTGCGTTGGCGATCAGCGTTCTGAAAATGGTGAAGCAGAACGTACTCGTCAAACGGTTGTCTGCGGTTCAGACGTTGGGCAGCGTGACCATGATATGTACCGACAAGACTGGAACGATTACGAAAGGCGAAATGACTGTTAAGAAGCTCTGGGTTCAAGACGTTGTCGTGGATGTTTCGGGGGTTGGATATACTCCAGAGGGAAATTTCACAACTGAGACTGGGTCTTTGGAAAAAGAGACTGCTCGAGCAGTTGAGAAGTTGCTGGAGATTTCCGCTCTCTGCAATAGTTCGAAGGTTGAACCGCCATCGGACAGGAACAAGTTATGGAGCGTTGTTGGAGATCCTACGGATGGTGCACTTCTCGTCACCGCGTTGAAATATGGCATGCCCGTGCAGGGCACTCTGGTTGAAAAACCCATGGTACACGTCATTCCTTTTGATTCGCAAAGGAAAAGAATGACCACGGTTCATAAGTGCGATCACAAGTTTTGCGCATTCACTAAAGGTGCTGCAAGAAGCATCCTGTCAATATGTGATAGAATTCTCATCAACGGCAGAATAGAACCTTTGACCGAAAAGCGTCTCGTCTGCGTGGAAAAGAGGTTGCATGAATTCGCGGAAGAAGGCTTGCGTATCATAGCTGTGGCTTACGCGGAGCTTCCTGAAGAAACCCTGCCCGATATGAAGAGTATTGAAGAGAAGAATCTGGTCCTCGTCGGACTAGCGGCGATGAAGGATCCCCCTCGCCCTGAAGTTGCCGAAGCAGTCAAGCTTGCTAAACAGGCTGGGATTAGAGTAATGATAATCACTGGCGATTATGGTCCGACGGCAGAGGCCATAGCCGAAGAAGTCGGTATAGTCGCTCCAGACAAATGCAAGATAATCCGTGGTGTCGACATGGAGTTGCTCACGGATCATGAGCTTTATGCCGAGGTTGAGAAGAGTGATGTGGTTTTCGCACGGGTTTCGCCGGAGCAGAAGTTGCGTATAGTTAAAGCTCTGAAGAAGTTTGGTGAAATCATTGCTGTCACTGGTGATGGAGCCAATGATGCTCCTTCGTTGAAGGAGGCTGATATTGGCATAGCCATGGGGATTTCCGGAACTGACGTGGCTCGGGAAGCTTCTGACATGATTTTGCTTGATGATAGTTTTGCTTCAATAGTCAAAGCTGTCGAGTCTGGGCGCACGATTTATGAGAATCTTAGGAAATTCATTGTGTATGTTTTCTCGCACAATTGGGCTGAACTTGTTCCCTACGTGCTTTATGCTTTGTTGGGAATACCTCTGCCGCTTCTTGTCGTGCAGATTCTGGCCATAGATTTGGGAATAGACGTGATTCCTTCTTTGGCGTTGAGTCGAGAACCGCCTGAGCCGGGCATTATGCAGGAGAGACCGCGAGGAATCAAGGAGAGATTGTTCAGTGGAAAAGTCTTTATGCGGTCTCTGTACATTGGCATCATAATCTCCACGGGCGCAATGATTGGCTGCTTCACGGCATGGCAGGCAGGCGGATGGCATCTAGGGATGGCTCAGGTTCCTGACAACGTTGCCTACGTTAAGGGAACGACGATGACTTTCGCTGGGATAGTCATTGCACAAGTTGGTAACGTTTTTGCATCCAGAACCAGTAAGGCATCACTGTTTAGGACGAGTGTCAGAAGCAACAAGTGGATATGGGTGGGGATAGCCTCACAGATATTGATAATATCTGCGATGGTATACGTTCCGATTCTGCAGGTGTTCTTCGGTACCACAGGACTGGCGCTGACTGATTGGGCTTTTCTAGCGTTGATTGCGGGGATAGTCGTTTTGGCTGAGGAAATCAGAAAATTCTTTTCCAGAAGACTCGCAAAATAGAAACGCGCTGTATCTTGTCTTCAATCGGTCTTCGATTAGCTTTTTTCGCGTGATTTCAACCAAAAAGACCCCTCCCCCTAGGCTTTTTCCCTCACCAATTTGCCTTTGCTTCCTCATTCATCAAGAAAGCCAACTTGGAAGCCACGAGCGCGGGTGACCGGATGTCACGTGTGTAGTAGCAGAGCTACAGTCACACATGCATATATTGTCCAATGATTCCCATTATCTTGGCGTAACGTGTTCGGTGTTTTGCCATGTCGCCCGATAAAGGAATTGGAAGAGTCATAGGGAACGCGTTCACGAGAGATGGCAAGGTCCTTCTGAGCAAGATAGCTACAACGGAAGACGTGAAGAGTGACATTCTAAAAGCCGTTGATTTGATCGGCGGCTTCCGCATGATAATAAACAAAGGTGACCAAGTGCTCCTTAAACCTAACTACAACAGCGCCGATCCGCCGCCCGCTTCCAGCGACCCCAATTTCCTCAAGGCAATAATTGAGTTGCTGTATGAACACGGCGCAGGAAAAGTGATCCTGGGAGAATCTTCGTGGCAGGGACTCTCCACTCGGAAGGCGCTGCAAAAAACTGGAACACTTGATGCGCTCAAGGACACTGGCGCAGAGGTCGCGTTCTTCGATGAAGAGAAATTCGTTAGAGTCAACGTGGGCGGAGAATACCTCAAGCATGTCAGCTTGGCAGAGAGAGCCATGCAGGTCGACAAGATAGTGTATTCTTGCTGCATGAAAACGCATTTTCGAGCCGACTTCTCACTGAGCCTGAAATTGGCATTTGGATTCACGAAGAAAAGTGAAAGAATGGAATTTCACGTCAGACACTTGAAAGAGAAACTTGTTGACCTAAACCTCGTCGTGCATCCGAACCTCATAATAATGGATGGAAGAAAATGCTTCATAACCGGAGGACCATTCAGCGGAGAAGTCCGCGAACCAAAACTCATTCTGGCTTCGGGAGACAGAGTTGCCATGGACGTTGAATCCATAAAAGTAATTGGAAACTTCGAAGGCTCAAAGCTCAAAGACAACCCATGGAGCTACACGCAGATCCGCCAGGCAACCGCACTGGGCTTAGGAGTGAAAAGCGAAGAGGAATACGCCGTTGTCACCGAACAACAACAAATCTTTCCCGAAAAATCGAAATCCTGAACTCATGCGCGCATTTTGCTGCTGCGTTATCGCAGTCACATCGTTTTAAATGCGGAGAAGAGATAGAGTGTATTTGAAGTGAAGGTGGAGGTGAAACAATCGAGAAAATGCAAGACCCTTTGAAGGTCGCCAAAAACGTTTACAAGTTCATAATGGAAAACGATCGAGTGCGAGTGCTTGAGGTTTCGTTCAAACCGGGTGACAAAGCTGTCATGCACAGCCATCCTGACCACGTAGTTTATGTTATCGAAGGCGGCAAGGTAAAAATGACATCTTCGGGAAAAACTGATATGATGGACATGAAGAATGGCCAGGCAGTCTTCCTGAAAGCCCAATCTCACGAAGCCGAAAACACAGGAAAAACAAACGTACATCTCCTAGTCGTTGAACTCAAGAAATAAACCGGAAAGTTTTCCTGTCTTTTATCCAGCTCTATTTTTTTAGTATTCCCCAACTCGCACGGCAAGCGGGCATGCATCACTGATTTCACACGAAGCACGTTATGTTTCGTCAGCTTTGTCTCTTGAGGTAGGCGACAGTGAACATCCTGCCGTCTGCCAGGCTGATGTCTTGGATGCAGACCAGTTCCCATCCTTCATTGCCCAGGGCGTTCAAGTCATTTTGGACATCTTCCATCACTGGCTTGCGGTCGACGTGGAAATGATCTGAATGAATCTGTGTCTTTATCGGGATCACCTTATACTCCCACTTAATCAATTCAAATACCCCTTAAACTCAGATGATACTCAAGTTAGAGTAAAAACATTTGCTCGCAAAACAATGTTAGGGCGCACATGCCGATGGGTCTAGAATTGAGTTACTGCAGCAAAGATCAGGTGTTAGGCAAAAAAGTGAGTTGGTTTATTCTAAGAAAATTGCTGGACGGTAAGGTTTTGCAAGCTGAGCCCTAGATTTCGGATCATATCGTTCCGTTTCCTCTTCTCCGAACACTTCAATTTTCGCTTTCAACTCTTTTCCCAAGAAAGCCTTGGCTTCATTCAGCACTTGAGTCTCATCGATCAATTTGACCATCAGCAACTGTTTCTTTCTTTCCTCTGCCATTCGATTTATTTCATCTATTGCTTGTCCAATGAACTTGGACACTTTATCGGCTTTCGCTCTCAGCTCAGGCTTCGCCATCAAGGTTTTCATTAGATCCTTCTGAACTATCTTGCCTGTAGCAGACTTTTCCAGCGTGTCCAACCATGCCTGCCATTTCCACGGTGCTGCAACATAATAGCACACTTTCTTCGGAGTTGCGCCCGTCGCTTTCAGAATGTTCTGCGTATCTTCCAACACGCTCGTAATCAGCTTCTCCTTCTCTTCTGCAACGATATCTATCTTCGACTCATCGGGTGTTGGCCATGGCGTGAGTGACAGGAACTCCTTTTCGCCCATCATTTCCCACAGTTCTTCACACATGTGCGGGGCAACCGGCGCTAGCATCCTTATTTGAGCGTCTGTAACCTCTCTGACCACGCAGGCGACGGCGGTCTTGCCTTTTCTAGCTGAATCCGCCGTACGCTTCAGATACCACTGAAAGTCCTGATCCAGCTCGTACATGACAGTATGAATTGCCTTGCGAACAGCTAGCTTTTCCATCGCTTCAGTCGCTCTTCTGATGTGCTCTTGCAATCGACTCAGCATCCACTTGTCTATAGCAGTCAATGATTCCATCGCAACTTTGGTCTTGCGGGATGTCTGCACACCCGAGGAAACAAATTTGTACAGACGTGTGAGTCTATCTCGCATAGATTTTGCAATCGTTGGACTGAAATCGGCGTCCTGCAGCAATTCTGCGGCTGACATAACGCTCAACCTGATGGGATCAGCACCGAATTTGGCCAAGGCTTCTCTCAATGGAATAATGTTGCCGAAGGATTTGCTCATCTTTGCCCCCTCCATCATGACACTGCCGTTTGTCGCTATTTGCCTGGGCCAATGGTTTTCGGGGAAAATGGCCGTGTGATTGAATATCATGAACGTCAAATGATTTGGAACCAGATCACGTCCCGAGTGGCGGCTGTCTAGCGGGTAGAAATACATGAACTCGTTTCGCATGGACTCCAAAGTCTTGATGTCTAGTCCCGTCTTTTTCGCCTCTTGTTTTGCTTCACCGATTCCAAGGAAGACATAGTCGAGCACGCCATCGGTCAACTGCTCGGGCTGAATCTTGAACCTCTTTATGCTTTTGACCAGTGTGTAGTACGCCATGTAGATTGTTGAGTCAGACAATGACTCGATAATCCATGCTTTGTCCCACGGAAGCCTCGTCCCCATACCAGATTTTCTTGCACATGCCTTCTCATGCAGCCAATCTATAACGTTGTTGAATTCAGGCCGCAACTCCTCTGGCAGAATCTCCATCTCATTCAAGTTTTTGTGCGCCAACGCTTTCCATTCGGGCTTACCGTAATCTATGAACCATTGATCCTCGAAAATCTTCACGATGCACTCGGTCTTGCACCTGCAAAACACCGGTCGATTGAGCAGCTCATACATTGTGGTAGCTTTGTTTTCCCGAATCAGATCCTTCTTCACTGCATCTTTTGCTTCAGCAACCGAATCTCCCTGATATTTCCCCGTGTTCTTCTTCATCTTGCCATTGTGAAATTCATGCCGATACAATTCTTTAGTCGCATCTTCCAGTTTTGGATCCTTCTGATCCTGAATCCCCATTTTCTTTACTACATCAGCAGCAGGCACGTCGGAATAGCCTGGCACCTCAATCAACGAAATCGGTCTGACCGAACCAACAAGTTCCGGCTTCAATCCGTACTGTGCCAACTGTGACGGCGATTTCTCAAGATTCTCAAGAGCAACCAGATCGTACGGCGCGTGAGCTGGAACAGACATCACAACGCCCGTCACGTTCTTCGGGTCCACGAAATCCGCTGGCAATATCGGAATCTTTGCCTTGGTCGCAGGGTTCTCAACACATTTTCCAACTAGCTCTTTCCCGACAAAAGTCGCTAGAACCTTGACCTTGCGGTTCAGGCAAATCAATTTCTGAACAGTTTCTTCGCTGACTATCCATTGTTCACCGTCAACGTTTGCCTTAACGTATTTTGTCTTCGGGTTCACCCAAATGTTTGTGACTCCGAATACTGTTTCGGGACGCAACGTGCCTGTTGGAAAAACAAGTCCATCTTGCTTGAACTTTATGATGGTAAACTCGCCGATTTCCGGTTCAACATCCCCGACCGTGTCGTGTTGGCCCACTGGGTTGCCATCTCTGGGGCACCAGCCCACCGGGTGGCTTCCGCGACTGATATAGCCTCTCTGCCGCAGTTTCTGGAATTGCCACTCTATGAACCGGTTGTAATGCGGATCTATTGTTGTGAATTCTAGTCGCCAATCGATGGAGTAGCCTATTTCTTTCATTCCGCATTTGATTTCTTGATGAAAATAGCGAGCCATCGCCATCGGGTCAGCAAGATCTTTCAACTTTTCTTTCGGAATCTTGTAGACGTTAACGAAGTCGGAAATGAGCCCTGCATCGTTATCTTCAAGACGTTTAGCCATCGCCAAAACAGGCGTACCCGTATAGTGAAAAGCCATGGGCAACAGCACGTTGTAGCCTCGCATGCGTTTGTATCTTGCATGCACGTCCGCAAGCGTGTAGGTTCTGCCGTGGCCGATGTGCTGGGGACTGTTAGGGTACGGATAGGCTACAGTAATGTAGTACTTAGGCTTCTTCGGATCTGGATCTGCTTCGAAAATCTTGGCCTTTTCCCATTTCTTCTGCCATTTCTCTTCGATTTGCCTGAAAAATTCCATAAGGCTGTCTGAGTTAGAGTCAGGGATATTAAAGGTTTTCTTACGAACAGAGAACGCGATTCCTCATATCAGACACCATCAAAACAAGTGTTCAGACAAGCATTAATGTTTTTCTCCTTATTCCACGAAGCTCGTGTTCAGTAGTTTTATGAGAGAAAGAAAATGGGAAATAACGAATTTGATTTGCACGGTCACTTTTGCGAATCTTTTTCTATTTTCTCTACAAGTTCCTCAAGATTTACTTTGCCTAGGTTTCCAAAGCGGTGTTTTCTAATGGACAACTTGTTGGTTTCGGCCTCTTGTTTGCCACAGATCGCCATATACGGTATCTTAGCCAGTTCTGCTTGTCTGATTCGATAGGCGATTGTTGAAGAGCTGTCATCAACTTCTGCCCGTATTCCATGTTCCAGCAGTTCTTTCATTATCTTCTCGGCATATTGGCTCTGATTGGAAGTGACTGGTAATATTGACACTTGCACTGGTGCTAACCATGTCGGCAAATTTCCTGCGTAATGTTCTAGAAGTATTGCACAGAAACGTTCAATTGAACCCAGTAGCGCCCTGTGAATCATGATGACTTCATGCATCTTGTTATCGTCGCCTATGTATGTGGCCTTGAACCTTTTCGGAAGATTGAAGTCAACTTGGATCGTGGTGCACTGCCATTCCCTACCGGCGGCGTCAACGACGTTTACATCGATTTTCGGTCCGTAGAACACTGCTTCTCCCGGCGCTTCATTGAAGGGGATTTCCTTTTTGACTAGGGCTTGGGTCAGTTCATTTTGGGCCTGTCTCCACTTACTCTCCGTACCCATGTATTTTTCTGGATGTTTTGAGTCGCGGGTCGAGAGAACTGCTTTGTACTCTTTGAAACCAAACCTTCGAAGGATCTTGAGCGCAAAATCGAGTGCCCTGAATATTTCGTTTTCGGCTTGTGCAGGAGTGCAGAATATGTGGGCGTCATCTTGCGTGAATCCTCTGACCCGCAAGAGACCGTGCAGTGTCCCTGAGCGTTCATAGCGGTAGACGGTGCCCCATTCTGCGTAGCGTATTGGAAGTTCTCGGTAACTTCTCTGTTTTGCCTTGAATATCTGGATGTGGAATGGGCAGTTCATCGGTTTGACAACGTAGCCTTCACCATCCTTGTCAAAGCAGTACATGTTTTCTGAGTAGTAGTTGAGGTGGCCTGAGATCTGCCAAAGTTCCTTGCGAGCTATATGTGGCGTGCACACGAGTTGATACCCGTTCTTACAGTGTTCTGTTTCCCAGTGGTCTCGAATCGCATTGCGTATTATGTTTCCCTTGGGGTGCCACAGAACGAGTCCGACGCCAACATCCTCGGTTATGGAGAACAAATCCAGTTGTTGACCCAGCAAGCGGTGGTCTGTATTTGTAAGTCTTTCTTGTTGTGTTTTTTCAAAATTCTGTTCGGGGGGTTTATGGAGTGCTCTCGAGTTTTGAGAACATTTTTTAGAGTTGTGTTTGATGATTCCCCATTGCAAACACCGTAGGAATTGTTGTCACCAGCCTATTTATTGCTTTTCGCGTCTGACAAACTACACAATCTACGCACTAGGCTTCACTCGCGGAAAAAATCTGGCTATTTTAGAGATTCAACTAATAGTTTTGCATCACTCGGCGGATTCCCAGAATAGTACTTGCTAAAGTAACCGAATACCTCATCTGTTTCTCCGAGAAAGGTCTTGATCTTCTCTGCCCACATCTTTGTTTCATCCGTCTTGTCAACCTCAGTCCTTCCTAATGTGCCATTCACTTTTTTCCGATCGCCTTCCCACCTGACGTAAACGAAGCGGGCTGTCAACTCGTTGATTTCTGGCATGAAAGGGCTTGCAGCGACCGCCAAAGCAACTTCGTTTTCTCTAAGGATCGCGAAAAGTTCCGAATTTAGCAATTGACTGTTCCTGATTTCAAGTGCGTATCGATGACTTTTCGGCAGCTTGCATAAGAATTCTTTCAGAAGGGCAATCTGCTTAGCTCCGAATGCAGGAGGCAACTGAAGCAAAAGAGGTCCCATCTTGTTTTCAAGCGCAGACATTCTTTCTGTGAAGAACTTCACGTCTTGTTCGCAGTCTTTGAGCATTTTTCTGTGAGTAATGATCTGCGGAAACTTGGCTGAAAAAACAAAATCCGCCGGTGTTTGTTCTTTCCATTTCTCCAGACTGCTCTTGCTGGGGACTCGGTAGAATGTATTGTCTATTTCAACAGTGTCAAAATGTTTCGAATATTCTGTCAAGAATTGTATTGACTTAGTTTCTTTCGGATAGAAGTTGCCGACCCAGAAGTTGTAGCTCCAACCCATCGTTCCAACGTGAACCCTGTCCAATCAGTCTTTCACCTTCAAAAGAACCCAATCCTTCTCTCCGGCCTTCTTGAACTTTGCAAGAACATACTTCCCGCGCAACCTCTTTCCATTCAGCGTGAACTCGATCATGCTTTCCTTCCACACCTTCGCTTCAAACAGCCCTTTGTCCCAAATCTTGACTGTACCAGCGCCATACTGGCCTGTAGGTATCGTTCCCTCAAAATTAGCATATCCCATCGGATGGTCCTCTGTCTGAACAGCCAGTCTTCTTTCGCCAGTCTTCTCAGGAATTCCTTTCGGAACCGCCCAACTTCTTAATACGCCTCCTTTCTCTAGACGAAGATCGTAATGCAGTCTTCTGGCGTCATGTTCTTGCACCACAAAAATCTGTTGACCACTTTCCAGTTTCAACTCCTTTCGGTTCAGGAGTAGCATCAAAATCACGCTTCGAAGCGTACTCCTTAAGGTCGCTCGTTTGTATCTGGGCAATTGTGCACTCGGCAGGAGATTTATCAGTCCTCAGAAAATGAAACCTCGGCATTCGTAATCTAACCTCTCTGGTGAGTGTCTGATAGCCTATTTCACATACCAGCTCTGGTCTCAACCACGTTATCTTCTCGGGAACGTCAGTGACCGTCAAGGTTCTTTCATTAGTCTCCAGATTCTTGAAAACTCGCATCAAATCCGCAAGCGTGCTTTTGGAGAAGCCCGTTCCCACTTTTCCTGCAAAAACAGGCTTGCCGTCTTGGTACAGCCCAAGTATCAACGCGCCAAAAGAGTCCTTTCTAGCTCCTTCTCCAGCGGTGTAGCCAAAAATGACGCAGTCACAAGTGAGAAGCTTCTTCATTTTGAGCCAACTTTCGCTTCGGACGCCTGGCAAATAATGGCTGTCCTTTTTCTTTGCCATTACACCTTCGACTCCTTTCTTCACGGCTTCATTGTAGTAGGCTACGCCTTCTTCGTCCACGAACACTGAAAGGATAACGTGTTTACCTTCCTTCACCGTCTGTTTCAGAATGTTTTTTCTTTCGATCAATGGTAAGTCGACTAGTTGTTCGCCGTCCTTTTCAAGTATGTCGAACACGATGTATGTTGAAGGAGATGTCTGTGCCATGTATTCGATGTCTCGTGTTGACATCAGCTTACTTCTTTCCAGCAACGTCTGAAAGTCCGCCTTGCCTTCTTTCATCACAACAATCTCGCCGTCGAGCACCACGTTTCTAACAAGATCTGGCAGCTCTTCGAGTTCAGGGAAATTGTCTTTCAATTCTTTGTCGTTTCTGCTTCTTATCGTCAACTTCTCATTGACGTAACTTATCGCTCTTATTCCATCCCATTTTACCTCGAAAATCCAGTCTTTAGAAGAAAACGGGGCCTCCGCTGACTTGGCAAGCATCGGCCTGTACTGTTTGTTCATTTATTCTTCAACTGTTTAAGCGTCTCTTGCAACGCAACCATGAGCTCTTTCGCTTCTTCCTTCACCGGTTTTTCAACCGTGATTTTTTCGCCCTTCATTTTCTTCTGCAGAAGTTCATCAATCTTCTGTTTGAACGTGTCCTTGTACTCCGCTATGTCAAATTCTCCTGAAAGATCCGTGATTATTTTCTTGGCTAGATCCAACTCTTCCTTCCTGGGCTCTTTGAGTTCTTTAACCTCTTCAAGTCTCCTAGGATCGACAACTTCATACGAGTAACGGAGGGTCGTCAGCACCAAGGCTCCGCTATATGGATGCACAAGAATCGGATACTCCTTGGTCCGCAAGGTTATCCTCCCAACGCCTGCTTTGCCCATTTTTTCCAGTGCAACTAGAAGAAGGCTGTACGCATCTTTGCTCTTGTCTGGCATTAGAATATAGGACCTATCGAAATAGACTGGATCTATTGAGAAATAGTCGATGAACTTGTCTATTCGAATTCTTTGGTCAGACTCTGGTCTGGCAGATTTGAGCTCTTCATCCGTGAAAACGACAAACTCGCCCTTTCTGACTTCGTAGCCTTTTTCAACTTCCTCCCAAGGAACGACCTTGTCTTCTTTGACGCAGACTTTCTGGTATTTGAGAGGCGAACCGTCTTTCTTATGCAAGAAACCTGAACGATACGCTCTTGTCAAAGATCATCGCGCGAAGTCTAACCGGCACATTGACGAGTCCTATCGTGATCGTGCCGCTCCAAATCGATCCCTTACGAGTTTTCGATTTTTCTTCTTCGCCCATTCCTAAATACCCTCCAATTTCTGTTTGTTATCAAACAATTCCAGCCAAGGACTACCCACCATCTTCACCACACTGAACAGGTTAAGACTCTCTGGGTTTAATCCTTTTTTGACCTCGCCCCAAAGCAACGGAGTTGACACAGTAGCATCCATCGTGGCGCGCAAGCTGTAGGGGCAGACCATTGTTCTCCCATGCGAATTCTGAACGTAATCTATGTAAACTTTGCCTGGAGTCTCTTTTTTCGACCGTTCAGTCACGACTTTTTCGGTGACCTTCTTCAGTGAGTCTCCGACCTTCTGGACGAATCTTCTTGTCTGCTCAAACGTGTATCCTTTTCTTATCGGGATGAGAACGTGGAAGCCTTTCTTGCCAGACGTTTTGGCGTATGATTTGAGACCAAGAGCATCCAGTTTCTCCTTAAGCAAAAGGGCAACGTCAACCAAATCGTCATAATTAGCCGGAGGCTTCGGATCGAAATCAAAGACTACGAGATCTGGCAGCTTCAAACGCTTCAATATTCGAAAGAGTCATGTGGATTTCTAAGGCAGCCAGATTTGCCAACCAAATCAGCGTATCGAGATTGTCACAAACGATGTAATTCAACTCTCGTCTTGCAGACTTTGAGTAACTTCGAAAGGTTTTGACCCATTCAGGCGTCCCTGCTGGCGCGTCCTTTTCGAAGAATCCTTCTTCTTGAACTCCGTTTGGATACCTTGTCAAAACAAGCGGTCGATCAACAAGCAGACCCAGCATTTTGGGAGCTATCTTGATGTAATATTCGATAACCTGCTTCTTAGTTATCTCAACCTTGGGATAGAGGATTTTGTCCAGATTAGTGAAGTCCACTCTTGTCAGTTTTTCCGACATTGAACTCACACGCTACTTTCTATCCGATTAGCTTACTTACATCAAGCCTGCGGAAGTCATCAATGATCAAATCTGCCTTTGACAGATCCTGTTTTCCACTGCTCGGATTGACATATCCCAAACATTTCATTCCAGCCTTTTTCGCAGCTTCCACTCCGAACTTGGAATCTTCAACCACCCAACACTCTTCAGGCGTTACATTGAGCCGTTTTGCTGACATCAGAAATATCTCGGGGTCAGGTTTGCTCCGATTTATGTCTTCAGCGCCAACTATGGAATCAAAGAGACCGATGATTTTGAGCTTTTTCAACACATGTTCTATCATTTTTTTATGAGAGCTTGAAGCAACTGCAAGTTTGATCTTCTTTTTCTTGAGCAGCAGCAACAGGTCAATGACTCCTTTCGTCGGTTGAATGTCTTCTTCCAGCATTTTGTCAAGAATTTTTTCTTTCTCACTGAATATTTTTTCAAAAGTCGTGTTGAGCTTGTACTTTTTTATGAGATCAGTAAACATCAGCTTCGCCGTAGTCCCAGTGTATTCGTGAAGCTCATCCTCCGATATTCTTACACCATGTTTCAGCATCGTTTGCTTTTCCGCTTCTATGTGTGCGTGTTCAGTCTCTGCGATGACTCCGTCCATGTCGAAAATAACGGCTTTTATCATTCTGTTTTCAAGCTCACGTTTGCTCAAACAGCCATGCTGCTCGGTTGATAATGTCTCTTACCGGCAGTTTTTGTGGACAAACTTCCTCGCATTTTCCGCATCTAGCGCATCTTTTGGCTTGGCTTTCTGGGGTGATGTGTTCCCAGTATTTCTTCTTTATTTCATCGTTGCGATCTTTCATAAAATACTCGTTGTACAGAGAAATTATCGTCGGTATGTTGACTCCTTCAGGGCAAGGCTGGCAGTATCTGCAACCTGTGCATCCCACATAGCCAAACTGCGCGTATTTCCTTGCAACGAGGTTGATTATTTTGAGCTCTTTTTCCGTGAGGCTGCCAGGTCCTGAGCGCGCAGCACTGCGCACGTTTTCCTTCACTTGTTCCATCGTACTCATACCGCTGAGTACCACTGAAACTTCAGGTTGATTCCAGACCCATTGCAAAGCCCATTCAGCTGGTTTTTTCTTCTTTTCGGCTTTATCCCAGATGGCTTGAATTTCCTGGGGAGGCGTTGTCGCTAATCTTCCGCCTGCGATTGGTTCCATGATCACTACTGCGAGTCCCTTCGAAGCCGCATACTTTAATCCGCGTGTTCCAGCTTGATAGTGGGAATCAACGTAGTTGTAATGGATCTGGCACATGGTCCAGCCGTCATAATCGTCTATTATCTTCTTGAACGCGGCGTACTCATCGTGAAAGCTGAAGGCTAAGATGCTTGATTTTTCCTTCCTCTTTCTTCCTTGTCAGCCATTCCAGAACTTTCATGTCAGTCAGTTTTGCCCAGCGTTCAGCATCTAGACCGTGAAGAAGATAGAAATCGACATATTCGGTATCGAGCCTTTTGAGTTGTTCCTCGAAATACTTTTCCATGTCCTGCTGGGATTTCACTAGCCAAGTGGGCATTTTGGTTGCAAGCTTTATCTTTTTTCTATAGCCATTCTGTAGGGCTTTTCCGACGACTGTTTCGCTGTTGCCTCGATGATACACATATGCGGTGTCCACGTAGTTCACGCCATTGTCAATAGCGTATCTTATCATGCTAATGGCTTCAGGCTCATTGATCTTCGCTGCATCATTGCCCAGGATCGGCAGTCTCATAGCTCCAAAACCGAGCGCCGAAACCTTCCAGTCGAGTTTTCCGAATTTCCTGTACTTCATATACGTTCCTCCAACTGCATAATCTGGAAAATGAACATGGACTGAATCAAGATTTAACTTGTTTCCTAAGGATTTCTTCCGCCTTTCTCACAGCTTCTTTCAGCTTTGAAGGTTCTGTGCCACCACCTTGTGCGAAGTTCGGTTTTCCACCGCCTCCACCGCCCATCAACGCTGAAGATGCTCTCACGATTTCGCCTGCATTCACACCTTTGCCAAGCGCAACCTGTCCAGCCATGACCATAATCCTCGCGTTCTTTCCATTTGCCCCGTAGAATATCGTCACGGTTGCTGCGTCTCGTTTAATGATCTCATTTGCAGTCTGGACCATTCGTTCAACATCAATCAATTCTTCGAAATCGCGCAAGAGGATCTTCACACCCTTTATCTCTTCGATCTTGCCTGATGCCTCAGCACCCATCGGCGTGCTTTCTCTTGACGCCAATTCCTTGATCAGTTTTCTCTTCTCAGCGTTCGCTTCCTTCAATTCCTTTACAGTTTTCTCAACCGTCTGATCCAGTTTGTCAATTGGTGCATTCAAAGTTTCTGACACTTTTGCAAGCAACCGTTCGCTTGCTTGAACCGCCTTCACAGCTGGGATTCCGATAGAGTATTCAAGTCTCTCAACCCCATCCTGCACCCTTTCAGAATGAATTATCTTGATGAAACCAATCTCCCCCGTGCTTTTCAGATGGGTTCCAGCGCACGCTTCAACGTCCCAGTCTCCAACGCGGACCACACGAATTTCCTTGCCAGGAACAACTCCGCCCTGATATAGCCTGTAACCATAACGGCTTTCCGCTTCGTTTCTGGGCATCCACGAAATGTCAACCGGAATGTTTCTCAGAACAGCCTCGTTAGCGAGCGTTTCCATTTTATGCAGCTCTTCCAATGTGAGTCTTCTGTAATGTGAAATGTCAAGTCTAGAACTTTCAAGACCCTTCTGGGTTCCAAACTGCCAAACATGCTGCCCGAGAACTCTTCTTGCAGCTCCTCCGATCACGTGAGTTGCCGTATGATTCTTCATAAGACCATAACGTTTGGCCCATTCAATCGCTCCTTTCACAAACTGTCCCTTTTGCGGAACTTCGCCTTTGATCTTATGAACAATGACCATGCCCACCTTCTGAACGTCGACGACTTCAACCTTTCTGCCGTCGAAAGTCAAGTGACCGCCGTCAGCTGGTTGTCCTCCGCCTTCTGGGAAGAAACAGGTCTTGTCAAGAATAACTAATTCGTTATCAATTACTTTGAGAACTTTTGCCTCAAAAACCTTCAGGTACTGATCTTTGTAGTAGAGCAGTTCTGTCGGTTGAACATCTTCTACCGCCTTCTTGAGCCAATCCTGTGAAGCATCTTTTTCTTCTGCTGGTTTGGTTGCGGACATGTGCCTCTCTGCGATCAAGGTGTAGAAATTGTCTGGAATCCGAACGTTCAAATTCTCTTTTTCCGCCGCCTGTCGGACAATTTCAGGAGGAAGCCCATGAGAATCATACAGCTCGGTCAAAGTTGCGGTTGGTATTTCTTTCTTGCCAGTTATCTTCAATTCATCAGAAATCCGTTTTACCATCCCTTCTCCGCGTTTGATTGTTTCTTCAAACTTCTCTTCTTCAGCTTCAACCATGTCCATTATTTCAGTGCGAGTCTCTTTCAAATGCGGATAGTCCTTTGACCACTTTTCGATCTGCATGTCCATTATATCATGCAGCTTGTCAGATATGCCAAGGTTTCTCAGCAATCGATAGATTCTGCGGAAGACGAGTCTCGCCAAATATCCTTCCTGAATATTAGAAGGAACAACACCCTCAGAGAGCATGAAACACAAGCATTTTGTGTGATCTGCCACAGCAAAAGCGTTCTCAATGGGCGTTATGAACTCTTCCAATTCAGTGAACTGCATCCCAGCCAACTTGGCTTCTTTCTTACGTGTTTCCAGTCTGCTAGACTTCTTGTCAAGGTTCACCAATCCAGAGACTCTGGAAACCCTAACAAGCTTTTCTTTGTCGATCTTGGTGAGGCCAGCCATTTTGAAAACTTTTTCCAAAAGCTCACCATATATGGCGTGAAAACCGCTTGGAACTCCTTGTGAGACCCACGTATACCGGTCTATCCCATATCCCGTGTCAACAGTGCGGATTGGAAGCTTCACAAATTCATCGTTGATGATTTTGTACTGCATGAAGACAAGCGTGTCCACTTCCATTCCGCGAATAATTGATTCGACGCAAGGTCCTGCGTTTCCGCCGCCTGCCCATACTGCTTCTTTGTAAGTTATCTCTTCAGGTTTCACGCCTAGGTCCTTAGTTACCCATTGATGCTGGTACCTGACCGTTTGGTCTTTCCAGTACACCTCTTTGTCTGGATAGTTGAAGGCGTGTGCACCGCCCATCTCAAAAATCGTTAAGTGACGTCCGAAGGTTGGTCCTGTGTTGTCGATATCTACTAGCCTTATGCAAGGCTGTGAAATGACAAGCGGGTTCGCAGGCGCGGGTGCGAGCCCGTCAGTTACGTATGGTTGAAAATCGATTATACTCGCGTGAGTTAGATAGAGGTCTTCTCTCCACCTAGCTACTACGGGATAAGGTTTGATGCGGGTGTGATCGTGTTTTTCGAAGAATGAAAGGAAAGACTCCCGCATTTCGCGAAAGCTATAACTCTTTTTTGTCGGCGGATCATTTATGAAAGTGTATTCGGCACATCCCTTTGATGACGCTTCTCCACACGTTTCCTGTTCCGGCTTGAGAGTCCAGAAGTACGAATTACATATCGGACACCGTTTTCTGATGAAACCTGTCTCATGGAAAAAAGGAAGATCATACTCTTCTGCAGGAAACTTGTCCAATCCAGTTCGCTCCGACAACTACGAAATATGTCTCAAAGATTAACAAACTACGAACATTTAAAGGATTTTGCCATGATTCTCTGTCCAGTTCTGAGGAACCAAGTGAGTCGCAATGATTCTTTATCCGATTTTGACTCCGATCAAGAAGCCCGCGATGAAACTTCCTGCGAAAGGAAGAAGAGAAATCACGCCTATGATCCATGAGTATGCTGAACCGGCTAATCCCACTAAGCCCGATAGTGCGCCCCAAAGCGAAGCGTAGTTTATGTTGATTATCCCTTGTGTGCTGAGATAGATCAGCACGAGTATGAACATTCCCGTTAAGAAAAGAATCAGTTTGCTCAGCTTCTTGATAGCAAAACCTACGATGAAGCCTCCTACTCCTCCGACGCCCAACTGGAAAACTACTGGCGAAATCACTTCACTCAAGTTGAGCCTTCTCGTGTTGCTGGTAATTTGAGCTTGCTTTAAATGTGTTGCGCTGATAAAATAAGACACAAAACACATCTCACGGAGGTGAGAACTCACGGATCCCCTGCTGGCCATTTACCTGTTGAATCTCGTACTGACTTTAGGCATGTTTGCAGTACTCATTTTCAGAGCTTGGCTTGAACTGAAGAACTATCGATTGATGTGGCGAGAGATGGAGTGGCAACAAACCTACCGAACCATGTCTAGAATACTCAAAGCCGAAAAAGACCTTTTTTCAAAGGTCGAAGGCGGCGATGAACTCTACCAACTGCTCTTAGAAGTATTCAAAGTCGACGAAAAAGTCAGCTTAAGGAAGATGCCATTGTTCAATCATAGGATCGATTTGCCCCTATCGCTTTTCCATTCCATAACGGATAGTAGGCTTGGTCAAGTGTCTTTGCGATCTTGAAGCGGTAATAAACAAACCCTTTTTGACCTCGCGTTTCACTCTTGTCTCAACCTTCGTCAACGAAGCGTATCTCGAGCCGCATTTGTCACATCTGAATCCCTTGTTCGTACCCATCGATTTCAATCGTCTACCACATTTCAAACAAATAGGATTCTTGTAGACGAACTGGGGTGCAAGTTTGAGGATCTTGAGTTTCTCAAGATTTATCGTTAATGGAATATCTCCGTGAAGGCGGTCGGACGCCCCCGAAGACTTCCACGTCATCATCTACGATTAGTTTTTTCACGATATTTCGCAAAGACCCTGTCGGTTCATAGGCTGCACAATCAACCTCCGAAGTTGAGTCTTTGATCCGAAATATCATGTGCCTCCCTCTGATCATCCGTGGGTTCGCTGAAACAGTTCCTCTAGCGACAATGGATTGGTAGGGTTCTACATCCGACAGTTGCTTCACTTTTTCGAGATGTGCATCTGTTCCTTGATTCGTGCGAAAAATGACCCATCTTTCGACAGGCTCCAAAATCCTGACCATGCCAAACGCTTTTTTCACCGTCTCGGCTTTTTCACCTCTGATGCCAAACAAGATTGGGTCTGGTCCTCGAGGCGTGATTATGACTCGTTTCTTCTCGATGTCCACGTTGTTGAAAGTGTATGGTCTCGTAGCCGCGTCCATTTCAAAGATTGATTCTTGATCGACCCTGCGTTTTGTGCCCCAGTTTTCCATCTTGCGGTAAGCGATGATTTCATAGGTGTGGTCAAACGAAAGCGTCTCACCAATGGCCGCTAATGCTCCAATGATTCCTCTGCCACTTTTGAAGGCCAGAGCTTCACCCTTGAACTTGGCGATGAGTCTTGCAGCGTCGTGGAGATCCACAACTCTTTTCGTTGCTTTTTTTGCAAAAAGTTGAAGTTCGTTCGGAAGTCTCTTTCTTTTGAGGAACACTATGCCCGGATCAGTTCCTCGACTTTCTAGGTCTGACTGTTCTTCCACTGTTGATATTACTGTTTCTTTGATTTTGGGTAATAAGCATCTATCGTATTGTATTCTGAGACAGAGTGCGCCGTTTCCTCTCGTTTTCCATGGAACGTTCGGGTTGAGTCTCACTAGGTTTGGATAGTCGATGAAACTGGCACCGAGTTTCTCAAGTCTTTCCACGAGAAGAGCAGCAACATACGTCGTGCATCCTCTTTTTGTTGAGTCCGTATCATCGATTCCGATGTGCAGAATATTCTCTGTCATCTGCTGCAACTCATCTATCAAGCCTGAAAATGTTTGGGCAATTAGATAAAGAATTGCTTATCTGACAATAAAAAAGGGGGAGTGCTTGCTACTTTGCTCCTTCTTCAACCACAATCATGGTCAACGTTGACCTGACCTTGTCAAGTCTTCTAACCTTCCAAGTCACAATCTCTTTCAATCGGTCCATCGTATCCGCTTTTACTCGCGCAATAATGTCGTAAACTCCGTAAACTGCATTGGCCTCTTCGACTCCTTCGACTTTCTTCAAGTCTTTCAGTACGTCTGCTTCTGAACCGATCTCTGTGTTTATCAGTACGAATGCTGTTGGCATTTGCATCTCCAAAGCTACTGTTCCTTTCTATGCATTAAAATATTTTGCTAAAGTCTGGTTGAATCCACCGTTACAGTCTCTTCTTTTTTTGTCAATGACCAATCCTGCATGGATATGCTTATCTTCAAAAGTACAGAATTAAGTTGTGAGGCTCGAGGCTTGGACGAAACAATAACCGCCAACGAGATGCGGTCTCTTGAAACAAACTCGGAATACTTCGGTGTTCCAAGACTTCTTCTGATGGAGAACGCTGGACACTGCGTCGCCTGTCTCATAGGATCGGAGTTCAAGCCCGGGAAATCTGTCGCAATATTCTGCGGTCTGGGTGGAAACGGCGGAGACGGCCTCGTGGTAGCTCGTCACCTCCTTCTGAAGGGCTTCAAAGTCACCGTACTATTAGCGGGGAGAGGCAAGGAAGTATCTGATAAAGCAGCGCTGGTAAATTGGAAGGCTCTTCAGCCCCTAACAGAAAACATGCGCATTTTTGAGGTTTACGACAGCGCCTTGATACCTGAGGTAAAAGCTGACGTCGTCGTCGACGCTCTCTTGGGGACGGGGGCAAAAGGAGAACTGAAACCTCCGATTCTTCAGTTGGTCAGAAAAATCAACGCGCTAACATCTTTCAAGGTTGCAGTCGACGTACCCACAGGTGTTGACGCTGACACTGGGAATGTATTGGGCGAAGCAGTCAAAGCGGATACGACAGTTACCTTCTACAAGTCGAAGAAGGGACTTGGTAAGGCCAAGAAATACACTGGAAAATTAATCGTCAAGGACATCGGATTGCCAAAAGAGTACGAACGGTTTGCAGGACCAGGAGACGTGACTCTGGCCACGAAATCTAGGTTGCCAGAAGCCCATAAAGGTGATTTCGGTCGTCTGCTGGTTATTGGGGGAAGCGAAACATTCTCTGGCGCCCCGACCTTGGTCGCTCAAGCGGCGCTTCGGACTGGGGTGGACTTGGCTTATGTTGCTGCTCCAGAAAAAACTGCTCAATCAATTTCCTCCTTGTCGCCTGACTTGATAACTGTAAAACTTGCGGGTGACCATATCAATCCTGGTAACATGAGTCAACTCAAACAATACATCAGAGCTTGTGATGCGGTGGCTTTAGGCCCTGGTCTCGGACTGCACGAAGAAACGAAAAGAGCTGTGAAACTAATAATAGTCGCGATCGAGCAGTCTGGCAAAGCCCTCGTTCTTGACGCTGACGGTTTGAAAGCTTTTGCAAGTTTCAAAAAGAAGTTGAAGGTTCCGTTTGTATTAACTCCGCATGCGGGAGAATATGGCATATTGACTGGCAAGAAGCTTTCTGATACGTTGGAAGAGAGAGTAGCAGATGTACAGAATACTTCTGTAAGCCTGAATGCAGTGGTACTATTGAAAGGACATGTCGATATCGTATCGGGTGGAAAACGTCTCAAACTCAACTTCACCGGCAATCCCGGCATGACGGTGGGAGGAACAGGAGACGTACTCACGGGCATCATTGGAGCTTTTCTTGCGCAACATGTTGATCCTTTCGAGGCCGCAGTTGCTGGAGCCTTTGTGAATGGGGCTGCGGGAGACTATGTTTTCTATAAGAAGGGTGCGCATATGGTGGCTTCGGATCTTATCAACTGGATTCCGCACGTTCTGAACGATCCGATGGATCATTTGAAGGTGCAAGGAACTCGTGGAAAAACAAGTTAACATCGTTGTCTATAACGCAAAGCAAGACGATCCTCGTAAATGCTCAGCTGCAAAGCTGAGACGGTTCGGGCTTGTTCGAGAGGTACTTCAGATAAGATTTTTACCCCAAAGGGCAGTTGTGCTGAATCCTTTCTCCGAAGTTGCTTTTTCCCCTGCTGACAGGGAACGCATCGAAAAGTATGGACTTGCGGCTTTGGACTGCAGTTGGGAACATGCAGAGAAGGTATTGTTGAAGCATGTGAGAGGTACTTCTCGTTGCCTGCCTATCCTTATTGCGGGAAATCCTGTGAACTTTGGAAAACCGACAAAACTTTCCACAGTTGAGGCTTTGGCTGCTGCTTTATACATCGCTGACTTCAAAGATCAAGCTTCAAAATTGCTGTCAATCTTCAAATGGGGACATACTTTTCTCGATCTTAATCATGATTGGCTTGAAAGCTACAAAAAGGCAAGAGACAGCACCGAGATAGTGGAGCTTCAGGAACGTTTCTTCAACAGATGAGAATGTGGTGAGTTATGAGCCAAAAAGAGTTCCGAATTGCGAAAAACAAAAGTCATTCTCATAAAGGGAGACATTACCGAAGTTGCAACAGACGCGATAGTCAATGCGGCAAACTCGTCTTTGATGGGTGGCGGAGGAGTAGACGGCGAGATACACAGAAAAGGCGGAGCCAAAATTCTTGAAGAATGCAAACTGATCAGAGCAGTCGATTGGCCAGAAGGTTTGCCGACAGGCAAGGTGGTCGTCACTTCCGGCGGGAACCTAAAGGCAAAGTACGTGATTCATTCCGTTGGACCCATATGGCAAGGTGGCTCAAACCATGAACCTGAACTTCTAGCTGATGCCTACTCGAACTCACTTGAATTAGCCCTATCGAAGACAATTAGAAGCATTGCTTTTCCCTCAATTAGCACAGGAGCATATGGGTATCCTATCGACGACGCCTGCAAGATCGCCCTAACCACGGTGAAAGGTTTTCTTGAAAGCAAAGATGATCTCGACGAAGTTGTTTTCGTTTTGTTTACAGAGCATGACTTTGAAGTCTATAGAAAGAATGCTGATCAGATTCTCAGATAATTGTTTCACTGAAAACGTGCTTTGACTTAGCGTAAGAGGTAATGCAAGCATCCTGCCACCGATAAACAATGTAGTCTATTTTTTCATCCATTTTGCCGTGATTGTAATGATGAAGACCACGATCCCAGAAAGAACAACTAGAGGGTCCAGTGGCCACGTTCACATAGTTTGATGCGATTATTCCAGAGCAAGCACTGATCACTCCGAAAGCAGAACTCAGCAGAGCATATTTGGAAAGATCAGAACTGATATTTTTTGCCGCTGCGGCAGGAACTATCACTAGAAAGCCGACCAGAAGTGTTCCTACGATCTTGATTCCAATAGCCACTGCAAGAGAAACGAGCAATAGATAAAGCAGGTTTGTCTTGCTGACGTCAATGCCTTGTGAGATTGCCAGTTCTTCGGATATCATGCTTAGCACGAGTTTGTTGTAGATCAGTTTGGTCAAAATCACGGCAACTACCGATACTATCACAGCAGCCGCGGCATCAATGATTGTTACTGTGGTTATGTCTCCGAAAAGTGCCTCAAGTAGCTCAGCTTTGGGTATTATTATTACTCCAATAGCGAGGGCCAGTGTGAACACTGCACCGACGATGGTTTCATAGGACAGTTTGGTGACTCTCCCCAGATACCATATTGCCACAGCCGACGCGAACAGGAAAGCAAAGGCTCCAAGAAAGACTGGAAAGCTGAATAGAATGCCTAAGGCGAGTCCTGGCAACGCCACGTGCGATAGCGCGTCGCCGACAAGAGACATTTTTTCAAGAACCATCAGAGAGCCGAGGTATCCAGCCGCAATTCCGACGAAGACGCCCGTCACAAGACTCAGGATCAGAGTGTCAATCATAGATGGTCACGTCTTTTCGTCAGGCGTTCCCGCACACACTGTTTCGCCATAGATTATCTTCTGTACATCTGGATTCATTATTTCCTTCGATTCGCCAAAAAACGTGACGCACCTGTTCAACGCCAACAAATAGTCTGAATACTCTCTGACGATGTGCACGTCATGCGTGATGAGAAGTATAGTTATGTTGTGTTTCTTCTTCAATTCCTGCAGTGTTGCGAAAATTGGTTCTTCACTGTCATGGTCCACGCCTGTGGTGGGTTCATCAAACAGCAGAACGTTTGGATTGTCTGCAAGAGCCCAAGCTATCAAAACTCTTCTCAGTTGCCCACCGGAGAGAATGCCAAGAGTTTTATTTCCAACATTCTTGTTACCCAGTCGCACAGGAGAAAGAGAATTCTCTGCGTCCGCGTCATTCTTGAAAGACAAGAAATCCTTCACTGAAATTGGAATGTCGTCCACAGTGATGTTTTGAGGAACATAGCCTATCTTGACTTTTTGTGCCCATTCGATCTTTCCCGTGTGAGGAATCAGGTTTAACAGAGCCTTGAAAAGCATCGTTTTTCCTGCCGCGTTTGGACCGACGATTGCCAGAGAGGTTCCTTTCTTCAGCTTGAAACTCACGTTGTCAAGGATGGTTTGATTCTGAAGCTTCACGCCCAAGATTTGAAACTTTCAGAACATAATCATCAGCATTTTCCATGTTTCGAGTGCACATTTCAACTTGATTGAGGCTTTGTCAATATAGGCTTTACTAAGGGCTCGGTTCAATAGCTTCTGACGCAACGATGCTCTCATAAAACGGTTGAGACGAAGTTATGCGGAGTGTGTTTTTGTCAATATTCCCGGTTCTTTCCATTCTTCTCTCAGGATGCTGTACAGGAAGCTGTCTTTCCATTCTCCCTTGATGAAAACGGATTTTCGGATGAGTCCTTCCTTTGTGAATCCTGCTTTCTCCAAGGCTTTCTGTGAAGCGATATTCTCTGGGTTCGTTTCGGCTTCTATTCGCACTATTTCTTTTGAAAGAAAGAGGTAGTCAACGATGATCTTGACGGCCTCCGTGCAATGTCCTTTATTTCTTTCGTCTGGAACGACTCTGAAACCTATAGAGTAATGAGGCCCCCTTGGAAGACACAGAATTTGGCCAATTCTCGTTCCATCTTTTTTTTCTATTATGAACGACTTGCCTCCCGATAGTAGACTGTCATACCACTTCTCGACTTCTACTGTGGAGCTCTGTTCGAGGGGTTCGTATTCGCCTACGAAGGCTGGATCGTTGTTCCATTCCGTGAACAGAGCCAAGTCTTCTTTTTCCATAACGCGAAGGTTCGTGTTCTTGCCTTCAAGCAATCTAGTGGCACCAGCGGTCTATAGCCTTCTGTTCCAAGCCTTTATTACTTGTGGAAAGCCTTGAATACAGCTTGTGTAGACGTTTGAGGAGTTGTTCGCGCAAGTTTTTTATTTCCTCCAGATTATCAGGTGATTTGCTGATAGTGAAGTGTTAATGCTCCCGAAAATCTGAAGGGGATATGAGTTCTTGAAAAAAACCAAAATCATTTGCACAATTGGTCCTGCCACTCTTTCTAGGAAAATTATCAGGAAAATGCGTCAGGCTGGGATGAATGGGGTCAGGATAAACACTGCATATGGGAACATTGACCAATACAAATTGATCGTTGAAAACACTAGAAGGATTGCCGACATTCCAATAATCTTGGATATTAAAGGACCCGAGATCAGATTGCGAGTCAAGCAGGAAAAGATTGTAAAGAAGGGTGATGTGGTTGATGTCGGTTTCAAAAACGAGGAAATCAGTTTCAATCACAATTTCTACGATAAGGTGAGCGTGTCTGACAGAATCTACATTGACAACGGAAAGATCAGGACACAAATTATCGAAAAAAGCAATGGAAAACTGTGTTTGTCCATTTTGAATGGTGGGCAAATAAGCGATGGCAAAGGAGTCAACATTCCCAAAAAGCAACTCGCAGTTCCCGCTTTGTCCAAAAAAGACGTGGAAATCATCAAGTTCGCTGGAAAATATAGCATTGAATATTTGGCTCTTTCATACACTAGAAGTGCCGAAGATATTCATGCTCTTAGATCGAGTGGCCGTCATTTTGAAGGAGCGATTATTGCCAAAATTGAGAATTCTGAGGGTCTTATGAACTTTGAGAAAATCTTGGATGTAGCCGAAGGAATCATGGTAGCGAGAGGCGATCTAGGCGTTGAGATCGAACCTGAAAGAGTTCCGTTGGTTCAAAAATCGATTATCCGTCTATGTAATCAGAAGGGCAAGATCGTTATAACTGCTACGGACATGCTCGAATCGATGATTAGTGAACCAGTCCCGTCCAGAGCTGAAGTCAGCGATGTTGCCAACGCAATATTGGATGGCACCGATGCAGTCATGCTTTCTGGCGAGACATCAATAGGTAAGTATCCTGTGGAAGCCGTTAGGATGATGTCAAGAGTCGCTCGAGAGACTGAAACCATAGTGAAAAGCAGTGTTGAAGAAGCCAAATTCGTCAACATTTCGGACACGGTAAGTAGAGCCATTCAGAGTCTGTGCCAAAGCATGCCTGTTGACAAAGTCGTGACCCTCACAAGATCGGGCTATACTGCAAGCATGATAGCACGGTTCAAAGTGCAGCCTCCGATAATCGCGATCACACCAGACGAGAAGGTCAGAAGACAACTCGAATTGGTTTTCGGCGTTTGTCCTGTTCATATGGACTATCGGAAAGAGGAAGATCGAACATTGTACGTCACGAGAAGACTTCGCTCACTAGATCTGATACGCGATAAGGATATTGTGCTTTTCACTGCGGCTTCTCGGACCGCCAAGCGGCACGCCAGCAACGTGATCGAAATTCACAAGGTCGAGGAACTACTGCACACGAACTAATTGGGAGACCTGAAATCGCAGACCGATATGAGCAACCTTTAGAATCGTTGTCCTAATTTTGTGCGCCTATGTTTTCAGCGACAGTTCATCTTTCTTTATGATGCTTCTAATCTCATTCCAAACTGCAACGACTATCTTTCGGGCATCTTGGTCAATTGTCAGCAACACTGAAGCGTAGATCCCACCGCCAGCGAGCACGACAGCAAATGTCGACGATACCGTTGTCGTGTCTGGAACAAAGTACAAGAAAATTGCAGTTATGATAGATGCGAAGACGTATTTTCCAGTGCTTGTCCATGGAAAAATGACTGGAACAGAAGTGCGCATCATAGTGTACTGAATGACTAGAGTCACGGTGTGAGCCACGAGGTTTACTCCCACCACGATAACTGCTGCGAAGACTGAGTTGCCACTTGCGTATAAAGTCAGAAAATAAAGACACGTCGGTATAGCAATGGCTGCTTGGATGTAAGGAAGTGAGAATACCTTGAAGATTTTGCTCTTTACGAGTTGTCTGAATGGTATCGTTGCTTGTTCATCGAATTTCTCGGCGCCAAATATCACAGAAGAGTAGAACTGCGAGATCAAAACGACAAAAGCGTCTATAGTTAAGAGCAACAAAATCGGCGTAGCTTCGTCATACTGTACATTCAGAATTGTCAGTAAAGATTGTGGCACAGACAAAATGATCGTCACCAGCGGGATCGCGAACATCAAAACTGTTTTTAGGGTGAAAGTAACCTCTTCGAGGATGTTTTTTGTCAATAATCTTGGATATAGAGCGTATGCAAGGAACAAAGGATACCCTATTATCGCGGCGTATGTTGATGCAGCTTGAAAATTCCCTCTCGCTGCCTGACCTCCGTAAACGAAAAGCAGAATTATCGTTAATGCTGCCAATTGGTTTCCAACGGCGTTGTAAAGGTTGACTGTTGAGCCCTTCAACCATTCTCTAACGTAAGCCCATTCGATTCTTGGTCGATATTCTGAGGCGGTAAGTCTCAAGTAGAACAAAACCTGAGCCGTTGCAGCGATTATTAGACTCAATAAAGCCCCTAAGAATAATTGGTGAAGCCTCACAATGAGTACATATGCTAGAATGATCTTGCAGACCTCTTCTATGAGAAGACCATAGCCTATTGCCTGAGGTTTCTTGGCTCTCAGAATGGATTCCAGTGCTGCAATCAAGTACATGTTGACAATTTGTGCGCCGGCAATGAGGTACATTATGGAATATGCTGGTCCGATGTTGAAGAGGTTTGTAAGAAATGGTGCTATTGAAACATAGAGAACCATGAAGATTAGAGAAACGAATAGGTTCGCCAACAAGCCCGTCTTTGCTGCTCCTTGTTTTTCTCGAGCTACGAATCGCATCGTCCAGAAAGGAAAAACTCCGCTTAGAAGGAGGAAATATCCGATCAGATCAAAAATGTTGGCCCATATGCCGTATTCCTGTTTTGTCATGTTGCGGGTGAGTAACAAAGTGAAGACAAGGCCCGTGATAATACTGAGCATTTGAGCAGCAAAGATCACGAACCCGGAGTACTGAAGCCTTATTTCGTCCTTCTTCATGTTCTCCCAAGACTTCTTTACAATATTCAATCTCTATCATATTTGCTTGATCTTTTTCGCAGATTGCCCCGAGTTATGAATTTGTAAAAAGTAATGTTGTGCGTGCGACAAGCTCTGTGAAGTGAAGTGAAGTGGTCCGTACGGAAAATTCGGGTTCATTCTCAAACAGAAAGTATTTTGAAACAACAACCTTGAATCGTGTGTTGGTGACATTGCGATAATTTAATATTGAAATGACAGAATTGAGTGTAGACGATCCAGACTCTGATTCGTGAAGTTGAGAATTATGAAAACGAAATCATTCGACGTAGAAGAAACCGTCATGGAATTGATTATGAACGATGATTTGGCAAACAAGAAGCAACTTGCAAAAAAGATTTTTGAAGCCGCTTACGAGCAAGGAGCCTACCCGGCAAGCATCCACGATTTCTATATGGCGCGCGGCAGAGGCGAGTTTAGCGGTTTCACTGTTCCTGCAATAAACCTGCGCGGGATGACTTATGATCTGGCTCGCAGAATATTCAGGGTGGCGAGGAAGAACAATTCTGGTCCGTTCATCTTCGAAATCGCAAGATCAGAAATCGGTTATACTGGTCAGTCTCCCATAGAATATTCAAGTGCGGTTCTAGCAGCGGCGCTAAAGGAAAACTACACTGGTCCAGTGTTCATTCAAGGTGACCATTTCCAAGTTAATGCTGCAAAGTTCAAGGAGAACCCCGACAAGGAAACAGAAGCTTTGAAGACCCTGATCGACGATGCAATTAAATCGGGCTTCTATAACATAGACATCGACTCATCTACCGTCGTGGATCTTTCCAAACCGAGTCTGAAAGAACAACAACTTTCGAACTACGATGTCTGTGCAAAACTCACACAATTCATTCGTGGTATCCAGCCAAAAGGAATCACAATTTCAGTAGGTGGAGAAATCGGTGAGATAGGGCATCAGAATTCAACGCCAGAGGACCTTCATGCATTCATGACGGGACTCAGAGAAAGGCTGCCGAAGGGATTGGTTGGCATAAGCAAAATCTCGGTTCAGACGGGAACAACTCATGGCGGTGTTGTCCTGCCTGATGGATCTGTTGCTCAGATAAAACTTGACTTCGAGACGCTGAAGACACTTTCCAATGTTGCTCGCAAGGAATATGGAATGGCTGGAGCCGTGCAGCATGGTGCGTCAACGCTTCCTCCGGAAGCGTTCAACAAGTTTCCGCAATGCGAAACTGCTGAGGTACATTTGGCAACCGAGTTTCAAAACATGATTTATGAATCTGAACATTTTCCGATTGAACTGAAGAAGAGGATCTACGATTGGCTGAAAATCAATGCTGCAAATGAGGCCAAGCAAGGTGAAACAGAGGAACAATTTCTATATAAGACTCGCAAGAAAGCGTTAGGACCGTTCAAGAAGGAGATAATGAGTCTGCCTCAAAAAACACGGGATGCGATTGCAACTGAGGAAGAGAATAAATTCGATTTTCTCTTTAAGCAACTCAATGTCGTCAACACAAGAGACTTGGTTAACAAGTATGTTCACGCAACCGTTACTCGATAGAAACTGAACCGACTAACGTTAGAAATCCCATTTGCTTTAACTCTCCCTTTTACGGCTTTTTAGTATTAAGTGCGCGACGTGCAAATTGAGACTGCCCTAAAGAAGGCCACAAGTTTTTTCTCGTCCAATTTGCTGTCAGTTCTTACACCGTTGCAGACATCAACTGCAAAAGGCTGAACTTGTTCAAGAGCCTCTGCAACATTGGCTGAATCCAATCCTCCCGCTAGAAAGACAGGCACACTTACTTTCTGCCTTATTTGGGCGCTCAGTTTCCAGTCGTGAATTCTACCTGTTCCTCCAAGCTGCTTAATTGTTAATCGTTCGTTTCCAGAATCGAGCAAGATTGCGTTCACATGAGGGGCAATCGTCACAGCATCTTCTACTGCTTCTTTTCCTGTAACGTGAATTACCTGTATGAGCCCGATACCTGGCATGGCCTTCCTGAGCACCTTGTAGTTTTCAATTTTCAACCGATCGCACAATTGAATGGCATTTGTTCCGCAACGTTTGTGTTGTGCGATTATGGTAGATGGCTCTTGTTTAGAAGTCAACAGAAAAGAGGAAACTGCAGGCGGAAGAATCTCAGCAATCTTTGTAATGATCTCTTCAGGGACGACTCCTGGTCCGCTCGGCATTTCCGAAACCAAGCCTAGTGCTGAAGCGCCATGCTCTATGGCAAGCCAAGCCTCTCTAACGTTGGCTATACAACAAATCTTTACCCTTGGTTTTCTGAAAGGTTCCATTGCTTCTCTCTATCCGATCCTTTGCGTCTTCGCCGTTATGATTTCTTCTGTTTTGGTCTAAACTTGTTGCATCCTTTTTGCCGTCTCCACAGATCTAGGTCATTAACGTAGCCTCGTGGACACTTCGATTCGAGGTAAAACGCACAATCTCCACAAATCGCTTCAGGTGCAACTTCACTTTGCGAAACTTGGTTGTTTGAAGAACTCTCTTCTTCTTTTCCGTTTTCATTGTCAAGAAGGTCACATCTAATGTCACATTTTTCCATGTAGCTGCACGTGTAGCAGCATCTGTCTTTGATTTCGTTTCTACAAGCTTCGACTCTGAAGCAGCTCACTTCTTCTTCTTTAACGGCTGAGCAAGTGTCATCTCCTACAAGATACGCGCACTTGGCGGAAACGTCTTTGTCTTTCAAGTCGGATTTTTCAGATGCAGGACACAATGGGGTTTCCTCATTCTAGAGTTTGAGTATCTGCAACAGTTCTTCAGTGATTCTGTATGTGAGTCCCCATATAACTTTGTCATCAATTACGTAGGCGGATGTTTCTCCGAAGGGCAAGGCGATTTTTGTCCTGTTTTTTGCGAGCTTCTGAAGGGGGATCCAGAAGTGGTTTTCCAGTTCTTTTTCATTCAAGGTTATTGTGGGATCGTGGTCGAGTATGACAACGAAAGGCAGAACTCGGATGTCTGGACGAGGTGTCGATTCCTTTGCGTTCATTGCGCCTAGGAAATCACATCTACCAAGATTGATGTTTGTTTCTTCCAGCGTTTCCCTGATGGCAGTGTCTTTAAGATCGTTGTCTGTTGGATCTCTTTTTCCTCCTGGAAGTGCTATTTGTCCCGACCACGGATCTTTTGGATTCTGAACGCGTTTCACAAAGAGTGCGCTCGGATTTGTTTTTCCCTTGAGAAGCAAAGCAACTGCTGCGTTTGCCTTTTGCTCATCTGACGGTTTTCTGAGTTGTTTTGAAAGCTGTTCAGCGATATTTGTAACGGCCAATTTTCATCGTTTTCTTCTATTCTTCGTGTGTCAATTGCTAGTCTCTCAACTCACTCGGATAAAGGTGATGTTGCTACGGCGTTTAGATCCATCCTTTTCTGTCGCAGGTTCCGCGATTTGTTTTGGTGTTACGTCTGGTTTCCCAGAATTGTTTGCACGCAATTCCAAAATGATGGAAAGTGTTTTAACTTGATCGAATGTAACATTATGAAAAGGGAATGTTATGGCTAAATGCCCTAAATGTAAGAAAGAAGTCAGTACGCCTAAGAAGACTTGGAAGATGGCCGGCAAGAAAGACAAGAACGGTAAGAGAACGGAACTGACCATCGGTCTCTATCAGTGCTGTGGAAAGACGTTCAGATCAGTGTTAAACAAACGGAAAATCTAGGTTCACTGTCTATCTTCCGGAAGTCACAAGTTCCTGTCTTTTTTCTCTTCCTATAGTTCACACGTGCAACTCTGCAAGTCATGCTTCAAAGAAAAGATCGGGTTGTCATCGAAAACAAGTATCCCAAAACATGGTTGCAAGAAATCAGAAGATCCGAGATTTTTGCGCTGACAAGGGCATGATTGCGAATCGTTTTTAAGGATTGAAGTATTTGCTTTCATAGGGAGAGCTCCTGTCAAGCAAGATTTTTGCAGCAAGCATTCTAACTGTTCTTTTCGTTAGCCTACTCATTCTTCCCCCATACTTTCAGTCTGCCGCGTTGCAAGATTTCGCATCAGGAACAGGATCGTCCAACACCATCACGCTTAGGCTGAGTTTTCCTCCCCCTGACGTTGCAAAGGATGGTTCATGGGATTCTGTTACGATGTCTACTCTTCCTTTGTATGGCGCTCCAGGAGACCCCGTGTTGCCATTCAGACAGCTCCAGGTTCTGATTCCGCAGGGCAAACAGATAGGAGGGATCAGTGTGACTACTGGCAATGAAATCGTTTTGCAAGGAAGAGTCAGCGTCGCCTACGGTAGAACGCCTCTGCCTACTTCGTCCAACGTCAGTGCGAATATTCAGCCTGATGAGGCAATTTACAATTCGGCAGCTCCTTTTCCAGTTTCATTGTATTCGGACGTTTTTGAACAATATCTCAGAGGATACGAGATTCTCATCTTCAGGGTATTTCCTGTCCAGTACATTCCGGAGACAGGTGAACTGTCCTATTTCGAAACCTTGAATGTGACGGTGACTTTGAAGGAAACAGGCGAGATATCTCCGTTTTTCAGGGAGTTGCCACAAGATGAAGCGTTGCTATCAGGAATAGTCGACAATATTGAAGCAGCGAAAACCTACTCGACTAAGCCGATTTCTGCTCAACAGTCCACTTCGGCATTGTCATCAAATCATTATGACTACGTGTTAATAACGAGTCAGGCTTTGAGTTCTGCTTTCCAACCGTTGGTCGATTGGAAGAAACAGAGAGGTCTCAACGCGACTATCGTTTTGATTGAAGACATCATGAAGAACCCGAACTACAATTCCAATGGATTGTTTGGCGATGGAACAGGCAGTCCATTGTTTAATGATACTCAGGCTCACATCAGGAACTTCATAAAAGACGCCTACGCGAATTGGGGCGTTGAATATGTTCTGCTAGGCGGCGATGATGATGTCATCCCTGCGCGAGGCGTGTATGCTAATGCTGCAGACTATGGGGGAAACTATACAGACAGCAACATTCCTTGCGACATGTATTACGGGGGCTTGGATGGAAGCTGGGACAGGAACAACGACACGATTTTTGGAGAAGCCGTGTACCACTGGGCTGGACCTGCAAACGCGACAGCCGGTGAAGAGGCAGACTTTTTTGCAGAAGTTTATGTGGGCAGAGCTCCTGTTGACACTCCTCAGAAAGCTACGAATTTTGTGAGCAAGACCATCGCCTACGAACAATCCACTCAAGCAGATTATCTTAAGAAAGCATTGTTCGTCGGCACAAAACTCGATGACATAACTGAAGGAGGAAATGGGGAGGACGCTGTTGCGGAATTGATGCCACAATATTCAGCGACGAGGCTTTACGCGCGAGATGGAACTTACAGCCGTGCCGCTCTAATAGGTGAATTGAACGGCGGCACGCATATAGTGAATGATGACGGACATGCCAACTACCAGACCGTCATGGGGTTGTCTTATTCAGATGTTGACAGCCTTGCCAACACGCAGTATTTCTTGGTATATAGTCTTGGCTGCTATTCAGCCGCGTTTGACCAAGCAACAAGTGGAGCCCAAGGGTCAATTGCGGAGCACTTTCTATTCGACGCTCACGGCGCTTTTGCGTACATTGGAAACTCGAGATACGGTTGGTACTGCTCGAGCTCAATCAACGGGCCAGGAGAACGGTATGATAGATCTTTCTTTTCCGTATTGAACAGCGGAACAAGGAATCTGGGGAAAGCGCTTCAACTCTCAAAAGAAGAGGAACCGATACTTGACAGATGGACTTGCTTCACGCTGAACCTGCTGGGAGACCCTGAAACCCCCATATTCACAGCGATTAATGCACCGACCGCCCATTTCGTAACTAGGACAGATCTGTTGACTCCGCCTCGTGTTGGTGGATCGATCGACCTTCAAGGCACAGCAAAGCGTGGCACGGCAATAGGTACAACCTTCAGTAACTTCACTGTGGATTTCGGTGTAGGCATTTCTCCAACGTCTTGGGCGTCTACAGGAATAAGTTTGGCGAATAGCGGTTTGAGTGAGGTTGATAACGCGACCCTTGCGACTTGGAACACAACCAAAGTTGCTTCAGGCACATACACGCTGAGGTTGACTTCGTTTGATGCAAATGGTCTAATCGGACAAGACAAACAGGTAGTTGTAGTGAGCACCAGTTCTCTGCCTGTGTACATCCAAGCCAACGGAACTGTTGACCCTCCGACTGCTCCGATACTGCGCAACGGAAATGTCTACACGTTGACTGGGAACATTTACAGTGATAGTGAGGGAATTGTGATAGAGAGAAGTAACATAATTTTGGACGGAGAAGGCTTCGTTGTTCAAGGTAGTGGAGGAGGCGCCGCAGGTATCTACATGTCTGGAATTAGTGGCGTGACGATCAAGAATGTCGTCGTTGAATCTCACTTATGCGGTATCTACTTAGAATCATGCCAGAACATAACGATTCTCGTCAGCCAAATGAACAATGACATTCACGGCATATTCCTGTTAGAATCGTCATACAACATGATCTCTGGCACAAATGTGACCAACAATTACGATGGTATAAACCTGCTTTCAGGATCAAACAATAACAACATAACAGGGTGCAGAGTGATTGGAAACAATGGCACTCTGGGAGAAGGAATCTACCTTTACATGTCATCAAACAACCTTGTCTTTCACAATGTGCTCAGCGGTAACAGAATGAACGTTTATGACGCTGCATGGGACTGTGCAGATCCAGGGTTGATTTCACCGTCAATCAATCGATGGGACAACGGGTACCCTTCAGGCGGAAACTACTGGAGCGACTATGTCGGCACGGATAATTTCAAGGGAACTTACCAGAACATTAGCGGAAGCGACGGAATAGGCGACAACTCCTATTTCATTGACATGAACAATCTGGATCACTATCCACTGATGACCTCTTACCTTCCAGCACATGACATCGCGGTCACAGACGTTGTGCTGTCAAAAACGATTGTCGGACTGGGTTACTGCATGAATCTCAGCGTAACGATGGCAAACTACGGTGTATTCGATGAAACCTGCAACTTGACAATTCGCGTGAACTCGACCATTTTCATTAATGAGGTGTACCAATTGAAAGCTGGAAATGCTATAGCCCCTGTTTTCACATGGAATTGCTCTGGTTCGGCATATGGCAACTTCACATTTGAAGCTATGGTCGGAACAGTCGCGGGTGAAACCAACATTAGTAACAACGATTACATCTGCAGCGTATCCTGTTCATGTGGGTGTTCCCGGTGACGTCTCGAGTGTCAATCAAGGAGTTTATGACACGACGGTTAACATGCGGGACATCGCCTATATGATAACGCTTTTTAATACTAGACCTAGCTCACCCATTTGGAATCCCAACGTTGACGTCAACAATGATGCCGTTGTGAATATGCGCGACATTGCTATAGCAATCTTCAACTTCAACAGACATGAATAGCGAAATGGTCGTCTGTTTATTTGAAGGATCGTTTCTTTTTCGCCTGGAAACAACGCCAGCTTATGTTCGCAAATTCTCTTTTCATGGCAACATACATCAACCGTTCTTCTGATTAGCTTGGAGAATCATGAGACAGATGGTTTCAGATACAGAGAGTCATGGGAAAAGTCTAAAAGTATGCGCGTATATATCGGGGATTCCGTGATCTCTATGTCAGCAGAGAAAAAGGCCGATTTGGCCGGTCCGGGAATTGGCAGTTACGAGGAACTGGAAAAGGTTCTTCCGAAAGATTACAAGTCGATCCTTAACCCTAAAGAAACTCAGATTGCGATTTTCGCAGTTAAGGATTATATTGAGAAGAATCTGTGTAAAGAGCTTAACTTGATTATGGTTCAGGTTCCGCTTATCGTGGATGTTGAAAGCGGTGTCAACGATCTTCTGGACCGTGATGGTTCGCGAACACCAATCGGGTTCCACATTTCAAATGACTACAATAAGAATCCTGTCGATGCGCAGGTTGTCCAGGCTGCAACCAAGTGGAAACGGATGGCGTTGAAGGAGTTTGGCATGAAACCGGGCGAAGGTCTTTGCACCGACATGCGCGCTGTCCGAAAGGATTACTTTTTGGATCACGATCACAGCGCTTACGTGGATCAATGGGATTGGGAGAAATCGATAACCGAGAAGGAACGTAACCTCAAGTATCTGACCGAGACAGTTGAGAAAATTTGGAAGGTTATTAAAGGCGCTGAGAGGCACGTTCAAAAAATCTTTCCGCAACTGAAGACAGACAAGTATCCTGATCTGCCGGAGAAGCTCACATTTATTCATGCTGAAGAAATTCTTGACAAGTATCCGACCCTGCCTCGTAAGCAGCGGGAAACGAGGATTTTGCAGGAATACCCTGGAATTTTCATTTATGGAATCGGCTGGACGCTCAAAGATGGATATCCGCATGAAATGAGAGCCGCAGACTACGACGACTGGGTTACTGAGACAAAATCCAAAGACGGTAAACCGATGCATGGGTTGAATGGCGACATTCTTGTATGGAACCCGGTGACAAAACGGCGTCACGAACTTTCATCTATGGGGATACGAGTCAACGCTGAAACGCTGAAGATTCAGTTGAAGATGACGGGGCAACTTGACTTTTTGAAGTACCCATATCACCAAGCCATAGTCAAGAACGAGATTCCTCTTAGCATAGGCGGCGGAATTGGACAGTCGAGGACTCAGATGGCGATACTTAAGAAGGCACACTTAGGAGAGGTCAGCGTTACTGTCTGGCCGAAAATACTCAAGCAGATGTGCCGAAAAAGAAACATCTTCGTCTTGGAATAAGCCCACAGACCATATGCGTTAGGCATTCTCACGTGTGAAGCGAACATTATCGCTCAGGCTGCGAAAGCTGTTTTCTCAGGAGAAATGAGTTAACTGTGTTGATGAGCGCTTCGCACGCAGCTTGTCTGCCTCCTAGTGTGCCGTCAATTTCTTGGTTCTGGATCTCCTTTTCGTACTCTTTAATTCCTTGGGCGATGGGCTGCTTTTTTCTTTCGTATTCCTGTTTCAGTTTCTCTTCTTCTTCCGTGAATCGCTCAGTGGCCGAAGCCACTTCGTTTTCTGCTGTATTCAGTAGTTGCGTTGCCTCTGCTTCTTTTTGAGCTTTGTTTTTCTTGGATATTCGGAATATTCCTGTTTTCATTTGAGTTATGTGGTCCAGTTCATCTTTGCACAGGTTCATGTTCATTGACAAACGTTTGTTCTCGGCGTCCTTTCGGTGCTGAATCTCTAGGGTCGCTTCACTGTAGTTTTTTTCGGTTTGTTCAAGAAGAATCCTGTCTTCGGAGAGGCTCTTTACGGCTTGTGCAGAAGTGGCCTCTTTTTGACGCGTTTTTTCAAGGTCTGACTCGATGTCCATGACTATTTGTGAGTATTCCTTCGTGAACTGGTCGTCTGGAGTCATGTTGGGGTCAGATTCAAATTCGGATATGGCTTGGTTCAAGTTTAACAGCCATCGGTTTAGGTGTTCACTGAATGGGGCGAGGGCGAATCTTTGGTTGCCCAAGTTATGCAGTGTGTTGAGTGTTCTGTTCACAGCTTCTTCAGAGGTCGGAACATTGTCAGTTTCTGGAGCGTATTTCCCTATGGGCTGACGTTTGTGTTCTTTTGCTTTGGTCTTTTCACGCCGTGGCGCTCCTCGTCCTCGACCGGTGCTTCGAGATCCCTTCACGTGAGATTGATATCCCATGGAAGAATCTCTTGCGTTTGAAGTATTTATGGTGAGAGGGCGAATCGATATCTACTATTGCTCATTAGTCATTCTTAGAAAGAATTCTTGATTATCATTGGTTGCGGATCTGTTTCAGTTCACTTTTTGATCGGCGCGTGTGCTTTGGTATTGGAGAATTTTGTTTCATTAGTTCTGACAGATACTTGAAAGTGATGTTTCTGAGAATGTTGTCACTCTGTAAGCTGACTATGAATGAAGAAAGGGATTTGAAGAAATGCCCCCATTCGGCCTTGTATTCTTGTATGGTGTCGACATAGTCACTGTAGTCTTTGTGTACCGATATGGCCATGCGGTCCCAGCCCAAGCCAGAGCCTGTCGAAATGAAAATCATGCTTGGGTGTTTTTGGATGAATTTCTTCATTTCTTCTGCGTGTGTGTTTGGGTGCTCTTCATGGTTCCAGTTGCCAAAAGTGAAAGCTAAGATTTCAAACCCAAGCTTCTTCAAATCTGGAACCGCAGTGTAATCGAGGAGCTTTTCCTTTTCTAATTCTCCTCTTCTTCTTGTAATAGTGGGTTGTGAAGTCTTCAGAATCTTGGCAAGCTGTCTATCACTGACTCTTGGGTTCTTGATCAACTCAGAAATGATATCGTAATCAATGGGTTTGAGCTTGTTCATGTGATTCATTCCTTTTGGCTTTTGATAACGTGACTTTGAAGTCAGTTTTAAGTCTTCTTCGTCAAGAACAAGAAAGAATGTTGCATATCAAACAAAACGTTAGAATTTCTCTTACATCGCACGCAACATGAGGACGTGTTTGAAATTATGGTTGGCAACGATTCAGAAGTCTCCTGTTTTTTTGCAGGTCGGCTGTTCATCAAGTTTTTATAGGCTTTCTTGCACCCTAGGCTGAGAGGTCCATTTCATTGGATGGTTCCAGTGAATCAAGGAAGATTCTGAAGAATTGGCGAGGAAGATTCTATCTTCCAGGCAACACGTGGGTACTTGCATTAAGCGCCACAGTCTGGAATATCGGGGGCGCGATGATCAATCCGTACCAGTCTGTGTATTTTTCAGTTTTGGGAGCGAATTCAGTGTTCATAGGCTTTCTCTTAGGCGTCAACTCGGCTGTCACAGCTTTGATGCAGTTGATAGGCGGATACGTTGCAGACGCTTGGGGGAGAAGAAAAGTTATTGTCATCTTCAGCTTTCTTAGCGCGGGCACTGCTTTTGTCTTCATTTTTATTTCAGAGCCAGCCCTTCTGATGATTCCCATAATAATCGGCGCAATTTCTGGCATTTATGGTCCTGCGTTCAATGCGACTTTAACTGACTCGATGGAGCCGGAGCTCAGGGCACGGGGCTTGGTTTCTTTCACACTTGTTACTTCGCTGCCCTCGATTTTCTTCCCGTACATTGGAGGAACATTGATGCAAACGCTTGGAACACTCGAAGGACTGCGCATAGCATTTTTCTTCAGTGGACTCTTAGGCATCATCGGAGTATCATACAGGGCTCTCACGCTCAAAGAGACCTACGTGGGGGTTAAAGGGAAGGAGAAAAAGCATATTCGGCGTCTTGTTTCAGACTTTTTCACGGATAATTTGTTTGTTCTGCGAAACGCTACGGACGGAGCGAAGAAGCTTTTGATCTATGCTGTTTTGGCTAGCGTTGGAACTGCTATGACCGTGCCTTATACATCGATATATTTGGTTAATGTCGTGAGTCTTCCTCCAGAATTCTATGGTCTTCTGACAAATGTCGCTGGGCTGATCAGCGTTTTGCTTTTGTTGCCTGCGGCTAGACTAATCGAAAGGGTAGGTCTGAGGAAAAGTGCGGTTTACGCTTCACTTTCAGTTCCTGTGAACCAGCTCATATTCGTGAGGGCTAAAGGAACAGACGATTTTGTGACTTGGACTGCAATAGGCGGCGCGAGCGGTGCTTTGCTAGGTCCATCGCTGACGGCGCTTCAGGCGAATCTTTCCCCGCAGGAAATGCGGGGGAGAATAATGGCTATGTTCAGTGTGTTCTCACTGATCACTGCGGTTCCAGCGCAGATAGTGGGAGGTTACCTGTTTCAGACTCTGGGTCCACTGTCTCCGTTTATCGCTTCGACACCGATTTTTGTGTTGGCGACGTTGATACTTATTCGACTTAAGGAGCCAGGACCGCGTCCAGTCGAAAAATCATGAAGACTTGCATTGCGCTCGGGTATCTGGTCGTCATGCGCGCTAGAGTTTCAGGCCTAGTTCTAGTCTGACTTCTTTCCTCTTGATGTCTTCATTCGAATAGGCTGCAAGGTCAAGGCCGATCAATTCAAACCCGAACTTCAAGTAGAATTCGATGGCGATGTCATTGTTTGTCTGGGTCTCAAGCACCAGCATTCTTGCTCCTTTCTCTTTTGAAATTTTGACTGCGTGATTCATCAGCAGTGTCCCTGTCCCGTGTTTCCGAAATTCTTCTTCTACCATAAACTCCCAGACTCGCATCCTGTTGTTCCATTTGTCGTAACCTAGTTCAATCCAGCCGATTTGCCTGTTGTCTGACACGGCTGCAAAGGCTCTTGGTTCTTCGATGTGGTTTTCGAAGAGTTTTCCGTGATAATTCTTGTCTAGTCTGTTTTCAAGTGGTTTTCGAGTTAGCTCTATTCTCCAAGATTTAGACTCGCTGGAGACTGATATGTCGTAGTAGTGTGATGTTGAGTAGTTCGAACTTGTCTCCTTCAGGCATGTGTCGTTTTTTGCAAGTTCAACTATGGTGATTTTGTTTTTCTCTTTTGACATTGTGTTCAACTCTTAGCGCGCTGAAGGAACTTGAAAGGTCAAGGCAAGAAAGTCAGGGGTTCGTGTTTACTCCTTTTTTCATCCAGTCGTGTGCAAAGATTTCTGCTTCTCCGTTTTCTATTCCTTCGAGTATTTTTTGCGCTACATACTCTGCGCTGTCCGGCGGAAAAGGTGGGCGGCCTCCTTGCTCCTCTCCTTGAGGGGCAGTATCTTTGATTGTGTTCTTCTCGAAATCTGTGAGCGTTATGTACGGGTACACGACACTGACAACAATTTTGTCATTCTTCAGCTCTTCCCTTGCAGTTAAACTGATGCTAGCAAGTGCGCGTTTCATGCCTGAATATGCGCCGTTGTTCGGCAAGTACATCAGTGCAGTGCCCGAACTGACGTTGATAATGGTTCCTCCGCCCTGTTTCCTCATGATAGGAATAATCTGTTGCATAGCGGAAAGCGGGCCTACAACGTCCAAGTCGAAAATGCGATGGAAAGTGTCGACGTTGGTCTTTTCAACTGATGCATCGTATCCTTGACCTGCACAGTTGATTAGGATGTCGATTCTTCCGAAATGCTCCATCGTTTTTCTGACCATGGCTTCGATTTCATAGACTTTTGTCATGTCTGCGGGGACTGCTGAGGAGTTTGGGAGCTCAGCGGACAGCTGCTCTAACTTCTCTTTCGAACGGGAGACGAGAGCAAGTTTCGCGCCCTGTTTAGCAAGAAGCTTTGTGGTTGCAAGGCCGATCCCAGAAGAAGCACCAGTAACGATTACTACCTGATTCTGAAGATTCATAAAATCACTTCCTAGTCTTTGCCTCTCACTGTGAACAATAACTGTCAGTTAATCCGTTTAAGGATTTGCGGACTGGCTTAAGAAGAGTGCAGAAGAATGGTGCAACAGAAGATGCAAAGACTTAAATTGACTGATTTTCATTTTCAAATCGAGATGGATTCTTCAAAGTTAATATTGAGTGCTTTGAGATTCAATGAAAGAATTAACCAGCAGGACCTAGAAGGCTTAGCTGAATTAATGCCTGATGACCACGCCCTCATAGTTATAGCGAATAACAAAGGCGAGAAGACTGAAGGCAAGAATGTTGTGAAAGAGGGTTGGAGAGAGTTTTTCAAGAAATATCCTGATTACAGAAACATATTCACATGTGTAACGATTCAAGATAATGTTGTTGTTATGGTTGGCTATTCTACTTGTTCTTTCAAGCCTCTCGCTGGTCCAAACGTGTGGAGTGCTAAAATACGTGGTGGGCTTGTCTCTGAATGGAGAGTTTGCTGGCTGGACGAAAGGTAGGAATAAGTCTCCATCTAACGTGGGCAGTTTTGTGAACACTATTATTCCTTGCTGAAGTCGTTGGAGACTGCGATGCGAATTTGCGAACTGAAATGTGACTGCTTATATTCATGTTTTTCATGGCATTTGAAAGATGCGATTGCTCAACAATCTGAAGAACCGTTACGCGTTCATTCAAGGCAATTTTCTTATTCTTTTCATAAGTTGGATTCTTATGTTCTTTTCAGGTCCCATTCCTTCAACGTATTCGAGTCTTTACTTCAAAGGGTTAGGAGCGAACGATTTCATCATAGGCGTCATCGGCTTCACAGGCTCCATAGCGCTTGCGCTGGTGCAGCTTCCTGGCGGTTATCTGGCCGACAAGCATGGGAGGAGATGGCTTGTGGTGACGATGACTTTCGGAGTGACTTTCTCTGTGGCTTTCTTCATTTTTGCCACGTCGTGGCCTTTGATCGTGTTGGGAACGGCTATTCAGAGTTTCTGTTTGCTTTATCAACCTGCTTTGTTTGCTATAATGATTGATTCTGTTTCGCCTGAGCATAGGGGGGCTGGTTTCACTCTTCAGTCAGCTGTCACGAATCTTGTTTCTTTGCCGGCGGCGATCATAGCAGGTTACCTGGTTCTAGTTTTCAATTTGAACATGGGAGTTAGAATCGCTTACGTAATTGTGTTAGTGTTCTATTTTGCGGCTGCCTTGTTGAGAACAAAGTTGAAGGAGACTTTGCAGTCGAACGTTAATGACGGTCGTCCAGACTTGTTGGCGGCGTTCAAGGAATATCCAAAGGCTGTAAGAGAAGGTTTCCAGGTGTGGAAGAAAGTTCCGAAAGCCACCTTGTACTTGTTTATTGTTAACTCTAGTATAAGCAGTATTATTGCGGGTTGCAGCATATATTTCGTCATTTATGCTACAGGTGTTCTTCAAATAACAACGTTTCAGTGGGCAATCGTGATGGCTTTTATGTATCTGAGTTCAGCGATTCCTGCTGTGCTCGCTGGATTGAGAATGGATGTTGCGGGTCGCAAACGCTTTTATTTGTTGAGTTTTGTATTGTATGTTCCTGCAATGCTCCTGTTTCTGAGGGCTAATTTTGGTTTGCTTCTTGTCGCTTTCTTTTTGTTCGGTCTTGGGCAAATGTTGCAGCAGACTAGTTACAACTCTATTCTCGGAGACTTAGTTCCGAGAGATCTCAGGGGAAAGGTCATTGGGTGCGGTCAATTTTTCATGTATCTTGGTCAGGCTTTCACGCAACTTTTGGTTGCTGCTTTGTACACTTACGTGGCTCCAGAATTACCTTTCATGTTGTTTGCTGCTGCTTCCGTGCCGCTGTTGATTGTCGCGTTTTTGAAGATACATGAACCGAGCACGCGGCAGGTTTGAATTTAAACCAATTGACTAGTTCAGAGGAAAACCGATAGGAGCAAATATTGCTTGAGCCGTTTTTGCAGATTAAGAAGGGAATAGGGGAAGGATGCGTCATGCCGAAACTAATTGCGCGCTTAGGGATTAAGGGAAGGACATGACGCACCTTGATTGTGGTATATGATACACAACAACTTAAACCTTGCATGCACTTGACATGCAACTTTTTATCAGATACAACACGATATTTAGGGCTCTTTTTAGTAAAACATCTTGGGCTTGTTATGGTTGATTATCAATCAAAAGGTAAAGCCATGACAGGCGAGTTTACGGTATCATAACAGCAAAATGGATATAGCACCAAACACGAATGTCTGCGTCTATAATGCTTTGAAGGATAGGTCTTCCGTGAAGTTTGCAATCGTGGGTTGTGGTGTTGCCGGTACCAGTGCAGCTCTTGCGATAAGGAAGAATAGTTCTGATGCTGAAATCTCGGTTTACACAGACGAGAACGACTTCTATTACCCGCGACCTCGTCTGTATGAAGTCATATCGGGAGAAAAAGAGCCTCAGGATCTTTACAGTTATCCGCCTCAATTTTATGAAAGTCAAAGAATCAAGGTGTATTTGAAAGAGAAAGTCGTGAATATTGATCAAGTGAAGAAAGAGATTCAGCTTGAAGATGGTTCAAGAGCTGGCTGGGACAAACTTTTGTTGGCAAATGGGGCTAATCCGTTTGTTCCGCCTATGAAAGGTTTGGGAAAGAATGGAGTTTTTACTCTTCGCACGATTGAGGATGCGGTTTCGATAAGGGAGCGATTGAAGAAAACGTCGAATGCGATTGTTGTCGGAACAGGTTTGTTGGGACTGGAGCTTGCGGCAAGTCTGAGAAAAGCGGGTCGAAATGTTGGGGTTATAGGTCTTGAATCTCGGCTTCTACCGAGACAGCTTGATAATGATGGTTCGGAGATTTTGAAAAAGGATCTTGAGGAAATGGGAATTGTGCCTGTTCTGAGTGCCAGATGCAAAGAGATCTTGGGCAAAGATGAAGTCGATGGTGTGTCGCTTGAAGATGGTAGAGAACTTCAAGGAGGAATAATGGTGGTCGCGGCAGGAGTCCGTCCTAACATAGGGTTAGCTTTAGACGCCGGAATAAAAGTGGCCCAAGGCGTGGTCGTGGATCCGCATTTGCAAACTAGCGCTAATGATGTTTATGCTGCTGGAGATGTGATTGAGTTCAAGGGACAAGTGTACGGACAAATTCCTCCGGCTCTTGAACAAGCGAAAATAGCAGCCTTGAACATGTTGGGGAAGAATGAGCATGTTTATGATGGTACGGTTCAAAGAACAACCCTTAGAATTGCTGGGATTAGTCTCATATCTATGGGCTTAGTCAATCCGAAAGGATCAGGTTTCGAGGAAATCAAGAAGGCTAACCGAGAAGAGGGCGAATACGGCAAAATTGTTCTGGAGAAAGGAAGAATTGTCGGGGCTGTTCTTCTGGGTAAAAGGGTGGATGTTGCGACTATAACGAGACTGATGGATAAAGGAATCGACGTCTCCAGCTACAAACATCGTTTGCTTGATGCAGACTTGAAGATATGTCATTCCGACAGTATAACCGCACGCGCTGAAACTCTTTAATATGTAAAACACGTCAAATATGCTTTCACATCCCATTCACATTCCACGGAGGCACAAACATGTTAGAAAAACTGCAAAAATGCGTAGAGCACGGAGAGAAATTAGGTGCAGAGTTCGTTGAGGCGCGATATGACGACCTCATCTTAAGAACGCTGCAACGCATCAACAACACTTGGAAAGACATTGTTCTCAGGTCTCGTGTCGGCGTGGGCATCGTTTCTTACTGCGACGGAACGTCAGGCTATTCGTTCACGTCGAGCTTGGCACAAGAGGACCTGAAAAGAACTGCAGAACAATCGGTGAGGATGGCCAAAGCTTCAGCAAATGCGGCGACACTGAGACTCGGATTCAAGAAAACTACTCCTGTCAAAAGCAGTAAGAGTGACACTTTCGCCGTGAAGATTCATCCGAAGAAAATGGCGTTGGACTACAAAGTCGATCTTGTCAACCGAGCAGTTGAAACGGCGCGGCAATTTGGCAAGAGCGTGAACAATATCACAGGCTGGTACGGTGAACTTTACGGGAATAAGACTTTCACCAACAGCGAAGGATCAATCGTTGAGTGGGGCTTTGAAATCGTTGATTTGCGATGTTTAGTCATCTCAAAGACGTCAACTGGGCAGCTTGTCATCGGCGTCGAACAGGCAGGTGGCACCGCGGGGTTGGAGCTTTTCCAGAAGAAGGGCTCAACGCCTGAGGATATGGGCAAAACAGCTGCAACACAGGCGGCGGAGCAGCTTAAAGCAAAAAGTTGTCCAGCAGGCAAGTTCAGGGCGCTCATAGAAAACGATCTTGGCGGAGTCTTGGCGCACGAATCCTTCGGGCACCTCAGTGAAGCCGATTTCGTTGTCATCGGCGGATCTCCGCTTGCAGGAAAAATCGGAAAGAAACTCGGTACTGAACATGCGACGATCGTTGATCATGGGACGCCAGACATTGGAAAGCTTGGGGGACTGTGGGTTCCGTTTGATGATCAAGGAGTTAGGGCGCACAAGACCGTGGTCCTAGACAAGGGTGTTTTCAAACATTACTTGCACAATAGAGGAACGGCGCAACGTCTTCACGAAGAGCCGACTGGTAACTGTCGAGCCGTTCACTTTGGTTTTATGCCTATTCCAAGGATGACTAACACGTATTTTGCACCGGGCGACCTCAACAAGAACGAAGCGCTTGAACTTCTAGGCACAGGTGTCTATGCTATTCAAAGTTCCGGCGGTCAAGTTGAAGATGATGGGAGCTTCGTTTTCAAGGCGATCAGAGGCTATTGGGTCAAGAACGGCGAAATTCAGGAACCTCTCCGCGAAGTTGCTCTTTCTGGTAACATTCTTGAGTTGTTGAAGAGGATTGAAGGCGCTACGAAAGACCTTAAGATTGAATCAGGATACTTCGGTGGTTGTGGCAAGAACGGTCAGGCCCCATTGCCTGTGGGCACGGGGGGTCCTGAACTTGTGATTGGGGAAGTGACTTTCGGAGGAAAGGCAGATTAGGAGGATGTGGAATGACGCAAAGAATGACTTTTGAAAATCTTGATGATGAATTGTTGTCTGTTCTCGATTCAGGTTTGAAGTCGGCGAGAAAGAAAGACAGGGAAGCCGAATTTGAAATTTATCTTTACTACCGCCACAGTACAAGAGTGGATGTTAAACAAGGCGTGGTTGAAGCTTCCGACGGACTTATCGAAGGCAACGCCGTGCGCGTTGCGAAACGAAACAGTGTAAGCTTCGCATCTAGCAGCGGAATATCCAAGGAAAGGATAGAACGAAGTCTAAACGAAGCCACCGCCAGCCTGAAGGCAGTGTCAGTTAAGGATGAACGATTCAAAGGTTTCTGCGAACCGCTGAAGCCGGGCAAAGAAGGGGTTTTCGCGAGTGAAATTCTGAATCTCAGCAAAGACACGCTCATCAAATACGCTGACAATCTTGTCAAGGAAGCAAAACAGTTTGACCGAAAGGTACTGTATGCAACATGCACGTGCTCAGCTGACTGGGGGGCATTTGCGGTTGGGAACACTCTTGGTCTTCAGAGAGCGTCTAAATCAGCCACAAACGCCTGTCAAATGTATTGTGTAGCGGGAAAGAATGAGGAACGTAGAACGGGTAACGAGTACGACATTTCCAGAGAACGCGTTATCAAATCGGAAGGCTTAGGCAAGAGCGCCGCAGAAAAAGCAGTTGCCTTGCTTAACGCAAAGAAGCTTGACAAGACCAAGGTGCTTCCGACCATTTGGACTCCTATTTCTGCAGCGTGTTACCTTTTCGCGAGTCTAGGGCAGTCCGCAAGTGGCAGAGCCGTGGTCGAAGGGCTTGTCTCCGCTTTCAGCGAAACTTGGGAAAAAGATTGCGAATTCAGAATTGACCTTGACTGATGATGGGCAAGACCCTGCAAGTTTGAGCACGGAAGCGGTAGATGGCGAAGGGCATCCTCAGAAACGGAATGTGCTAGTTGAGAATGGGGTTTTGAGGAATTTTATGTTTGACACTTACTACGGAACTGTCTATGGTGTAAAATCAACTGGTAACTGTTCACGGGGCGGAGTGTTTGGTTCGAGCCTTGCGTATGAAAGCCAACTTTCAATCCAGCCGTGCTACGTGAAAGTTTTGAAAGGAAAGAAGAGCCTTGAAAAAATAATCAGTTCAATCGACAAACAGGCGATCATGATAGTTGATGTTCCCATCGGAATATTCCACAGTGATGTTGCCACGGGTGAGTTCTCAGCCGTAGCCCAATCTGTCTTTCTGGTTGAGAAAGGCGAAAAGAAACATCCGCTTCAGCCTGTTTCGGTGGCAGGCAACTTTTACAAGGGATTTCTACAGCTGGCGGAAATTGGCAAAGACTCGGAAAGAACGCCGTTTCTGACTGAAACTCCAACACTTGTCTTTGACGGCTTCTCAGTCGTAGGCTAACAGCGGTTCTCGAGCTTCAAGTGTCATAGGAGGTTGACCGTAAGCGATATTTGTAGGTTTAACCCTATGGTTATAGGGGAAAGAAAGGTTGGTTTGGAAGCCAGTTGATCTAGTACTCATTTTTATGATAGTGTTTCAACTTCTTTTGTTTTGCATTCCACAAACTCTTGTCGTGAGCGCAGCTGGAACTAGAACGATAAGAATCGTCAGTGACTCGACCGGGTTGAATTATACTACGGTTGGAGCGCCCTCTGAAACTATTCCAGCTGGAGGCATTTCTTTTACAGTGAAAATTGTGCTGGATGGGCTGACGAGCAATTTGGGTGGGTGGCAGGTGGGAGTCAGTTTTGACAACAATTCCATTAGATGCACAAATATCTCGATACCTGAAAATGATCCTTCCTACGTGTTTTATGGAAGACAGGAATTTTCTCAGGTTGACTTCAGCAATGACACGCAAGATGCCAAATACGGACCTCCACAAAGAGTCGTCGCTGGAGCCGTTCTCTATAATTCAGGTCAGCCAGTCAACGTTTCCAATGCGCTTCTGTGCTTGATGACGTGGACGGTTCTCAAGATTGGAAACTACAGTCTTACTTTCCTGACGGGCCCCCCGCTGTCGCTTGCTTATACTTATCTCCTAAATCCTTCAACCGTTAATATACCTGTTGCGACTGCAGATTTTTCGTTAAGTGCCATCGGTGCAGTTTCCACGCCTGTTGCTGTTTTCACAGTTTCCCCAAAAAACCCTGGGGCTAATGAGACCGTTACCTTCGATGCTTCCAAGAGCTACGATCCTAATAGAGTGGCAATCGCAACCTATGATTGGGATTTCGGCGATAATACTACGGCGACAAACGTTACCTCGGCCATCACTGTTCACACGTACTCGAACAAGGGTCCTTACCAGGTCAATTTGACGGTTACGACGGCTGACGGTCGTACTGGTTCGACGGTCGGACAGCTGCAGGTAGGGTCAATACCGACGGCGACTTTCGATTACTTTGTCAACGGTATTCGCCCTTCTAGGATATTGCCTAACACGGATGAAGTGACGTTTAATGCCTCAGAGAGCACAGCGCCTGATGGAATGATAGTTACTTACGAATGGGATTTTGGGGATAACTCGACATTCACTTCCGTCGATTCAATTGCATCGCACAGATTTCTTGTTAGAGGCGTCTATAACGTCAGTCTAACGGTTGTGGATAACAACGGGCTGTACAATTCAAAAATTATCTCTTTACAGGTGGGAAATCCTCCAACTGTGTCGTTCACGTATACTCCGATGTCGCCTCTGATTGGGGATGCAGTAGGTTTTTCAGCATTTTCTACCGCTGAGCTTGGCGCCTCAATCGTCAGGTACGAATGGGATTTTGGTGAAGGCTTCAAGGTTCCTGAAGAAACTGGCAATTCAACGATTGCTCACGTTTACATAACCGCGGGAGACTGGACTGTCAATCTGACAGTGTACGACACTGATGGATTGCACACATCTTGTAGCGAAACCATCTCCGTAGGTTTCATTGCTCTGAGGGTTATGAAGACTGAGAAGACGCTGATTGGTCAAGGATACACTGATGTAATCAGCGTAACGTTACAGACAGTTTACAATGTCTTGGTCGCACGAAATCGCTTGAATGAAGATATCGACCTGACTTTTTACGTTAACTCCTCTCTGATCTATTCGGAATCAATCCTGCTGGATAAGAGCAACTTGACTGCTGCGCTTCCATTGAAAATAATTTGGAATACCACAGGTTTTGTATATGGAGACTATGTGTTGAGTGCACAGGCTGTGGACAACGGACCAGGGAATTTGATAAGCAACGCTGTCTGCGATGTTCCTGTTCACGTTGGAGTTCCAGGTGACATCACCGGTGATTCCATTGTTAACATGAAAGATGTGCAGAGGGCAGTGTTCTTGTTCAATTCATTTAGTAGCATGTCTCGATGGGATCCGAATGCGGATATAGACAATAACGGTCGGGTAGACATGAGAGACATTGTCATAATAGTGCTCAATTTCGGCAAACATCAAAAGAGTGCGTGAAATCACGCCAAGCAACCTGTACGGATGTCAGTTCAGGCAGCAAAGCGCGTACTTTGCCTCCAAACCTGTTTCCTTCTGGTTCTTACGATCGAGATGAGAATTGCGATTGCTTCAACTGCTAGAATGGATGCTAAGGCAAGCATAGAAATTGTGGTCACGGTTGAATTGTAAACGGCCAAGGGATGGTAATCCAACCATGCTCGATCTCCTGTTTCTAGGTTCAACCCAATAACAAGATATAGCGAAAAGAAGAGCGCTGAACCAAGAATTAATGAGCCTAGAAGAAGAGTCTTGTGTGTTGTTTCGCCTGTGAGAGCTGTCCAAGATCCTAGGGAAACGCAGATTATGACAGTTACTGAGAGCCCGACGGCAGTTGTTGCGTTTGGGTCAGTATCGGTGTTGGATTCTGAAAGGAGAGAAATGACGAGGAAGAGAGCGAGAATCGCAAGTGCAATGACGGTTATTCGTAGAATGATTTCAGATTTCGGTTTCATTATTCTGTTTTGATGGATAATGGAAACCCAATGTTCAACTCTCATTGGTTGCGGATATAAGCCTTCTATATTTGATCGGTTAGCGCGTGTTGAGAATTCCAGAAAGACTGGAATTGTCTCGCATTTTTAATGCAAAATTGTTACGAAAGTCCATGCTTCTAGGCAAACTCTCGTATTTCCCGCGCATGGTACGGGCGGTTACATGTTGTGTGTTTCCGCAAATTATATCAGTTAATTCAATCCATATGAATTTGGGTGTTAGGTGATAAAAATGGCTGGGGTAGAAACAGGAATATCGAAAACAATGTTCGCAGTGGGGCTTGTTGTCGCGATTCTGGCTTCTAGCTTAATCTCGGTTGTAGCGATGACTCAACTTTCAGGATCCTTGGGGCTCAAAGGAGCCAAAGGTGACAAGGGAGATTCTGGAGTTACTGGGGCAACTGGTGCGACTGGGGTAACGGGTGCAGCTGGTATTCAAGCTTTAGGAATACAGGGAATTCAGGGGCCGCGCGGATTAAGCAAGCCCGACTATGACAGTGGGTGGATAAGCATTGCGCCTGGACAAACAGTAACTTTGGTTCACGCGTTGAATACGACGAATGTTCTCGTCTATATGGTTGGTATGGACGCTGATATGAATTTGCTTCAAAGTGACTATGGATGGAACCTTGGAGGATCTGCTGATCTTCATTATGGAGCTGCATGGGACACATTGAATGTGTCTTCGATAAACGTCATGCGGGGCGCTTATGATTCAAATTGGGCTTTGATTCGAGTGATGATTTGGAAGATTTAGCAGTGCTCATTAAGATGAAGTGCGAAGAGACAAGAAATACAAAATAGTTCCCTTTTTTCTTTTTTCCAATTGGCACGTCTCAGGAAATAGCGCCGGATAGTTATTCGTTCTTTTCTTGTTCTGTGAGTTCGTGTGTTGGGGGCGGATTAGGTCCTCTCTGGATTCTTCTCTTTAGTGCACGTTTCTTGGAAGCAAAGACATATAGAATTAGGACAAAAGGTACAATGATAACCGCGGCTATGATGGGGATGAGGTAATTTTGTCCTTCCGGCACCGACGCTTCGTGTCCGCCAAACGCGTAAACCTTGTTGTCCATTGAGCCAATGTAGAGGATGCCGTCGGCGATAGCGGGAGATGAAGAGTCTGCGTTGTAATTTGCGTAGCTCCAAACTAGCGTGCCCGTTGTGGCGTTCAAGGCGTAGACTTTGCCGTCCTGTGATCCGAAGTAGACTACATCACTGGCAACTGCAGGGGACGACCAAATCTGGTCGCCCGTAGTGTAGTTCCATACCAACGTTCCAGCGGTGGCGTTCAAAGCGTAGACTTTGGTATCCCATGACCCGATGTAGACTATGCCGTTGGCAACTGCAGGAGATGAGTACACCATTAGGCCGGTCGTGTAGTTCCATATCTGTGCGCCTGTGGTGGCGTTCAGGGCATAAGTGTTGTTGTCGTATGAGCCCACATAGACAACGCCTCCAGCAACTGCAGGAGAAGAAAACACCTCGTTGCCTGTTGTGAAGTTCCATATTCGTGTGCCTGTCGTGGCGTTCAATGCGTAGACGTTGTGGTCGCCTGAGCCAACGTAGACGACGCCATCAGTGACGGCGGGAGAAGACTGATCGAAGCCGTCGCCTCCGATGTTGTAGCTCCATATGAATGTGCCTGTTGTGGCGTTCAATGCGTGGAGCTTGCCACGATCTGAGGCAAAGTAGATGACGCCATCAGCTATAGCAGGGCAAGTTTCCACAGGCCAGATCGCTGCGTAGTTCCATACTAGTGTGCCTGTTGATGCGTTCAAAGCGTAAACATTGCCGTCACCTGAGCCACGTAGACTATGCCGTCTGCAACAGTAGGAGAATTTACTGCATTGCCGGTTTTGTACTTCCATGCAAGTGTGCCTGTTGAGGCGTTGAGAGCGTAAAGGTTCATGTCGTTTGAGCCAAAATAGACTATGCCATTGACAATGGCGAAAGAACGCCACACGTAGCCGCCTGTTGTGTAGTTCCACAGAATGTGGTTTGTGGTTGGCGCTGGTGAGTTGGAGTATCCGCTATGTGTGAGGTCGTGGTGAAACGTGGGCCACCAATCAGTATCCGCTGTTTGCAGGGTTTGTGCCTGCGAGCTCGCGTTTACTTTCGCTGGTGGAATGCTGAAAAACGATGTGCTTATCACAAACAGAATGAGCATTATGCTGGAGAAGGTTTTCCGTAACAATTAGGGGTCTTCTCTCTACTAAACTCTAGACTGGTTTGGTTAGATAAAAAGGGTTCTTGAGGAGCCTATGACATGCGCGTGGAGAGACCTAAAGTTGATTCTCGTGGCGATCGTTCTTGTAGGTGAGTATCAGATTATGCGGGGTTCTGGTTCTTTGCCTGCTTCGATGATTCTTCCGCTGTAGTTTAGGACAAAGGTGTTTGGGAATGCTTCCCAGAGTTTGGTTTGGGCTTTGAAGCCTGTGCAGTGGCAGGGTGAGATCAGGTTCATTCCGATGTGGTTGAGTTGTGTGATGGTTTGTTGTATGTATTTGTCTGAGCGGTCGATGAGGTGGGTTCCTCCGATTACGGCGGCTATCTGTTTGGTTCCGGTCATTTTCTGGATATGTTGTAACGTGTTTATGAGGCCGGAGTGGGCGCAGCCTGTTATGGCGTAGAGCGCCGATGTCTTTGACGTGTGTATAGAGTGATTGGTCGTCGAGGATTTTGTCGTCTGTTTCTTTTCCGTTGATGTTGATTACTAGTTTGTTTCCTTTGGGGAGGTCCATGACGTTCTCGAATGTTGTTCTTGGGATTTGGCCTGTGGTCCAGAGTCCTGGGAGTATTTCGGTTGGTTTTGTTGTGAGGATGATTTTTCCTCCGGCTTTTTCTATTTCGGCTATTCCTTCTCCTTCGGGGACGCCTATTCTCCGTTTTTTTCCGTCCTTGGTTACGACGTGGCGAGGGAGAAACGTGTGCGGATGTGCGTAGACTTTTGTTCCTCCTGAGGCTTTGACGATTTCTGCGGTGGTTGCTGTGTGGTCTAGGTGTCCGTGGCTTAGTACGATGCAGTCTAGGTCTTTGAGGTCTTTTTTGAGGAGTTTTATGTTTTGAAGTAGTGCCTGCTTGTCTTTTCCGGTGTCGAAGACGATTTTTCTTTTGCGATCTTTGGCGTCTGTGATTTCTAGGAAAAGGAGAGTCCCCATTGTCCGAGCAGAAACGCGTTTGCATAATTTTCAACTAGTGTGGTTATCGTGAGTGAACGAATTGATTGGATGTTCATGGTGGGCTTGTTTGGTTTCGTTTGACATTTAGAACTTTGGGTCAGATGTAGTCCGAGGGCTCGCCCATGTTTCCAGTACATTCAAAGCTGAATTATTGCGGGGAAGGGCGGGTGCCTACTGAAAAGAATTTTCTGACATTACCCCACGTGAAATAGAAGATGATGAGCATGCTTAATAGTATTTGAAACGATCTCTGTTGGAAATTGTGAAAATAAAATTACTGAATCCGTATATGATGTTTCCGACATAGATTATGATCGTAAGATACCATGCCCATGTGAATCCCGCTAGCATCCCTAATGAATCTAGCGAATAGAATGATGGCAGCCGCCAGACTTATCGGTGGAACTTTCCATCCGAGAATTAGATATCCTAGGAGGACAGCTGCCGAAACAAAGAGATTGAAAAGTCCTATTATTGTTACGCCGAGTGGTCTATTGCTCATTCCATGCCATCCCTGCATGGGTTCGTTGAGCCATTTGGTTTTTTCTCGCATTTAGAACTTTGGGTTAGAGGTAATCGAAGCGCTCGCCCTTCAAAAAGTCGGCAAGTTATCCTTACTTCTCTTCCTCAATCTTCTTACTTTCTACTTCCTCTTTCTCTATTCGGTGTTTTTGGTCTTGCTGTTTTGATTATACTACTACTCTGAGAAACTTAGACATTCTCTTTCATTTCGGGTTTTCCACTTTGGAGAATTGACCAAAGACCAAAGCCTACAAAGAAAAAACCTATGAAACCAAGAATGTCGTATCCTGGAACGCCAATGCTTGAAGCGCCATTTTCTTTTACTAAATTAAATAGTGCTTCAAACAAGATTGCTCCACCAATTCCTAAAAAGAATATACCCACTAATCCTAGTCCTGGGTTCATGCTTTCACCGAATTTTATTTGTTCTGACTTGCTTAAAAAACTTTGAACAAGACATAAGAGGCATTGCAGACGAAAGGAAACACGATGTTGTTTTCAGACAAGTTTTCCCTTCTGTTTTGTTCAGTAGATCTAATGTTCCAGTCTGATGTTTTAACATCACAAGTCGAGAATAGATCGCGCTTGGGTTCGTTAATAAAGAAGCAATGGTTAGAGTCTGTCTGGACCTTGTAGGCTGCAGGTGGGGTTTGTGAAGGTTAACGAGAAATACTCAACGATACTGTTCGCGTTGTTCATGACGCTGGGAATGGATTTCGCTATTACTCTTACGATGACCGCCCTGATGACTAGCCTAGACTCTGGATTTCTCCTGAGATTTGCTGGAGGATTTATTATTGGATTCATCGTGGGTTTTCCAACAAGTCTGTTGATAATCCCATTCGTCAGAAAAACCGTGAAGACAATGACTGAAAGTCAGTAGTTTAGTGCGCGCTCAGATAAGTCAGTTAGGTCTTCTGCTTCCTTTTCTATATTTCCATGTAATTAGTTAACTAGCTTCAGGGAGTCCGAACTGGTTAAAGTTTAACATTTAATGGAATGTCTTTGTGATGACTATAGCTTGTTCTTTTGGTCCACTTTTTTCTCAAGTTCGTTCAGTGAAGGTATTGGCTCTCCTTTTTCGACTTTGCTGATTAAGTCAAAGACCAGTGAGAGGTATTTGGTTTGTTGGTCCTTGATAGACTGCAGTATACGCCTGAATGCATAGAATACTCCGACAAGAATAATGGCAAATGGGATTAATCCCAAGAATCTCCCACCAAATACATCAAAAACTCCCTCATAGAACAAAGTGAGAACTAGTACCAGAATTCCGATTAAACCGCCCGCGAGGAATGTATACTGCGCGTTTACATTGGCTTCCAAATAACTATTAAAGACGGCAATCTTCTGAAGCTCACAGTCCTTATCCAACCCTCAAACCCCCAACCAGTAGTAGCAAACAACCCAATATATAGACCGCTATGGGATTAGGGACTCGTACCCGTGGGGTTTTGGAGTTTTGGGGATAAAACTTTACCCCCCAACCCAACCCCAAAAAAATAAGTAGTTGAATGCACAGTGTATATTGTAGTGGCTGGCGCAGGTACATGGATTATGAGGCTTGGGCTGAAGCATGGGTTAGAAAAAAACCTAGGCTAATAATTCATGACGTATTCCTTATTTTAGTGTTGGATCTTCTGGGACTTTTGCTTCCTTGGGTTGCTGTGGGGACATGTTTCTGGTTGATAATCGTCTTGCAGAATTTTGTTTTTGGGTTGGCGGTTTTAGGCATTTGGACAACTGTTTTTCTGATCTACGCAACACTGAGAGCGTACATCATGATGCGAAACAGAAAATACAACGCCTACAAACCTGTTTAAAGGCGTTTTACTAATCCACATATATGTGCTTCTAGTGTGGTTTTTTTCTCAAATCGGGTGAGCGATTCTCGGTTTCCACAGAGCATTGGATTCTGATTTAAATAGTATTCGATTCCAAATTGCCTAGATGGGTACGAACTATGGGATCCACCCATTATAAACCAGCAGGAGTAATTTTCCTAGTTGCTGGAGTCATTTCGGTCTTTTTGGCAATCTTATCGAGTGCGTACTCGTATTCCTATTTTGAAGGCCACCTCCAGTTGGCTCAAGACGGGCCTCTTTTGATCTTCGAAATAATAATGATTTGCACCGTTCTCGGTCTTTTAGGCGGCTTAGCGTTCGGCATGTATGTTGAAGCATGGCGAGCCAAGAAAGGGCAACCATCACCCCCGTCCTAGCTAGATCACTTGTTATTTGTTCAATCATTTTCTTATAGGACAATCGAACGAGGTCTTCAAGCTCACAACTGTCTACCTCTTTCTAGCCTCATAGTTCTCTGAAGCCTCTCTCGCTTGCGCTATTAAGATTGAATTCCTTTCTTGCTTTTTGATTGTGTACGCAAAAAGATTCTATGGCTTCTTTTTCATCTCGTGGCGTATCCACCAAATGATTCCTATGGCTGCAGGAATTCCGAAGATAATTAGAGTCCAGATTAGTATCCAAAGCATAGAATCTACGACATAGTTCAAAGTCCAAGTTGCAATAGGAACGTTCCAGTTTCCGTCGATGTAAACCTTGATGCAGAACGCAATGAAAAGCAATAGCGATATTCCGCTTCCTCCGCTTGTCGTGCGCGATCGCTTGCCAAAGAAATGGTATTCTTTCGTTTCCTCGCTAGGTAGCTTTCTCCACCATAGCCAACCTGCTACTGCTGCTAAAGCTGCAGGGACTCCGATTAAGAGAAGTTCCCAGAAAATCGCATATAAAATGAAGGTCACTAGATTTCTCATTGTCCATAGACCTAAAGTCGCTGGCACCATGCCTGTTGATTGAGCATCACGTGCGAACCATAAAAAGACATAAACTGCGCCGACCGCTGCCAAAATAGCTGCCACTACAAATAAGGCAACCATGTTCCAATGTTTTCTTAAGAATTTCTTCCAGCCCTCGGAACCATTTTCTTCCCCGGCTTCCTCAGTCATGAAATTCCTCTCCTTTTGAGAATTATATCAGTGATGTTACTTGGTATTTGTTCTATGTATACTTTCGGATACTTGTCGCAAATAATGGTTTAGGCTTAAAAATAGGCGATTTGTTTTGATTTCAAAAAAAAGAAGAATAGAGGTTATTCTTTTGCTTTAGACGGGTGTTGGCGATGTGCGAGTTGTTGTTACGTTGTAGGTGGTGGAGTTTCCTGTGGTTTCATTGTGAAGAAGGCGATTGCTAAGATTAGCGTTGCAATCCACAGCAGAAGTATGCCTATTCCAACGATGATTAGCACTGCGCCTATCAAGAATAGTAATCCTGTGGTTGAGAATAATCCTACGTTTGTTTTTGTTGAAAGTTGTTTGAGTGAGCGTCTGAGAAGGAAAGTTGCGATTATTGCAAATACCCAGAGTATGACGAAAATCACTATTGCTGCTGTAATGAAAGGAATAATGTCTCCAAAGGTGATGTTGCTTGTGTTTGGAGTCATTCCTGAAAGTGATGTGAGGGTTGACCAGTCGCCATTCCAGGTCGGGAACAGCTTTATCAGGAAATCTTTGATGTTCGGTAGAATGATTGCAATTCCAATTACTGCTGATAAGACCACGCCAATTATGCCTGCGATTACGCCGTAAAGTGCATTGTCGAAGATTCCATTTTCTTTGTAGATGCGAGCGAACCCGTGCAATGCAACCAAAATAAGTATGGCGCCAATAAGCTCGATGACGCCGAAATAGTTAATGTATGGAAAAACGCCTATGAACATGAGTATTGCGCCTATGCCGCCTAAGGTTTTGCTTGATTCAAAAGTCATTTTCTTTTCCTCCGTTTTTGTGTCGTCCTATTAAGAATAAAAACTTTTTCATGCCTTCAATTGTCTATTGAAGTCAGTTAAAGATTTGATTTGCATTAATTGGAAGGAGAACCAAACCTTGTAGCGCGCGCTTCGAGGTTGCTGCTTAGGAGCCTGACTTTGGCGGCATCATGCCGCGCAGCACTTCGGTCAGAGGCGGTGTGCTTATCGGTTCATCTTCCACGATCTTCCCGTTAGCAAGACGATAATAGGTGATAACTCGGGCAGAGGCTTTTTTGCCGTTGGCGAGTGTGAAGTTCATGTTGCCCCGAAATGCGACCGAATCGCCTTCGGCTACCAGATCTGCGATTTCAAAATCGCGTGTCGGCACGGAGGCGTTCAGACCGGAAACTACGGCTTTGAAGCCAGCTCGATTGGTGATGCCCATACTTGGATTCACATAATCCGGCGCAAGCAATTCGTCAATAAGGTCGATATTGCCGCCACTTAACACCTCTTTGATGAATCTGTGGACGACGGCTTTGTTCCCATCGGTGGTCATTTCAAATTCTCCTATGACATGAGAGAGTCGCGCAGCGATTTTAACTTTTTCGCTTCGCATTTCGTTCGGGAACAGTGATTCTCATAAGCGCTCCCCGTCTTAGCGCGCGCTACTATTGTGGAAATAGATTTTTATGCCTATGAAACTTAGTTCTCGTTTGGTTGGTATCTTGTCGGAACAAACAAGGATAGCACATATTCAGGAAGAACTCAAGCTAACAAAAAGAAAAGAAAGATACGGGTATGTCGTAGCTTTGATCAGTATGGTAATATTCTGGTGGGTTATAGATTTCTATCAGGAGATAGTCGCTGGATTGGTAATCGCCCTTTGTTTGGGCCTCAGTTTCTACTATGCTTCTAAAGGAGCAAAGTTAAGGAAGCAATTGAAAGCAATAGGGTTCGGGCAGGCCGAGACGACACAGAAAGGTTAGGCTTACTTTTAGATTGGGACTCAGGGGTTTGTCTCTTGTAAAAGACAGCGGTCGGAATTGTTACCAATCCAGCCAATAATACTAATGCTCCTGCTAGGAAGAGCAAGCGCGCGCAGAATATGAGCTTAGGATGATGGTTTGACTAGAAGCTCGATGTGGTCTGAATAGAGGGCGGAGACTTGGATTTCTAGTCCGTCCCAAGTGTATGATCCTTGTGGGGTTGCATTGAGACTCGTATAGTTTCCCTTGCTGTTCAATATCACGATCTGTGCGGGAAAAGAAAAGGTGGCTGACGAGTTCGCTGGATAATAAAAGATTTGCCACTTGTTTTGACTTGTTTGGTACAGGTCGTAGGATCCTGCTTGTATACTTAATTTTGTGTATGGGTTGGAAGGGGTTTGAGCGTAGGAGATTATGTAGTAGAAGGATACGGCGATTACGATGAGTGCGAGTATTAGGATGAAGAGTTTTCTGGTTCGGGACATCTCTAACCAAGTATTGATATGGGAATTCGATACAAGTAAGTCTTTTCCCCAAGGATAAGAAAATGCAATGCTGCAATGCAATGTTCTGCATTTCTCTATGCGTTATCGTATTATTCCTTCTCGCTTCCACTTCTAGCTACTTGACTTAGACTCTCTCAGCTAGTGCGTTCTACGTAGAATATACTCTCAACTTTGAATCAGGTCCAATTGATTCCTAATGCTGTCTTTCAACCTTATCTTGGAATTTCTTCTCAACTTCCGACATACAAGTCGAAGATGATTTGTTTCATAATTCCTTCTAATTCTTTTGTAGTACGGTTCTTCACTCTTGGACAGGTTTTTGGAGGCAATGTAGTTCATTCTGCCTAGCCACACTGATTCAGTCGCATAAGGCGTAACATTTTCTACCAGTGCTGAAGGATCATAATCCAAAAACGGTTCAATGGATACACTGGTTCTATATTCTTTTTGAAATGCATATCTTAGAGAAGCTAATCTTTCGTCAAATCGAGGAGCATTCGGTTCCCAAAAACTCAGAAGTTCATTGTCGACAGAAGTGATTGTAAACCTGAATTGGATTTGTTTCTTGCGTGATGAAAACCGCTGGTCTATTTCATGAATTATTGCGAGCCTAGGTTTTGTGGTAATCAAAACATGGTTTCCAGACATCAATAGTTTCTCCATAATTGTAAAGCAGGTTTCTTTGAATGGTGGTGCTTCGACTATGTCATGTGTGCTTGGGAACATTACTCGACCAGGCATCTTCTTGAAATCCTTCAGAAGAATATCTTTTCGGATTTCCATGTTTCTCCATGAATTTCTACTGACTCGACCAAATCTGCGAGCCATCATCTTAGCATAACAATACCGACAGTCATTGAAACAACCTTTTATGCAGTTGACGTTGTAGTCCGCCCATTCCTTTGTGCCTGAAGTTATCCTGCGGTTCTCAAATTGGCTTGGGTTTTTGAATGTGTCCATCTAAACATCCTCGGAAGGCAACGGGACCAGTTGTTGAGGAGGGTCAATCCCTAATCGCTTCTTCACAATTTTCGAATTCAACATATATCGCTTTTCTGGTGATCTCCAGGCATTTTCAACCTCGTACAGTTTGAGATACCCTTTGCCTTCAAGCCAATCTAGTGAGGAAGCTCTAACTAGCACATCTGGTTCAGTGTCAATCAAATCTCTGCAGTGTAGGTCACAAATTCCTTCCTCATGATCCCTGATCATTTTCCATAGTAGTTTCCATTGCAATGGTCGTTTGTTTCCGGTTATTCCGCTCCATAGCTCCGGATGCAGCATCCTGAATCTTCTCAATGCGTCAGAGTTATCGGGGGAATATTTCGCATTATGTGTTGTAGCGCAGTAGAAGTCTTTTGTAGCTCTAACGCCAGCTTCATAGTTAGAACACAGCATCAAATGAAAAATCTGGTTTTGTTTGGGGTTAAATGGCATTGGAAGAACATATCTGAACCACCGGTGAAGCCTTTTCCTGTAAAGTTCTATCAACGTCTGCTCTCTCTTTTGGATTGGATCGTTCGTTAAGATTCTATCGCGCCAATTTATGTTTCCAAATAACTCATCTGCTTGGGAAATGGTTTTCCACTCTTCTTGCGTCCATTTGTCCTTCTTTGGAGAAGAAGGCAAGGGAGAAAGCTCGTCTCTTCCAAGAAACCAATCGGAAGTGAAGACAAAAATGAAGAATTCTGTTCCTGTCTGAAGGAAGTTCTGCATTCTACTTCGCGCAACACTCTCGACCGTTGCGTAGTTTACACTTCTTAGTGGATCAAAGAAATAGAGCGAATTCCCAAGATCGATATCTTTTATCGTTCTGAGGGCATCTTCAAGATTTCTGTTGAGAAGAAATACGTTTGACAAGTTTGAGGAAGGTTGTCCTTCAGCTTCGCTTATAGAGATGCTTGGCCATCTTCTTCTGATAACGTTTTTTAGATGATTATAGCAGGTGGGATCATCTTCGATTAAAACTATCTTTAGATTTTCTGTCTTCGGAGCCTCTTTTGCCTTGAGTTCTAAAGCGTGTCCTGATGAGCCTAAGACTGTTTCATATGTATCCTCGATATAGTCTTCACCAGTCGCAGCGTTCAATTCAACTATTGCAGTTGGATATTGATGGACAGCTGAGGGTCCACCGGAAGTAATTCCCCACCAGAATGAATAGTAATTGCCTATGACGGAACACTTCAGTTTTGTACCTGTAAGACCGCTGAGACATATCGCGTCTCCATGAAAATCGAGAGGCAAAAGTCACACCTTTTTTTCAACTAGAGTTACTTTTCTTATTACATTTATGCATTGCCAATTCAGATGAGGTCTGCGCAGAAACATTTACTTGATATCTGACACATTGGTTTTTGACCAGTATTTCATATCCGTATAAAACGGGGTTTTTCACTAATAGTAAGGGGCATCTGACTAAGGCTATAATCCAGCGCGAAGGGCAAGGCAGAGTAATAGATCTTATCTGGCAACTCGAGAAGGAAGGTCCAGCGAGATAACCCTCAAGAACCATTTTAGGTCATAGAAGCACTGATGGAGGGGGTGCCAATCTACTTGAGCCTGGCAACATCACGGGTGTTATTGCTTCTTCTGGTTAGGCGCGAGCAGTGGCAAGTAATGTCAATGAGGTCAAGAAGCTGATTGAAGCAGGTTTTGAGTTCGTCTGCGGCCATGATGATCAATGTTGTTCAGAAAGAGAAAATGAGTGCGTGTGGCACAAGTAGATCTTAGGTATCAAAACGTTAAAAATCAAATGGACATTACTATGGGTAGGCATTGGTTGTGAATTGCCACGCCGATAACTGAAGCTGACACTTGCAGAAAGTATGTCTTGCCGAAACTCTACGAGGCTGGCTGGACCGACGATCAGATTAGTGAGCAGAAAACTTTCACTGACGGCAGGATCGTTGTCTTAGAGAATAAATGCAGACGTCGTCAGCAGAAGACGAGCTGACTACATTCTTCGATATAGGCGCGACTTTATGATCGCAATAATTGAGGCGAAATCTGCGTACAAGAATGCGGCTGATGGCGTTCAACAAGCAAAAGAGTATGCCCAGACTCTGGGTCTGAAGTTCGCTTTTGCCACAAATGGAAAGAGGATTATCGAATATAGTTTCTTGACTGGAAAAGAAACTGAGATCGGTAAATTTCCTTCTCCTGATGAGCTTTGGAGTCGTCTGAGAATTGCTGAAGGCATCAGAGATGAACTAGTAGCTGAAAGATTGCTTGCTCCTGGATATAGAGTGCTTGGTAAGCCTCCTCGATACTATCAAGAAATCGCGATCAATCGCGTTATCAAAGCCATTCTTTCAGGAAGAAAGAGGATTCTGCTGACAATGGCCACAGGTACTGGCAAGACATTTGTTGCTTTTCAGATTGTCTGGAAGCTTTGGAATGCACATTGGAATAGCACTGGAGAATATCGAAAGCCCAGGATTCTCTATTTGGCTGATCGCAATGTATTGGTAGATGACCCGAAAGACAAGATATTTGCTCCACTTGGCGATGCGAGGCATAAGATACAAGGGGAAGCGGTGAAAAGTCGTGAGGTATATTTTGCGACATACCAAGCTATTGCACGAGATGAGCGTAGACCTGGGCTCTTTAGAGATTATCCTAGCGACTTTTTTGACTTGATTATTGTTGACGAATGTCATCGAGGTAGTGCCAAAGATGAGAACAATTGGAGAGAGATACTTGAATACTTCAAGCCAGCCTACCAATTGGGAATGACTGCGACGCCACTTCGAAGAGACAATAGAATAACATACAGATACTTCGGAAATCCGGTTTACACTTACAGTCTTCGTGAAGGTATTCAGGATGGTTTTCTTGCACCATTTAGGGTTCGCAGAATTGTTTCATCGGTGGATGCTGAGGGGTGGAGACCTACAAAGGAGCAAATAGATAGATATGGTCGTACGATACCGGACAAACTTTATGGCACTCCAGAATTCGAAAAGGCTGTTTCTCTTAAAGCTCGAACTGAAGCTGTGGCAAAACATCTGACTGAGTATATGAAGAGCACGGATCGCTTGGGCAAAAACAATCGTGTTCTGCGTTGATCAGGAACATGCGGATGATATGCGTCGAGAGTTGAACAACTTGAATAGTGACTTGGCAAGGACCATCCTGATTATGTCGTTAGAATAGTCTCGGATGAAGGAGATATCGGTCGAGGTTATCTCGACAGGTTCATGGATATTGAAACAGAGACGCCTGTGATGGTGACGACATCTCAGCTCCTGACCACAGGCGTTGATGTTCCATTATGCAAAAACATCGTAATATTCCGAATAATCAATTCAATGACAGATTTCAAACAGATAATAGGTCGAGGAACAAGAGTAAGAGATGACTATGGAAAACTGTTCTTCACAATACTAGACTACACAGGAAGTGCAACGAAGCTTTTTGCTGATCCCGATTTTGACGGAGAACCAGCAGAGTTAACTGAAGAGGAAATGGATGCAGAAGGGCGACGCGCAAGCACAATCACATTGAAACCGTTTGAGGAACCGGAAGAAGGTCTTCCCCAAATGTCGGATGATTCAGAAGGTGAACCACGAAAATTCTATGTGGATGAAGGAACAGTGGAGATAACTGCCGACACCGTTTATGATTTGGATAAAGACGGGAAACGAATCAGAGTTATGAGTTATACGGAATATGCGGGGAAGGAAGTACGCACGATGTTCACATCGGCATCCGAGCTAAGGTCGAAATGGAGCAACGCTCAACAAAGACAGGCCATAATAGAGTCATTGGAAGATAGAGGAATCTCCATTGAGCAGGTTCTTCAGGCTAGTGGAGTCCCCGAGGCAGATCCGTTTGACGTGCTATGTAACATTGCATTCAATGCTCCAATTCGAACTCGCCTGGAAAGGGCCGAGCGCTTAAGAAAAGATGAGAAAGATTTCTTTGACAAGTTTAGACCAGAAGCTCGCAATATTCTCTCTGAGGTTTTGGACAAGTACATAGAATTCGGGACAACCCAACTGAATGATGTGAATGTTTTGAAGGTGGCACCAATCTCGAGATATGGCAACATCTTGGAGATAGCACAATTATTTGGCGGGCCTGACGAACTCAGATCTACTCTAGATGAGATGCAAACTCTTCTATATGAAACCTAGAGGAATTGAAAAATGAAGCAAACAAGATTAGACAACAAGATTAATGAAAAGACCGCCCCACAAGATCTTGCTTCGATAATCAAGTCTGTCCGTGACAAGATGAGGAAGGACAAGGGGTTGAATGGGGACATTGACCGAATTCCAATGATAACATGGATTATGTTTCTGAAGTTTTTGGACGATCAAGAAAACCTTCGAGAAGCTGAAGCCCAATTAAAGGGTATCAAATTTCAACCTACAATTGAGCCTCCTTACCGTTGGCGAGATTGGGCAGCAAAAGAAGATGGGATTACAGGGTCAGAATTGCTTGCATTCATCAATCAAGACGAAGCCATGAGACCTGACGGCACAAGAGGATTAGGTCTTTTTGCCTATCTAAGATCTTTCGCAGGCTCTGAAGGGAAGGATAGGCGAGATGTTGTTGCCACTGTCTTCAAAGGCGTAGTGAACAGGATGATAAACGGATATCTCCTTCGTGAAGTAATCAACAAGATTAATGGAATTCACTTCAGTTCAACCGAAGAAATTCATACACTTGCTTTTCTGTACGAGTCATTATTAAAGGAAATGCGTGATTCTGCTGGGGATGCTGGCGAGTTCTACACTCCTCGACCTGTGATCAAGTTCATGGTACAAGTGGTGAATCCACAATTAGGTGAAACCGTTCTTGACCCCGCAGCAGGTACAGGTGGTTTCCTCGTTGAGTCATTTGAACACCTGAAAGCTCAATGTAAGAAATCAGAGGATTTTAAGACGCTACAGAAAGACACACTATATGGATTCGAAGCTAAACCGATGCCCTTCTTGCTTTGCCAGATGAATATGCTCTTGCATGGAATAGAAAGCCCTGAGATCGATTCGGGAAACGCACTTCGTTTTCCTCTAAGGGAGATTGGAGACAAAGACAGAGTCGACATAATAATGACGAATCCGCCATTTCGGAGGAGAAGAAGAACCTGGGATCCAAGGGAACTTTCCTGAGGACAAACAAACAGCTGAAACTGCACTTCTTTTCCTACAATTAATAATGAGGAAGCTCAGGCGACCGACCGGGAAAAAAGGTGGTCGTTGTGGCATGGTTGTACCTAATGGAACTCTATTTGACGCTGGCGTTGGTGCTAGAATCAAGAAAGAATTACTTGAAAGCTTCAATCTTCATACAATTGTGAGGTTGCCGGGAGGCGTCTTTGCTCCCTATACGGGTATCGAGACAAATCTCATATTCTTTGAGAAGGATGCCCCAACGAAGGAAATATGGTATTATGAACATCCTCTACCACTTGACCGCCAGAAGATGAAAAATCCATGTTATACAAAGAGTAAGCCGCTTCGATATGAGGAGTTCAAGCCTCTGATGGATTGGTGGAGCAATAGAACTGAAAGTGAGAATGCCTGGAAAGTTAGAGTTGAAGATGTGATAAAATCCAACTACAACCTTGAGTTCAAGAATCCAAACAAATCTGAGGTCACAGAAAATAAGTCCCCGGAGGAAATAGTCGAAATTATCAGCGAGAAGGAGAGAAGAATAGTAGGAATTATGGGAGAAATGAAGGTTCTACTGGACGAAGGATGGAACCATGCAGGACAAATGGACTCTGACAAGGCTCAGTGAAATCTTAGTCCCAAGGAACGAAAAACCCAATTTGCGGGCAGTGACTAGCGGTCAAATACCGATTGTTGCAAAAATAGCCTTCAATACCGGCAAGATCGAGCTTAGAGAAGAAAACGTGACAAGAACGGACATGATCCTGATAAAGCCTGGTGATCTTGTCGTTTCCGGAATAAATGCTTCAAAGGGAGCAATAGCGGTCTACGAGACTGACAAGGACATACCTGCTGCTGCGACAATACATTATTCCTCGTATGAAGTCAGGCAGAACAAAGCCATCCCATCTTATCTCTGGTATTTTCTGAGAAGCAACGCTTTCAAGAGGATTCTCTTAGGCAGCATGTCTAAAGGCATAAAGACGGAAGTAAGACCTGCAAAGCTCTTGTCAGTTGAGATATCACTTCCTGACGTTGACGAACAGAAGCGAATTCTTTCAGGGATCGAACGAGCGATGAAAGACATCGAAGAGGCAAGGAAACTCCGACGTGAGGCCTCAGAAAGTGTCAAATCACTTTTCAGGGCGGTTCTGGAAACGATATTCGGTGACAATAGGTCTCAGCATTGGCCACAGAAAAGATTGAATGATGGCTTGGCCGACGTGATTGCAGGTCAACACATTATCGCAAGCCAATACAACACGTTAGGTGAAGGTTTTCCATACTTGACTGGACCTGCAGATTTTGGTCAACTTGTTCCAGAAGTGAGGCGTTGGACGCATAGCCCGAAGTCATTCGCTGAACCCGGGGATGTGCTACTCACTGTGAAAGGGGCGGGTGTGGGAAAAATCAATTTCGCGCCGAGCTTCAAGGTAGCAATTGGGCGTCAGATAATGGCAATAAGACCCGACCATCATAAAATCCTTAATCAGTATCTATTTCATTTTCTCCGCTACAAGTTCAGGTATTTTCAATCAATTGCCACAGAGACAACTGTCCCAGGCTTTAAGAAATCGGACGTTGAGAATCTGGAAATTCCTGTCCCCGACACGTCTATACAACTTCAGGTTGTCCGCTTTCTCAACTCTATTGAAATTAGGCTAGATGAAACAGAAAGACTACAGAATGAGACTGATAAAGAAATGGAAGTGTTGGGTCTCATCATAACAGAAAGAGCGATTGCAGGAAAGCTGTGAAATTTAAACCACCAAAAAGCCTTTACGTTCAAAAGTGAGGACACGGATCATGTGATTTCAATGGCAAAATGCCCAAACTGCAAGAAGGACTTGACCAAACCCAAGAAGTCTTGGAATTATGGGCAATTCAGTGTTCAGGCATACACGTGCGAATGTGGCACCGAATTCAGAGACTATAGCAAAGAAGGAAAGCACAGTTTCACGCTGAAACTCAAGAAAGGCAAAGGATTCGTTAAGGCATAGACGCCCGCTATTAGTGGTACCGTAAAGCGCGCGCAGAGACTTGTGGGCTGATAAGCGTGGGGCTTTCTGCGGTGCCGAAAGGGTTAATGTTTGCTTTGCATGTGCTTCTGTCGTTAAACCAGTCTAAAGGGGTTGTTCATATTTGGATCCTAATATTCATGGTACATTGAAACCTAGGAGGGGGGGTACCCGCCACTAGCCTCACTTTCACCTTCATAGAGAAAAGAGTTGCAGCCATCGCTGACAAGTACAGTCTCGACATGCAAAACGTCAGGTTCCAACTTATCCTTGAACTCAGAACCCTCGCCGAAATAGCAAAGCAAAAAGCCATAGACACTCACTCTGCGAAAGAAGAAACCAAACAAAACTGGATCCGCCTCGCCGCATACCTCGGCCAAGTCATAAACGGAATAGGCAAAACCTTCGAAGAAATCAAAGTAGACGAAGACCTGAAAGAACTTGAAAGACTCATGGAAGAAGCCAGGAAAATGCAAGAACCACAACGATTCCCACAAGGTATGCCACAAAAACCGCGACAACCACTGCCATAAACCTCATCGCGTCTCACAAAGTAACATAACTCCGCCTAGAGTGGAGACAGCAGAGATGCTGCCTCTTATTTTCAAACGTCTTCTAAACTGATTCTACCGAAAAGGCACGGCAAAATCAAAGCAACGTCTTCAAAGCACCAATGGAAATTGTCTCTGTGATCTCCTCAACAAACCTGATATGTTCAGCATTGTCGGATGCAAGCGAACCCTTCAGAACAATAGCCTTCAAATCAATGTCTTCTGCACCCCTATACGTTGACAAAACACAAAACTCCGCGCAAAAACCCGTCACAATAACAGTATCAACTCCAAGCTCCCTCAATCTATCCGCAAGACCCGTCTTCACAAAAGAATTGCCATACGTCTTCACGATATGCACATCCCCACGCTTAACCTTCACGCTCTCAGGCACATCAAAACCTGACTTCCCCGGAACCAAGGTCTCGCTCCTCACTCTTATGCTGAATGACAATGATCGGCAAGTTCTTTTTCCTCAAAAGAGCTATCGCCTCATTAATGTACTCAATAGCCGACTTCAAAGACTCAGCACAAGATTGACTAACCTTAAAGAAATCATTCTGAACATCTATAACAAGCAATGCAGGCTTCATCCCAAATCTCTCCTTTCCAAGAGTCACGAGTCCAAGACTATTTACGACTATCGGGGCAGTTTCTGCCGATACCTATCTTTCTCAGAGAAAAAGTCGACAACCCTAGTCTTCTTATGAAATCTGGCAAAATGTTTGGCTCCAGCTGGAATCAAATACTCCGTGCCTTTCGCGCACTTCATGGATTTGCCGTCAATAATCAAGTCCATCTCCCCGTCAATCACCATGCCCCACTGAGGATACCCATGCGTGTGCTCAGGTACAGCTGCAGAAGCCTCCATTTCAAAAAAGACCAATTGAGTCTTCTCACCCTGCAAAATCCATGCCCTGACGCCTTTGAACTGAATGTCCGCTTCTGGAAGAGACGTTATAACCTCTGGATAACCTGAACCCAATTGATCTCCAGCTCGTTTCAAAACCGTCACCATTCCTGTTCGATGTCCACTCGTTTCACAAAGAAAAAGTTTTCTGGCAAGAAAACTAGAAGATCTCTCTGAGCCATCATCGTCGAAGAGTTTGTCCCTTCAGCTGGGAATCAAACATTATGCAAGTGAGCAGACGGAAAGCCTTAAATTCATTAGGATGATCGCTGTTGGGAAAAGAGACGTATATTTATGAAAGTAAAAGTTTGGAAGTTTTTGGGTTTAATACTCATTGCGATTTTTGCTTTGTCAACTGCCCATTCGGTTTATGCAATTGGCGTAGTTGCCACGATACCAGTGGGTAAACCTGGCGCCTCTCCTCCTTATGATTATGGCTTAGCTTATGATTCCAGTAAAGGCGAGATATTCGTAACCAATGAGGGCGCCAATTATGCTCCAGGCACGGTCTCGGTTATATCGGACAGTACCAACGCTGTGGTCGCAAACATAACCTTGGGAAACGGCGCGGGCCGAGGCGTAGCCTATGGCGTAGCATATGACTCTGGAAAAGGCGAAATATTCGTAACCAATGCTGGCGTCAACGCGGTATCGGTCATATCGGACACTACCAATGCAGTGGTTGCAAACATAACCGTGGGACTCACTCCAGAAGAATTAGCTTACGATTCTAGCACGAGCGAGATCTTCGTAACCAATACTGTTGACGGCACGGTTTCAATAATATCGGACAGTAATAATACTGTGGTTACAAACGTGACCGTGGGAAGCGGTCCCTTTGCCGTAGCTTATGATTCTGGCAAGAATGAGACATTCGTGACCAATGCTGCCGACAGCACAGTGTCCGTAATATCATATTCCGCTGTGCCGGAGTTCAGCAATGCAGGGCTCATTCTAGCGATGGCGGCAATGGCGGCAGTGACCATTTGTGCGGTTGGATTGACAGTAAGAAAAAGGAAGAAATCGAGCACGCATTATTTTGAAAATCAGCGATCACGCATCTAACCTCTTTCCAGCCTTCCCTAAAACGCGCGCTTATCCCGTCTATCTCGAACTTTACATGAAAAGCAGAAAACCCACAACTAACACCTACGTTTTCCATTTCTGAGCTCCCTGCCTACGCCACAGATAATATCGTGCACACTCCAAAACAATGATTGCCGAAGGAATGACTAAAGGCGAAAATAACCCGAGCCAATCCCATGCACTCATGCTTTGAGGCGGAACGATTATGAGGTCTGTATGAAATACGTTCCACGGGTTATGATAGGGAACAACCGTTGCACCCCTTGGCAATTCACCGTGAAGAAGATAGTCATGAAAGATCCAGTTGGACAAAGCCAATGCGACCTGAGATGTAGTGTACAACATCAGCAGAAAACCTGCACCTATGAAAACAACGTCCGGTAAATGATGCTTCCAGTAGAGTTTCATCCCTTCCCGAATACTCTTCTTTTCTGACTCATTCATTGCAGCATATTTCAGCGCGGGAGAAAGCAAGAACATGAAAGCAGACGGATAGATGAACCAGTATCCCAGACCAAACCAATTGAAATAATCTGACGCTCGTGTAGAGAACAAGTTATACGCGAGAATCATCGGTAATGCGGGCATCACTGACAGAATTGAGGAAACAACCGCTAACTTTCGCTTATTCGGGAAAAAAGAAAACACGCCGAAAAGCACGGTTGCTGATTGTAGGATAAAGATGAAAATGAAAAGGTCCCACGCCCCATACAGGCTGACGAACCAGTAGTCATTGAATGCCGCAACACCTCCTGGACCATTGCTATTGAAGTAGTAATCTTGGAATGACCAGAAAGATATGGAATAGGGCTGTGGCATCCCCGATGATCTGGGCGGAACATAGCTGAAAACCATGAACGGCTCGATGACAGATGCAAAAAAGAGTGAACAAGCAAGGATCAAAACCAAGTCCGAAGAGAATCTGCAGAAACTTCCTTTTCTCATAGTCATTACTGAGACCTTCCTCAAACGAGAGAAGAACCGAACTCGTTCAATATTCTATGCTTCAGAACACAATTGTACTAACAATAGAACACCCGAGCTTCAGAAAGAAAAAACACTGAAACCACCGATGCGCACGCAATCGAAATAATGAAGTATGCCGTCAAAGAATATCCGAAATACTGGAACGCATACGACACTTTGGCAGAGATATATATGAATTCAGGAGACAAAGTGCAAGCTATCGAAAACTATGAGAAATCACTTGAACTAGACCCAAATAACCAAAATGCAAAAGCAATGCTGAAAAAACTGAAACAACAGAATTGACATTTTGGCCGTAACCCCGACAAAAGTCCTCTATCTTTGTTGTTCTCTTTTCTTCATTTCATTGTATAGGTGCTCAAACCACTCGTACAATTTTGGGTTGTTGGCTCTCCTTCTAGTTTCTTCTATCCAAGGCTTCAGCTTTTCCCATGTCTCATCCACAGCATATATGTCAGCAACTAGACCAATGTCTACGAGTTTTCTCTTGACAAGAACTCCGAGATTCTCACAGAAACTAGCCACTTGACGGGCTTCAACATAGCTTTTCTTTTCAAAGTCGTCATAGTTTTCGAAATCTGTCTTTTTCAGAGTCGCAAATGATTGCAACAATTCTTTGCTTATGAACGTAGATCCCATTCTCATGATGAAATCTATTTGTCTAATCTTGGTTTGCTGTCTAATCTGGAGAGCATAGTAAATGACTCCTGCTACAACACTTGCAGAAGCCACAGCTATAGAAAGAGTCTGAATGTCAACCATTCCCAAAACCTCTTTTTTCTCTTTTCTTCATTTCATTGTAGAGATATTCAAAGCATTCACAAGTTGAAGGACTCTTCTCATCCTCTCTAAATCCCTTCACGAATTGTGCCACTCTTTCCCAAGTTCGTATAATAACGGAACTGAACAAAAAGTCTACCAAATCCATCTTTATCAGCTTTCTCATGGCGAGCACTCCTACTCCCTCAAAGAAAATTGTCACAGTCCACATTCCACCCCTAACTTCAACATCTTTGCCGTATCTTTTCATATAATCGGCATAATCCTTGCATTCCAAGTTTGTAACCTTCTGATACGCTTTTTGAAACTCCGTGCTTCCAAATGTGGCGTATAACCCCATGACCATATCAGTCTGTCTAATCTGCATCTGTTGTCTCATATCCAGAATGTAATAGACAACACCTACCAACACGCCTGCTGCTGCAACAATAGCTGAAATCTCTGTAACGTCAACCATTCACGACACTAACTTGAACACTTGCTTCTGGTTCCGCATTAACTTTTCCCGCAAAAACCAAAAAATGACTCAAAAAAATCGAAGAGAGCCTTCTGAGCCCATTTTAATGCTTACTGCTTCAATAATTCAACTTTACCCTTCTTACTTTCAGCTTCAATGCCCAGCAAATGCTTATCCACCACAATATGCACGTGACCAATAATGGCGTTCAATCCAGCAACAATCGCCAACAGCAACCAAATCATCGACTCCAAACCAAGCTTAACATTCACAGCATCACCAATAACTCCTAACGCAGCGAACGTGAAACTGAGATACTGACAAACATTACCAAACGACGCACACCTTCTCACCTCAGCCATCACCTGCTCACGACTCTTGAAAACCTGATCTTCCAAACGACTTCCCATAACAGATATCACCTCACGCAGATTTCGACTATGACCATGTCAGCGGTTAAAAGAATTGCCCAGTTTACGTCCCTCAAAAACCTTTTTTTTCTTCTTTCAGTTAGTCTGCAAGTTCATTGTGAGCCTACTTTAGAAGACGGTGTCGTAGCGCCTCAGAATCAACTTAATGTCAAATCATCTTGGGAAAAAAGAACCAAACTTAAATCCCTTCATACTGACGTGATATCATCATAGACGCCATGATTATATCGGCTTTCACCAGCTAAGTCATATGAGAAACCATTGAGTTAAAGCTCGCTACCCAAGGACGGACTGCTTTATGCTGTTTTTAGGGTTTTGGGGATAAAACTTTACCCTCACGTGTGGGCGTGCGTACTAGTAAAAGTAGGTTGCTGTTATTACCGCAGATCCTGGACTGACTGCTAAATTGCCGACAGCTATTCTCACGGAACCCGGCAGAATAGGAAAAGTGAAGTTGCCTTCTCCTGATCCCATGGTCACTCTGCGACTGTAAACGAGACCAGAGGCAACGTGCGCCCAATCGTAAGACACCTCAACGTACATGCCAGAGGACGCCGACTCAAACTGAACAGTAACATATCCCGCATAACCCGCCAAATAATCAAAATCAGTTTCCCCATTGCTCCCAAAGCCGACATGATTATGATCTTCCCAAATCTGAGATTCGCGCAGGCCGACAATATTGTTAAGCCAATATGCTTCACTCACCACAGACACCAATGCAACCGCGAGCACGATGCATATAATTCCAAGCATAATATCAATGCGTCTACCGACGACTTTCTTTTCACTCATAGTAAAACCTCTAATTAACTGAATGAGACTGTGGAAAATAAAGATTATCAGAAGCGGAATCTGAGTCTACATATGCAAAGTCCTCGTTCACTTACTAGATCTGAACCACACAGAAAAGGTTACCATCAGGATCCTCTAACACACGGAAGTCATCATCAGGCCCATACATCTGCGGATGACGGGTCGCCCCGATCTTGAGCAATCTCTTCACCTCACCCTCTCTGTTGTCAGTATAAAGGTCGAGATGCAACCTATTCCTACCAAAGCGCTTCACCGAGACCTGGTTCAAAGACACGTTCGGACTTCTTCCCTCAGGGTCACGAAGAACGACCCAGCCGTCCTTCGCAGGCTCTCTAGGCACGTAGTGAAGCGCCTCCTGCCAAAACGCCAACATCTTGTCAAAATCACTACAATCGATAACGATCGAGCCAATTTTCATTATCCATTCCCAAACTTGCCTCCGTCAACTCGCTAAAATATCTTGCGATGCAGCTCAAAATGATTTTTCACCCATACACAATTTTAGGAATAATCTAGACACGCATGCGCTTTCTATAGCACCTGAACCTACTAGTCTGCTTCTTTGACTTTTTTTAAAGTAGGGTTGAAGCAAAACGCTTATGCCTTTGGAATGCATCTCTTAGTATTTACTGTTGAAAGCGAGGAATGTCTCTTAAGTCCCAAAAAACGAGCTCCAAGAAACGCAAAAAACAAGCACGGCAGAGGCATAAATTACCCTATTGAAATCGGGGAAGAATACGAAGTAGACATAGTAGATATGAATCCGAGAGGGGAAGGCATCGCCAGAATCAAAGGCTTTCCAATCTTCATCCGCAACGCAAAACCCAACGAACACCTAAAAATAAAAATAACAAATATAATCAGCGGTTGCGCAGACGCCCAAATAATCCCATAACAACCCCGCGCTCTTTCTTGGGAATTTGCCCCCAAGAAAAGCCACGGCATTGAACAGTCGAATTGAATCTGTTCAAGCACTCAACGGTCTTCTGACATACTCAACTTTTCTGTTTCGAACTGTTCTCAACGATTACTGCACTAATAAAGGGTTCACCAAACACGCTAACCACTTTTTCTTTCTTCGTCGCCCAAAAATCCTTCGCGTCGACAGTAACTGCATGAGCATTAAAGTATCCAGTAACCGTGACTTCATCACCCAATGAAACATCCAGATCAGCAGGATACTTCACCAGAATCCTGTTACCTTGACCATCTTCAAGATAGAAATACGTTGACGAGGATGTTGTCGTTATTGTCTTAGGAATCATCTCGAAGAACCAAGTCGCAACAGTCGCCTCATCAGGTTCATCAACATTTACACTGCTGCCCACTGAACCGTCAATCTTCACGGCTTTCTTATGATAATCTTGCTGAAGAGACAGAAGCTGACTAACGTTCACGACAACAGGGTTCAGTGCCTTCAAAATACTGGACGTCTCATCAGCGACAAACTGAGGCAATTTCAAGTTGCATCACTCACAAAAACTGAGCCATCAACTTATAAAATTATCCTGCCGCTATGTCCTCCAAATCGTGCGCGCACGCCCATTTCCCTTTTGAAATCTGCTCCAAGTAAAAGAAAAAAAATCACGTAGGTTTGCCGTCTTTACAGTAGTATCTCATTGGTTTACCTTTCATGAGATTAAAATCCTTGAAAACTTGGCACCCGCTGCAAATACACGCCTTGCTGAAATCAAGATCTTTACAAACTGCAACGCCGTTAGCACAGTACGGTCCAGGCATATCTTCCGTCTTAGGCATCATCCCCGAAATCTGTTCTTTAGGTGTGTTCCGCATCATTTCATCGCTCATATTCTTCATCTGATCTCTTGACATGCTCCTCATCATTTCAGGGCTCATATTCTTCATCATTTCCAAGTTCTTCATCATTCCAGGAGTCATGATCCTCGACATTTCAGCGCTCGGGTTCTTCATCATCTCATCTCTAGCAGCTATCTTAGGTTTGGCACACGCGCTATTAGCTTGGACTGGACACATTCCACACTTGCATTTCATCATCACATCATAAGTCAACAGAACCTTAGGCCCTGCCTTACTCCCAAAAAGATTCAAAAAATCCACCTCCAACCTAATTGCCTCAGAACAAAACACTCAATTAAGCTTTACTCTCACATTGACCATCGCTGACTAACTGACCATACACGGTATACACTCTGTCTCCCAATCTTTTTCCTAAAACCAACCAGCTTCCCCCGTGGAACTAGGTTCGGGGCAAGGTTCTATGCTAAACGCGCGCCGTCAAGATTAGGAAAACATAAAAGCGGCAGATGTTTTGAAATCGTATAGTCAGGATGAATGAGTTAATTGGCAAATAATGTTCGAGCAAGCAAATGGGAACCACAGGCCAGAACGGAACCAAGCGCCAGGACAGAGCCGGCAAAAAGAACTGAACCAGAAGCAAGAAAAGAACCAGCGGCAAGGACGGAACCAGCAAAAAGAACCGAACCGGCAAGCGACAAAAGACAGGCCATCAAGTGCCCAACATGTGGCTATCTTCAGTTCTACGAAAAAGGAACCGAAAACCGCAGCATCAAATGCCCAAAATGCGGAAACGTCTTCCAAGTAAAGTAACATCAAGTTCGTTCTAAGTCTGGGATAAAACTTTACGCCCAACCCGACCGTCACATGAAACGTGGACGAACAGAAATTTTGATAAAGCTCTTCAATTGGGTTTCATTTCTTCACCAGTCAATCTGATTCTCAAGTTCTTCAGCTTTCTAAAAACTTGACCAAATTCTAGGCAAAACTCAATCAATTTGTTCAACTTCTTCAACTAAAACAAGACCATTATTTCAATATCTTAAACTGAAAATAACCTTTAGCCATTACGCATACGTATCTGTTCTTGAGGTGATACCGATGAAGATAAAAATCATCATTGGAGTCTTACTGCTGTTCTTCATTTCTATTCTAACTTTCTCTTCAGTACATGCCATAACTGGAGACGTCAATGGAGATGGAAAAGTTGACACGAAAGATTTAGCCCTACTCATCAAAGCATTTGGAGCTTTCCCCTCTGATCCCAGATGGAACACTTCCTACGATCTCGACAAAAACGGCAGAATAGACATGAGAGATATCGTCATAGTTGTTCAGAACTTCGGGAAGACTTAGAATATCTTCCCTCTTTTTTCTTTCCAAACCCTTCTGACAACAGTGTTGTTGTTCACTTTTTCATTTTTCTTTTGACTAACGCACCGACTAGTACGCTGATCACAAGAATAATGCCGACACCAATCATTACCAAGCCTATCAACCTATAGATGTAGAATCTGAAAAAAAAGATGTCGATTACGTAAGACGTGTACAGATACGTGCCGAGACCACTGAAAAATAGACCAGTAAAATACAGAATTATCAAAAGCGTGTTGCCTTCGCGGCGACTCAATTCTAAGCCGATTAGATAGATGGAATACCCGCCAAACAGTACAAGTGTACCTTCGATCATGTAGAAACCCGTATCACTAGTAACTTGAAATGAATTCACCATCACCATCAAAAAGACGAATTCAATAACGGCGAGAATCGCAATTTCGAGAAGCCAGCGACCGAGACTTCTTCCAACCAATTTCGTCAAGCTAGGTTCTTCCAACCCATCAATGACAAAGTCGTTTAGATTTAATTTAAGGTTATCTCCATCTTGAAACAAGGTATTCTGAAAATCTAATCTGACTCAAGAACTTCCGAAGAATTCCTGAACCTTAGAAAATCAAGGATTGTCACGTTTCTTCGTGCTGGTAATAAGAGGCAATTATCAACACAAACCCCACTAATGTCAGAAAAATCCCAAGAACAGTATAGTAACCATTCAAGACTTTGTAGATTCCGTCCGATTTAGCCCCGAAAATGTATATCGTAACTGCTGTTTCACTTCGGGATAGCAATATTGGAGACATCGTCACAAGAAGAGCACCACAGACTAAACACAACAACCTCAACCCTAAGTTCAACGATAATCCCCCAACCTACACCACACTTGTTACCCTAAAGATGCTAATAGTTCTACGTTTTAGAACAGATAGAACAATCACTAGAGAACCACCGAAACCCAACATTTGAAAATCGAAAAGCACAAAACAGAAACACAAGAAACGGTCAAAATGAATCAAAAAGAAAACGAACAAAAACAGACGCAACCTTATCTTCTAAGGATTTTTCGAAGTCTCCATAAGAAACTACGAAACTTCCAGTCCTCATTCCATTTTTTGAACTTCATCTAGACAAAAACTGTTAATAGCTCACTGTCAGGAAACTAGTGCCCTGTATGGACTTCAGTGCAGTTATTCTAGCTATCGTTACTTGCTTCTCAACATTGCTAGGCGGAACCTTCGCATCAAGACGCAGAAAAGAAATCGGAATCCTAGGAGCATTCGCAGCCGGCGTGTTGATCACGACTTCCTTGCTTGACCTACTGCCACAAACCTTCAAACTTGCTACAACAATCAACGTGCCTCTTGACGAGGTAATGGCTCTGACGGTTGTCGGATTCCTATTCCTTTACATCCTTTCCAGAGTAATTACTTCTCATGTCTTCAACAAAGAAGGTGAATATGTCGAAGTCAAGCATCCATTAGGCGGACTTTTCGCAACATCAGAACTTTCAGTACACAGCTTCATCGATGGCCTGGCAATAGGATTCGGTTTTGAAGCCGACATCCACGTAGGAATCATCATAGCAATAGCCGTCATATGCCACGACTTCACTGATGGACTCAGCACCGTCGCCGTAATGTTGAACTCCGGCAACTCATTAAAGAATTCTATAAGAATGCTGCTCTTAGATGCCATAGCTCCAGTATTAGGAGCAGTTGTCGCATTATTCATTGAAGTACCACAATATTACATAGTCCTCCTTCTGCCCTTCTTTGCAGGAGGGTTTCTGTACCTAGGAGCAAGTGACCTCCTACCACAAGCCAATCAGAAGAATCCTCAAACACTCATAGTAATCTCGTGCATAACAGGATTCGTGCTTATATTTGCACTGACGTTCATATTGACCAACGTGTTAAACATCTAAACTCAATTCTTCCTCTACATGTTATTATCAGACAGAACTGCCATGAAAATCTATGAAGTCCATGAAGTCATTTTTCTTCTGTAGACCAGAACTGCGAGTATCGCTGCTATCATGAATAATGGCAGAACCAGGAATAATGGAAACTCTGGAACAACGTTGGTTGGCTTCATAAGCGGATAATTGTCAACATTTTTCGCATCTATGACATATGGCGTGTCGCCTATCCCATCATGGTCAGCGTCTGTTCCATTGTAACCGCTCCAGTAGTTACCCTCAGAAGCGCCATTATCCCAGTTGTTGTGCAAAGACCCATAAAAGCTGACGCTATCATAAATGTCGTTCAACGTTATGTTGTTGTCCGAACTGAAGTAGAGTTCAAAGCCAGCAATCGAGTTCCCATAGATCGCGTTTCCCATGATTACGTTGTGCAAGCTCTGTTCTAGATGAATTCCAAACCTATTGCTTGTAAGGTTATTTTCGTAAACCGTGTTACCTGGAGGGTGAAGCCAAATACCATACGCGAAATCCTCAATTTCCACGTGTCTGATCGTCACGTTGCCTGTGCCGCTTGATACTCTCACTCCGGCAGTGAAATCTGACTCGTGAATGTTTGGTCCAACGAGCACGTGGCCTGCTCCATCCAGAATCGTGTTGTTTCTTTCAACAACGATTCCATCACCATAAAGTGTGATGTGGACATTGTCGACCAAGGTGAAAATGTCTCCTTCGGCTTGGATAGGAGCTGTCGAAGGGCTAACACTTCCATCGGGCATAATGTAGATGGTTTCGTTTGCTTTTGCCTTCTCAACCCTCGATGCCAAGTTCAATGTGCCTATCAGAAGTGCCAAGAACATTAACAGCAAAAGCTTCCTACTCATTTTGCTTCATACATTCTATCTCCTCTTCAGTTCATACGACTTGTGCAAGAATCTCTTGTTGCATTTTTGTATTCGCAAAGAACTACGACGAAAAACTTCGAGGTACTCTTCGAAATCGTTTAGATGTAGACAGTCCTTTTGACAAGAAAAGCATAAAAGAAGACTCGGAACTCGTTTGGGTCTGGTGCGCGCACGAGGTAGGAGGTTGGAGCGCGAGCGTGATGCGAGCGCGACATTAATGGCGCGCGCGGGTTCCGTAAGGGCACGTGAAATAGGAAAATTAGCAAGGAAACATAGAAATAGATATTCTTTACGATAAGTCTACGAAATTGTTAGAGATATATGGTAAATAGAACGTGATGCGATGACAACTAAAAGAAAGAGAGAAAGGATGAAAGAAGAAAAAAGAAGAAAGAAGCAATAAAGTAGAAATGATGCCTATTATACCATAACTTCCCATCGCGCTCGCGGTTCCGTAAGGCGCGCGCTATCGTCAAGTCCTTTGTTTTTCCTGAATCAGAATATCCTTGGCTATGGAAGACATGCTCAAAACCTTTCTTAAATCGGTATCTTTGAGGTTGACCAGAAAGCTCTGTGCTTCGTTTATGTCTGAGTAAGGGACTGTTTTTGAAAGTCTATTAATCTCGACGTATGTCGAATAGTCTTTGAAGAAACTGACGAATGCGTAGTCCTTGTTAAATCCCATTCCTTTGACGGAAATCAGTTCGGCGTGAGGGTGTTCTTTTTCGAATTTGCTGACATACTTATGAAATTCCTTTTCTTCTTCACTGTTCAGACCTTGTTTCATTTTTACACACGTGATACTCATCAAATCATATCCTAGTTTGTTGAAATCTGGAATCATCGTGTATTCTTTGATAACTCCCATCTTCTCAAGTTTTCCTCTAAGTCTAGTGACTGTCGGTTGTGAGATTCCAAGGGCTCGGGCTAACTCTCTGTCACTTCTCCGACTATTTTTCATAAGCTCAGAGAGCAGACGACGCTCAACAGGTTTCATATGCAACAACGAAGAACGATTCAGTATCGTACACGGTTAAGCTTTTTGTTTCAATATAATCAAAGTTTGCGCGCGCGAGGTAGATAGTGGCAATCAGTTCAGATATCAGTTTTGAGGGTTTCGGCTTTTTGGCTGTTTGAAAAGTTGTTTGGTCTGTCATGTATATCACTTGAATTCATATTTTGCCGTTTCGGGACGAGGAGACAATATGCCTTTAGCCTCAGCGACCCTTTTCTAGAGGAGAGAAAAAGGGGAAAGGCTTATGTCTCCGAGGAGAAGTGCGCCTGATTCTGCCTTGGCTGAGTGACTCCCTTCTCCTTTGGGAGTGGACTTCAGGGCGCATTTTGCTTATCGTTGCTTGGAGCCTGCTGCTCAGGGGGTCACGAAGCCTTAGTGCGCGACTACTGCAAATTCACATTTTGCACTTCAGGATTATTACAAGTTTAGTATTTGTTGACGATTTCTGTTTGCATTTTATTTTCGTTGTTTCTATTATTGTTCATCTGCGTCTTTGATTCGAAACTTGTTACTAGTTCGTTGTTGTCTTCGGGCAACTGATGTTGCGTGGGAGCGCGCTCATTGTTGCAAGAAGGTTTATTTGCACTAGAACAGTTAATATAACCAAGGATTCTACAGGAATGAAGTTTGGGTATGAAAAATCATATCCTACGTATGACGTTGCTCTGCATCATCTTATTGTTTCCGATGACAGTATGTGCTCGATCATTAGGCTCTGGAGACAGAACCTCTTTCAATTCAACGGGTGATTTGCAGTCTAGAGTCCTTTACAATGTTTCTGATACAGGAACATTCACTGTTCAAAATCGCGATACTATTATCCTTAGCGACCATAACGGAAACATTAGCGTTGCTTACAGTTTCATCGCTCCAATAACCGCAGTACCTCAAGCGGATTTCTATCCAGAATCGTTGCCCGTACGAGTAGTGTTCAAACTTGGAATATTAGACCTGATTTTTTTTATTCCTGAAACCAGTGGCGTGTTTTTCGTTGAGCCATACTATCTTAAGGAATTACCAAGGAATACTGATTTTGCAAGTATTTCAAGGCTTTTCAACTGTAAGCTTGGGCAAGTAAACTATGATTCCAGTTCTGACCTCGACAATAATGGCATAATAAATATGCGAGACATTGCAAGAGCTATAATAAATTTTCAACAGCTTAACACATTAATTGATTAAGAGCGCGCGCTATCGGCCATACTTCCGTCTAACGACATATGAGATCGGAAAGATGGCATACCAGGAGAACAAAGCCACCTGGGTTGTTGACAGGAAGAAAAACCCGATGTAACCCAGTAGTATCGACAAGAAGAAAAGCACGGGTGGAATGGTGCTCGTGATTCGCGTCCTATTGACTGTTTTCTGGTCCAAGCGTCCATCGATGAACTTGCGATCCTTCGTAATGTACCTCCAGGTCAAGGCTAGAAACGTCCCCGCCGCTCCCTGGTCTAATGCGTATAATGCGACGGCGAATGGGGAAGTAATCCACATGTCAAGGAGCTTGGTGAAGAAAGGTATCAAAGTAATGGTTAGTAGTGTTAACAGGTTCAGAGCCTTCAGTCTTCCGTCGTAGCCCCTAACATACTCGAAGTAGCGCTGGTGGGTGTTCCACCAGACGGCTATCATGGTGAAGCTCAATAAGTAGTTGATGAAGCTATTCCAGTCACTAGCTAGGAGGCTTGGAAGCATGGAGATGTCTTGGTTGGGACCGAAGGCTGGGACCACCAGATCCAGCACGAGTAGGGTGAGAGCGAACGCGAAAACTCCGTCGCTCAGCGCCAGTATGCGGTCCAGTCCCCTTTCTTTGGCTTCTCTAAATTCGTCAAGCTCAGCCATGCGGGCTTTTATGTGGAGGTCGTTATTTTAGGTTTATCCAGGATATTCTTAGCCAACTAGCGCGCGCGTCTTGAGTCGCCGAATCCGTTTTTCACTCTTTCGCGCACGAATCCTTTAAGAATTGTAGAGTCCTCTATTTGTTGTTCCGAGTCTGAGAGCATGGTAGACACTGCCGGGCTAGAGTCGAATTCTGGGCATTACTGGTCTCGGAATTACTTGTTGCTCTTGGCAATCGTTTTTTTTACGACTTTTGCGAGTTCGATGGTTTCAGGTTCTGCCGTGTTTTTCTTGCTCAAGTCTTTGGCAGTAACGCCTGAGGCTACGACGGCGTTTATCGGAGTGTTGGTTTCTGTGAGCAGCCTAGCGATGATTTTGGGGAGCTTTGTTGGAGGTTTCCTAGCAGATAGGGTCGGTAAGAAGCTGACGATCGGTTTGGCATGCGTGGTCTTGGCACCAAGCTTGTTTGTTTATTCGGTTATTACCAGCGTGTTCTTTGTCGTACTCGTGTATTTTGTGCACATGTTTGCGATGTCCTTGTTTCAGCCAGCGTTCACGGCGTTTGTGGCGGATTTGAGTAGATTGAGTTCGAGAGGGAAAGCGTTTGGCGGGTTCAATCTGTTCTGGATGATTGGCACCATACCAGCGCCTTTGATAGGAGGAGTTTTGGTTGACAGTGTGGGGTTGCGGTTTCCGTTCATGGTTGGTTCAGCAGTGGCCGTTGTTGGATTGGTTGCTTCTTTCGGGCTCGTGGGCGTCTCTGGCAGGGCAGTTCCTCTGCGCAAGGTTTCGGGTAATGAGGCTAATGGGAAGGCTCCGATACCACTGGCCAAGCTTTTGTGGCTCTTCGGAGCGATCGCGTTTCTCACGGGTTTGGCTAATGGGTTGATGGGACCTTTGATCAGAGATTTTCCGATTTACAAGTTGGATGTTGATGCGACCCAGTTGGGACTGATATTTTCGTTAGGTTCAGGTTTGGCGACAGCCCTCGTTCAGGTTCCGGGAGGGTTCTTGGCAGATAGATTTGGCAGGAAACCCCTAACTCTCGTGAGCTTGTTAGGAGCAGTTTTTGTTGTTGGTTTGGCGTTCACGGGTTCAGTTCAAGAGTTTATTCTTGTTAGTATGGGGTTGTTTGCGTTTGGTAACATCGGTTCCCCTGCTTTTCAGGCTTGGCTGATGGAGCTTGTAGTTGACGCGCAGAGAGCGAAGGCTTGGGGGTTCATTAACGCGGTGATCGGTGTGGGATCGTTTTTTGGGCCTTTCATCAGCACGTGGCTTTGGCAGACTCAAACGTGGATCGCTGTACCCTTCATTGTGGCGGCTGTTCCGTGGATACTGCAGATTCCACCAATCTTGAAGTTAATGGAAACCAAAACAAGGGAAAAACGCGCGCGTTGTTACTCGACAAGTGCGGTTGACCAGGTTCTTGCCCAAGTATGAACATGCAAGTGAGAAGAGTCTGCCTTGGGGTGCACTTTTCAGAACTTCTGTAGAGTAACGATCGCTGGTCTTTTCCATAATGGATAAATCGCCTGAACCGTACAGTATTAATTGAATTGGGGAAGGCGGAATGTTGTTTTTGAATAGAAGGATGGTTTCAACAATAGCGTTTACACTACTTTTAGTAGGCATGTTTACGGTGGCATTTAACATTCAAGCAGTCAAGGCTGATGGTGGAATCGTTTACATACTGGCTGACGGAAGCGTTTCTCCGTCTTCTGCGCCTATCTCAAGCGTTGACAACGTCACGTACACATTCACAGGCAACATCAGCTCCCCAACTTACGGAATCAACATCGAAAGAAACAACATCGTGATTGATGGAAACGGTTACACATTGCAAGGAGGCGGCGACGGAGCGTTGTCCGTTCAATCAGTGGGTATAAGCTTGGTGATTACGAGCAACGTGACAGTAAAAAACGTCAATGTCCAAGGCTTCTACTACGGCATCAGTCTCATCGGCTCAAACAACGACGTGATCAGCGGAAACAACGCAACAGCAAACCAAAATGACGGCATCGTTATCATCTCTTCTTCAACCAACAACACTGTCGACGGAAACACGGCGACAGGAAACGGTGATGGAATCCATCTTGACTCTTCCTCAAACAACACCATTATTGGCAACAACGTAACAGCAAACAACCTGTATGGCATCGAGCTCGACTCTTCTCCAGACAACAATGTTACCGGGAACCACGCAATAGCAAACGTAGACGGCATCCTTCTTGCCAATTCTTCAGACAGCATTGTCAGCGGGAACACGGCAACGACAAACAGCTGGGGCATCGTTATCTTCTCTTCTTCAAACAACAGCATTTCTGGGAACAATATAGCAAACAACCTAGACTATGGTATCGAGCTTGACTATTCTTCAAATAACAGTATTAACATAAACAACTTAACGAACAACGGGATTGGCATCTATCTTGAATACTCTTCAAATAACACTGTTAGCGGGAACAACGCAACAAACAACTATCACGGCATCGTGCTTGATTCTTCTTCAAATAACACCATATGCCGAAACAGCATAACAGCATATGACGTAACAGGATATAGCGGCGAGGGCATCGGGATTATCTCTTCGTCAAGTAACATCATTTCTGGAAACAACATAATAGCAAACAGTGTGGGCATTTATCTCGTCTATGTTTCAAATAGCACCATTAGCGGAAACAATGTAACAAACAATTTTTATGGCATCTGGGGGCTTGACTCTTCGTCAAGTAACATCATTTTCCATAACAACTTTGCCAACAATAACGTCCAACATAGTTCCACTGGCGTCTCAGTGAATATTTGGGATAATGGTTATCCTTCTGGCGGCAACTACTGGAGCGACTACAAGGGCACGACTTTTACAAAGGGCCATATCAGAACGAGACTGGAAGCGATGGAATAGGAGACACACCGTACAGCATTGATACAAATAATGCTGACAGATACCCACTCATGAAGCCATACCATACTATCAGTCTTTGGAGACATAAATCATGATGGAACAGTTGACATATCAGACGCCATACTGGCAGCGCGGGCTTTCGGATCCAAGCCTGGAGATCCCAACTGGAATAGCCAGGCAGACTTCAACAACGACGGCATCATCGATATCTTCGACTTCATCGTACTCGCTGGCAATTTCGGAAAGACGACCTCTTGAGCCTGGACTTCGGCAGGTATTAGGCAAACGGTCTTGCTCGGATCGTTGGGAGTTTAGCGCGCGCGCTTGTTAGGTGCGGTGTCAGTTTTGGCGTATCGTCTGGAACGTGCGAGTGAGCCGAAGGC
>CAWJTU010000011.1:0-19376 GCA_963845885.1 Candidatus Bathyarchaeota archaeon
TGCGGTCTCCAACCGCCTAAGGTATTGGACCCTTGGTGGTGTCTGGACGATATATTCGGTGAACTTCAATCGCGCAGAAACTGAGTCTATGCATGGTGTTCAAAGAACCTTTTTAATTCTGATCTAGGCAGATAGATCCGTTAAGAATTGCTGCAGATCGATGTTGTGAAATGTTTGAAGGTACTTCGAGAGTTTGACCCTTGGCGTTCTCCGCTGTGTACCTGTCCTGCTAAGTTGACCATTAACCCCTACACTGGTTGCGATCATGGATGCGTATATTGCTACGCTTCGAGTTACGTTGTGAACTTCTCGAACTGCAGGCCAAAGAAGAATTTGATTCAGAAGTCTGGAGCGTGAGGCAGTTGGTTTGCATGGTGAAATTGTATCATTGTCTAACTCTTCGGATCCTTATCCGAACTTGGAAGCGGAAAAGGCGTTGACACGTGACTGTCTGGAGATATTGTCTAGAAGCGATTGCAGAATTCAGATAGTGACCAAATCGAATCTCGTCGTCAGAGACATTGATCTATTGAAGAAAGTTCCGTCTGTGGTGTCTCTGACGATAACAACAGATGATGACCACTTAGGCGCGATGATCGAACCTTATGCGCCGTTGCCGTCAGAACGCTTGAAAGCCGCTGAAAAACTTGTTGAAAGTGGTTTGCCGGTGACAGTAAGAATCGATCCTATTATCCCTTTTGTGAACGACGACCCAGAGAGACTGATCAAAGAAGTTGCATCGTTGGGTGTCAAACATATCACTAGCTCAACTTACAAGGTTCGACCTGATAATTGGAAAAGACTTTGTGGGACATTGCCTTCAGTTGCTGAGAAACTGAGATCACTCTATTTTGAGAAAGGCCAGCGAATGTCTGACTACTTCTATTTGCCCCGTGATCTGAGGCTAAGGCTAATGGAACGAGTCCATTGTTTCGCAGGTCGTTATGGTGTTAGGTTTGGCGTGTGCAGAGAAGGTTTGAGCCAGTTGAACACGGGGGTTTGTGATGGTTCTTGGATGTTCAGAAATCGGATTTGACTCGAAAGCGCTTGTAAGGCATCTTTTCTCATGAAAAAATATGCTTATATAGTTCGAAGAGAAGCTCGTTTCTGATGAAACACGGGAAATTGACCGCATCGTTGATTCTCTTTCTCATTTTCATAGGTGGAATGGTAGCCTACAGCTCGGTGTATGGACCTAAGTCGGTTTCAGTGCCGACGCCTGCGACCAGAGTCATGCTGGTTACGAGTATGGGGAACATAACGATTGAATTGTTCGATGATATGCCGATCACGTCAGCCAACTTCAAAAATCTCACACAATTTGGAATTTATAATGCTACTGTTTTTAGCAGGGTGGCCACTAACCCTGCCGTGATCCAAGGTGGAGATCCTGGTTCCAAGGGGATTACTGTTCCCACGATTCCAGACGAACTTCCAAACAAACACAGCAATATCAGAGGGGCGGTTGCGATGGCGAAGACCAGTAACCCCAATTCTGCAAGTAGCCAGTTTTACATTAACGTGCAGAACAATACTTACTTGGACACCAACTATTCTGTTTTCGGAAAGGTGACTGCAGGAATGGACGTTGTTGACTTAATCTCCCAAGTGCCCGTCGACGCAAATGAGCTGCCAAAGACAGACGTAATAATAATGCAAGCATTCGTGCTCACGTAATTCCCTTTTCAGTAACGAGGAGATAATTTTGTATTGCTGGTCTTGTTGAGAGCATCACTGGAAAAAGGCTTTCGAACAAACTAACTTGAGGAGAAAAGACTTAGGGTATCAACGTGAGCAAGTGATAGGCGACTCGATCTTGTTGATGCTGTAATAGGGGCATGCTTGTTTGCGCTGTTAGTTGTAGGCATTTCTCGTGTCCAGAGAACTCGATTTGCTCTTCGGCGCTTGTAGAAGTGTAGCAAACGATACTTCAAAGGTTCTATTGTTGACATAAGGATTAAAAAGCTCGTATCATCTGACAAATAGTAATGTTAACCAACTGTGCGCTCACGCTGAAGGGCAACAGAAGGGACAAACTGGTTCTGATATCTGATATGCTTGCCTATGCCGCGAAAGGCGTTTACAAGACCGAGTTGATGTACAAGGTTGGCTTGAGTTCAGCTCAATTAGAGAAATATATCCCGGAGCTCGTTCGATCTAACTTGCTGGAGGTCCAGAACCACAGCAAGAAGGCTGTTTACAGGACCACTGAGAAGGGAAGAAGCTTTCTAGTTATCTTCAAAGGATTAGTCAAACTTCTGGACTGATCAGCGCGACACAAGACTGAAAGAAGATTTCTACACAGAATTGTAGAAGATATTGGAAATCAACGCGTGCAAATCAGATGCCGTGGTTTCTTTCGTTGATCTAGGCTAGTCTTCTAAGTACCGCTAATTCGCCTACTTCAGGTGACAGGTCTGTGGGAATGAACAGGTTCCCATTGAAATAGTCCATGCTGCTTATTTCGGGCAAATTCAGTTTGAGCGAGGACGCCATAGAAGCGGTTTGTTTCTGAGCTAGTCTTCTCTCCATTTGAACAATCTTGCTGCGGCTACAAACGCTATAATTGTGATTACCGTGACAACGGCCAAATCTATCGCTGCTTGCGCATAGTTACCATATATCATAACGCCGTTCAATCCATCAATTATGTAGAAGAGGGGCAGAATATGCGCAAGGTACTGAAGGTATGTGGGCATCAGTGTGATTGGAAAGAACGTGCCTGACAGAAACATCATTGGAAACGTTATGACGTTTCCAAGGACGCTGGCTGTCTCTGTATTCTTTGATATTGTTCCGACCAGCATGCCTAACGAGGCAAAGAACATTGGTCCGAGTACGATGAATGGTATTAGCCATGGTGAAAGCACGATGTGTGCCCCGAAGGCAAAGACTCCAACTGCAACCATCAAGAGAAATGACGTTGCAGATAAGAGAATGTAGAAGATCACTTTTGAAGCTAGCCATTCGATTTTGCTGAGAGGAGTCAACGATAGCTGCTTGAACAGCTTTATTCTTTTGTATTCGGAAGATATGTTCACTAGAGAAAACATTGGGCTTATGAGTATTGAAAACCCAACTAGCCCTGGAACTAGGAAGTCAATGTATTTGGTCACCTGCGCATTGGCCGTGGTTTGGATTATCCCAACGGTAGCTGGCGCGCCGTGCAAGTTTAACCCATTTATCACTCCCGTGACGGTTCCGAGTACGATGGCGCTGGAGCTTTGAGAAGGATTGCCGTATAGCGTGACGTTCACAGGCGTGCCAGCTAAGTAATTCGATGAGAAATCTGAAGGAATGATCATCCCATCCGAAGCTGAATGAGCCGACAAATATTGAGAAAAGTTCTCATGATTGTCCACGATAACGATGTTAACTGTGCTTGCGTTGCCGAGCACGTTTAGGAAGGACTTGGCGACCTGACCTTGGGTGTCCTGGTTCTGAACGTAGAGCGTGAGCGTGCCGGAGAAACCCGATGAGAAAATTGCTCCGAAGATAAGTATGAGGATTACTGGGAATATCAGGCCAAAGAATAGTCCAGCAGCATTTCTGAAGTATCCACGACCAAACACACGGAGATCAGATATGATTCTTCGCGCATTAGCCATTGATGTTAGCGCCTCCGTTGAACAGGCGAATTGTTACCTGCGTTTTCAGCACTGATTTCGCCTTTTTCATTGATCCTTCCTGCCACAAGTTTCACGAAAACGTCGTCCAGACTGTCGCGGCGCGTGTGAAGATCGTGCCATTCGAGTCCCGATCGTTCGATAGCGCTCAGGGCTGTTAACGCGTCGTGTTTTTGAGTGATTGATATACTGATCACGCCTTTGCCGTTGCTTTCAATTTTCAGATTCGTATTCGCCTTGAGATAGGATGCCAACTCTTCTGTTCCGTGAATTTCGAGTCTTTCTCCTGAGCCGTGGGCTTCGATGATTTCGTCGGGTGTTCCCATCGCAACTATGTGTCCATGATCCATGATAGCGACTCTGTCAGAAAGCTGTTCGGCCTCGTCGAGGTAATGAGTAGTTAAGATGACTGTCTTGCTGTTGCTCTTCAATCCTCTAATCACATCCCAGATTGCTCTTCGCGCGTTCGGATCAAGCCCTGTCGTCGGTTCGTCGAGGAAGAGTAGTTCTGCGGAGTTGACCAGTGCGAGAGCAAGACCGAGTTTCTGTTTTTGTCCGCCTGAAAGATTTTCAAAAAGAACATTGGTTGAATCGTCCAAAACGACTTCCTTCAATGTCTTGTCGACATCGACGTCAACGCCAAAAAGATCCGCGTAATACTTTATTGCTTCCCTCGGGTTTGCCTTGTCGAAGAACACGAAGTCTTGCGGTATGACTCCGATTCTTCTGTGAAGCACACGACCGTTTTCCCATGGATCAAGATCAAGCACTTTCACGGCGCCTTTGTCTCTTTTTCGTAAACCCTCGAGAATCTCTATCAGCGTCGTCTTGCCGGCACCGTTAGGGCCTAGAAGAGCGAAAACTTCGCCTTCTTGGACGGAAAAGGAAACTCCATCCACAGCTTTCAAATCGCCGTACCACTTTTTGACGTCGGAGATTTCGACAGGAATCATATCACAACCTCACGGAACTTTCTCTTTTAAACCTCTCGGGTAATGTCAGTCAACTGCAGACAGTTCTGCGTGTGGAAGTGAAGTGGTTCTCAAAATATAGTTTTTGGATGAGGAACCACAAAATAGATAGTACAAGTCAATTTGGGTGCTAGCGCTTGGGTTGAATAACTTTTTGTAGATGGATGGGCTTAACTGGAATCACGTATCGTGCGGTTGGCGTCTGAAGATGAGCATGTTGGATACGAGGGAATTCATTGTTAATCAAAAACTTCTGTCCGTGCGAAACACGTACGTCATCAAGAATAGACATGGTGACCGGTTGGGTTTCATTAAGAAAGAATTTGTATCTTTAGGTCCTCATTTCTGGTTTGAAGATAACTCGGGCACTCATCTGGGCGAGATCTGTGGCAAGGTCGTGACTATTCACAATGAGTATGAAATAAAGAACAAGAGCGGACAAGTTAAAGCAAGGGTCAAAAAGAAGATTATCAAGTTGTTTGGCAGTGAGTGGTGGATGGAAGATGCGTTGGGAAAAGAGATAGCAAGAATAAAGGGCAACATTGTTCACCATACCTATGAAATGACTGCGCCTGACAAGACAGCTATAGCTAAGGTTCATTTGAAATGGGCAACTGTTAGAGAAGAATACTGTGTTGAAATTGTTAAGCCTGAATTTGATCCATTGCTGGTGCTGGGCTACGCTGTGGCGATGGACATGGTTGAACATCAAAGCAAGAAATGAACATCGAAAATCTCTCAGCGGTTTGAAATTGTCTTATCGGTTAGCACGCGCTTCAGGTAACTCGTGAACTTGTATACATTTTGCAGATGCGATATTTCGTTTCCACGTCTCTATTTCTAGACGGAATTCTCGCTTTCTTTTCTCAATCTCATGGTCCAAGAGACTAGATTTTCGAGCAGTTTGGCGATTTGTTGTTGGGTTTTTTCGTCTTTCAGTTTGCCGTTTTCATCAAACTTTTCTGGTGCATACGGAACGAAGACTTCTGGGCGATTAATGGGATGCATGTTGAGGAAGACGAGGCTCTGGCGGAGATGATATTGTGCCCTTGCTGTGCCCAACATGCCAGTTGAAGCTCCCATTATCGCGACGGGTTTTTCGTTGAAAGCGTTGTCAGAGTATGGTCTTGAAGCCCAGTCGATCGCGTTTTTGAGAACGCCGGGAATGGAATAGTTGTATTCGGGGGTTGCGATGAGAATTGCGTCTGCTTCTTTGATCTTCGCTTTGAATTCCTTCACTTTCTGAGGGGGCAGTGCTTCCAAATCTTGGTTGAACGGCGGAATTCCTTCGAGATCAAACGTTTCAATGATCGCATTCTTCGGTGCTAATTGGACAGCAACTCGCAAAAGTGCCTTGTTGTACGAGTTTTGCCTCAGGCTTCCTGCAAACCCCAAAATTTTTATCGGTTTATCCACTGAAAATCAGGTCCTCTGAATTGTCTCTTGCGAACGAAGAAAAAAAGGTTGAGGTTTGACGCTTATTTGATGTTGACTTCCTTTTGGATTTGGGTGCCACGTCAAAACGATTTCTTAAACATCAAGCTTCCGAATTCCGATATATGTCGATAACGGAAAGAAGGGTTTTCTTGCGACTCACGATATGACTACTGTGGCAAAGGAGATTTTGCTATGAGCAAAAGGAAAAAGGTCAAATTAGTCGACGTTAAGGCCGCTAAGAACATCAGGCTCGGCTGGAAAGTCAGAAGGCAAGTTCAACAGGAGATCCTGCAAAAAAAACTGGCGCAACTTTTCCTTAAACCACGCGAACGGCACGCATACATTAAACGATATCCTGAAGCCATGCAGCCGATGATCAAGGATTTTATGCGTGAAGCAGAGAGACAAACGCGCCTTCAAAGCAAAACAGTCTTGTGATTAAAATATACTTCAACTGTTCTCTTCACAATCTTTTCAGACGAAGTCTTAGCTCACGTATGGTTCGACAGTGGGAAAGGTTTTTTTGAGATTTGAATTGGAGCTTCTTGACTTCTTTTCTATATTTGTGTTCTATTTCATAGCGTAAGCACACGCTAATGCAGGTGGGAGGAGTGCATCCGCAACTGAAACAGGAGAGGAGAGAGGAGAGAAAAATGAATGAGCGTGTTCTGCGGATTCGCACTCCCTTGGGTTCTTTTATGAGAATCGCGCCTCATTAAATGTAGTGCGTCACAACCGTACACACAAAATCCATCAGTGATCGTTCAAAACCGTTTTAATGTTCGTAGCCCACTTCTTCCACAACCCATAAAGATGGAAGATCGGAACTACCAGGTGTGTGATAGTATTTGCTCGAAGGCAAGCGTATCAATCTGAAAGTTGTAGAAAAAGAAGACTTGCCATTATTGGCGGATTGGAGCAACAACCCCGATTACTTAGGCGATTATGTTTGGCTTCCACAACAGTCCAAAACGGAATGGGAGAAAAGATATGATGCCCTTCCTCCTGACACCAAATGGTTTTTCATAGAGAAAAAAGATGGAACCAAAATTGGAACCATGTTTCACTGGCCCATAGGAGACCTGTTGGAAATAGGTTATGTTCTTGTTCCAAGTGAAAGAGAAAGAGGATACTGCACCGAAGCCGTGAACATTGTTGTGGACTATCTTTTCCTTTCAAAAGACATCCCTCGTGTTCAGGCTCACACGGATGCACTGAACATGTCTTCTCAGAAGGTTTTGGAGAAAGTGGGATTTAAGAAGGAAGGAACGATTCGCAAATCCGGTTTTTCCAGAGGAGAATGGAGAGACCTGTGTCTGTACAGTATTCTGAGAGAAGAATGGAAAGAACCAAGAGTGCTAAGAGGCAATTTGGGAAAACGGTGACTTTGACGCCGCAACAAATTGTCCCAATGTCTGTGGCAGTCTTCAGCATCCACTTTTTCCTGAATTATGCGTGTTTGAAAAGAGTTAAGTATCGCCAAAGTGTTAAATGATAATGAAATGGAGCAACATTATTGTGAAAGACGTAGAGCTGAATTTGCTCTCTGAACTGATGAAAAACAGTCGGAGAAGCGATAGGGAATTGGCAAAAGCGATCGGCAGCACACAGCCGACTGTCACTCGAACTAGACGAAAGCTTGAGAAGTTAGGAGTCATAAGAGAATACACAGCAATTCCTGACTTCAGCAAACTGGGATACGAACTGTTGAGTCTCACTTTCGTGAAAATGAAAGTAAACTTAGCAGTGAACAGGAGAATGAAATTCAGAAGTTTCTCAGCAGATTCATGGAAGAATATCCTCACGCCGAATTGATTAGCGCTTGGGGGATAGGTTTGAACAAAGACTATGTGTTCGTGACTTTCTTCAAGGATTTTTCGGATTACTGGAACATTCAGAGAACGGCGAGAGAAGTGCCTTACTCTGACATAAACACGTTTGAGAGCTTTCTAGTTGACCTTAAGGGCCCAAACATAATGATGCCTCTGAGCATGTCTTCAATTGCCAAGGACATCTTGATCAGTGAAAAGAAGAAGCCTTGACCGCAGATCTATTGACTTCTTAACTATCCGATCCACGGGGCTACACCTAGCGCGCGCTCATTTTGATGTTATGCATATTTGGATCCAAATATTCATGGTACATTGAAACCTAGGAGGGGTAGGCTCCTAGCGCACGCATTTTGGGCAAGTCTCAAGGTCAGATGGGCATTCTACTGCAAGCATTGAAGCAGAGGTCCAAAGCAATTCTACGCAAAAAAGCTGTCGTAACATGCAAAACAGTATAATTTATAATGCAAAAATGGTAGCCCGGGAGAGATTCGAACTCTCGTCAGCGGCTCCAGAGGCCGCCATGTTTGACCACTGCACCACCGGGCTTTGCACAGATTAGAAATTTCTTTTTGGAATAAAAACCTTCGCGCGTAAGCCCGCCTCACCACTCAGTGCTATTCGATTAGGTTCTTTTGGAGTATAGAGTGCTCTTTTCCAAGTGACCTCTGCGAACTACGCGTTTTCTTCCTCAATTTCTTTCAGTGCTTGTTCTCTCGTTTTTCCTTGACTCATCTTGCGTTCCAGCCAATACCTGAGTGCTTGCTCGGGATGCGTGTATTTCTTAGATAACTTAGCAACTAGCTGTTTATCCAAGACTTCACCTTTGAAGGTACTTTGCACAGGTGACAGGTTTTCGGGTTGCATTTTGCTCTCTGTTGGTCGCTTCATGCTGCCCCACAGGAACTCTGACAATCCCACGATAGGATATAGCAAAGCAAAGACCAGACCAATAGCCGCGATTGCCAACCCTGATATGCCGAGGTAAAAGTATGGTTTCTCAAAAGTTTCCTGAACGACATGGGCCACGATCGTTGAATTCATCTCCTCCAAACTATATTGCGCATCGCGATTCTGTAAGTTCCATTCTGTGCATCTTGGTCTATTAGATCGGGATATTCATTTCCGCCCCGCAAAACACCGCTTTCGTTGTGTCCGTCCGGATAGTAGACGATGAGCGACATTGTGTCCGAATGGTTTGATGTTCTTCGATTATCCACTGTGACTTTGATTCTTAGGGTCTCCCAATGCGTCAACGTGGGGGCTGGAGGCACACTGTAAGGAAAGATGATCGTGGCATTTTCGTGCAATGCCTTTGTCGTTCAAATCCAGACCAATTACTGCCGTAAACGTGTAATTCTCACTCGGTTGAAGTGACACGCTGAGACCATTCATCGTGATGGGTTCTTGTGGTCCATAAGGTGATGTGACGAAGTTGACAAAGTAAAGACTTGCAAGGATCAGCGTAATTGCAAGGACAATGGGGAAGATGCCCACTATGCCGTGCACTATGGCTGAAACCGTCTTGTGGCTAGCGTTGTTGTTTCGACTGGATCGTGAAAACGCCGGTCTTGATGTGTCTTCAACTCTGCTCATCGTCACTACTGCTGTTTCGCCGAACGTTGACAGTCTATACTTTCCATTTCCTGTTTTGCAGACTAGTTCGCCTAGATTTTCAAGATGATAGGTCAGAAACGGACTTGACACCTTAAGAACATCAAGCATTTCGGAAAAGGTCATGGATTTCTCTGAGAGCATCCGGAGTATCTTTCTGCGAACAGGATGCTTCAAAGAAGCAAAGATGATCGAATATGGTTCCTCCTCAGGATCGGACAATGTTTCCACAGTTGTAACTAATTGAGATCGTAAAGAAAACCCTTCTTATCAAGAAAACTTGACCCAAAAGTTGACTGGACCTTTAAAGCATATTGTCAGATCAGTTAAGACTAGTAAAGAAAAGTCGACTAATCATGTCCACGAATAGCACAACGAATTGCTTGCAATTTCTTCCTGTTTAACACCACATTGTCGAACTATACCATGTTTTTCATTGGACCGCGCTCTGTTAGAGTTTCCTTGTAATCTTAGCACATCTACAAGCTTGTTGCATTATTGTCATTGCAGTTCTTTGGCTGCGAGTTCTACCGCCTGTTTGCTGTTGTACTTGGGTTTCCATCCAGTGTTGAGGAGTTTGTTGATTGACAGTTGCATCGTTTTGACGTCGCCTTTCCATCCTCTTCCACCGTCTACTCCTCCAGTGAAATTGAATTCGATTTCAGGATGATTCGTTGCAGACGCGACTATCTTCGCTATGTCTCGTACAGTGATCATGTCTGAAGTGCCTACGTTGAAAATGTCAACTTTTTTATCGTTTTTGAGGAAATTGCTTCGTCAAGTGCATTATTGCGTCGGTGCAGTCTTGTATGTGGATGTAGCTTTTTTCTTGTTTGCCGTCGCCTAGGATTCGAAGTTGTCGGGGGTCTTCCTTGATTCTTTTGATGAAGTCAACTATAACGCCGTGGTCTGACCGTTTACCAATCACGTTCGCGAATCTTAAGATGAGGGCTCGCTGGTTAAAGGTATAAGCGTAACTCGTGATTAGTGCTTCGCAGGCGAGTTTTGATGCGCCATAAGTTGAAATCGGAATCAACGGACCATAATCTTCCGGCGTGGGAATTTCTGAAGCTTCGCCATAAACAGTTGACGTTGAAGCAAAAACAATAGTCTTAGGCGCGTTAGTTTTCCGCATGGCTTCGAGTAGGTTGAAAGTCGCTACGATATTTTCTTGAAAATGGATCTTCGGCTCGGTTTCACCGACTCGCACTTCTGGGTTCGCTGCAAAATGAAAAATCAACCCACATTCCTGAACAATCTCGCGGAGTTTCTCACTTTCTTTTTTCAGATCGGCTTCAACGATCGTTAGACGCTGGTTGGTCTAAGACATTTTGCAGGTTTTTCCTTGTTCCGCTGGAGAAATTGTCGACCACAGTAACCTTGTGTCCATCATTCAGGAGATTTTCAGTCAAACTGCTCCCGATGAAACCCGCACCACCCGAGACCATGCACAAGTCATTAACGTCTTTGCTTTTCATCAGGGGCACATTCTCCCAATTCATCTATATTGAAACCAATATTTCATAAATACGTATGGCAATTGTCGCGACGAAAAACAATGTCACCATCAAAGCAGAATACTTCAGTTTCTTAGAATCTACAAGTAATGTTGCAGGTCCGTCATATACTGAATATAATTGGATTGTTATGAACAGGACTATCGCAGTCATGGCCAGCCAAAGAGTAATGCTCCACGAACTGAACGGTGGAAAAGACAAGGTCTATTCCTCCCATAAGCGGTATTGAATTGTTGTTGTATTATCGTCTGTCTGTTCTTCTTTTTCAATAATCACTGGTTTGCCGGCTACCTTGGCTAGTGCACATCCTAGGGCACTTGAGAATGGTGAGCCAAGTGCTGTCAAAGTTCTCTGGCGTTTTCCTGTTTCTTTGCATAGGTCCTCAAAGATATTGTTCTGAGCTTTGACAGTTATGACGTTGCCTTCAATATCCAAACTAGCGTGTTTAGTTATCTCCAATTCATCGAATAATTTTGGAAGTGATCTTTGAAATTCGGGAAGATCCATTTCGGCGAATGATTTTCCAAGATGTTTTTCAAAGATAGCGCAGAGTGCCTGACCAGGGGGAGTCAGGAATAGCCATTTTGAAGTCTTTGAATTCTCGTTCTTAGTTATTTCTTCTCGTTTTGGAAGAGCCTGTTTGTTTGTCGCGTGAATAGACACGAGATTCGAGCTGTAGTCAGGTAGAAGTTTGGGAGGCAGATAGATCCCTTTATTGCTGAAAGCTGTGGTAGCCAGCATTTCTTCTATGGTTCCAAGTGTTGAGGATGATGCTGCGGTCAACAGATCCAGCTTAACGTACTTTGTAGACCTGACAAACATGAGTAATGCACCCCAAAATGTCAGTCCTAAGCCTATGAAGGCTGCGACATATGACTCGGAAAAGACAGATGAAAATAAGAAAGCGAAACCTAAGATCAGAATCACACATCCAACTTTTATCGGAGTCATCCTCAACCATTTGGAGTTTATTGCAATCTTCATGCGCTTTGCCCTTTCCCTTTGCATTTCAAAACTAACACGCACTGCTTAAAAAACCTACAACATGTCTCGACTACGGTGAGCATCAAATAAAGAAGCGTTCACAAATTATACTCAGGCTCTTAGCGACTAGTCCACGACAACAAAGCATAGCAATTGTTATTTTGATTCTTTTCGCTTTCTGCAGTCTGGTTTGTGATAGAATAAAATATATCAGCCTAACCACTCCTCATTAATTGCGCCAAATTAGGATCCGTAGCGCAGCATGGATACTGCTTAGGCCATAAAGCGCGTCGGCCTTCTAACGCAGAGCGCTGAAGAAAGCCGAAAGTCCTGGGTTCAAATCCCAGCGGATCCGCCAACCTTAATCACTTCCTACTCCTCGGATATTTATTGTGAACACATGCCCATAGCAAGAAGATGAGTTCAGTTTCGCGCCAAGAAAATCCAGATGACTTTCGCTTGCCCTTTGACAACTTCCGTGCGCGCTATTCGATATGTGACAAGTCCTTGGATTTTTGATTAATGGCATTTGCAATTCGGGTATTTTGAGATTATTCGAGTCGATTGCGCGCACGAATGATTAGAATTTTGAGTACATGTTTTCATCTTTTTTCCTGCCCCGTATTCTAAAATATGCGCATAAACATCTATTCTAGTAGGAGACTACCATGCCCATAAACGAACTTGACCTTCTTCTAACTTACAAATGCAACCTAGAATGCGATCATTGCTTTGTCTTCGGCAGCCCAGATGCGAGAGGGGTAATGAAAATTGCTGACATACGAGGAATATTGAAGGAAGCAAAAAAGATCAGGAGCATTGACTGGATATATATTGAAGGTGGTGAACCCGTTCTTTACTATCCAATTCTCTTATGGGGGTTGCGTGAAGCAAAGAAGCTGGGGTTCAAGACGGGTTTTATTACGAATGCTTATTGGGCAACGTCGGTTGAAGATGCAAAAGAATGGCTGAAACCTATTTCGGAAATAGGCATATCTAACATGATAGTAAGCGATGACCTTTTCCACTATAGCAAGGAAGAAGAAAACCTTTCGAAATACGCTTTTCAAGCAGCCAAAGAGTTAGCTGTTCCTGCTAGTAATATCAGTATAGAGCAACCCAAAGAATACATGGCTGGGAAAGAATGGAAGGGGAAGCCTGTCACAGAAGGAGCTGTGCTATTCAAAGGGAGACCTGCTGAGAAGCTCGTTGAAGGCTTGCCGAGGAGACGATGGCGGGAACTTAACAAGTGCTTAGACGAGGATTTTTCCCATCAGAAGCGGGTGCACATTGACCCCTTCGGGTACGTTCACCTGTGTCAAGGCATAACTATGGGAAACATGAAGAAGACCCCACTGCACCGATTGTTTGCACAGTTCGACCCGTACAAGCATCCTATATGTGGGCCAATTCTAAAGGGAGGCCCAGCTGAACTTGTCAGAACGTATCATGTTGATCACGAAGAAGGCTATGTGGATGAATGCCACCTCTGCTACTTGACCCGGTTGAAACTGCGAAAGATGTTTCCAGAGATTCTCGCACCAGACCAGATGTATGGGGTCTTCACTTAGAGCACACAAGCATCAACACGCAACGTCGGGCTCAGTCATAACTAGATTCCAAGAGCTATCCGCTGTCTTTTCTTGAGAAATAGCTCAATTCTCAAAGAACTGTTCGCTGTAGAAATTGTGGATTTACAGGAGCATTCCTAAACATCAATTCTATCTTTTCTTCGATATACTCCGAAAAAAAGTGATTATTACACGATTGTTACACTATTCGGTTACAAAAGACCATCAGTAACCGCCAAACCACTGTAAGCGCGCCTCATGGATACTTGATCCGAAATATCTTGCCTTCGCCATTGTCGAAAAGCTTGGTGAAGTATGTCGGGTGCAATGATTCATCAAACAACAGTCTCAGGATGGTTACCTGCGAACCCAGTGCTGTCGGTGTGTAAGTGGTTCCATTTGTCTTTAGGTAATCTGTTCCGTTGTAACCCGCGATGCTGGCTATCCAATTGAATTTTTGCAGGTCGTCTGGCTTGAAGACAAGCGCATATGAGACACCGTAGACCTGCATGGTTTGTAGAGATTGATGTTCAGGTTGCATGAATATTTTCGCGAGATCGTGGATCTTCTGTGATGAGCCCCAAGTTCCGAATATCTGGGCTTCCAATCCGTTCAGAGGATCTCGACTGTTTGCCATTGTATTCCATATGTCTCTTGAAGGGTAGGCTTCTATTACTTCTCGGTGACTCCATTGTCTGACTGCTCTTCCGTAGTCCCACCAGCAGAGTATGATGGAGTTGTTTGGCGTTAGTTTTTCCAATTCGGTGAAGGTTTCCGGCATACCTTTCTCTTGTGAAAAATACGTGAGAACTGCGTCTTCTTTTTGACCGAAATCTATTCTGAGGGCAACGAAGAGTGACAGGATTATCAATAGTATTATGGTGATTGCAAGAATGAATCGCTTTCTACGCCAGAACTTCACTTTCACGGATTCACTTTTCTCCATAAATGTGTAGTCGATGCTCTCCAATTTTAACTCTGTTGTCCATGATTCCAAGAGCTTGTCTTTCGCAATCAGTTTCTTAAAAGCAGTAGATGTTAGCCCCGCTCCGCAGTGTTCTAAGCATTAGACTTAATAGCTCTGCAAAGGAATAGCACTTGACTTGAACATGCCAGTGCTGTACGCTGTAACGCATGTTTTTCGTTCATGGAAACTGTTCCTTGCACTGTTGATTGGTATAACGTTGGCATCAGCATTTTTCGCGGGTATCGACATCAAAGCAAACGTGACGGCGGGACAAGCCCTGAAACAAGATCTGAGCCAGGTTTATGTTGACCTAGTCGCGAACCTGTACCAGAAACCTGCAGAGGACGTATTAAACGTCTCCAGAGAAGTCGCAGGGCTGTCAGGGGTTGTAGGAACAGAGGTAATCTCGGCTTTTGAAGGGCCGACCGGTTTCGAAACAAACGGCACATATCCTTACTATGCGAGAATGGTCGGAATTCAGAACCAATCACGCGTCTATGATGGTTGGCTTAATCGACCAGAAGAGATAGGCGAAAACGAAACCTATGTGTTCCAGGATTCTCTCTTGGCCCAGAAATATTCGGTTGGAGACATCATACCAATCAACATTTCAATATACTCAAATGTAGGTTCACCAGTGTTTGTTTCCTTGAATCTGACAGTCAAAGGTTATGCCAAACTTGATGAGAAATCACGGTCGATTGCACTTGGGGGCTACGCTTTTTCCTACCCCCAAGTTATAGTGTATCCGTCATCCTATTATCCACAGAGAATCATCGACGCGCTTATTGTTGATTGGGAAAAGACTATGCAGAAATTGGTTGACCTACAGTGGACTGTCAACCCGTCAGGCGGGCAAATAAGTACAAGTCTATTGGTATACTTAGATCGAAATGCCCTGATAAGTCCATGGGACATTGATACGTCAACCAACAACGTCAGGACCGTACAGGCTCAAATCCAAACCAGAGCAGGGACTGGTTTTTACTTTCAAAACAATCTCGACACGGTTCTTACTAGTTTTCGAGGGAAATCGTTTAGTATCCAGTTTACTTTCACGCTTCTTTCTATTCCGGTGTTCTTCATGGCTTGGTACATGGGAACTACCGTCTCTGACGTGTCTTTCAGTCTCCGGAGGCGAGAAATAGGGCTCCTGTCCACGAAGGGCTTTTCTGGAGGGCAGATTCGAAGAATATTCTTGATCGAAACCATAATGTTGGGACTGCTGGGAGGATTACTAGGTGTCTTAGCAGGGTTTCTGTTGAATCCGCTTTTCTCGCAACTCAGCACTGAAATGCTGTTCAATCCGCAGGTGATCAGTCTCTACACACTTATCTCAACAATGATTTTCGGAGTCGTCATTGCTTTACTTTCAACATATACCTCTGCCAAAAGAGCTTCAAGACTCTCCGCCGTCGACGCACTTCGAGAGTACAATCCAGCTGAGGAAACAAGATCTTACAAGAAAAGATGGCCTTGGACCGCATTCATCCTCGGAACGTATAAGTTGATTATTTTTGCTTTAGGCGTGAACGTTACAGTTGCTTTGACCAGCGCTGGCATGATGGGACAGAACTTTATTCTCACGATTTTCATCGGACTCGCACTTGGGATTGATTACGTTCTGACTTATATCGGGCCACTGCTCTTTTTCTGGGGAAGCACGAAACTATTCATCCAAGGCTCTCTGAAGTTTCAAGAACTCACAACCCGAGCAGCCAAATTTCTGGGTGATCTAGGTGCATTGGCAACCAAAAACGTTAGAAGAAACCCCGCACGCTCAGCTGCAATCGCATTTCTTATAGCATTGATAGTAAGCTACGGTGCACAAGTTACTACACAACTCGCTAGTGCACAGGACTTCACCACTCGAACAGTCTACATGCAGGTGGGTGCAGACCTCACTGTTTACGTCAACAATCCAGCTGAGGCAAAAAACGTTTCTTCCATAATACTGGCAAACCTTACCTCAGAAGTGCAAAACTCGACAATCGAGTATTTTCTCAGTGGCACGGCTGCTGGAGCCAACTACGTTACATTAAACATGAGGACAGTTCAAGCTGAATCGTGGCTCAAAACTGCATACTACGAAAGTGACATGTTCACCGGAAAGAATACCGAAGAAGCCTTTCAAAGCTTGTTAACAGAAAAAGATGCAATCATCTTGGACCAAAGTGTGGCGAGACTTCTGGATCTCAAAGTCGGCGACTTCATCACAATAACTATAGGGATTACTTCAAAGAAGATGATGGTGGTCGGTTACTTTGGACCAGAAACCGGAAACCAACAGAGCTACCTTTCGACGTACTGGTCTTACGTTTCAGAAGAACTTTACAATGAGGTCAACGATTCCTCCAGTGTCTCCAGCACAAGAATATTACTGAAACTTAAACCCGGAGTCAACGGCACGGCTGCCGCAGAGAACGTTCGCAACCTTGGTTTGAATATTAGCACAGTAGATTCGTTTGCTGAAGAATACGCGCTTTCTCAGTCTGACGTTGCGACGGTTGGATCGCTTGATGCTCAGCGACTGGGCATCGTCTTTGCATTTTTAGCTGCGTCGGTTGGGACGGCGCTTGTAAGTGTGGTGAGCATGAGGGAGAGAAGCCGTGAAGCTACGATCATGAGTGTAAAAGGCTTGTCGTACAAGCAGCTTGTAATAATGTTCGTAACGGAGAATCTTGCAGTGGTGACTTTCGCGGTGACCTTAGGAATTATCGTTGGTTTTATCGCAGCGTATGGGAACATCTCAGCCGCCAACAGTTTCGTCGCGTCATCCTCTCTGATTAAACAGCGGTTCGTGTTTCAGATGGATGCGCTCCTGATGTTGATCTCCTGTGTGGTGCTCATTTTCGTATCAACCATAGGACCAATATTGATCATATCAAAGGGATACGTAACCAAACTTGAAAGGATGGTCAGACTCAGATGAAAGGATTAGAAGTGAAGGTAAACAATCTTGTCAAAGCATACCGACTTGGCAAAATTGAAGTGCAGGCTCTCAGGGGGTTGAACATGGAGGTAGGCGCCGGCGAATTTGTCGCCATAATAGGGCCAAGCGGAAGTGGAAAGACCACTTTACTCAACATACTAGGAGGTTTAGACGCTGCAACGGCAGGCACGGTACAAATCGGAAGTATAAATTTGACTAGCATGAACACGACGCAGCTTGTCGATTACAGGCGAGAAACGGTTGGTCATATATTCCAAACATTAAACCTGATTCCAACGTTAAACGCGACAGAAAACATTGAACTCCCAATGATTGCACGTGGTGTTTCAAGAGGAAAAAGGAAAGAACGAGTGCAAGAGCTTCTTGGAATAGTCGGTCTAACCGATCGTCGCGACCATAAACCCGAAGAACTTAGTGGAGGAGAACAGCAACGTGTGGCGATGGCCGCAGCGCTTGCGAACGACGCGCCGATTGTTTTGGCTGATGAGCCTACTGGCGAGTTGGACACTGTCAACGCGAAAATTGTGGTAGATTATCTGTTGAAGGTTAACAGGGAATTGAATAAGACCGTTGTAATGGTTACGCATGATCCGAGCGTTGCAAGAAGAACTGACAGGATTCTGCGCATAGAAGACGGCGTGATTAAGATGGCTTCTGCTCCGACTGAAATGACTGGCGAAGAAGAAGCAGTGTCTTATGTTGATCAATTGAGGACCAGAATAAGAGAAATAGATGCACAAACGGTGCGATTAGACGAGGATTTTAAGTCCAGTAAAATCAGCGGTGATGAATACGTGGAAAAGAGGCAGAGTCTCAAGAGAACTAGAGACAGTTTGAGAGAGGAACTGCACCGAATGGGCGTCGTAATCTAGTATCCAATCTAGAACACGCTTGATTTTTCCTGTCTATTAACGTGTTTCCAGGCTTGTTGGTTTTCGAGCGGAAATTATAAATCTGCAACTAAATAATACAGTGTAAATACACGCATATTTGATTCATCTCTGTATAAGGTGATGATTATGAGCACTCACGCAGAAGATCTGAAACTTCGTCTGATGACGATTGAACTGCTCAGAACCGCAAAGTACAAGCGAAACATCACTTACCGCGAATTAGCCTCCAAAACAGGTTTACCCGTGACGGTTCTAAGCAGATACGCGAAAGGACACGTTTTGCCCAACACTGCGAGAGCAAGACAGTTGTGGAAGGTCCTCAACAAACTAGTAGGACTGGAAACTGAACTTCGCAGCAGGATAAAGTTCGATGAAGACGGATATTTTGATAATACGGAAATCATAGGCGACTTCAACATATTACAGCAGGCCGCCAACCATGCACTTGCCAACTTCGCTGGGAAAAGGGTGACCAAAATCTTGACGCCGGCTGTTGATGGAATTCCGCTCGCAACGATGGTTGCGAACGCTCTCGGAGTAAACCTTGTAATTGCTAAGAGGACTAAAGAGATTGGCGTTAAGGGTTTCCTTGAAGAAACTTACGTGCTTCTTAAGGGTTCAGGCGTGACGAACACGCTTTACATTCCTAAGGAAGTCATCAAGAAACGTGACAGCGTTTTGATCGTAGATGACATGATTAAGTCAGGAGAAACTCAGGCAGCCCTCGTCAATTTGGTGCGAAAAGCCAAGGCGGAGTTATCAGGAGTCTTCTCTCTCATCGCGGTCGGTGAAGACTGGAAGAAAACATTGAAGCTGAGTGGCGAGTGCCCAGTTGAAGTAATAACCTACGTTAAACAGCCGTACGATCAAGCAACCAGGTACTAGCTAGAAGGAAACGGGAAACATTTTCCTTTTCTGACGTAGTCTTTTTCAGACCTCAGCAATGCAGTCTCAAGTTCACAAAGGATTGACTTACTATCGCATTTTTCCGCCAATATGCTTTCAATTGTTCCA